>CAWAWT010000001.1:0-19886 GCA_963785855.1 uncultured Alphaproteobacteria bacterium
TGTTATCATTACTCATTAAGTCTCGTATTGTCTTGCAGAATACCCAACGGTAGAACTCAAGCCGGAAACAGAAGACTTGCCCCTGAATTTAATACCGAGCTGAACACCGCGAATGGGTACAACAGCAATCAGGCACCTAAAAGTTGCTGAAAATCGCAGCACGACCTGAGCCCATCACCATCCTGCTGCTGGAGCATGGTTTAACATCATCAGAAGTATGGATCGCTTGCAGCAGTGGGTTAGTGCGGAAAACGCAAAAACGACCGCGATTCGGGTGTTTGTTGACTACGGGATTTGTCGAAGCCATTATCAGCGAGTTCCGATGCGCGATGGGACCAAGCTCTACACCGTCATTTACATGAAAAAGGGAACGGCCAACGCGCCGATCCTGCTGTCGCGAACGCCCTATGACGCAAAGGAAGCACAGCGCGGACCGCGAGCAAATCCGTCGTTGATGTCTTGCCGATCATGTACAAGGAATTCGTCGACGACGGTTACATCATCGTCCAGCAGGATATCCGCGGCCTTCACCATTCCGAAGGAACGTTCGTGATGAACCGGCCGATCGTCGGCCCGCTGAATCACACCGAAATCGACGAGAGCACGGACGCCTACGACGCAATTGACTGGCTGGTGAAGAACGTTCCAGAATCGAACGGCCGCGTCGGGACGATCGGATCCTCTTACCTCGGCTTCCTCACGCTCGCCTCGGAGATCAATCCGCATCCCGCGCTGAAGGCGGCAGTCCCGCAAAGCCCGATGGTCGACGGATGGCGCGGCGACGACTGGTTCCACAACGGCGCGTTCCGCGTCGGTAGCCTCGACTTCGCGCTTGGACAGAGCACCGGAAAGGCGGACGCGGGCGCCGCCCTGCCGGTCGGCGTCGGCGACGATTATACGCGCTACCTCGAAGCTGGGTCGATGGATGATTACGCGCGCAAATATCAGATCGAAAATATCCCGTTCGTACAGAAGCTGTTCCAGAATCCCGCTTACACCGACTTCTGGTCTGGCCAGGCCGTCGACAAGTGGATGGCCGAGCGCCCGCTTACGGTGCCGACGATGCTCGAAGTTGGCGAATGGGACCAGGAGGACAGCTATGGAGCGCCTGCGGTCTACAAGGCGCTGAAGAACAAATATGAGGGCACTGACCTACTTCACCTTGTGATCGGTCCGTGGCGACATTCCGGAGCGAACCACTACGGCTACGAGCTCGGCGAGCTGACCTTCGCTGGCGACACGGCGCTTCAGTGGCGCCAGGAAGAATTGAAGCCCTTCCTCGACCATTATCTCAAAGGCGCTCCGGACCCGCGCACGCCGGCGGTCTACAGCTATGCGAGCGGCATCAATAAATGGGAGGCGAGCCCACGCTGGCCGATGGGAACGCCGATGCCGATATACCTGTCGGCTTCGAACGGAGCCAGTTTCGAGCGGCCGGGCGCGAGCGGTCATGACGATTATGTCTCCGATCCCGCGAAACCGGTACCGTTCCTACCACGACCAATCGCGATGAATGACGCCGACCAGTGGCATGGCTGGCTGGTCCACGATCAGCGGTTCGTCGATGGTCGCCCGGATGTTCTCACCTACACCAGTCCCGCCGTGACGGCGCCGGTTCACATCATGGGCGCGCCACAGGTGGACCTTTTCGCAGCAACAAGCGGCACTGACAGCGATTGGGTCGTGAAGCTGATCGACGTCTATCCCGAGGAGAATCCGGAAGGCGTCTCGCAGGGCTCGAAGCGGGACTTTTCCGGCTTCGAGCTTCCGATCGGGATCGAGATCTTCCGCGGCCGATACGTCGACAGCTTCGCAAAGCCGCACGCACTCACTCCCGGCAAGGTCACCGAGTACAAGTGGAACCTTCCAAATATCGATCACGTGATCCTGCCCGGCCACCGGATCATGGTGCAGGTTCAGTCCAGCCTGTTTCCGCTCTACGACCGCAACCCGCAGACCTACGTGCCGAACATCTTCTACGCTAAGGCCGGCGACTATCGGACAGCGCGGCAGAGCATATTCTACGGCGCAAGCAATCCGAGCGCGGTCTACCTTCCGATCGTCCAGTAACGCTCGTCAGCTGAGCGCGTTGGCCTGGTCCTCGGGCGTTCTATTCATGCGATGGCCGACGGCGAGCTTGAACACGAAGAAGGCGACGAGGCCAAAAATGGCGCTCGCGACGTGGATCAGCCAGAAGGTCGTGGTCGGCAAGCTCGAATAGAGGCCACCGACCCAGCCGACGACTGCGTTCGCGATGAAGAAGGACAGGTAATAGAGGCCGATTACGGTTGCGGTGATCTGCTTAGGTGAAATCTTCGAGAAGAGCGCAAGGCTGATCGGCAGGGTGTGGGCGAAGCCGATGCTGTTGGTGATCTCGAACATCATCGGCCAGAACAGGCTGATCTTGCCGCCCGCGGGCTGTGTCAGCGCGGCCATGTACAGGCAAAGTCCGCCGACAACAGTGAAGGCGCTACCGATGATCATCTTGCTGATCTCGTCTGGCTCGCGCCGCTTCGAGCCCCACCATTTCCAGAAGGCCGCGACGGCGACAAGCATCGTGAAACTGACCGTTGCGTCGACCGTGATCAGCCAGCTGCTCGTATTGTTGAGCAGGCGAAGGTCGAACTGCTGGTCCCCCCAGACGAGATAAGCGTTGAAGATCTCCTGGTTGGTGAGCAGCGCAATGGCCATCACCGGGATGAGGATCACGAGGTAGAGGACACACATCCAATCATCGCGCGACAGCGGCTCGCGCAATTCAGCGTCCGCGCTCGGCGACGCGAGGTCTTCGGCGGGCAGATATTTGCGGCCGTAGAGGTAAATGACGAGGCCGATAACCATCACCACTCCAGCGCAGCCGAAACCGTAATGCCATCCGACCTTCTGGCCCAGCGTGCCGGAGACCAAGGGCGCGACGATCACGCTGACGTTGATAAAAATGTAGAAAATCTGGAAGGCCATCGCCCTGCGAAGGTCGTTTGGGCCATAAAGCGCTCCCACCTGCGTAGCGATATTGCCTTTGAATGCGCCGATGCCGAGCAACAATGCCACCAGCGCGAAGACGAATGCAGGTTCGATCGCCATCAGAAAATGGCCGATTGCCATCAATATTCCGCCGATGATCAGGGTCGTGTTTCGACCGAGCCATTTGTCAGCGATGATTCCGCCAAGGATCGGCGTTCCGTAAACGAGCGCGGTGTAGGTCCCGAAGATCGCCGAGGCGAGCGGCTGACCCGAGATTCCGTGATAGACGTGCGCCTGCAGCCAGCGAAGGCCGATGACCTTGTCCATCCGCCCGTCGATGAGCAGGTAATTGACCATGTAGAGCACGAGCAGCGTCTGCATGGAGTAATAAGAGAAACGCTCACAGGCTTCGGCGAAGCCCAGATAGCCAAGCCCCTTGGGATGACCGAGGAATGCGCGATCGTCATTTGTGCCGACTTCGTAGTCCGGCGTTGCTTCAGCAACCGTCATCGTTCGAGCTCCTCAGTCATTCGCCCCGTTCCGGTTCCAATGCCCGCTTGAGCATCGGCGCGAGCAGAGCAACGAGCATCGCGCCTCCAAATCCGATCGCGGCATCGACCGTCCAGAAAGCGGCCGGGGTCATTCCATCGTAGAAGCTGCCGACCCAGCCCATGATTACGCTTCCGACAAACAGCGCCAGGAAGGAAGCTCCCATCAAGGTCGAGTTGACCTTCTGCGGCGCTGAAAGCGAGATGAGCGCGAGCAGCACCGGCCAATACCAAATGAAGGCGAAGCCCATGCCGATGAAGCAAAGGATCGGCCAGATCACGCCGACCTTCCCGTCGGGCCCGGCGAGCAGGCAACCGACCACAATGAAGAGTGCGGAGGCGCCAGTCAGAGCGCACCCGATCCCGATCTTGGCGACGTCGCTCGGCTCCCGCCCGCGACGAGCCTGCCAAGCCCACAAGGCAACCAGCGGCGGAACCACGACGATGCTCGCGAAAGCGTCGATCGAGTTGAACCACGACGCCGGGACCCCGCCAAAGGAAGTCGCAAGGCTGACGTGCCCGTCGATAAACAGGATTCCGATGTTCCAGATCATTGGATAGGCAATGCACGGGAACACCGTCAGCGCGATGATGAGGATTAGATAGGCGACGCGGCGGCGCTCGTCGTTGCTGAGCGTCGGAAGCTCCTGCCCCGTCTCGCTAGTCAATGCAGCCTTGCCGGGCAGATGGCGACCGCCCGAAAGGTAGATGACCAACGCAAGGATCATCAGCGCTGCAGCCAGACCAAATCCCGCATGCCAACCGTAAATTACAGCGACCGTGCCGCATCCAAGCGGGCCGAGGACGGCGCCAATATTGATGGCCGCGGAAAAAATCGTGAACCCGCCCGTCCGCCGAGTTCTTCGTGAGGAGGGTAGAGCTGCCCGACCTGAGCCGAGATGTTGCCCTTAGACACCCCGATCCAATGATCAGCACCAGCAAGGCAATGAGGAAGCTCTGGTCGAAGGACATCGCAAGATGGCCGGCGCTCATCAGGAGCGCCCCCAGAACTACGGTGGCGCGGGTGCCGAGCAAGCGGTCAGCGATCAGACCCCCGAGCACCGGCGTGAAATAGACGAGACCGCTGTACCATCCGTAGATCAGCGATGCGAAGGCGACGTCGGACATCGGCCCGCGCAGCTCGAAGACATGCCGTAGCGCCGCGAGACCGACGACATGCTCCGCATGCCCCGGCATTAGCAGCTGCTTTGTCATGTAAAGCGCAAGAAGCGCCGTCATCCCGTAATAAGAGAAGCGCTCCCACATTTCGGTGAACGCGAGGTAGACGAGGCCTTTCGGATGGCCGAAAAACTCACCTTCGCGACGCGGTTCAGCGATGGGGGTCGCTTGTGCGGTGCTCAATCAGCGGTCCCGGGCATGTATCGCTTGGTAACAGCGCGCTGGCCTTCGGCAAGAGCGCTCACTGCGGCGGCGTTTGTTGTTCCGCCTGCTGCTTGCGCTCGCCCTTCGCTTCCTGGATGACCTGCATCAGACAGCCAGTGTAGCCCGCCGGTCCTACCGGCGAGCAACTGTTGATGCCGGTTGCTCCGACGGTCGTCAACGATTGAGACTTGCGAGCCCACGATTCGATCTGTTGCGGAGTACCACTCGGGCGCATTGTCGGCGGGATTCGGTAGCGCTCCGCTTCAGGGCGACGAGCGCAGACGACGACCTGGTCGTCGGTTGAGCGCGGGCACGGGTCGGTCCCGTAGACGATGATTTCTGCGACATTCGGCTGCGCCTGCGCAAGGGCCGGTGCCGGTAGGGTTGAGTAGCCTCCTGCAATCGCCATTGCAGCTGCGCTCACCAGGGTCGTGATCTTCCTCATAACGTCCTTCCAGCGGCTACAGCGACCGCTCCTGCTAAGTTGTTCCTCAAATCCTCTTCGAAAGCGCGATGGCGATCTTGCATCCAGCACGGATGGCCGCGATCAACACCGGGTAACCAGGAGCGCTCGTTGCTCCCGCTTCGCGCGCCGCTCCGCGATGCTCCAGCTCGTCCGCTCGAAAGGCCGCGATGTCGGTAGAAAGTTCCGGATCGCTCTCGCCCAGCGCCTCCAGCTGGCTTCCATAATGACGGTCAATCTCGGTCTCGATGGCGTCAGTGCACGCCAAAGCGACCTTTTCGGACATCAAAGCTGTCGCCGCCCCAAGTGCGAAGCCGGCGACATTCCAGAGCGGCTGGAGCACGGTTGGACGGACGCGTCGAGCGGCCATCAGATGATTGAATCGACTTAAGTGTCGCTCCTCCTGCGCCGCCATGCGCGAAATGAGCTTAGCTTCCGCGCAATTCGGGCGCAGCACTGCAAGCTGTCCAGCGTAGATCCGCGTCGCCCCATATTCGCCCGCCTGATCGACGCGAAGCATCGACGCGGTATCGGCTCGCCTGTCGCCGGGACGCCAGCTCGTCATGAGCGCTTCGTCCTAAGATTGAGCAGAACGATCAGCGTCGCGCCGCCGAGCGAAAGGATCGCATTCCAGCCTGCCATCGAAATCCCCAGAAAGCGAAACTGGACCTCGTCACAGCGAACCAGCGGGGCATGTGTGATCTGCTTGAGGAGGTCGGCGGTGCTCGCGGCTTTGGGGAGGGCCGTGCATTGAGTGAAGCCCTCGAAGATCTTGGCTTCAACACCCGCGTGATAGACGCCGATCGCTCCCGACAGAGCGATCGCCGTGGCGGCAAGGAGGACGAGGATCCTTGACCGCGTCGATCCGGCTGATCCAGTCAATGCCAAAGCGGCGATCACCACAGCGACCATGTGCGCCTCGCGCTGCCACGGGCACGTCTACGCACGGGATAAGGCCGCCAACATACTGCGAGCCGAACGCTCCTGCGAGAAGCGCGAGCGGCAGGAGGAGCGCGATGATACGGGCCATCGCCGCAGGCTGAATCGAGTTCCGAAAGCCCTGACCGCAAGGCGGTCGCTTCGCTCATTTTCGAACTTACCGCGACTTCTTCGGCGAGCCGCCGCTTGCAGCAACGGCCGCCGGCGCTGCCCCGGCAAGCCGCTTCAGCGTGTTCAGCGCGTAATTGAGCTGGAAATCCTTAACACCCTGCTTCTTGAGGTCATCGGCCTTGGCCGTGAAGCGCGGATCGGTAGTGTCATCGCTTTCTAGCAATTCGTCCTTGACCTGGGTCTGCGCAAGGAGATGTCGGCGAAGATCGGCCTCGCGGATGAACTTTCGATCCTTGTAGTCAGGATCGGTCAGCTGCGGGACGACGATATCGGGCTGGATCCCGCCAGCCTGCACCGAGCGACCGGACGGCGTGTAGTAGCGTGCGGTCGTCAACCGGAGCGCCGAGTCCGGACCGGTCTGAACGACGGTCTGAACCGAGCCCTTGCCGAAGCTCGTCTCCCCCATGATCAACGCGCGGTGGTGATCCTGGAGTGCGCCGGCAACGATCTCCGATGCCGATGCCGTCCCGGCATCAGTAAGCACGATCACTGGAAGCCCATGCGCCATGTCGCCGGGCTTGGCGTAATAACGCTCGATATCGTCCTTGGCGCGGCCCCGTTGTGAGACGATCTCGCCGCTGTCGAGGAAATCGTCGGCGACGTCCACGGCCTGGTCGAGTAGACCGCCCGGATTGGAGCGTAGGTCCAGGACATAGCCTATGGGGTGCCCGCCGCTGGCCTTGTCGATCGACAGGAGTGCGGACCTCACCTCATCGCCGACATTGCCCGAGAAGGTGTCCACGTTGAGATAACCCGACGCCATCCTTGATCTCCCACTTCACCGGGCGAAGCTGGATCCGCTCACGCACGACCGTCACGTCGAATGGCTTGTTGCGCCCCGGCCGAACGATCGTGAGCTTCACCGGCGTGCCTGGGTCGCCCTTCATCTTCTCGACCGCCTGGTCGAGCGTGATGCCGTTGAGGAACTCGCCGTTGATATGGGTGATGTAATCGCCCGACTTGATGCCCGCGCGCCACGCCGGCGTGTCCTCCGTCGGCGCGATGACTTTCACGATCCCGTCTTCCAGCGAGACCGTCAGACCAAGACCGCCATAGTTACCGTCCGTGGTCGTCTTGAGCTGATCGAACTCGGCGCCCTCTTCGTAGCTCGAATGCGGATCGAGCGCGGCCAGCATGCCGTCGATCGCACCCTTGATGAGCGTATGATCGTCGACTGGCTCGACGTAATTCGCCTTCACTCGCTCATAGACGCTCATGAATTTCTCGAGCTCCTGGTAATTCGTCGTGTCCGGCGCGGCCATGGAGGCGGCAGTCACGGGCACCAGGGCGAGCGCCCCAACGAGTGCGAGCGGCGGAAGAAACTTAGCAATCGGTGTCATTTCACGCATCCCATCTGCGCGGCGGCTTTAGACATGTGTCGCGAGCGTCTAGCCACCTTTCACGCCCTTTGACAGAGTTTGAGATGAACCTGCGATGAGAGCCGGAGAGAAGCGACGCCCGCTCTGCCAGAGCTCGACGTCGATCGGCCCCAGAGCGCGCCCGAGCGGATCGCCGAGATGGACCGTGGTTCCGGGCTTCAGCGGCGAGGAGACATTGACGATCAGGCTGGTCCAGCCCCGGCCGTGGTCCAGGATCACGACGCCGTCAAAATCGCGGAATGGGCCCGAGAAACGCACGGTGCCGTCGGCGGGGACGCTGAGCTGCGCACCTCGGCCGGTGGCGAAGTGGATGCCGCGCGAGCGGACGCCGCTGTCGTTCACCGCGCCAAGGCCCTCGGTTACGGGCGCATTCACTGGAAGAGCATAAGAAAAAGGCGTCAGCGGCTGAGAGCCGGCCGGACCCAATGGTCGATTGGGAGCCGGCTCCTCGCCGGCCAGCATGGCGGCGAGCCTGCGCGCATCACGGCTGCGCGCTTCATCACTTTGCGATGTTTGAGACTTCCTCGCCGGACGCGATCGCGACGTCGCCGGCACTTAGCGCCTGCCCGCCAGCGGCGATCGACCGATCGATCGCGCGCTGCTCCAGCTTTGCAAATTCCTGCCGTTTCGCGCCCAATTGCTGGCGGCTGCGAACTAGCTCGGCACGTGCAGCCCGCGCCGCGCCTTCCAGTTGCTGCGTCTGCGCGATCTCGGCCGAGAGTGCATGCGTGCGGCTTCGGACGACCGGCAAGGTGGCATCCAGCAACACGCCGACCTTCACCAGCTCGTCTGACCCGCCGCCATCGGCGATTGCCAGCAGCGGAGGGCGCCGTGCCATGAGAGCGAGCCCAGCGAGCAGCGCGGAAGCCGGCTGCTGCTCGCGCGCGAGCCGGGCTTCTTGCGCGTCGACATTGGCCGAAGCGAGGCGGTATTGGGCGTCGGCGACGGTGATTCCGGCCTCGGCCGCCTCGATCGCCTGGGCGGCGGCAATTTGTTGGGCGTGAAGGCGCTCGGCTTCGCTCCGCGCAGCGTCGGCGGCCCTTTCGAGCCGCGCGGTCTCGCTTTCCGCCGACGCCTGTTCCGATCTGGCCTGCTGAAGCGCCTGGTCGAGCGTCGGCCCTTGTGGCTGCTCGGCTGCGCTCGCCCCCAGAAGCAGGGGCGCAGCGAGGATCGCAAGAGCCCGCATCCCTAGCCCTCCCGATGGTAGGGATGGTTCGCGAGGATCGAGGTCGCTCGGAACAGCTGCTCCGCGAGCATTGCCCTCACCAGCAAATGCGGCCAGGTCGCGGGACCGAAGGAGAGCAGCAGGTCCGCAGCCGACCGCTGCGCTTCGTCGTGGCCGTCGGCGGCGCCGATCAAGAAGCGGGCTTCGCGTTTTCCGCCATCCCGCCAGCGCTCGAGGGCTTTGGCCAGTTGGACCGAGGAAAATGTCTCGCCGCGCTCATCGAGGGCAATTGTTACTGCACCGCGTGCTTGGCATCGGCAGTTTTCCGGAGTCGGGGAGCTCCGTGACCTTGGTCGGCCAGGTGACGCGCTTCAAATAGCGCTCGACGAGATCGGCTTCGGGGGAGCGCCCGATCTTTCCTCGCGCGACAAGGTGGAGCAGCACCCTATTGTGCGGTCGTCAGCGCCCCACGATAGGGCCAGGTGAAGACCGACTTGAACCCATCGTAAATCGCCCGCGCCGCCTCGGCGATCGCTTTGTGGCCGGTTCGATCCGCCGCGCGCGAAGATCGCGACCGCGATTCGGTGTCCATCGGGCATCGAGATGAAGCCGACGTCGTCGGCAAGCCCGTCCAATGTTCCGGTCTTATGTTCGACCGGTGTGCCGGCCGGGAGCAGCCACTTCATTCGGTTCTTGCCGGTGTGGCACTTTGCCATGACGCCGAGCAGGTAGTTGCGGCTGCCGGCTGAAATAAGATTGCCGCTGTAGAGTGCGCTTCAGAGAGGTCGACCATCGCTTTCGGGGTGCTCGAATCGCGCGTGTCCCAAAGGTCGCGCTTGTCGGCGAGCAGCTGAGCGATCGTGCGGTCGACATGAACGCCCTGAATGCCATTCTGGACCAGCCAGTGGCGCACCGCATGCGGTCCGCCGACGTCCTTGAACAGGACGTCTGCGGCGCGGTTGTCGCTGTAGATGAGCATCTTGCCCATAAGACCGCGAACCGATTCACCGTGAATTGTATCGTCGAGCGACTTTTGATGATGGTCGACCTGCGAGAGATAAAGCGCGGCGATTGCGACCTTGACCGTGCTCGCCATCGGGAACGGCGTGTCGCCCTTGATACTGATGCTCTCGCCGGTGTTGAGGTCGAGAGCCGCGACTCCAACGTCCGCCGAACTCGCCGGCAAGAAGCGATCCGAGTTGCTGCTCGACCGAAACGAGGTCGGGCGAAGCTGCCGCGGTCGCGGGGCTCGCGACGAACGCAATAGCGACAGAAATACCGCAATGAACCGCATATTGCCTCACCCGCGCGCCGCGCTCAGGTTTGCGTCATCGCCAAATGCCCACATTCGTTCCAAATTGTAAAAATTTCTTACTTCGGGACGGAAGATGTGGACGATCACGTCGTCGGCGTCGATCAGCACCCAGTCGGCAGCCGGGAGCCCCTCGATCCGAACGTTCCTCCCAAATCGCTCTTTTATCTTGTCGGCAAGCTTAACGGCCATCGACGCGACCTGGCGCGTCGAGCGGCCGGAGGCGATCACCATATGGTCGGCGATGTTCGACTTGCCCGTCAGCGGGATTGACACGACCTCCTGCGCCTGGTCGTCGTCGAGCGACTTAAGAACGAGCTTGTGGAGGTCTTCGACGCTCACGCAGTGCACGGCCGGCATCGCCGGCGGCGGCTTCAGCGGGATGTTCGGTCAAGTCGGTCTCCTGGCGAACAAGGGCATTGCCGCGCGGCCCGTCGCTTCTACGAGCGGAGGCGATCGGCGATGCCAGCTGGGATTGTGCGCGCGAATGGCGGTTGCGGACGTCGGGTCGGGGGACAGGCGAAGGAAAATGATCGCCGGTGCACTCCACTCGGTCCAATGGCTCGCCTGGCTGGATCGGTGGACGAACCGCTTCAGCCAACCCATCGCGCGCGCCGCGTGGGCAGTCGAAATCATAACCGGGCCTGCAAATCACGGCAACCGGCAGTTCGCGTGCTAAACCCCTCCAATCGCGCCATTTGTGAAAATTTGGCAGGGTGTCGCTTCCAAGCAACCAAATGAAGCGGTCGCGGGGGTAGCGGCGCTTCAACCGCCGGACGGTGTCGACGGTGTAGCGCGAGCGCTCGCTCCGTTCAAAGTCGCTCACCCGAATCCGTGCCCGGCGTGCCATTTGCTTCGCTGAAGCGAAGCGCGCTGCAAAGAGCGCCATGTCGTTGACACCTTCTTTCAACGGATTGCCCGGCGAGACCAGCCACCAGACCTCGTCAAGGTCAGCGCACGCATGGCTTCCAGGCTGATATGCCGATGACCGCGATGCGCGGGGTTGAACGAACCGCCGAGGAGACCAATGCGCGCCATGCTTGCGAAGGGCTATCACGCGGCTCGGCGCCAAGCCTAATAGACCCAGACGGGGTGGTGATGGTCGGGACTTTCGAAGCAATCGGAGACGCCGTGACCGGCGGCATGCTGGGCCGAGCGGTCGAGCCGCGAGGCTGGTGAAGCGCGAATCTGGACATACACAGGAGACGAATGTCTGAACTGCGGTGCGAAGCTCACCGGTCCATATTGTCACGAATGCGGGCAGCATGCCCACGTTCACCGGACACTTGGCGCCTTCTTCCACGATTTCGCGCATGGCGTCCTCCATTTCGACGGCAAGATCTGGCGGACTTTGCCAATGCTCGCGTGGCGGCCCGGCGAGCTGACTCGGCGCTACGTCGATGGCCAACGCGCTCGCTTCGTATCGCCGATCGCGCTGTTTCTCTTCACGGTGTTCCTGATGTTTGGAGTGCTGAGCGCGACCGGACATTCGAACCCACACTTCGGGAAACAACAACGACCTCGCGGCCCAGCAGCGTGACGATCAAGAGCAAGTTGGCCCGGCTTCAGCAAGCGCGCGCCGAACTCGTCGCAAAAAAGCTTCCAACGGCTCAAATCGACGACAGGATCGGCGACGCCAAGGGAGAGGTCGAGGTTATCAAGATGCTTCGCCAACGCGGCATCACCTCAGCGGTGCTCGACAAAGGTTCGACCGTCAACAGCGACATTCCGTGGCTCAACGAAGCATTGCAAAGAGCCAAGCAGAACCCCGACCTGCTGATCTACAAGCTGAAGAGCAACAGCTACAAATGGAGCTGGGCGATTATTCCCCTTTCGGTGCCGTTCATCTGGTTGCTGTTCCCGTTCAGCCGCCGCTTCAAAGTCTACGATCACATCATATTCGTGACTTATTCGGTCGCGTTCATGAGCCTGCTCGTAGCCATCGGCGCGCTGCTTTCAGCGGTCGGACTAAGCTCTATCGCAGGACTGTTGTTGCTTGTGGCGCCATGGCACATGTACCGGCAGCTTCGCGGCGCCTACGGCTGCAGCCGCCGGGGCGCGTTCTGGCGCACGTCTGTCCTGCTTTTCGTCGCGATCTTAGTTCTTACCGCGTTCATCGTGGCGATGGCCGCACTCGGAGCGTTGGACTAAGCGCCGGCTGTCGCCGGACCGCCGATTGGTCCGGCAATAGGCCGCTTGGCCTTCGGGATCGACGAGCCCGCCGATGGGATGGCGGGACCCTTGGCGCCGCCGCGGTCGATCGGCTCGCCGGCAAGGACCTTCTTTATCTCGTCGCCCGACAGGGTCTCATATTCGAGTAGCGCCTGGGCGAGGCTCTCGAGCTCGGCATGATTCTCGTCCAACAGATGCTTGGCGCGAGTGTAGCCGTCCTCGACGACCTTGCGGATTTCCTTGTCGATGGCCTGCGCGGTCTCGTTGGACATCTGACGGCTGCGATTAACGGAATAACCAAGGAACACTTCCTCGTCGGGCTCGGCATATTGCAGCGGTCCAAGCTCATCCGACATGCCCCAGCGAGTCACCATGTCGCGGGCAAGCTGGGTTGCATATTGAATGTCCGACGAAGCGCCCGAGCTGACCTTGTCGTACCCGAAGATGACTTCCTCGGCGACACGCCCGCCCATCGCGACGGCGAGGTTCGCGTACATCTTGTCGCGGTGATAGGAGTAACTGTCGCGCTCGGGCAAACGCATGACCATGCCGAGCGCTCGACCGCGCGGGATGATGGTCGCCTTGTGGATCGGGTCGGACGCGGGCTCGTGGAGCGCGACGATGGCGTGGCCGGCCTCGTGATAGGCGGTCATTCGCTTCTCGTCCTCGGTCATCACCATGGACTTGCGCTCGCTGCCCATCAGCACCTTGTCCTTGGCTTCCTCGAACTCTTGCATCGCGACGAGGCGTTTTCCCTTGCGCGCGGCAAGGAGCGCTGCCTCGTTTACGAGATTGGCCAAGTCAGCGCCCGAGAATCCGGGCGTGCCGCGAGCAATCACGCGCGCATCAACGTCAGGCGCCAGCGGCACCTTCTTCATGTGGACCCCGAGAATTTGCTCGCGGCCATCGATGTCAGGGCGCGGAACGACGACCTGGCGATCGAAGCGGCCGGGACGCAGAAGCGCCGGATCGAGAACGTCCGGGCGGTTGGTCGCGGCGATGATGATGATGCCTTCGTTGGCCTCGAATCCATCCATCTCGACCAGCAGCTGGTTCAGTGTCTGCTCGCGCTCGTCGTTACCGTTGCCGAGGCCCGCGCCGCGGTGACGGCCGACGGCGTCAATCTCGTCGATGAATACGATGCAGGGTGCCGACTTCTTGGCTTGATCGAACATGTCGCGGACTCGGCTTGCGCCGACGCCGACGAACATTTCGACGAAGTCCGAGCCGGAAATGGTGAAGAACGGAACGCCTGCTTCACCCGCGATGGCGCGGGCGAGCAACGTCTTGCCGGTGCCCGGAGGGCCGACGAGCAGCGCGCCCTTTGGGATCTTGCCGCCAAGGCGAGCGAATTTGCCGGGGTCCTTCAGATATTCGACGATCTCCTGAAGCTCCTCGCGAGCTTCGTCGATGCCGGCGACGTCAGCGAACGTCACTCGGCCCTGCTTCTCGGTCAGCATCCGAGCGCGGCTTTTGCCGAAGCCCATCGCGCCCGAGCCAGCGTTCTTCTGCATCTGCCGCATCACGAACAGGCTGATTCCCACGATCAATAGGAAAGGCAGCGAGTTGTAGAGCATGTAAAGCCAGATGCTCGAGCCTTCCTCGGCCTTGACCTGGACCGCGACGCCTTTCTGGATGAGCTTGTCGGACACGTTCGCATCGCCGGGAGCAACGGTGCTGAAAATCTCACCATTGTCGAGCTTGCCGCTGATGGCGCTGTTGCCAGAGCTTCCAGTCGCGATGGTGACCGAGCGAACATTGCCATCGGTGACCTGGTGCACGAATTCGGAATAAGGGATCGCCTGTCCCGTCGTGGCGCTCGAGCTTCCGCCCATCATCTGGACGAGCAGCACCGCTGCGAAGATCACGCCGATCCAAATCAGCAGGCTCTTCGTCCAGGGGTTGCCGGGTTTCTTATCCTTATCGTTCATCTCGTGGTCTCTCGGCGCAATCGTTCATCCCTAAAATAGGCTCATCCCGACCAATAACAATCCGCGCCTTAGGAACGGGTGAACGGCCAAAAAGGCCGACAGACAATTTGTAAAGGACAGTCAAACTTGCGCCTTGCGCCCGGGTAAGGTCGGTTGTATTAATTTTGGTAAATGCGTTATTAACGAGGAGCGCAATATGCCTGGCTATGAGTTTGAACCCGGCGCCGAGCAGGATCGCCGCGCATTTCTCAACCTATTCGGCAAGGCCGCGATCGTGGCTCCTCCCGTCGTCACCTTGCTGCTTTCGACCTCGATGTCCTCGCCGGCAATTGCTGCCTCGACTGGCGGATCTGGCGGCACCGGCGGAGTTGGTGGAGACGGGGGCGGTGGCCCGCCGCCGCAGGTCAACACCAAATACATCGATAAGCACAACATTCACGATCCAAAACCTCCGTCTTTCCACCATGTAAAGGTCACGCACGGAAGTAATCGCTGAGCGGGTCTGATGGATTTTCAGGCGCTCGATCCACCGCGGGTCGGAATGTCCGAAGCGCCTGCGTTGAGACGCTCGGAGATTTTCGAAGCGCCACTCTTCGATTGGCCGACAACAGCTCGCTAGAGCTGTTCGATGACGGGTCATTGCTCTTTTCGGGGCAGGAGCAGCAACTCAGCCAACTCGAGGGCGCCGGCACCTTCCTAGTCCCGCTGCTGGAGCGCGGCACGACCATTTGCGAACTGGCTGCAAAGCTCGTCAGCGGTGGTCTTGAGGCGGGTGCCGCGGAAGATTGGACAACCTCATTCCTGCATCAACTCGCGACCTTGTCCTTAGTGCAGGTCGTCCGCTGCGATTCGGATCGCCCGAAGCATCACCAACAGCTCGAGCTTGGCTCCTTTCAGGCCGAGCTTTGGTACTCGACTGACGAGCTTAGAAATAGCCTCGCACCGATCTTCACTCACCTGGAACGGGAATCGGTCTTCGCTGAGGCGACATTTCAAATTTCCGATTTTGGCGGCGGCCTCGTCGCGATCCGCGAAAACGACAATAAAGCGACCCTTGTGCCGCGCGATATGGCTGGCGTTCGTCTCAAAGCCATTCTCCTCGAGCGGATTTTTGGCCGCAGCCAGGTCGCGGCACTGCATGCAGGGCTTGTGCATGATGATGACGGCGGCATCCTGCTGCTGGGTTCGCCAGGCGCCGGCAAGTCGACCCTGGCGCTGGTGTTGCTCCGCGCTGGATACAATTATGGGTCAGACGACGTCACCCTGATCAACCCCGACGGGACCGTCACCGGACTGCCGCTTGCGCCGGGCATGAAGGAAGGCAGTTGGGCGATCGCCGAAGAGATCGGGATCCAATTAACCGAGCCGGCACAGATGCGTCCCGACGGCCGACCCATTCGCTTCGCCCAGATCGTCGCTGAGAAAATCGTTCCCTCCGGCGCGGCGCGGACGATCATCTCTCTACACCGGAAGGATGGAGTATCGGCAGAATTGCGTCCGATGAGTTCGCACGAGGCGCTTGGTGAGCTCCTTCGCGAGAGCCGATCCACCTCGGGGGCATGCAGTGTCGAGACGATGGGAGCCCTCGCCCGCCTGGTTCGTGGCTCGGCCGCGTTTCATCTTCATTATTCTGAAGCGACGGAGGTCGCCCGTTTGATCGCCGCGTTGCGCAAATCTGAGCGAGACGAGACCCGCACCAGCTGACTGACCCTTTCTAGGCTGGCAATTGACCCCGCTCGCATCTCCAGAGGATCGGGGGGCGGGTACGCGCGAAAGGCTTCATCAGCCTCTGGCCACCGATGCATCCTGCCACCTCCGGCAAGATATCTGCCCTCGCCCCCCGAAACTAAGGGCCGTAAGTCTTTTGCATCGCCGACTAAAAACCTAGCGTCAGGCCTGCGCGCCCGCCGAGCGACATGTCGCCTTGCTGCTGTTCGGCGTTCACTTCGGCGACGAAGCCGAGGCCCGCGCCGCCTGCAGCAAAACGAAGCGCTCCACGCCATCCGCTCGTGCGCTGCTCGGGCGACAGCGTGAAGGGATTCCCGTTCTTGAACGAAGCGGTCGTGTCACCGAGCTTGCCGCTGAGGATCTGGCGTCGTCCTCCTTCGAGCTCCACGCGCGCCCAACCGCTGTCATTCTGTCCCGGGACTCCCATGAAGTCATAGCCAATAGCGACGAGCGCATTGGCCGCCGTCTCGTCGCTCGTCCGCGCATCAACCGTCAGGTCGAAGGCGTCGCCGCCTCCGGTTTCGGTGTAGCCGCGCTCAGTCAGCTTGTAATATTCGATCGAGGCATTCGGGCGAATGCTGAGAGCTCCCGCCCGCGCCTCATATGAAAGGCCCGCGGTTCCAGAATAGAGGTGACCCTTCCACGAACCGTCGGCGACAGCGGACAGTGTCTGGCCGGTAACGGTCGAGTTGAAGTTGCGCTTGCTGTCGAAGTTGATCAGCCCTGCAGTTGCACGCGCCCAGGCGCGCAACGGACCCGATCCCACGCGCAAATATGCACCGCCCTCATAATGGTTGCTCATGAGCACGTTAGCGAGGTGGCCGTCATTGCTCCAGAGATAGGCTGCCGTGACTCCGATGCTGGCGACATTGCCGAGCGCGACGTCATACCCGCCCGTCACGCCCCAGCCGGTCACGTCGTAGCTCGAGGTGTTGCCGATCGACTTGCTCGATCCCCAAGCAACTTGCTGAAGCCAGAGGCCGGAGATTGGGCGCGGATCGCTGAGGATCCCCGCGGCAAGCCGGGAGCCCTTGGTCGCGGCCTCGAACGCGCCTCCTGCATGATCGGGCATAAGTTGTTGCAGCGTGGCCTTGAGCGTTGCGCTGTCAGCGACGTTCAGGAACACCGCCGAGAAAGCCTTGTTGGCATCGGCCGCATCGAGCGCGGCATCGAGGATCGAGGTCTCCGACCCGTTGAGGCCGAGCGATCCCGAATCCTTCCGGTCGATCTCGAGCATGACCTGGCCAGTCGAAGCGTCCGAGCTCAGCTTGCTGTTGAACAAGAAAGGAAGGGTAATGATCGAGCTGGTGAGATTTTCGGCGCCGGTCAGCGTTCCCGCATCGAGGATCGTGTAGGTTCCAGCTGCGGTCCCTACGTGGTCGAGGGTGACGAGGATCTTGGACCCGCTTCCGAAGCTCGCTTCACCCGCCACATTGTAGAGGGTGTGACTGGTTTCGCCGATGCTGACGCCGAGGGAAGAACCGGAGCCGGCGGAGAGCGAGCTGAGCTCGACAGTACCGCAGATTCTGAACGTCGAGAGTGGAGCCACTGCCAATCGTCACCGCAAGCCCAGCGGTGTTCGCCAGCATTCCGCGAAACAAGGATCCGCCGCTCAAGCTCAACGCGTCGGCGCCGCCGCCAAAATCGACGTTGCCAAGAACACTGCCCGCCTGGATGTCGAGCGTGTCGGCTCCGGCGCCGAAGAGAATCTTGCCTACGATCATCGGTTCGGGGCGGCCTGAGGCAGGCTGCGATCTGGCGGACGATCGCGCCAGTGGTGTTGGCGCCAAGATCAATCGCAACGCCGGAATCGCCGAGGCCGGTGTTTGTGACACCGATCGCGCCATTGTTCTGGACCAACGCGAGGGTACCGGAGCGATCGACGATAGCGGCCGCCGTACCGCTGTCGGCAGAGAGGGTCGAGGCAATTGTCCCGCTGTTGTAAAGTGCGTTCACGGTCGCGCCGCTGTCGATCAGGATCGCGCTCGACGCTGCTCCGTCACTACCGCCCGAAGCTGTCACGGCACCACCGACGACAATTTGCGGTACCGTCGCTCCGGCGCCGATGTGAATGCCCGTGGCGGAAGCATTTTGCGCCGTTGCCGAAACCGTGCCGAATATGCTCATTCCGCCGGCGACGTTGACCTCATGGCCGGTGCCTCCGATCGAGATGCCGGTTGCGGCGACTCCGTCATACACTCCCTGGCCGCTGACGCTCCCCTTGATCACGAGCCCATGGCCGTAAGTCGAAGATTGGACCGCGCCGATGGTGATGTCCTGCGTCGCTGAGCCGATCGCCAGCGCTGGCGCTGAGCCGAAGGTCGTGACCGACGCCGTGGTCTCGTTCGCGTCGGGGATGCCGTCATGATCTTCGTCGGTCTGGTTGGGATCGGTGTCGACGGGCTTCGCGTCGAGTAGGATTCCGCCAGCGACGCTACCGCTGATGACGACTGCCGAGCCACCCTGCAAAAGATCGTCGGCATCGAGCTTCGAGACATCCGCCGGAGCAGTCGTCGAGCGATAGCCGGTCGAGCTCACCGTCCCCTGGATGACAAGCGCGCCTCCGATATCGCCGCCGAGAAGCACGCCGATCGAATTTTGGCCCTGGACGGTCGTCGAGCTGCCGCTCCCGATGGTCACGTCGCCACTGACCGCAGCGGCACGAATACCGACGCTATTGTCACCGAGGATCGTGACCTTGCCGGTGCTGGTCAGCGAGCCAGCCAGCGCACTGTCGATCGCGATCCCTGCTGACTGGTTGCCTTCGACCGTGATCGTGCCGCTGTTGAGAATGTCACCAGTGAAGGTGCCGCCCCCAAGCACGTGGATTCCAAAACGATTGCTCCCTTGAGCGAACGGGCCGTCGATATCGCCATCGGAATCGGTATCGGTTGGAGTGTAATTCTCGTCGATGGTGATCGTGCCGCTATTGGTAATTCCGCCGGCGAGATTCGTGTTGGCGAGGATTCCGGTCGCGTTGTTCGCGCCCTGGATCGCGATCGTTCCCTCGTTGTTCACAGAATTATTGCTGTCGATGGTCACAGCAGCGCCGGCACTCGGCTTCACCGATCCCGTCGACGTGATGTGAATATCGCCCGAAGAGCTGGTGAGGACCGGCGTGGTGAGCGCTGTGCTGATGACTGTTTCGGCACCCGCCGATGTGCCCAGCACGAGAGACAAGGGTGCCAAGAGCAGTGGATGCAAGAAGCGAGCGCATTCGAAACCCCTTTGTTTGGCGGCGGTTGCCGCCGTTCTGTTGACGTGCGAGTCCGCAGCCCGCGAGGAACATTGGCGCGAGCGGAAACGACTGGTTCTGTGAGGGATGAAAGCGACGGCCGCCGCTCCATTGAGCCCCCGGGAGAGACCGGGCTAAAGTGGATCGCAGCTGAAGCCGAGATGAACGATCGTTAAGCCTCTGTAATCATTGTTGACCGTCGAGCGCGTACAATGAGGCGAGGTTGAGCGAATGGCGGTTCGGGAGCATTAGGCCGGCAAAATTACGACGGGGAGATTGATGATGTGCGGATCCGACAATCATCAAGGCTTCGTCTGTGACATCTCGGTTACGCGGCGGAGTTTGCTGCTTGCAATGAGCGCAAGCGCAGCAGCAGGCGGCGTTCCGGTCGCGGCTTTGGCAATGGAATCGGGCGCTCGGAAGGTGATCGAGAAGGACGTGTCGGTCCGAACTTCGGATGGCTATGCCGATGCTGCATTATCTTATCCTGCGGCGA
>CAWAWT010000002.1:0-104868 GCA_963785855.1 uncultured Alphaproteobacteria bacterium
ACGTAGTCGCCGCGTGTCCCGGGATGATCTGGATTGATCGGCCGACCGAGCGCCTCAGCCCAGAACTCTGCCGCCGCCTGGACGTCATCGACATTGCAATCAATCAGGATGCCGTTGATTCGCGATCGGTGCATGTCTCTTCTTTCTCTCGGCAAGAGGTTTGCGATCGACGCAGAACTGCTCGCAGATCGTATGCCCGACATAGCCAGCCGCAGTTGCGAAGCCTCGCCCTTGCTGATCGGGCGTGCCGCTGTCGGGCTTAACCCCTTCGGTAATAATTCCGCCGTCCCACGGGCTTAACGTCAGCACCTTGAGTGCCTTTGCCCGACCCGCTTTTAGACGGAGATGGTCGGCGACCGACCACGACGTCGTGAAGGGTAGCCGATAACTGCCCGGCAATCCCCATGCCTTGTCGGCATAGGAAAAGGCATAATGTGAAGAGTGCAGCCAGTCGTAGGTGCGCACGAACCGCGGATCGTCCTCGGAAATGAAGCCCAGATAAGGCAGCTTCAACAGCGAACCTGGCGGAACGTCCATGAAATCGGCTGCAGCAGCGCTGACCGTGGCCGCGAAGATTGGACCGCTAGCCCCAACAGCTCCTGACCGCAGTCCATATTTCAAGATCGCGGACTTGAGCTCCGCGGCGCGCGCGCGAAATTTCCTGCCGCCCCGCTTGTCCAGCGCTCCCAGGTCATTCAACGCCTTCCACGCCAGCACATTGTCGTAAACCGAGAAGGGCTTCTGGACATATTCGTCCTCGGCATCCTGGAACGTCTCATATAGCCCGGTGGCAGGGTCTCGAAGGGCGAAAAGCCGCCGCTCGATCGCGTCTATCTGGGATGCATAACGATCTAGCAGCGTCCGGTCTCCGGTCGCGTCCACGTAGGACTTGAGCGCAATCAGCGGCGCGACGAGCTCATCGAGCTCGAAACCATCTTCCAGCACCACTCCGTCGATGAAACGGCTGTGAATCCCGACATTGCGTGCCTGGATATCGAGGACATAGTCGAGCGCGTCCTTCGCGCGAGCCGGATCGGTATCGAGGAGCGCCGGGAAGCTCCACAGAAGCGCGTCGCGATCCCAGTAAGCGGCCGACACATAATAGCGGTTGCTGCGCGAGGTCATGCCGACGAACTGTTCGGTGTCGATCGCGCGGCCCCACGCATAATATGTCGTAAACAAGAGGTTGCGGTTCATGACCCGGTCGAGGTTTGCGCGTCCGGTGGTTCGCGTGTGGCGTCGAGCCTCTTCCGCGGCCTGATCAATCACCCCGTCGATGCCGTAGCGATCGATGCGTTTGTTGAGGACCCGCATCGCATAGGCGGCGCTGTATTCCTCTAGCCCGACGCCGATCAGATAATGGACGTCCAGCGTCTGTCCCGGCGCAAGCATCGCTTCATGCTGCGCCGTCACGCCGGGATCCCCACCCGCATCGTGAAGCACGCCTTGCGAGCCGACATAGGCGAAGCCCCAGGCGAATTGCGTATCGTCGGTTTTATAGTTGAAGACCTCCATGTCGCTGTCGATCGGTGTCGGCGACATGGTGCGCGCGCCTGTGAGCGGCTCGGGCGAATAGGTGACCCGGTTCGTCCGTGCCCAGTTTAATTCCATTCCCGGTGCGACCTTGACCGGCACTGTTCCAAGGTTCGTAATTCGGAAGCGGATGATCGCAGCCCGGCTATCCGGCGGCGCCACATAGGAAATTTTGGTCCTTACGCCGTCCGCCTCCATCGTACCGGTCGGCAGCCAATAATCGCGTAGGCTCCAGCGCAAGTTCGCAAGCGGCTTCTTCACGCCGCCAACGCTCAGAAACGGCTTCATCAACGGTTGTCCGGTCGTTCCCGCATATTCGATCAGACCGCGGTAGCGCATCGAGATGACGTTGAAGTCCATGACCGCCGCGTCGCCCGCGCGGATCGAGGGCAAGGCGATCCAGTCGTTCCCGGTCGGAATGACGTCGTCTGCAGCAAGCGTAAGCGGCGTATCCTGCTCCACGCTCGCTGCCGGCGCGCCGGTCGCAAGCGCCACAAACGCTAAAGCAAAGTAGCCGAAGCGACCGCCCTTACTCATCTTACTCCCACTCGATCGTGCCCGGAGGCTTGGAGGTATAGTCGTAGACGACCCGGTTGATGCCCTGAACCTCGTTGACGATACGGGTTGCCACTCGGCTCAGGAATTCGGGCGCGAACGGAAAAACGTCGGCGGTCATCCCATCAACGCTGGTGACCGCGCGAAGTCCGCAGACGTAATCGTAAGTGCGATAATCGCCCATCACGCCCACCGTGCGCACAGGCAGGAGCACCGCGAACGCCTGCCAGATCGCGTCGTAAAGTCCGGCGTTTCGAATTTCTTCGAGGTAAATATTGTCCGCTTTCCTCAGGATATCGCATTTCTCCTTGCTGACCTCGCCGGGAATTCGAATCGCCAGCCCCGGCCCCGGGAACGGGTGCCGTCCGATGAACGCCTCCGGCAACCCGAGTTCGCGGCCAAGCTCGCGGACCTCGTCCTTGAACAGCTCGCGAAGCGGTTCGACCAGCTTCATGTTCATCCGCTCGGGGAGGCCGCCGACATTATGGTGGCTCTTGATCGTCACCGACGGACCACCAGTGAAGCTGACGCTCTCGATCACGTCCGGATAGAGCGTTCCCTGGGCGAGGAAGTCCGCACCGCCGATCTTCTTTGCTTCGGCCTCGAAGACATTGATAAACTCGGCGCCGATGAACTTACGTTTCTTTTCCGGGTCGCTGACGCCGCCGAGTCCGCCGAGGAAGTCCGCGCTCGCGTCTACATGAACAAGCGGGATGTTGTAGCTGTTGCGGAACAGCGAAACGACCTGCTCCGCCTCACCGAGCCGCAAGAGACCGTGATCGACGAATACGCATATCAGCTGATCGCCGATCGCCTCATGGATCAGTACCGCTGCGACCGCGCTGTCGACGCCGCCCGAAAGCCCGCAGATCACCCGCCCGTCGCCGACCTGCTCGCGGATTTCCGCAATCTTGGCGTGCTTGTAGCTCGCCATCGTCCAGTCGCCAGAGCAGCCGCATACATGCCGAACGAAATTGGCGAGAAGCTTGCCACCGTCTGGCGTGTGCACGACCTCCGGATGGAACATCAGGCTATAGCGCTTTGCATTCTCGTTCGTGGCGATCGCGAACGGTGCCCCATCGGACGCCGCAACTACCTGGAAGCCAGGCGCCAGAGTCTCGACACGGTCGCCGTGGCTCATCCACACCTGGTGTCTCTCACCAACCTCCCACAATCCGTCGAAGAGGGCGCTTGAGCTGACGATCTCGATGAATGCGCGCCCGAACTCGCGCTGCTCTGAAGAAACAACCTTCCCACCCAATTGCTGGTGCAGCGTCTGCTGCCCGTAGCAGATGCCGAGGAGCGGAACGCCGCTATCGAACATCAGCTGAGGCGCGCGCGGGCTTTCAGCATCGATCACCGACGCCGGGCCACCGGAGAAGATCACGCCGCTGGGGCTGAGCCGGCGAAACGCCTCCTCGCTCGCATTGAAAGGGGCGATCTCGCAATAAACGCCGGCTTCGCGCACTCGCCGCGCGATCAATTGCGTAACTTGGCTTCCGAAGTCGACGACAAGGATGGATTGACTGTGCTGGACCGTCATGGCGGGCGGATAGAGAGGCTGGGCCGGGGAGTAAAGTCGGCCGCGAGTTAGTTTAGGATTCGAACGCCTCCACGTTCAACTCGTCAATGAAGGTGCCGCCGGCTTCCGTCTCGCTGACCCATTGAACTTGCGCCCGGGCATTTGATCTGGACGTGCTGAGGGTCACAATTTCGCCCTCGACCAAGTCGGCTCCGTCGAGACCGACCTTGAACCCGTCGCGGGAGAGATCTTTCAAAGTGACGTCATGCGCGTGGCCGTCGGACGTGACGAGCCGGACGCTCTGCCGCAGCTGGATCCGTTTTCCGCGCTCCGATCGCCGGTTAACCGTCATTAATGTTGCCCGTCGCCTAAACAGGTTTCAAATTCAATAGGATGATAACGAAAACGACTGAAAAACATCCTTGTCCTTGATGTAGTCCAAAAAAAGAAGCGCCGCAGCTCGACTGAGCTCCGGCGCTTCCATGCGCTCATTTTCGGGCGATGTTTAGTAGCGGCTGTAGCCGTACCGGGCCGGACGATCCGTACGGGTCACCGTAATGGCCATTCCCGCGATAGCCGCCGTTGAGGTCGACATCGACGACGATCCCGCGCGCATCGGTGCGGCACGAGAACGGAATCTGCGCTCCGCCGCCGTAGCCATAGCCGCCAGCGCTAGCCAGACCGCGGACGCGGTAGCCACCATTCTGTCGGATCTCGACACTGGTAATTCTGAGCCCGCGGTTATAGCCATAACCGCCGAGACGCTGCTGCACTGCAGCGCTGCACTGATTGGCAGCTACCTGGCTGCCGCCACGCATGTTGTAGCCATAGCCATATCCCTGGTCGTAGCCCGGATAGCCGTCGCGATCGCCATAGCCCTGATAACCATAGCCCTGGCTATATCCCTGGTAGCCGTAACCCGGATAATATTGCGCTGCGGCGGAGCCGCGCCGGCAAGCGTCGCGGCAGCGAAGCCGGCTCCCAACAATTTCGTGATTGCCCTCATGGCCTAAACTCCTGTCCTCTCGTTCCCGACTCGCCGTGGATAACGCACGGCAGCCTTCATCGATCACTGTCGTTTCACCCATGCACCGGTTCTGAACTTCGTGTTGGCCGTCATTCAGCAAAGCATTTCAAGGGCCTGCTCAATCTGGTGAAGGTTCGGTCTCCCACCGCTTAAGGCGACGCTCGCGATTCCACAGCTCCATCGGCGCGCCAGTGCCCCATTGTTGAGCGACCGTCGTGGCCGCGGCATCGTCTTCGGCCTCGAACTCGCGAAAATGGTCGATGTGCCCGCTGAATCGGTCGAAGTAATAGAGCCGGTAGTACAGCATCCTCCGCCGCACCCCCCGATGTGGCCAGCGCTGCAATATCATCAATCGATACGGACATGGAATTATTCGACCCGCACGCAGTTCGAACAACAGCGAAGACGCAAAGATTGACTGGTCCCGGTATCGGGCGTTCTATTCGCTCAGCGACAAATCAAGGGGATCAAGCCGATGCGTATTACCCTGACTGCGGCGGCGGCCGCGCTGTTGATCTCGGTTTCGGCTCAAGCAGCTTCGACAAATATCCCGGGACAGCAGTCGACGATCACCTATTCGACAACGGCAGGAGTGACGTCCGGCTTCGGCAATTACGCTCGCGCGACCAGCACGGTGGTCTACGACCCCGTGACCAACACTTATACAATTCGCGACACCGGCAGCCTGACCACTAAATCCACCTTCGGCCCGACCGGCATTTCGAGTGGCAACTTCACCACCTACACCAACAGCCCGACGGAGACGTTCCGGGTCTTCAACCAAAGCGCGATCGGTCTCACCTACGTCGATTTCGGCGATTGGCGCCGAAGCTCGACCAGCAACGGCACGACCAGCGTCAACGATACATATCTCGTGTGGGGAGCCAAGACAGCGAGGGGCGACCTGCCGATCAGCGGCTCGGCGACTTACAGCACGATCTACGACGGAAACTTCATCGACAAGAACGGCGAGCACGCGCTGACCGGTACCGGCGGTCTCACAGCCGATTTCGGCGCCGGCACGCTGAACTACTCCGCGACGATCAACGGCGTTCCGGTCGGGGCGCTGACCTTCGCTGGAAACGGGGTAATCAATTCTCGGACTGCGGGCTTCACTACGAGTGACAGCACGAGCGGCTACACCCTTAGCCAATACGGCAACTTTTACGGCCCGAACGCCGAGGAAGTCGGCGGACTGTTCCGGCTATCAGCTGGCAGGACAGGCAACGGTGAAGGCGCCTTCGTCGGAAATTGATCCAGACTCCGACGCCTGACACCGGAAAGCCCTAAGCCGCTTCGACCTCTTCCTCAGTCATGGCCGGGCCGAAGTCCTGGCCCTTGGCGCTGACGTCGCGGTCGACGAACTCGATAATCGCGATCGGCGCCGCATCCGACTGACGGATGCCGGCCTTGACGACGCGCGTGTAGCCGCCGTCGCGCTTCGCGTAGCGCGTCGCTAGAACGTCGAAGAGCTTGGCGAGCTGTGCATCGTCCATGAGGCGCGACTGGGCGAGGCGACGGTTCGAAAGCCCGCCCCGCTTGGCGAGCGTGATCAGCTTCTCGACGTATGGACGAAGCTCCTTCGCCTTGGCCGTCGTCGTCGTGATCTGCTCATGTTTGATGAGAGCGGCAGCCATGTTGCGAAATAGTGCCGCGCGGTGGCTGGAGGTGCGCTGAAGCTTACGGCCGCCAACACGATGGCGCATAGGTCGTTCCTCTCGTTCGTCTGGGGCCCGTGTGAGGTAACCCCGGCCAGGCGGATTAGGGGGATCCGCCCTTTTCCCTTAAATGACAACGGCGAGCCTCAGCCCGCCGCACGCGGCAGCCTCAAGCGGATTTGCGCGCGCTAGTCAAGTCGGGTTGAAGGGGCGACACCGGGGGTAGGCCCTGGTCCAATCACAAGCGCGGATGGACAGGAGGTCCGCACGCTTGGCGGATTTCAAGGACCCGATTGGCCTAGCGGCGAGCGATTGTGCTCTTCGTCGAGCCGCACCACTAGCGGCGGAGCCCGCGGTGCGAGGAATTCGTGATAAACCGAACTCGCTCTCTCAGCTCCTTGCACAGCCGCCGGTGCGCCTCTCCGAGCGCGTGATAGGGCAAGCCCGGAAGGAGATGATGCAGCGCATGGTAGCGCAGTCCAACGGGGCCCACAGCGCCGGCAAGGTCGCTGGCGGCGGCACGTTGACACTGTCCAGGAACTGCGCAGTCACGCTCATCGGCTCGCCGTCATTCTCCCATAGATGCGCGACGAGCAGTCCGCACCTGGTTGAGGAACATCGACGCCCGCCGAAACGCACAGGAAGATCAGGAAGACGCGCAGCGGAACCACGCCGGTCGCGACCATCGCCAGAAGTGCGATCGCCCAGACGCTGCACGCTACCTCCTGCCACGCCCAGTCGCGGGCGAACTCGCCTTCGGGCCTCGGCCGGACGAACTTCGGATTGATCTGCAGGCCCGAATAGCGCCCGACCACGACTGCGCGCAGTTTCTTTGACAGCAGCGACAGCGGCGAGAATCCCGAACCGGAGCAGCATCCCGATCGGCGCCAGCGCAGCGGCGAGCAGGAACACCGGCAGAGTCCACGGATGCATCAGCGCCAGCGGCAAATATTCGGGATCGTCGGACGTCCCGTAATAACGCTTCGCATGATGCTGATTGTGCACGCCTTCGTACATGAAGCTCGGGACCAGCAATGGCACACCGACGACCAGGTTCCAGGCAAAGCGGAAGCCCTTCACTGCGCCCCTCTTGATGTGGGTGAGCTCGTGGATGAACGAGCCCGCTCGGTATAGCGCAAGCACAGCGATCAGACCTAGGCCGACTGCCAGCGACGTCGGCCGAACGACCATCGCGCCGATCAGGCCCGCATAACCGAGCAGCGCCGACCCGAGCATGTCGGTCCAGTAGATCGCCGACTTCGGCACGTTGAGGTCACGCGTCAGGCCAGCCGCGGCCTTGAGCATCGCGGCATCATCCTTGAGGCGCGACGGCGCGCTCTGCGCGGAGGCAGAGACGGTCGTGCGCTCGAGGATCGCGGTATCGCTCATAAGTATTTCCGGAAAAACGGGCTTTGCCAGCAGATAGTGGCGGGACTTGGGCGATGAAAGGCCAGACGCGACGCGGGGGGCTTGTCGCTAAACATTCAGCACTAGCTTTGTCAGTGCCCTCCGCTCCGCCGGACTTTAACCAAATAGGTTTTAACAGTGTAAATTAATTAGCCAGCTCATTACCTGGCCGACCGGACCGCTCGAATCTGATGCGCAGGACGCGGGACATTGCGTAAAGGCTGATCGCCGCCAGAATGGTAGATGCGGCACCCAGGCAAAAGAACTGCCACGGCGGGATCGCAAGCCAATAGGCGCCCATAAGCCCGGCAAGCAGGCTGCCGAGGAATTTGGCGATGTACCAGGCACCCATCGCCATCGATGCGAAGCGCACCGGGGCAAGGGATTCGATCAGCGTCAGGCCTGTCGGAATCACGAACAGCTCGCCGACCGTCAGCAGCACGAAATAACCCAGCACCCAGAGCGAGCTTACTCGTGTGCCTCTCCGGCCCGCTCGCAAGCCCGGCTGCAACCATCACCATCATCGCCGCAGCTGCAATGACGCAGCCAATCGCCATCCGTTGCAACAGGTGCGGCGTTGTCCTTCGTGTGCCCGGCTTTCCAGGCGCGGATCAGAATCGGCGTCCCAGCGATGATCAGAAGTGGATTGATCGACTGAAACCAGGTTGCAGGAATTGTGACCCTACTGCCGAACAGGCCGACCGAACGGTCAGTGAAGTCGGAGACCCAAAGCGCGATGACGTTGCCGCTCTGCTCGTATCCGACGCGGAACATGACGACCATGGCGATCATGAGAATTAGGACGATGACGTCGCGACGGATGACGGTCGCAGCGCCGGGCTTGTCCTCCACTGCGATCGCCAAGCGCGACGGTTCGGGTGGAAGAAGCCTCAGGAAGCTGCAGTAAATCGCGAGCCCAATCGCCATTCCGACCCCGGCGGCCGCGAAACCCCAGTGCCAGCCGTAGAGCTCGCCAAGCGTCCCACAGACGAGAGGCGCGAGCAGCCCTCCAAGATTGATGCCCATATAATAAGCGCTGTAGGCGAAGGCCTTGCGTGGATCGTCGTCGGCGTAGAGGCTGCCGACCTGAATCGCGAGCGGCGCGATGAAAAGTCCGTTGCCGAGTGCGACAAGCCCCAGGGCCGGGAATAGCAACGCCGGGAAAGCCATCGCGAAATGGCCGAACATCATCATCGTCCCGCCGACGATCACGCTCGCCGTTCGTCCGAGCCAACGGTCGGCGATCAGCCCGCCGAAGAAGGGGCTGAAGAAGGCGGCAGCCCCGTATGCGCCATAGATCAGCGACGACCTCGCTTGCGCGAAGCCGAGCTGCTTAGTCATGTAATAAACGAGCAGGGCCTGCAGGCCGAAGAAGGAGAATTCGGCCCACATCTGCGTCGTGAACAGGACCGTTAGGCCCGGCGGATGCCCGAAGAGGGACCGGGGTCGCCTCCCCCCTCCTGCGTCGGCGCCGGCCCCAATCATACGACCTTTAATAGTTTAGCGACGCGGTCAGCAGCCCCAGGTCTAGGAACAGCCACACCAGAAACGCGGCGGCGATCGCCACCAACACTGCCCAAACCGTCGCGACACGATGCCGTCCAGGTGCGCTCATTACGATATAGGCGTTCCAAATCGCAGCGAACGTGCCGAGGATTGCGACGATCAGGACGAGCTGAAGCAGCCTCATCCAAATGTCGAGCCCGCCGTTCAGCGCCGTCAGATCGTTGTTGACGGCGTTGAGGATCAGGACCCACCCCACCGCGAGAAGGATGAACAGCCACGCCGTCCCGCGAGTCACGCGATGGAACAGCAACGACCGACCGCTCAAGTCAGATTGATATTTGTAACGCCGCCGCACCAGCGCGACGATCGGCCAGCCAAGCGCTGCAATGATGAGGACCAAAAAGGCGATGCCCGCTACTGGGTATATCCAGCCCGCGTTGAGCGAGGCAGGCGCGGGAAGGAACTCGATAATGGGCGCATAGGGCGTAATCGAGAACATCTTGATCCCGCCCTTGCCGTCGGGGATCGCCTGAAGCTTGTCGGCGCCTTCGACCTCCTGCCAGAGATCCAGGGGCCAATCTCGCGCCACTTGCGTGGACTTCCCGACAGATCGGTGATCGTCGACGCGACGAGGATGCCGTCCTTGTCGACTCCGACCGAGGTCTCGCCGAGAAGCTCGGCGAGGCGCAGGAAGTTGAACGCTCCGGCGCGACTGCTGACATAATGGCCGGCAATGACGGCGCCATCGGCTTTGCTGGTGCCCACCGTCGGAGGATCTTGCGCCGGTGCGGGATAGTAACGGTCGGCGAACTGCTGCGAGCAGTTGCTTCGCGAAGCGGGTGCACTGCTGCCTCCTTCCCGACGCTGTTCATCGAAATGTACAGGCCGACATTCTTGTCGAGGAACAGGTGCAGGTCGGAATGCATGAAGATCGTGTCGCCGCCGTGCCCGACAATGTTCAGTCCGTTGCGATCCTCATGGTAGAAACCGAGCGCCATCGCCGGAAGCGCCGAATAAGGTTTGTTGGCGTTCGAATACATCAGCTGCGCACGTCTGGCGTTGATCAGCGGTATGATTGAGATGCGCGATCATGAACTTGCCCATGTCCGCTCCGCTCGACGCGAGCGCGCCGGCGGGCGCCATTCCGATCACCTCATAAGGCTGGGGCTCGTCAGTGCCGGGCTTGTAGGCCTTCGACATCAGCGGCCGAAGGTTCGGCGGGCAGCGGCTGGTCGAAGGTCGAATGAGTCATGCCCGCGGGCAGCGAAGATGTGCCGCTGGACATATTCGTCGAACGGCTCACCCGAGACGCGCTCGACGATATAGCCGGCGACCGAAGCGCCGTAGTTCGAATAGGCCGGCATCGTCCCCGGCGCGTATATGCGGTCCGGAACCACGCGCGACAGCACCTTGCCGAGTGGATCGGGCTTGACCTGTCCGAACTCGATCAGATGTTTGGCGGTTTCAGCGAAGCCTGGCGTGTGAGTCATCAGGTTGCGCAGCGTGATCGGCTTGCCGTCTCTGGGCGGAATCTTGAAGTCGAGGTAGTTGTTGACGTCGGTGTCGAGGTTGAGCTTGCCCGCCTGCGACCAGCTGCATGACCGCGGTCCAGGTGAACAGCTTTGAGACCGAGCCCGGCCGGAACAGAGTCAGGTCTCGGGATCGACGGGCTTTTGGCGTCTTTAGGTCGGAATAGCCGAAGCCGCGCATGCGTCAGCAGCTGGCCGTCCTTGACGACCACGACCACCGCGCCCGGAATCGCCCCCGCTTTCAGCGCGTAAGGCATGTAGCCGTCGAGCCAGGCGTCGACATCCGCCTTGGTAAGATCGCGAGTTCCGGTTGCAGGTCGCCGGAACGGCGGTGCAGGCGAGCACCGCTGCTGGCCGGACTCGTCGGCTGCAGCTGCGTCGGGGATTGGCCGACGCAGGGATCGCCAGAGCCGCAAGCGCCGCGATCGCCCATCTCCAGCATCTTCATCTCGGTGCCCCTCAATCTCGGTCCCCTCAATAATGATAGCCGAGCGCGAGCCCGAACGAGCGTGGCCGGATCACGGCGGCGGCGATATCGCCGTTCACGCACCGAAGAAGCCGAGGTTGCACGATCCCCCGCGAGTCGGTGAGGTTATGCCCAAAGGCATCGATCCGGAAGCGTCCGACATCGACCCCGACATGCGCGTCGATCTGGCTGAACGGCAGGCAGCCGCAGCTCGGGCGCGCCGGGTCGAAATCGGCAAAGCGCAGTGCCGGTGTAGTGCCAGCTGAGGCCAGCGTGACCGGTGATTGCCGGACTCAGTTGTCGCTCATATTCCGCGCCGACAGTCGCCTGCCACTTCGGGATTGTAGGGCAGGGGATCGCCGTTTAAGTCCACCGACCGCGGCCGGCGCGTCGCTCGGTCAGATGCGCAGTCGACGTACCAGCCGTTGGCGTAAAGGGACAAGGAACGGTTGGGGTTCAATGCCGGCGGTGAGCTCGATGCCCTTGCTGCGCGCCGCGCCGCCGTTGGCGTTGACGCCGAGATCGTCGATTTGTGCGAGCAGCTGGATGTTTTTCCAGTCGATGATGAAGGCGGCGGCTTCCAGCGATAGCAGATGATCGTCGGTTTCGGTCTTCACGCCGACTTCGTAGTTGGTTGTGGTGTCAGGACCGAAGGTACGCGGAACCGCATCGGACGCCAGTGGCGACACGGCGTTCGGGCCACCCGGCCGATAGCCCTTCGCGATTCGCGCATAGATGCGCGTATTGGCATTTGGCTTGAATGTCGGCGCGAGCGCATAGGTGAAGACGCTGTCCGACGAGCTTCCGGTGAAAACGGAACTGCCTACGAGCAGACCGTTCGTGTCTTGCTCCTCGGACTGTTTGTTACGGCTCCAGCGACCACCACCGGTGAGGTCAAACTTCGGGACGATGTGCCAGGTCGCGTTCGCGAAAGCCGGCATATTCGCTGTAGCGCGACGGCAGGTCGACCAGGATCAGGCCGTCGAGCGGCGCGATTGAAGCGCCGGTAACACCGTCGACCGCATAGAGATCTTGACCGAGCCGGTTTTCTCATGCGTGTAGAAGCCGCCGATCGTCCACTCGAGAACTTCGTTGCCGGTCGACGCGAGCCGGACCTCCTGCGTGAAGCGCCGCTGCGTCAGATGCTGGTCGACACCTGCCCCGAGCGGGATGTGCAATGCCCGCGTGAGGAGCGGTCCGTAAACCGCGCTGGCGTCCTCGATCTGCTGGTCGAGAGTGCCGTAGCTGGTCGCGGATACCAGCGAGACCGGTCCGAAGTCATAGTCGATCGTTGCGTTGTAGAGTCGGTAATTGATGTCGTTCGGCTCTGCGACCAGCCGCTGGTGCGTCGAGTCCCCCATAGGCCGACTAAGCGTAACCGGATCAAGGTCGATCGCGTTGGTGCCGTCGCTGCGGATGTTCTCGACCATTGCGGAGAGGCGGATCTGAGCGCGTCGGTCGGAGTTACCAGGAATGATGCACGCCCGCCGTACGGCTATGCCGTCGTTGACGTCGCTGCCCTTTGTCGGATCGTCGATGTAGCCCGGATCGCGACGGTAGAACCCAGTTGCTCGAAATGCCGCATCCTTCGACACTGGAATGTTGCCTGCAGCGCGAGCCCACCAGCCGATGTCGCCATGGGAAACATCCTCGACGCCCGCTCGGCGGCGGCGTCGAACGCGCGCGGATCTGGAGCGACGGTCACATATTTGACCAGTCCGCCGAGCGAGTTGGCGCCATAGAGGGTGCCCTGGGGACCTCGCAGCACCTCGACGCGCGCGAGGTCGAACGGGTCGAGGTCCGGCGCTAGGATCGCTCCGTTCGCAAGGCTCGTTGCCGAACCGAATGGCGTCTCGTCGATGTAGGTCGCGACCGTCGCCCCAACGCCGCCGGTATTAATGCCGCGCAGCACGATGCGCGCATTGCCGGCTTGGCTCTCGACGACGTTGGCGCTCGGAATTCGAGTCAGATAGTCGGACAGACGTTCTGCGTGTTGGTTATCGAGCGAGTCGCCGGAAATCACCGACACCGACTGCGGAACGTCGATCAGGCGCTGAGACCGCTTTTGCGCGGTAATGATAATTTCGTTTTGATCGCCTTGCGTTTGAACGGACGAAGGTTGGGCGTTTGGATTGGACGCGCCGCTGTTCTGGGCGACCACCGGGCTGGAAGCAGCAACCGCGCATGAGCCCGCCAGAAACATTTTGACTTTTCGATGAATCTTCACCCTAGCTCTCCCCGCCAGAATGGCGTCATCATTGCAGTAGTGTTTCAGGATTAGCAACTGGTTTCTGATCTAGCCATGAGTGGGCTCAAAACAAAGGGGAAAAGTCGCCCTTTTGACGGCGCTCTGGCCGGCAATGGAGTGCCTCGTCCAAGCCGCGCGATTCGCGGTGTGCGGATTGCTCGGGGACTTAGCCTTCGCGCCCTCTCGGCGCGTGCTGGATTACCTTATTCGACGCTCTCGAAGCTCGAGAACGGGAAGATGACCCTGACCTACGACAAGCTCATCAGGCTTGCGCAGGCGCTCAACGTCGACATCAAGGATCTGCTTGCGAACGAGGAGGAACGGATCACTCCGGTTGCGCTCGGCCGCCGTAGCGTGACCCGGGCCGGCGAAGCCCTGGACGCTGATTCTGAGAAGCATGTTCACCATTATCCGGCAGCAGATTTGCTCGGGAAAATGATGATTTCCATCATTATCGACGTCCAGGCACGAAGCGTTGAGGAACTTGGGGACTCGTTCGCCACGGCGGCGAAGAATATCTGTACGTCCTTCGCGGCTCGATGGAGCTTCACTCCGATCTTTACGCTCCACTTGTCCTTGGTCCTGGCGACTTCGATCTACTTCGACAGCGGTATGGCGCACGGATATGTCCGGACGAGCCTCGATCCTTGCACCGTGCTTGCCGTCTGCGCAGGCCAGGGGATTCAGCAACTCGCTGATACAGCGAGCAAAAGGCAACGGCTGTCGGAGGAAAGCAAGAGCGTGGCTTAGGTACGTTTCTATATTTGAAACTTCCGTTTCGATTGCTATGCATGCTTCATGGCAACGACGACCGCCCCCCGGATTCTGAGCGTCGAAAAGGCGGCGATTCGGTTCGCCGAGCCGTTCCGGATCACCAACTACGTGTTCGAGGCGATGCCTTCGATCGTCGTCCAGATCGCGGAGAGAGACGCGATCGGCCGCGGCGAGGCGGCGGGCGTTTATTACTTCGGCGACGACCAGCTACACATGCTCGACGTGGTCGAGGAGGTGCGCGACCAGGTGAAGTCGGGGCTCTCGCGGGAGGAGCTTCAGGATCTTCTTCCCGCATGCGGCGCTCGAAACGCGCTCGATTGTGCCTTGTGGGAGCTGGAGGCCAGGCTCACCGGATCGCCCGTCTGGCAAGCTCGCCGGCGCGCCGCGGCCAAAGCCGCTCGTCACCACCTTCACCCTGCCTGCGGACGATCCGGCGGTCCTCGCAGGCCAAGGTTCAGAGGCTCTCGTTCGCCAAGGCCATCAAACTGAAGCTCGACGGAAACCTCGACGTCGATCGCGAGCGGATCGCCGTCGTCCGACGCGAGCGGCCCGACGCGTGGCTCGGTGTCGATGCCAATCAGGGCTTCGTTGCCCAGGATCTCGAAGAATTGGGAAGGGCGGCACGCGATTATTCAATTTCGCTGATCGAGCAACCGCTGAAACGTGGCGACGAGGCGTCGCTGGAAGGCTGGAGGCCCGGCATTCCGATTGCCGCGGACGAAAGCATTCTCGACCTCTCAGAACTCCAGGAGCGCGGGCAATATTTCGACGTCATCAACGTCAAGCTCGACAAGTGCGGAGGTCTTACCGAGGCGCTACAGATGGCGCGCACAACCGAGGAGCTCGGAAAGCAGCTGATGGTCGGCAACATGGGCGGGTCGACGCTCGCCATGGCGCCCGGCTTCGTGCTCGGGCAATTATGCGACATTGTCGATCTCGACGGTCCTTATGGCCTCGCCGACGACCCTCTGGCGGCGCAGATCTACGACGATGGGAGGATTTTCGTTCCGGAAACGATCTGGGGCTCTCGCCAATAGCAATGGCGCCGCGTTGTCCGATGACGCGTCGCTGCCCCTTGTCCTGGGCCCATCCTATCGCCTCGGCGGTATTTGTCGCCACCTCTCGGCGCAGATGACTATCGCGCGATCACACCGCGTGATTCCTATCGTGAGAAGGCGAGCTTTGCTCCGAAGCCGAGAAGATGGCCCCAGCGACTCGGTCCATCGCCCTCACGAACCGAGGTCGTCGCAACATCCGCCCCATCGGAGCAGTCGCCGAGATCAGCGCGGCGAACCACAGGATGCTAAGCAGAACGTGGATCGTCGCCAGCAGGAATGAGAAGAGCGCAACGTTCACGCCTGCGGGGACGAACTGCGGCAGGAACGTGATGTAGAACACCCCCACTTTGGGATTGAGGGCATTTGTCAGCAGTCCCTGCTTCAAGAAAGCGATTGGCGGGACATCGCCCATTCCCGACTGCTGCGTGTCGAAAGTATATCGCGGACGAGCTATGAGATTGAAGCCGAGCCACAGCAGGTAGGCGGCACCGGCCCATTTGACCATGGTGTAGGCGAACTCCGAAGCCGCAAGAAGCGCGCCGAGCCCGACCGAGACCGCCCCACCCCAGAGCAGGCAGCCGAGCGCGATTCCACCTGCCGCATAGGCTGCTCGTCGCGGGCCCCCTGCACCCGCCGAACGCAGCACCAAAGCGGTGTCCAAACCCGGCGTTATGGTCAGGATCGACGCTGCACCGATAAAGGCCACCAATGCTTCGGCGGTCGTCATGCCGACTGTCTCGAACGGACCATTTTTTCTGCTTTACACCCGATCACCCATTTGCCCTCGCTGAGTGCCCGATTGCTGTTTCCTTTAATGGGCCATTATGCGGTGGAATCGCCAGCAAGAGTTGCTAATCCGACAGAGTGAATGACGAACCGGCCGATCCTCGAAACAGAGGTTATCTCATCGGAGTGATCATTGGAGGCGGCGGCCTCTTGCTCTTCGCAACCGTGGGAGCAGTGATTGTTCTCAACTGCGATTTCCTCTGCGCCAACGGCATATTCCGTTGAAATACCCCAAGCGTCTGCGGGCAGCGAACGGCGTCGGTCGCCTCTTTGCGGAGATCGCAATGGGGCTTAGGACCGGTTCTCTGGCGCCCGCCGCCGCAACCCGCTAGCGCTTGCCCATGAACAGCAGCGCACCGGTCACCATCCATCCCGTCGTGACCAAGAACGACCGCAAGGCCTTCGTCGATTTCGCCTGGGAGGTCTACAAGAACGACCCTCACTGGGTGCCTCCGCTGAAGGACGAGGTCCACGGCCTCATCACGCCCGGTAAGAACCCGTGGTTCGAACACGCCAAGGCGCAGCTGTGGCTCGCGAAGCGCGGCGACAGGGTCGTGGGTCGCATCAGCGGCCAGGTCGATGAGCTCGTCCAACAACATATGGGCAAGGGCATCGGAAATTGGGGTATGTTCGAGGCGCTCGACGAAGAAGCAGCGAAGGCGCTGATCGCGACTGCCGAGGAATGGCTCCGCGCCCAGGGAATGACCGAGGCGCTCGGGCCAATCAGCCTCTCGATCTGGGACGAGCCGGGCCTCGAGATCGAGGGCTTCAACGAAGATCCAACTGCGATGATGGGCCACCATCGCCCCGAATATCGCGGCTGGATCGAAGCGGCCGGCTACTCCAAGGCCAAGGACCTGCTGACCTATGAGGTCAACATCGCCCATTGGGACGATCCGAAGATCAACCGCCTGATCGCGATGGGAGAAAAGAATCCGCACATCCGCATTCGCATGGTCGACAAGTCGAAGTTCAACGAGGAAGCGCGGACAATCCTCAATATCCTCAATGACGCCTGGTCGAGCAATTGGGGCTACGTTCCGCTCACCGAGTCCGAGATCGCCTACGCCGGCAAGAAGCTGAAGCCGATCATCTACAATGAGCTGGTGCGGATCGCGGAGATCGACGGCGAGCCGGTCGCCTTCATGCTAACCATTCCGGACATCAACGAGCTGACCAAGGATCTGAACGGCGAGCTCTTCCCATTCAACTTCATCAAATTGCTGTGGCGCCTCCGAAAGCCGCGCACCCGCCGTTCACGAGTGCCGCTCATGGGCGTCGCGAAGAAGCTCCATCATTCGCGGATGGCGAGTACGCTCGCCTTCATGATGATCGAGTACACGCGTCGCGAATGCGTCGGGAAATTCGGGATCGAGATCGGCGAGTTCGGCTGGATTCTCGAAGATAACAAAGGCATGCTTTCGATCGCCGAACTGCCCAGCGCCAAAGTCAACCACCGCTATCGGATTTACGAGCGGACGCTCGCCTAAGAACCTTTCCTTATCGCATGCAGGGGTCGCTCCCCAGCAAGCTCCCTCGGATGGCCTATCTTCAGTCAGTTAGCTCCACCCACGTCGGCGCGTGATCGCTGGCCTTGTCCTCACCGCGAACCCAACGGTCGACATCCGCGCCGACTAGACGGTCCGTAGCCTCCGGCGAGCACAGCAGATGATCCAGTCGAAACCCGAGATCGCGCTGCCAGCACCCGGCGGTGTAATCCCAGAAGGTGTAGAGCTTGTCCTCGTTCGGATGGAGCGCCCTTAGTGCGTCAGTCCAGCCTTGGTTCACGATTCGCCGCCACAATTGCCGCACCTCGGGCTGCATGACCGCGTCTTTGGCCGTTGCCCGCGCCGAGAAAACGTCGCGGTCCTCCGGTACCACGTTCCAATCGCCGCAGAGCACGACCGGCCGCGCTTCCTTTATACAGCTCGGTGGTGCGGTCGAGAAGGCGCTCCATCCAGCGGATCTTGTAATCGAACTTCTCGGTGCCGACGGGATTGCCGTTTGGAAGATAGAGAGATGCGACAATTACATCTTTTGCTTCCGCTTCGATGTAGCGGCTGTGGGTGTCGTCGGGGTCGCCCGGAAGGCCGATGCGCCTCAACTCGGGCGCATTGCCCTTGGCGAGGATGGCAACTCCGTTGAAACCCTTCTGGCCATGCCATACGGCGCCGTAGCCGGCCGCCTCGATGTCCGCGATCGGAAGCGCCTCGTCGGCACATTTCAGCTCCTGGAGGCAAGCGATGTCGGGCTGCTCGCGCTCGAGCCATTCGATGAGGCGCGGAAGGCGCGCTCGAATTCCGTTGAGATTGTAGCTGGCGATTTTCACAAGAGCCGCTTAGCGGCTCGTCGTCAGACGGAGAAGCTGCTTCCGCAGCCGCAACCCGATTGGGCGTTGGGATTTAGCACCTTGAACGCGGCGCCCGCCGAGGTCCTCGACGAAATCGACCGCAGAACCGCGCACGAGGTCGAGGCTGACGGGATCGACCACCAGCTTCACGCCGCCCGTCTCCGCCACTTCGTCGTCGCTCTCTGCGGCGTCGGCTAGCTCGAATTTGTAGGTGAAACCGGCGCAGCCGCCGCCGTCAACGGCGAGGCGCAGGATCGCGGGCTTCGCCTGGCGCTCAGCGATCAAGGCAACTCGTTTCGCCGCGTTTTCAGTCAGGCTGATCTCGCTCACATCGGCGAGATAGGGATGAAGGACGCTCGTTCCTAGTGTCCGCCGCCCGGGCCGCCCATGCCATAGTCCATCGGCGCGGCGCCATCCTTCTTCTGCATCGCGAGTATATAGTCGGTCGACTTCATGAATGGGATCGGGTTCACCGGCCGACCATCGATCCGCACTTCATAATGCAAGTGATTGCCAGTTGATCTGCCGGTCGATCCCAAGCGGCCGATCTGCTGGCCCCGGGTAACGTGGTCACCCTCGTGGACCAGGACGGCTGACATATGACCGTAGCGAGTGGCGATACCGCGGCCATGATCGAGCTCGACCATGTTGCCGTAGCCGCCGTTGTTCCATCCGGCCCGAGTGACGATCCCATCCGCGGTTGCGTAGACAGGCGTTCCATATGCGCCCGCAAGATCGATGCCTGGGTGCATGGCGGCCCCCTTATGGAAGGGGTCGTCGCGAACTCCGAAACCGCTCGTGAACGTCACTTCGGCGCGGATCGGCTTGTCGGAAGGAATGGCGATGACGTCGTTCTGCAGCTCGTCGAGTTTCTTCCAGCTGTTGAAGAGCGCTTTGAAGGTCGGATTGCCGACGCTTTCAAGCGGACCGCCGACGCCGCTCGCGCTTCCCGCTTCGGCCGGCTTGATCCCGAGCCTTTGAAGCTCGGCTGCGGTGACGTGATAACGCACATTGAGGGCGTGCGCGATGAGCGCGGCTTGTGCGAGTTGTTGCTGCTCGACACGAGCGAGCGGACCGCTGTTCACGAGACGGCCGCTTCTAGCGGCAGCCTGAATCATTGAGGGGTCCATTCTCCGCCCGGTAAGCGCGGCTTCGATGACCGCCTGGCGCTGCTCTAGCAACCGCGTCCTCGCCTCGCTTGAGGGCGCCGCGCGATGCGAATGATCCATCGTCAGTTGGACGGTCGCGTAGCTCGCCCACACGAGAATACCGAAAAGAAAGTGACGAAGGCAGCCTGAACGGACGCCGAAATGCGAACTCGACGAAGTTTCGTGCCGTCGTGGATGAACAGATCGCGATCACGGAACAGGGCCGTCATCGCGGGCATTACCTCGGTCATTCCATCCCGCTCCAAAGCTCCCACACGCACGCTGCCGTGCAGCGCCCGTGATCCCATCTCAATTTTAGGAGCACCCCAGCCCCCAGGCCGGCTCGCGTTGCCCTCCGCGCGTCGACAAGGATGACACTGCTGCCAGATGGTTAATGAATTCAACCATAATTCCTCCCGCGCGGGACGAGCCGCGACAAGCGCGCGGTGAACCGTTCGGCTGCGTTGCTGCAGGTCTCTGAGACGGCGGCAACCCCGCGAATTTTTCACGCTCCAGGTTGCCAAGCAGCGAGCAATCGCTACATCCGGCCCCGGGCCACGCCGTCCCAACGCGGCGCGAGCTCTCTGCGAGGAGAGTCACATTGACTGAAGCGACTGCCGCCACGCCTGAAGTGCGCGTGGCAAAACCCCAAGACAAGCCGAATCGTCCAAACTTCTCGTCGGGTCCGTGCGCCAAGCCGCCTGGCTGGAGCCCGGACAAGCTCGACACTTCCGCGCTCGGCCGTTCGCACCGAGGCGCGGTCGGCAAGGTCAAGCTGGCTGACGCAATCGAGCGCACTCATGCCCTCCTGAAGCTGCCGTCGGATTATCGCCTGGGAATCGTCCCAGCATCCGACACCGGCGCGATGGAGATGGCGATCTGGTCGCTGCTCGGAACTCGGCCGGTTACCATGCTTGCCTGGGAAAGCTTCGGCGAAGGGTGGGTGACCGACGTCGCCAAGCAACTGAAGCTCGACGCCGAGATCCGGACCGCCGATTACGGCAAGATCGCGAATTGAGCGGGATCGACGCTGCGAGCGACATCGTCTTCACCTGGAATGGCACAACCAGCGGCGTCCGCGTGCCGAACGCCGATTGGATCTCGGAAAATCGCACCGGCCTCACCATCTGCGACGCGACCTCGGCCGTTTTCGCTCAGGACATCGACTGGTCGAAGATCGATGTCGGCCACCTTCAGCTGGCAAAAGGCGCTCGGCGGCGAGGCGGCGCACGGCATGCTGGTGCTCAGTCCGCGTGCGATCGAGCGGCTGGAGAATGCGCCGTCGCCGCGGCCGCTACCGAAGATCTTTCCGTCTGACCAAAGGTGGCAAGCTGATCGAAGGCATCTTCAAGGGCGAGACGATCAATACGCCATCGATGCTCGCCGTTGAAGACTGGTTGTTCGCTCTGAATTGGGCAGAGCGTATCGGCGGACTCGACGCCCTGATCGCGCGTTCGAACGCCAACGCGGTGGCTCTCGACCGCTGGGTTCAGTCAGCGGATTGGATCGAGCATCTCGCGACCGATCCAGCGATCCGTTCGAACAGCTCGGTCTGTCTGCAATTCGCCGACCGTTCAGACGGAGAACGAAACCGCGCCCGTCAGAAGGCGATCGGGCAGCTACTCGAGCGCGAGAATGCCGCGCTACGACGTACACCGCTTATCGCGATGCGCCGCCCGGGTTTCGCATCTGGTGCGGAGCGACGGTCGAGATGAGTGACATCGAAGCGCTGGGCGCGTGGCTCGACTGGGCCTGGGAGGCAACGCGATGAGCAATTCAGTACGCGTGCTCATTGCCGACAAGATGGACCCGAAGGCTGCCGCAATCTTCCGTGACCGAGGGATCGAGGTGGACGAGAAGCCCGGCCTTTCTCCTGACGAACTCAAGCAGATCATCGGTGAGTATGACGGTGTTGCGGTCCGTAGCTCCACCAGGATCAACGCGGCTGCGATGGATGCCGCTCTGCCGCGCCTCAAGGTGATCGGGCGCGCTGGAATTGGCGTCGACACGATCGACGTGCCCGCCGCTTCGGCACGTGGAATTGTTGTTGAGAACACGCCGTTCGGTAACTCGATCACGACCGCCGAGCATGCGATCGCGATGCTTTTCGCGCTCGCTCGGGAGATCCCTCAAGCTAACCAATCCACCCAGGCCGGGAAGTGGGAAAAGAACCGCTTCATGGGGGTCGAGCTCGCTGGCAAGACCTTAGGGCTCATCGGCTGCGGCAATATTGGTTCAATCGTCGCCGACCGGGCCCACGGACTTAAGATGAAGGTCGTCGCCTATGATCCGTTCCTCTCGCCGGAGCGCGCTCTGGAGCTTGGCGTCGATAAGGTCGAGCTGGCCGAGCTCCTCGCTCGCGCTGACTTCATCACGCTTCACACCCCGCTCACCGACCAGACGCGAGGCATATTGAGCCGCGAGGCGCTCTCCAAAACCAGGCCCGGCGTCCGCATCGTCAATTGCGCACGCGGCGGCTTGATTGACGAGGCGGCGCTCAAGGACGGACTCGAGAGCGGTCACATCGCCGGTGCCGCGCTCGACGTTTTCCAGGAGAGAGCCGGCGAAGGAGAATGCATTGTTCGGCACACGCGGCCTGATCTGCACTCCCCACCTCGGTGCTTCGACGACGGAGGCACAGGTCAATGTCGCGATCCAGGTCGCCGAGCAGATGGCGGATTACCTATTGCTGGGCGGGATCACGAATGCGGTTAACGTGCCTTCGCTTTCGGCGGAGGAAGCGCCGCGTCTCGAAGCCCTATATGAGTCTCGCGGAGAAGCTCGGGCGGCTGATCGGTCAGATCGCCGGCACCGAGATCCGCTCGATCGACGTCGAGGTTGAGGGAGCCGCGGCCGAGCTCAACATCAAGCCCATCACGGGAGCGGTGTTGGCAGGAGTGATGCGTAGCTGGTCCGACACGGTGAACATGGTCAACGCGCCTTATCTCGCGAAGGAACGCGGCATCGCCGTCCGCGAGATCCGCAACGAGGGCGAAGGTGACTATCACACGCTCGTAGCGGTGACGGTCGGCACGGACCATGGAGAAAGGCGCGTCGAAGGCACCTTGTTCGGCAATCGCGCGCCGCGGCTGGTCAAGATGTTCGGAATCCTTGTCGAAGCCGAACTCACGGGACAGATGATCTACATCGTCAACGACGACCAGCCCGGCTTCATCGGTTCGCTCGGCACCGAACTCGGTCAAAACCACATCAATATCGCGACCTTCAACCTCGGCCGACGCAAGGAAGCCGGGGAAGCGATCGCGCTTGTGGCGGTCGACGATCCAATTACGACGACCGTGGCCGCGCATCTTCAGCAGCTCCCTGGCGTTCGGGAGGTCGTTCCGCTCAGCTTTTACGAAAAGGGCGCTCCGGATGACGGAGCGCCCTTGAGGCCAGCCATCTGCGTGCGAATGGCTGGTTTTCGCCGACCTACTTGGATTTGTTGGCCATGGCATCCGCCGTGTTGTCGGCGGCATTCTTCATCGCATCGGCCTTGTTGTCGGCGACCGCTTTCATCGCGTCAGACGCATTGTCGGCGTTCGCGGTCATCTGATCGGCGGAATTGTCGACATTTGTCTGCATCTGATCGGCGGCGTTGTCAGCATTCGCCTCATAATTGTCGGCGGCCTGCTGCTGCGCGCTCTTGTTGCATGCAGCAAGCGAGCCGAGCCCAAGAACGATCGCCAGAACTGTGATGGTCTTCATCGTCATTTCCCTGTTGATGTTGCGCCAAGCGCGTAACGAAATTGCTATACTCGCAAGCCCGCCCCTCTGTTCCGCTTCCTCAATGACAGCCTTGCGCTGGACGGGGCGGCACTTGCTGCCTAGGAACCTCGCGAGCTTCGCAAAAACAGGATTGCATCAGTGCCAAACGTCACCGTCATCGGCGCCCAATGGGGTGACGAAGGCAAGGGCAAAATTGTCGATTGGCTGGCGAGCAGGGCGGACATGGTCGTCCGGTTCCAAGGCGGCCACAACGCCGGTCACACCCTCGTTGTCGAGGGCAAGACCTATAAGCTGTCGCTGCTTCCATCGGGCATCGTGACGGGCACGCCCTCGGTCATCGGCAATGGGGTGGTGCTCGATCCGTGGGCGTTGAAGTCGGAGATCGAGCGAATCCGCGAGCAAGGGGTCGAGGTCACACCCGACCTCCTGATGGTGGCCGACAATTGTCCACTGATCCTGCCAATCCACCGCGATCTCGATGCTTTGCGCGAGGACGCGTCGGGTGCGGGCAAGATCGGGACCACGCGCCGCGGCATCGGCCCGGCTTATGAAGATAAGGTCGGCCGTCGTGCTATCCGCGTCTGCGACATCGCCCAACTCGGCGATCTCGACCCGCTGCTCGACCGGCTTTGTGCGCACCATGATGCGTTGCGGGCTGGGTTCGGCGAGCCGGCAATCGACCGTTCGCGCCTGAAGAGCGACCTCGCCGAAATTGCGCATTTTGTGCTGCCCTTCGCCCGGCCCGTTTGGCGCGAGCTCGACAAGGCGCGCCGGAATGGGAAACGGATCCTGTTCGAGGGTGCGCAGGGCGTGCTGCTCGACGTGGACCACGGAACTTATCCGTTTGTCACCTCGTCAAACACCGTCGCCGGAACGGTTGCGTCGGGAAGCGGCACCGGCCCATCCGCCGCGGGGTTCGTGCTTGGAATCACAAAGGCCTACACGACCCGCGTCGGCTCGGGTCCATTCCCGACCGAGCAGGACAATGAGGTCGGACAAGAACTTGGCGAGCGCGGTCGCGAGTTCGGCACGGTGACTGGCCGCAAGCGCCGCTGCGGCTGGTTCGACGCCGTTCTCGTGCGCCAGGCAGTCGCAGTCGGCGGCGTTACGGGTATTGCGCTCACCAAACTCGACGTCCTCGACACCTTGGAGGTGGTGAGGGTCTGCACCGGCTACACGCTCGACGGAAAGAAGCTTGATTACCTTCCCTCCCACGCCGCCGACCAGATGCGCGTCGAGCCGGTTTATGAAGAGATCAGGGGTTGGCGCGAGTTGACTCAAGGCGCGCGCAGCTGGGCAGATCTTCCGGCACGCGCGATCAAATATGTGCGCCGAATCGAGGAGCTTATCCGCTGCCCCGTAGCACTGGTCAGCACTTCGCCGGAGCGCGACGACACGATTCTGGTCCGCGACCCGTTCGCGGGTTAGAGCCGCATCTCGAAATCTTCGAACTCGCACGGTTCGACGTCCCAGATCCTGAAGATCCTCGACGTTCGCCGCTGGTGATCCTCGCCGCAAGCGTTCGAGCATTTCCCCAACGGCCGCCTCAGCGCCCTCGACGTGCGCCTCGACCGAGCCGTCAGGGCAATTGCGGACCCAGCCCACGACGTCGAGCGCTTGCGCTTGCTCACGCGTCCAGGCCCGGAAGCAAACGCCCTGCACCTCGCCGGTGACATGGACGTGACGGGCGATCATCACACCGTGCTGATATCTGGCGCGTCCTCGGCTTTCATCCCGACAACGTTGTAGCCCGCGTCGACATGGTGGATCTCGCCGGTGACGCCAGCAGAGAGGTCGCTGAGAAGATATAGCCCAGCGCCGCCCACATCCTCGATCGTGACGTTGCGGCGGAGCGGCGAGTTTAATTCGTTCCACTTCATAATGTAGCGGAAATCGCCGATCCCGCTGGCTGCCAAAGTCTTGATTGGGCCCGCCGAGATGCCGTTCACCCGTATACCTTCCGGTCCGAGGTCCATGGCAAGATATTTGACGCTGGTTTCCAGCGCGGCCTTCGCGACTCCCATCACATTGTAGTGCGGAATGACCTTCTCTGCGCCGTAATAAGTGAGCGTCAGCAGCGCTCCGCCATTGGTCATTAGCCTCCGGGCGCGCTGAGCCGACTGCGACAAAGCTGTAGACCGAGATGTTCATTGTCATCAGGAAATTGTCCATCGAAGTGTCGACGAATTTCCCTCGGAGCTCATTCTTGTCCGAATAGCCGATCGCATGAACCACGAAGTCGATTCCGCCCCAGCGCTCGCGCACCTGCTCGAACGCCTCATCAAGCGCATCCATGCTGCTGACGTCGCAGTCGATCAGCATGTCGGATCCGAGCTCCGCCGCGAGCGGACGAACCCGTTTCTCGAGCGCTTCGCCCTGATAGGAGAAGGCGAGTTCGGCGCCATGATCGCTCAAGGCACGAGCAATTCCCCATGCGAGTGAGCGTTCATTCGCGAGCCCCATGATCACGCCGCGCTTGCCATCCATCAGCTGGCTCAAAGTTGCGGTCCCCCTGTATGCAAAACTGGCTCCACGTCTTCGCCGGGCTGCGGTTCCTCGATTTCAAGCTCGTCGGTGTACGGCCCGCTATAATATTCGCCCTTTAGCGCCGTGGCGCCGCTTTCCGCCAGCGCCGCGTTCAACTCGGCTCCAATCACGACCCCGAGACCCACAACAAAGAAGAAGATCAACGCAATCATGACACCCGCAAGGCTTCCGTAGGTGCGGGTATAACCGCCGAAGAGGCTCAAGACTGGCGCGATGAGCTCGACGGTGCCGAGCCACCACAGCGTGATGAACAGTGCACCCGGCCATTTTCTACAATCCTTCTTCCGGTATCGCGCCGGAATTAGAGCGAAGAACAACCCGTAGAAGGTACAGAATAGCGTTACCGCGGGGACTAGGCGGTAGAGCCCGAGAGCGTTCCCGACATCCTGCGCCAACGGGAAATATTCGATCACGAAATGATGAGCGATGGTGAGGGCCGCGCTGACCGCGAAGGCGAGCATGAGCAAGAGGACCGCGCCGACAATTAGAAGAATCGAGCCGATCCGATACTCCCAGAAAGGCGCGCAATATTTGACGCCATAAGCGCGCCTCAGGATGTCGCGGATAGTTTCGACGAAACTCGTGGCGGTCCACAGGCCGACAATCGCGCCGAGCCACAGCAGACTTCCCGTTCGGACGGTGAGGACCTCGTGCACCGGTTCGCGCAGCGTCGTTGCGACGTCCGGCGGAAGGCGTCTGAGGACGTTCGTGACTGTCAGCGCCGCATCCTGACCTTGACCAAGCAGATGCGCGACCGCTGCTGCGACAATGAAGAAGGGAAACAAAGCGACGATCGAAAGATAAGCGAGATTGCCAGCGTGGATGAAGCCGTCGTTGTAGACGCCGATCGCGATGCGCTTGGTTACTTCCAAGGGCGTAAGGCGCGGCTTGAGCTTTTCCTCGACCTCCGTTCCGAAGGCCGCGCGCATCGTCGCTAGGCGCTTACGCCTTTCCTCCGGCGAGAGCGGTGAGTGGTCCCTCATAGGGCGGTCGCTCTAAACTCCGAGGCCCGCGCGCGGGTTGCCACCGCCGTCCCAGTCTTCGGCGAACTTCTGGAGCGCGGGGTCCTGGTCGGGAATGGCGATCTCGACCGTGACTAATTGATCGCCGCGCTTGCCGTCCTTGGCCGTGAAGCCGCGGCCCTTCAGACGCAGAACCTTCCCCGAGCTCGTGCCCTTGGGGATCGTCAGCACCACTGGCCCTTCCGGCGTTGGCACCCGCACTTTCGCGCCGAGCACGGCTTCCTTGAGTGTCACGGGAAGATCGATACGGATGTTGTTGCCGTCGCGCTTGAATGCGTTGTGCGGCGCGATCTCGATTGTCACGATAGCATCGCCGCGGCCGCCCGGCCCCGGCTGGCCCTTGCCGGCGAGCCGGATTTTGGTCCCTTCCTCGAGACCCTGGGGGAGCTTCAGATCGATCGTCTTGCCGTCTGCGAGCGTGATTCGCTGCGGTTTCAAAGCGACGGCGTCGTCGAATGGAATCTTGAGCCGATAGGCAGTGTCGGCGCCCTTTTGTGGCGCGGCGCGATTGCGAAAACCACTAAACGGCCCCCCGGCTCGAGCGCGCCCAGCTCCGCCGCCGCCGAACAGTCCTTCGAAGAGATCGCTGAGGTCAGCGGCATCGGCGCCGCCGAAGTTCATATTTTCGAAGCCCTGAGCGCCTGGACCCGGCCCCTGTCCCGAACCCGTCGAATACCCTCCGAACCCGCCGCCGAACGGCATCTTCGGATTACCCTCCTCGTCGATCTCGCCTCGGTCATAGCGCGCGCGCTTGTCCTTGTCGGAGAGGAGGTCGTACGCCGCGGTGACTTCGGAGAATTGCTTGGCTGCGTCGGGCTTGTCCTTGTTACGGTCGGGATGCAGCTGCTTGGCGAGGCTTCGGTAAGCCTTCTTGATCTCAGCTTCGCTCGCGGCGCGTTTCAGCCCCAAGCGCTGGTAGAGGTCGAGTGCCATTGTCCTCCCATGCCGTAACGATTCCCTGCTGACCAGATGGGTTGCCGTTCAGCCAAGGCCAAGCCTAATGCCAAAGCACGATGTCCAGCGATCCGTTCCACCTGTTCGACGAATGGTTCGCCGAAGCGCGAGCAACCGAGCTGAACGACGCCAACGCAATGGCGCTTGCCACTGCCGGCAGCGACGGCCAGCCGCATGTGCGAATGGTTCTGCTCAAAGAACACGGCTCCCAAGGGTTCGTATTCTACACTAACGAGCAGAGCGCGAAGGCAAGCGACCTTGCCCAAAACCCACGTGTCGCCCTCCTCTTCCACTGGAAGTCGCTGCGCCGCCAAATTCGTCTCGAAGGCAGTGTCGAGCGCGTCACGGGCACGCAATCAGACGCCTATTTCGCGACGCGCTCGCGTGACTCTCAACTGGGCGCCTGGGCCTCGGACCAGTCGCGTCCACTCGACAGCCGTGCGACGTTCGAGACGGGGTTTGACGAGATCCGTCGCCGTTTCGAAGGCAAGGACGTTCCGCGTCCGTCGCACTGGGGCGGCTATCGCATGATTCCGGAGCGCATCGAGTTTTGGACGGACCGCCCCCACCGCCTCCACGAGCGCCGTCTGTTCACGCGAACGTCCGTCGGCTGGTCGGAAGGGCTGCTGTACCCGTGACCGAAACCACAAAAGACCAGCGTTCGAGGCTGACTTCGCGTGCAGCGATGGCGAGCATCGCCATGGCCACAACACTGATCGCACTCAAATTCTGGGCGGCTTACAGGACCGAACTCGACGGCGATGCTCGGGTCTCTCGCTGACAGCGAACTCGACCTCGTCGCGAGCCTGGTGGTACTGCTCGGTGTTCGCGTCGCGGCGCAGCCCGCCGATCACGAACACCGCTTCGGGCATGGGAAGGCCGAAGCCCTTGCTTCCCTCGGTACAGGTGATCCTGATCACCATCTCGGCCATCTTCATCGGCTTCCGAGCGGTGCAGCGGCTGCTGAGCGGCGCCCAAACCGCAAACGCAGAGCTTGGCATCGGGGTGTCGCTCGTCGCGATGTTGCTCACTTTGGCGCTTATCGCCTATCAGCGGCACGTCGTCCGGCAGACGGGATCCCTCGCGATCGGTATCGACCGACTGCATTATTCGTCCGACCTCATGCTCAACGGTTCGGTGATCCTCGCGCTTGGGCTCGACCAATATGCGCACCTCACTGGCGCTGATGCGGTTTTCGGGTTTCTGATCGCGCTGTGGCTGCTTTGGGGCGGGTGGAGGGCATCAAGCGACGCGCTCAACCAGTTGATGGACCGTGAATGGCCTGATGAGCTTCGCGAGCGCTTCCTCGCGACGACCAAAGAATATCCGGAGCTCGCAGGCCTCCACGACCTCCGGACACGGAGCAGCGGCACGCATTATTTCGCCCAGTTTCACGTCTGGGTCCCTGCGTACTGGACGGTGCAGGAGGCACACGACCGCCTGGACGCCATCGAAGAAGCGCTCCAACAGCGTTTCCCCGGGACCGAGATCCTGATCCACGTTGACCCTGAGGGGCAAACCGACCGGGAGACGATGTTGCCACAGGCGATAACGGAGCGCGCAACTTGACGACTATCCCTTTTTTCCAGGTCGACGCCTTTGCCGAGCGCCCGTTGACCGGAAATCCGGCCGCGGTCATGCCGCTTGAGCGCTGGCTCGATGACGCGACGATGCAGGCCATCGCAGCCGAGAATAATCTCAGCGAAACCGCGTTCGCAGTCGCCAGCGAGGCGGAAGACGTCGATTATGATCTGCGTTGGTTCACTCCCGCAGCCGAGGTCGAGCTGTGCGGCCACGCAACGCTCGCTGCTGGACACGTGCTGATCCACGGCGATTCGGTCCGTTTCTCAACTAAATCGGGAATTTTGATCGTTAGCCGGCGGGACGACCTGCTCGAGCTCGACCTTCCCGCGGCGCGCCTCACGGAGGTGCGCGAACCTGAGCTCAATCGGGCGCTTGGTTTACCGGATTCATCGGCATGGCTCGCGGAAGGATGCAACGACGCCGCCATCATCGAAGTGGCCGACGAAGCCGCAGTGCGAGCTATTAGGCCCGATTTCGCGGCGCTAAAGGCCATCCCTCGCATGGCGGTGGTCACCGCCCCGGGTGACAAGCAGGACATCGCCAGCCGCGTCTTCGTTCCTTATCTCGGTATTGACGAGGATCCGGTGACGGGCTCTGCGCATGCAGCATTGGTTCCAAAGTGGGCGAAGCGACTTGGGCGGACTGAGTTCACCGCCCTCCAGGCGAGCGCTCGTTCGGGCCTGCTCCATTGCCGCCTCCAAGGCGACCGTGTCATCCTCGGCGGGCACTGCCGGACGGTCATCGTCGGCCAGTTCCAGCTCTAGTCGCGGATCTTATCTTCGAGCGCATCTAACAACGGCAACTGGCTCGGCAGCATCATTGCGCGGGCTTCCGGCAACGTCATCCAGCGCGCCTCGGCTACTTCTGGAAAACGCTCCCTCCTTCCACTTCGTGGCGGCCACTCGACTTCCAACTCGTTGGAGACGATCGCAGACGCGTCAAGGTCGCCTTCGCTCGCAAACGTTTCGACATATTTGCCTCCCGACTGGCGAATAAGGGCGAGCGGGAACGGGGCCTCCTTTAGACGAGTGCCAGTTTCTTCCTCGAATTCGCGAAGCGCCGCCTGGACCGGAACTTCGCCAGGCTCGACCCGCCCCTTCGGGATCATCCAGGCGCCTTCGACCTTGTTCCGCCAGAAAGGGCCTCCCGGCTTGATCAGGAGGACCTCAAGGGTGCGTCCGCGCACGCGAAACAATAAGATACCGGCGCTAAGCGGCGGTGGCATGGTTCAGCTGGCAGGCGTGACGCTGTGCAGCACCAACTTGAAGCGAAGCACACTGTTGGCCGGAATTGGGCCGACGTCCTTTGCGCCGTAGCCGAGTTGTGGCGGAATCCAGACGATCCATTCGTCGCCTGGCCGCATCAGCTCGAGCGCCTCTGAAAAGCCCGGCACGAAGTCGCCGACATGTCCGGTCAGCGGCTGTCCGTTCGAGTAACTGCTGTCGATCACATCGCCAGTCAGGAGCTTCAATTCATAGTCCAGGGTAGCAGTATCCGTCGAGATCGGATGGGGTCCGGTTTTGGGGCCGGAGACGACAACGAAATATTCAAGGCCGCTCGGCGTGGTGACGACCCCTTTCGCAGCACCGTTCTTGGCAAGGAATTCTGCGCCGGCGGGCGTTTCGGGCGGCACCGGCGTGGGCCCGGAGGCTGCGGGGGCAGCAGCAGTGAGGCCAAGCATCACAGCGGCGATGAGGATCGATTGAGTCATTGCCGCAGATGTAGCCGCAGCTCAGCCTTTGACAAATAGTCGTTCAGGCCGCCGCGGCCGCCTCGATCTCCGCCGGGCAGGTTTCGAGGATAGTCCCTCCCCCGAGCATTCGCGTGCCGTCGTACAGCGCCGCCGCCTGACCCGGGGCGACGCCATATTCCGGCCGGTTGAAACGAACCGACCCACCATCGCGAATTGCTGCAACGGGCATGGCAAGCGAGCGTACTTTCACGCTCACCTCGCTCTGGTCCTCTCCAAGCCAGTTCCAGTCGGCGACCTGCATCGATTCGACCGCAAGCGCCCGGCGTGGGCCGACGACGATACGAGAGTGGTCGGGCTCGATCCGAAGAACGTAGAGCGGCTCCGACTGGCCGCCGATATCGATCCCCCTCCGCTGCCCGACCGTGAAGTGAACGACCCCCCTGTGCCGACCGAGGACTCGACCGTCGAGATCGACGATCTCGCCCGGATCCTGAGTTTCGGGCCTCAGCCGCTTCACGAGGGTCGCATAATCTCCATCCGGCACGAAGCAGATGTCCTGACTGTCGAGCTTCCGGGCGACCGTAAGTTTCAGCTCGGCGGCGATTCGGCGCACATCACTCTTCGGCAGGTCGCCCAGCGGGAAGCGCAGGAAACCGAGCTGCTCGCAAAGTCGTGCCATAAAGGAAATAGCTTTGGTCGCGGCGCTGATCGGCACCTTTGTGAAGCTCGACTCGGCTATTCTTGACTATGCGCCGCACGTAATGCCCGGTCGCAAGACAGTCGGCGCCGAGCTCGCGGGCGAAAGCCATCAGATCGACGAACTTCACACCCTGGTTGCATGAAGCGCACGGCACCGGCGTCCGCCCCCGGGCATATTCGTCGACGAACCGGTCGATCACGCCGTTCCGGAACCGGCTCTCATAGTCGAGGACGTAATGCGCGATCCCCAGCTGATCCGAGACTTGCTTCGCGTCGTAGATGTCCTGGCCCGCGCAGCAGGCGCCCGGGCGGCGCACCGCATCACCGTGATCGTAAAGTTGGAGCGTGACTCCGATCACCTCCGCGCCGGAGCGCGCTGCGAGCGCGGCTGTGACCGAGCTGTCGACGCCGCCGGACATGGCGACGACAATTCTTGCCTGCCCAGAAGGACGGCCGAGCTGAAAATCGATCCGCATTGAAGGTCTTTCGCCAGCTCTTTACCCGAAGTTCATTCCTCCAGACTAGACCGGACCAAGAAATGACGACCGAGGGGCATGAGGTTGGCGCGTCACGAAAAGGACTTTCGCGCGAATGCAGATGCGCCGCTCAGTCTCGACGAACTCCTCGCGCTGCTCGAACCGGGCGTGGAGAGCGACGAGCGGTCACGGGAGGACGCAATAGCTTGCTTCCTTTCGGGCGGCCACGGTTGGCGCGACGCTGTGAAATGTCTTGGCGGCGCGTTCGCTGAGGAAACGAAAGTTAAGGGATCGTAAGACTGTTTGATGATGGAATTAACCAGCACGTTTCAGAAAATTTTCAACGGCGACGGCTTAAGTCGTCGGCAGTCGCAATGATTAAGCAGGTGTAACGGCATGCTCGAGAACCAGAAGAATTCGTCCGGCCCAGGTTATCGGACCGCTCGGCGAGCCCCTGACGCTCGATAGCCTGCCGCCGGCCTCGACGACGCGCTGGGTCGTACGTCGAAAAGCCGAAGTGGTCGCTGCGGTCGCGGGTGGCCTCCTGACGGTCGACGAAGCCTGCAAGCGCTACACTCTGAGCCTTGAGGAATTCACCAGCTGGCAGCGCGCGGTCGACCGAAGCGGAATGCCGGGCCTGCGGGTCACGCGCATCAAGCAGTATCGAGACCAGTACAACGCCAGCAGCGCTATTGAAACCGCCCAGCTTCGTTACGGCTTCGAATTTATCTCAAGTTCCTGCGGCCGCGGAGCTGAAAAACTAGACACTTCCTTCCAATTCCGGAACAACCGTCGCGCATCGCGCGTCTGTGATGCCGCAACGGCTGCCACTCTCTTTGAGCGGCCGAAGAACAGGAGGGAAAGTTCATGGCGATTATCATTTGGCTGATTGTCGGCGGTATTTGCGGCTGGCTCGCAAGCCTCATCATGCGCACTGACGCTCAGCAAGGCATCATCCTTAACATCGTCGTCGGCATCGTTGGTGCGGTCATTGCCGGGCTTTTGTTCGGTGTGAACATGAATGCCGGAATTACGCTCGAGAGCTTCCTTTACGCTCTGATCGGCGCGGTCATATTATTGGCGATCGTGAACCTGATCCGACGCGGGACAGTTCGCTAAACGACTTTGTCATCGGAAGGCCGCGCGGCAACTCGCCGCGCGGCCTTTTCATTATTGTTGAAGCTCACCTACTGAAGTTCGCCCGTTGAAGCTCGCCTATTGAAGCTCGAACGTCATCGAGACGCTTACTTGGAGCTTTTGCTCACCGGGCACGATATTAGTTGAAGCCGCTTCCGACCGCGCCATCATCATCGGAACCGGTGGCGCCGGAGGTGGGACCGCATAACCACCGCTTTCCGAAACCGCGACGATACGGGCAACGTGAAGCCCCAGCGACCGGGCGTAGAGCTCCGCCCGCGCGCGGCCAGCAGCGATTGCGTTCGCTCTGGCCTCGTCCAAAGCGGCTTCTGGCTTGTCGATCGTCAGGTTTGGACCGTTGATCTGGTTCGCGCCCTGGCTGACCAGCGCATCCAGGATCTTCCCCGAACTGCGGATGTCGCGGAAGCGAATCGTCACCTGATTTGTAGCCGTATAGCCGGTCAGCTGGGGCGACTGATTATCTGGATAGCGATATTCTGGATTGAGACTGACGTTGCTTGTCTGGATATCTCTTTCCGCGACTTCGGCGCGCTTCAGAGCTGAAAGCACCTGGCTGATGCGGCTGGCGGAATCCTGAAGAGTTGCAGTCGCCGTGGAAGCGCGCGAAACCACCCCCGCACTGATGATCGCGACATCGGGAACGCGCGTCACTTCCCCAGTTGCGCTGAGATCGAGCCGCGTCCCAGCAATTGTCTGTGTAACCGTCACTTGTTGCGCGGCAGCAGGCTCGACCCAACCCGCGGCGCCAAGCATCAGCGCGCCCACTAACCTCGATTTCATGACCTATTCCTCGCGTTCATCTCGCCTTCGCAACGGTTGCCACCGGGCGATGGCTGTTACCTGAACGACAGGCTATGCGCGGCGACCAGCCGCAAGCCGGTAGATTAGCAACAATCAAGGAATGCACCAACGATCGCGGCGATGAAGCCCGCGCCTTCGTTCGGCGCGTACCAGCCGACCATATGGCCGAGCCAGCCCGCGACGAGCGCGCCGACGACACCGAGGATGATGGTAATGATGCAGCCGCCGGGGTCCTTGCCCGGCATCAGGAACTTCGCAATCGCTCCCGCGAGGCCGCCGATGATGATCCAGCCGATGATTCCGTAATGTTCCATCCCGCGTCCCCTTGATCTAGAATGTCGTTCAACCGACCTTCAATTTGGATGGGGCAACGCGCGCTTGCCAAACAAGTGCCACTCTTCGTCGAAAAGCTATGGCCTTTGGCCGGTGTGGCGCGATCTGTTGCTTGTGGTGACTTATTAAAGTAATACAGTTGCCCTACAACCAGCGCGGATTCGCGCAAACAGGGCAAATTGGGCAGGAAAGCATGAACCGCGAAACCTCGATGTACTCGTCCGACAATCTGGTTGTCGTCGACCGCTCCCGTTCTCGGCGACGGTTGGTCATCATCGGTGCGATCGCGGCGCTTGTTCTACTCGTCGTCGGATTTGCAGTGCTGAAGGGGCGCAGCGCGTCGAGCGGCAATGGCGGAGCAGCAGCAGGTGCAGGTTCGGCGGGACAAATTCCAACGGTCACCGTCGTTGTTCCGGGACGCTCGTCGGTAGGCCGCGTCGTTACCGCCAGTGGTCCACTCGCAGCGAAACGCGATCAGCCGATTGGAATTGCTGGCCAGGGCGGCCGCGTCGTTCGCGTGCTCGTCGATGCCGGCACCTGGGTTCGGGCCGGCCAGGTCCTGGCGATCGTCGATCGCTCCGTCCAGGCGCAGCAGGCGGCCCAGCAGTCCGCACTGATCGAAGCCGCCAAGGCCCAGGCCGCACTCGCCCAGTCTGATTATGATCGCGCAATTGCGCTTCAGGGTCGCGGCTTCATCTCGAAGGCGGAGATCGACTCCAAGAAGGCAGCCCGAGATGCCGCTTATGCCCAGGTCAAGGTTGCGCAGGCCCAGCTGGGAGCTACGCGCGCTCAGATCGGCCAGCTCAATGTTGTTGCGCCAACCTCCGGTTTGATCCTCGCTCGCAACGTCGAGATCGGACAGATCGTAAGTCCCGGTGCGGGCGCTCTCTTCCGCCTCGCGGAGGGCGGTGAGATGGAAATGCAGGCGCAGCTCGCACAGCAGGACCTCACCTATGTTCACGTCGGAATGCCGGCGCAGGTGACGCCAGTCGGCTCGCAGTCCAGCATCGCTGGCAGCGTCTGGCAGGTTGCGCCCGTCATCGATCCCCAATCCCGCCTTGGCCTGGTTCGAATTTCGGTTCTGTACACGCCGTCGGTCAAACCGGGCGGGTTCGCCGAAGTGCAGATCACCGCTGGTTCGACCACGGCTCCGCTACTCCCGCAGAGCGCCGTGCTAAGCGACGACAAGGGCAATTATGTTTACGTCGTCAACGGTCGAAACGAGGTCGAGCGAAGGGCGATCAAGATCGGTACGGTGGACAATAATGGCGTCACAATCGTTGAAGGCCTGTCGGGCAGTGAGCCCGTCGTGCTTTCTGCGGGGCCATTCTTGAACCCGGGCCAGAAGGTGAATCCCAAGCGTGAGGCAGCGCAGTAACCGCTGCTAGAAGAGACGCGAGTTCATGAATTTCCGTAACATTTCGTCCTGGTGCATCCGCAACCCGGTGCCTTCGATAGTGCTGTTCATCGCCTTGTTGCTCGCCGGCATCATCTCGTTCAGCCGCATGACAGTGACCAACAACCCCGACATCGACTTCCCGGGGGTGACGGTCGGCGTCAGTCAGCCGGGCGCTGCTCCGTCGGAGATGGAAAAGCAGGTCACTCAGAAGATCGAAGCGGCGGTCCGCGGAGTGAACGGCGTCGATGAGATCGACAGCAGCGTCCGCGAAGGCTTCAGCAACACTTTCATCCAGTTCGCCATCGGAACGCCGACGGACCGTGCGGTCAATGACGTGCGCAACGCCGTCGCACAGGCCCGCGCCGACCTGCCCGACGGAATCCTCGAGCCGCAAGTCGAACGGGTAGACGTCGCCGGCGATCCGATCGTGTTCGTCGCGGCGGAAACCACTGATATGAGCCTCGAGCAGCTCAGCTGGTATGTCGACAATGATATCGGCAAGCGCTTGCGCGGGTTGGAGGGCGTAGCTGCCGTCTCGCGCGAGGGTGGCGTCGATCGTGAAATTCGGGTCATTCTCAACCCTGCGGCGCTTCAGGCGCAGGGCATCACTGCAGCCGAGGTAAACCAGCAACTCCGGGCAACCAATATGAACGCGGCAGGCGGCCGCGCCGAAATCGCGGGGTCCGAGCAGGGCGTGCGCGTCCTAGGAAATGCGCAGACGGCGTACGATCTTTCTCAAACCCAAATCGCTCTTGGGCAAGGACGAATTGTCCGGCTTTCGGACATTGCGACAGTCAAGGATTCCTATTCCGAGCAGCGCACACTGGCGAAGCTCGCAGGGCGCCAGGTCATCAGCTTCAACGTCCAGCGCTCCAAGGGCGCTTCCGATGTCACGGTTTATGACGAGATCTGGAAGGAACTGCACAAGATCGAAAATGAGGACCCTCGGATCCACTTCGCTGAGATCGAGAACCAGGTCCAATATACGAAAGAGCAATACACGTCCGCGATGGAGGGCCTCATCGAAGGGGCGATTCTCGCGGTCTTCGTAGTATTCCTATTCCTCCGAGACATCCGAGCTACCGCGATTTCGGCGCTTGCAATCCCTCTGTCAGCGATCCCCTCCTTCTGGTTCATGGGCTTGCTCGACATCAACTTGAACGGACTGTCGCTGCTGGCACTCAGCCTCGTCGCCGGCGTTTTGGTCGACGACGCGATCGTCGAGATCGAGAATATCGTCAGACATATGCGAATGGGCAAATCCGCCTACCAGGCGTCTCTCGACGCCGCGGACGAGATAGGCCTGGCGGTGCTCGCAACGACGATGTCGATCGTCGCTGTCTTCCTGCCGGTTGCGCTCATGCCGGGACTTTCCGGACAATTCTTCAAGGCGTTCGGCTTCACGGTCGTGATCGCGGTCCTGATGAGCCTTCTAGTCGCGCGCATGATCACGCCCCTGATCGCCGCCTATTTCCTCCACAGCAAGGGCGTCCAACCGCACGCATCCGGCAAGGCGATGGACAAATATCTCGGCCTTCTCAAATGGTCGCTCGATACGCGCAAGTCCCATGCTTATTCGGAGCGGAACCCGGGATTTTGGGGCAAGGTGAAGTCGTTTCGGTTCGACCACCGTCTAGCGATGGTTCTGGCGGGGTTTTTGGCGTTGGGCTTGACCGGCTTTGCCCTGGTCACGCTGCCGATGAGCTTCCAGCCGCCGGTGAACGTAGATTACTCGTCGGTGAACATCGACATGCCGCCGGGTTCCACGCTGATCCAGACCGAGTCCGTAGCCGACCGCGCGTCTGCAATCATCCAACGCGACCCCGACGTCGAGCACGTGTTCGAGCGCATCTATGTCGGATCCGGACACCTCAATATCGTACTCAAGCATAAGCGCACCAAAACGAGTATCGACTTCGAGCGCGCACTCGCACCAACCCTTGCGAAGATCCCTGACGCTCGGGTGAGCTTCCAAAGCCAGAACGGCGGCGGGCCCGGTGGGGGGCGCGACGTCATGCTATATCTCGGCGGCGAGGACCCGGTGAAGCTGAACCAGGCAGCCGTAGCGATCGCCGATCAGATGGCGACCCTTCCGGGCCTTCGCGCGCCGCGGGTTATGGGTGACACGCCAGCGCCCGAAATCACGATCAAGCCGCGATTCGACCTTGCCGCAAACCTCGGAGTGACGACGGCGGCGTTGAGCCAGACGATCCGGATCGCCACGCTCGGCGACATCGAGCAGAATAGCGCGAAATTCTCGCTCTCCGACCGCCAGGTGCCAATCCAGGTCTCGCTTTCGGAGAACGAACGGCGCGATCTGTCGACGCTCGAGAACCTCCCGGTACCGACGGCGAGCGGCGGCTCGGTTCCGCTGAAGGCGGTCGCCGAAATCGGGTTCGGCGCGGGTCCAACAACTGTGCAGCGCACCAACCAGGAACGACGAACCCAGGTTGGCGCCGATCTCGCTCCGGGCATGACGACCGGGGACGTGTGGCCCAAGATCAATGCGCTTCCGGCGGTCAAGAATCTGCCGCAGGGGGTTCATCAGCTGAACCTCGGTTCGCAGAAATGGCAGGCCGAAATGGTTTTCTATTTCATTGTCGCCTTGTTGTCGGGCGTCGGCCTCGTCTTTGCGGTGCTGGTCCTGCTCTATCGGCGGTTCTTGTCACCGTTCGTGAACATGGGCTCGCTGTGGCTTTGCCCGCTGGGAGCCGCGATCGGCCTCCACATTGCCGGCCAGCCCCTCTCCCTACCAGTGTTCATTGGAATGCTGATGCTGTTCGGAATCGTCGCAAAGAATTCGATCCTGCTCGTCGATTTCGCGGTCGAAATGATGAATCAGGGAATGCCCAAGGATGAAGCAATTCGCGAGGCGGGCCACAAGCGTGCTCAGCCGATTGTGATGACGACAGTGGCGATGGTCGCAGGGATGCTCCCGATCGCGCTATCGCTGAGCGGCGACGCAAGCTGGCGCGCGCCGATGGGCGTGACTGTCATCGGCGGCCTGATCTTTTCGACCATTCTGACCCTGCTCCTGGTTCCCGCATACTTCTCGATCGCGATCTCGATCGAGTTGAGGATCGGCCGCCTCTTCCACCGAGTTATCGGCAACGACGCGCACGCGACTGGCCAGCCAGTCCCGGCGGAGTAAACTGGGGCTTGTGAACTCGAAGCCCGGCTCGTTTATTGAGCCGGAATGATGGTCACGAACACCGCCTTGTCCCGATTCAACCCCGCACAACCGGGTGCGCAGGGCATGAAGGTCGTCGCAACGGGCCTGCTCATCGTCATGGCCGCGGTTTTCGCGATGACCCGAGCATTCGAGCATCGCTATCCGGCGCTCTCCTACATGAAGGCCTTTGCCGAGGCGGCGATGGTCGGCGGCCTTGCCGACTGGTTTGCAGTCACGGCCTTGTTCCGCCATCCCTTGGGACTTCCGATCCCACACACGGCGATTATCCCGCGTAACAAAGACCGGATCGGCGAGGCCCTCGCCAATTTCCTGCGCGAGAACTTCCTGATTCCTTCGGTCGTAGCGCGACGGATGCAGAGGCTCGATGTCGCGGCTGCAGCGGGTCGCTTCCTTCAGACTCCAGCCGGCCAGGGCTCGCGAATTCGCGCTGGCGCGTCGCGCCTCATCGCCGATATCTTCGAAAGCCTGGACGACGAGCGCCTCGGCGGGATCGTCAAGAGCGCGATCAGCGCCCGGCTGCGCAAGACTGAGGTATCACCGCTTCTGGGGCACGCCCTCGCCTCGGCGATCAACGAGGACCGCCACGTCCCAATGCTCGAGGCTGCGATCCGCTGGACCGCGCGCGCGCTTGACGCGAACGAGCCGCTGATCCGGGACATGGTCCACAAGAAGGCCAATTGGGTCCTGAAGCTGGCCGGTCTCGACGCGAAGCTCGCCGACGCCATTATCGACGGCCTCCGCAAGCTCACCGTCGAGATGTCGACAGATCCCGCTCACCCCGTTCGAATCAAGGTCGAGGAGGCGCTCGCGCAGCTCGCCAACGATCTCCAGGCAAGACCCGAGACCCGCGACAAAGTCGAGCAGATCAAGGAGCAGCTGCTCGACAATCGCTCGGTTAGTCTGTGGCTCGACACGATCTGGCAAAAAGGTCGTGAGGCGATCATCAAGGCTGCCCGCAATCCCGATGCGGTCCTTGCCGGCAAGGTCGGCGAGGTCCTGAAGTCGATGGGCGGAACGCTCGAGAAAGACACTCGGATCCGCGCCGCGATCAACCAGTTCGCCCGACGGGCGGTGGTCGGTATGACGGCGAGTTATGGCAGCTCGATCGTCAAGCTGGTTTCGGACACGATTCGCGGATGGGACGCGCGAACTGTCACGGCCCGGCTCGAATTGCGGTCGGGCGCGACCTGCAATATATCCGGATCAACGGCACGATCGTGGGCGGCCTCGTCGGAGTAATCCTCAAGGTAGTCGGACTCGCTATGAGCGACCCGGACGTCGACCACCTCGCCGAAGCCGCCCGCCATCGCGGCCTCAAGTTGGTTCGATCGCGAGTCCGCACGCCCGGCAAACGCCGCTTCGGGAAGGTCGGCCTGACCGACAAGGCTGGAAAGGCCGTCTTCGGAATGGACTTCTTGAGCGCGCCAGTGGCCAAGCCGGAAGAGGTCGCGGACTATCTTCGCAACCTCGGCGCAAACGACTGGGGCGCATCGCTCGACGTCGCCGTGCTTCCAAGGAAGCGCAAGCCGACGAAAGTCAGCCGCAAGGCAGCAAACGATGCTGAACCTGCGAATCCTTCAAAGGCAGAGAGAGCAGGAACCGCAGCCGAAGCCCGAACCGCAGCCGAAGCTGAAAATCCGTCAGGCCAAGCCGGACGACGCCCCGCGTCTCGTCGAGCTGATTTGCGAGCTCGACCATGAGATCGACGAGAAATCGGTTCGAAAAAACCTCGCGAAGCTGACGAAGGCGGCGAGGCTCCGCTAGTCGCCACGCTCGACAAGAATATCGTCGGGCTCGTCGGTAGGCATGTGATGGCGACGGTCCACCGGCCAAGACCCGTCGGGCGCATTTCGATCCTCGTCGTGACCAAGGCCGCACGCGGCCGCAAACTTGGTCGAATGCTCGTCGAGGCGGTCGAGCAGTGGTGCCGCGACAAAGGCTGCGGGCTGATCGAGGTGACCAGCAACGACCGGCGAGCCAGTGCCCACGCCTTCTACCGGCACTTGGGCTACGATCGAAGCAGCATCCGCTTCTTCAAGAAGCTCTAGCCGCTGCTTCGCCGCTCGATCGTCGCTCCGACGGCCGAGAGCTTCTCCTCCAGCCGCTCATATCCGCGGTCAAGGTGGTACACGCGAAGCACTTCGGTCTCACCTTCTGCCGCCAGCCCGGCGAGAACGAGGCTCATTGAGGCACGCAAGTCGGTCGCCATGACACTCGCACCGGTCAGCTTCTCGACGCCGTGAACGATCGCCGAGCGGCCATGAATATCGACGTCCGCTCCCATTCGCCTGAGTTCGGGCACATGCATGTAGCGATTTCTCGAAGATCGTCTCCTCGAGGAAGCTGTCCCCCTGTGCGAGGCACAGCATCGCCATGAACTGCGCTTGCATGTCGGTCGCGAAGCCTGGGAAAGGCGAGGTCGACAGCGCGAGCGGCTTCATCCCGCCATTGGCGCTGACCTTGATCCCGCGGTTGTGGAATTCGATCACCAGGCCGCATTGAGCAAGCGCGTTCAAGGTCGCCTGCATGTCTTCCGGACGCGCACCGATGAGGTCGAGCGATCCGCCGGTAATCCCCGCAGCGCAGGCGTAGCTTCCTGCCTCGATCCGGTCGGGCATCACCGAATATTCGGTGCCTTTCAGCCCTTCGACTCCCTCGATGATGAGGTGCGATGAGCCGATGCCCTTGATCTTCGCACCCATGGCGACGAGGAGATTGCAAAGTCGGAGATCTCGGGCTCGCGGGCGGCGTTGAACAATTGCGTGCAGCCCTTGGCGAGAACGGCCGCCATCACAGCGTTCTCGGTCGCGCCGACCGAGACCACCGGGAAGCTGAAGTCGCCGCCGGGGATCCGCCCCTTCGGCGCACTCGCCTTTACGTAGCCGGCTGCGAGCTCGATGTCGGCGCCCAGGGCTTCGAGCGCCTTCAGGTGCAGGTCGATCGGCCGGTCGCCGATCGCGCAGCCGCCCGGCAGAGAGACGGTCGATTTGCCCATACGCGCCAGCATCGGACCGAGCACCAACACCGAGGCACGCATTTTGCGGACCATGTCGTAGGGCGCGACAGTCGAGACGATCTCGTCGGCCTGAGGGTTATCCGCCGGCCGATTTCGTTCTTTTTTACCCCTGCAACATGGGTGGAAACGCCGAGTTGATTGAGCAGATGTGAGAATGTGTCGACATCCGCCAGACGCGGGAGGTTTTTGAGTGTGAGTTTCTCATCCGTAAGAAGCGCGCACGGCATCAGCGTCAACGCCGCATTCTTTGCCCCGCTGATCGGGACTTCGCCCTTGAGGGTTGCCCCGCCCTTGATCCAGATGCTGTCCACGGTGGCGCGTTTAACGTGTGCCGGGCACGTTACAAGCGAGCAGCCTCAGGCCTTCTCAAGCGTGCACTGCAACGGGTGCTGGTTCTCGCGCGCAAAGTCGATGACCTGGGTAACCTTGGTCTCGGCCACCTCGTAGGTGAACACCCCGCAAATCGCGACGCCCTGCTGGTGGACCTGGAGCATCACACGCGTCGCGTCCTCGATGCCCATGGAGAAGAAGCGCTGGAGAACCAGCACCACGAACTCCATTGGCGTGTAGTCGTCGTTCAGCATCAGCACTTTGTAGTTGGACGGCTTCTTGGTTCTGGGACGCGTGCGAGTTGCTACGCCGGTCTCGATATCGTCGAGGCCGTCTTCGTCACCGCCATTCGCCATCCTGATCAAACGCGAAATCATGAGCCCCTGAAATATGGCAAGCCGTGAAAACGCGGCAAGGCGCTTGTTAGCGCAAACAGCGTAAAAAAATGGCGGCCGCTCCGCGATGGAGCGACCGCCAGTCGCCATTGCCTAACTTTTAGGAGGGGAGAGGGTTAGGCAACGAGCGTGTTGAAGCGCTCGGCATTCGCCGTGGCGCGGTTCGAAATCGGCTGGAACGCCTGTCCGGCGAGCTTCACCAACGACTCGGTCAGCTTCGAGCTCTCGGCGACCGCACGATCGAACGAAGCGCGGGCGAACTCGCTCTGGAGCTGCAGATACTCGGTCGGCGACTTCGCCTCCGCGAGCGAACGGATCGCTTCCGCGGCCTGCTCGACGCCGTCACGGCTCGAAGCAACTACGTCCTGGCCGATCGAGCGGGCGCCCTCGGCAGCGACACGGCCGGCCTCAGCCACCGCCTCGACATTGGCGCGCGCGAGATCGGCGAGCTCCTCAGCGACCTTCTGGCTCTTCTTGACGAGGTCTTGGCTACGCTCGTTGGCGTCAGCGAAAAACGACTGGAATGGCGCGAACGCCGGGACGGCTTCGAAGCCGTTGAAGAAATTGGTGTTGGTCACGGTCTCAATCCTTTCCTGGGCGACGCGAGCGGTCTTGCGCGCGGCGGTACGGGTCTTGCGGCTCGAGCGGCGGGGCGCCGTCTTCGCGGTAACTTCGGCACGCTTCACTCGGCGAGCGGTCGCCGCGCGAGTGCGCTTGGCCACCTTCTTGCTCTCTTTAGCGACTGTCTCGATGGTATTCGCGACGGTCTCCGCAATCTTGGCCGGAGCCTCCGCAGCAGCCTGCGCTTCAATCTTCGTTTCATCAGCCATCGAACTTTTCCTTCAAATTGTTGCAGTGCACAATATAGGGTGCACCGCAGCATTTCAAGGGGATTTTTGTGCAGTGCGTCATTGGCTTGCTTGACGGCCACCGTTCACCCGAAGCAAGAGCGGACATGGACAGCGACACTCGCAAACGCCGGGGACTTCTGATCGGTACTCTCCTCGCCGTCGGGCGCTGGCAAATCGACTATCTCGCGATTGTTGCTCGCCGCAGACAAAGAAGTGTCAATGTCGATTTCGGCAACGACCCGGCCGAAGCGACCGGGCGAGACCGACGGGGTGGACTACCGCTTCGTCGACGATGCGGAGTTCGACAGATTGATCGCCGCCAATGAGTTCGTCGAATGGGCGCACGTGTTTGGCCATCGATACGGCACCCCGAAGGCGCCGGTGAAGCGGGCGCTGCGCGAGGGTCGGGACATCCTCTTCGACATCGACTGGCAGGGTGCGCGGCAGCTAGAGCCCGATTTCGGCGAGCATCTCGTTACCATCTTCCTGCTGCCACCATCGATGGCCGAGCTCGAGCATCGTCTCCAGGCTCGCGGCCAGGACTTGCAGGCAGTCATTGCGGACCGGATGCGCCGGGCCGCTGACGAGATCGATCATTGGGCCGAGTACGATTATGTGCTCGTCAACCGGGACATGGACGCGTGCCTGGCCCAAGTTCAGGCAATTGTCGCAGCGGAGCGGTCCCAGCGCGTACGGCAGACGGGGCTCGTCGAATTCGTCCGCGAACTGATTGGACCCAAGCACTAAGCCTCGAGCAGCTCCAGGAACCGCGCCCCAATGACGAAGTCGCTTCGCCGATTTTCGAGCGTGGTCTTGGCGCCGGCATCCGCTCCCCATTGCTCAAGCTGCCATTGCTCATCGATGCTGACGGCCTCCCAGGCCTGATCTGCGGTTATTGCGCGTTCAAGGACGGCAAGCCCCGCAACAAGCGAACCGCCAATTGTCACTAGCGGCGACAGGCCGGCGAGTAGGAACGGGTCGAGCGCCGCGATGGCGTGCTCAAGGCGCTCAATTGTGGCCTCGTTCTGTGGCACGTGGGCAATTCCATATGTCGTTGCGAAATCCACGTCGAAGCGACGCCGCGCCCAGGCAAGCAGTTCATCCCAGCTCTTTTCCTGCCGCGCGGCAAGCCCGCGCGGGCCCTCGGCGCGATAACAGATGAGGTCGGACCCGGCATAACGTGCCAGGCCGGCAACGAATCTCGCGCGATCGGGCGAGACCCGGTCGATAGCCGCGTTGGCGAGCCCCGTAAGGGGCATCGCGCGCGGGTCGATCTGGCCTTCCACCGAGCGCCATTCCTCGGCAACGGCATTCGCAAGAGCCTCGGTCGGCAGCAGAAGCAGCGCTCGCGCGGGCGTACGGACCGACCGGCCATCGAGCTCGATCGCCCATCCATCCACCGCCTGTTCAACCGCAACTGCTTGCCAGAAGCGCTTCATTCGCGCTCTTTTTCCTTTAGGTCCCAACTGCGCTTCAGGAGGCGCGGCGCAATGAAGGCGCTGAGAACGCCGAAAATCGCAACGATCGCACCGAGCTGTGGATATCCGCCGGGCCGGATGAGCCCCGTGTACGCAATCGCCACTCCAAAAAGGAAAATCGCCAAGCCGAGGAAGCGCACCAGCGAGTAGAAGAGCAGCCGCTTGCGATAGACGTCGTCATCCATTGGCATGCTCCTGAACCAATTCGAGGACGTCGAGCGGACGAGCAGCAACCGCGACCGCGCCTGCCTCGAGCAATTCCTCGGTGTCGTGATAGCCCCACCCTGCACCGATTCCCGTCGCGCCGGAATTCACCGCCATCGCCATGTCGAAGCTCGTGTCGCCGACGACGATGCTCGACTGGGCTTTCGCGCCCGCGTCGGCGATCGCCTTTTCGACCATCGCGGGGTGCGGTTTGGATGGGTGCCGGTCGGCGGTCTGGAGCGAGACAAAGCGCGTGTGGATGCCGTGCTGTTCCAGGCAGTATTTGAGCCCGCGATCCGATTTGCCGGTGGCGATCGCAAGCAGCCAACCATCATCCTCCAGCTTGTCCAGCAGCTCCACCACGCCATCGAACAAAGGCTCCTCGACCTCGCCCGCCGCGCGCAGCCTCCAGAACGAACGCTTGTAATCTTCGGCCAGCGCGAGATGCTGCTCGGGCAAAGCGTCGGGCAGAAGCGCTGACATGGCTTCGGCGAGACTGAGGCCGATCACTTTGCGTGAGGCCTCAAGCGGCAGAGGCGCCAGCCGGTGCTGCGCGAAAACCGCCGAGAGCGCGCGATGTATGGTCGCGCCACTGTCGACGAGAGTCCCGTCGCAGTCGAAGATCGCAAGGCGAATCACCGGCGTTTCGGCTTCGGTTGGGAGCCTCGAGCGCGGCGCTCGCCCCTCCTCTCGCGCCGTCGAGCCTTCGCTGCCGCCGCAGTCTTGCGTTGCTTGGCCTCGGGCGATGCCTCGGGCTTATCCAAGGGGAGACTGTCGCCTGCGATCGGGCTGAATCCGAGCGTCGCAAGGCTCTCATGGAAATGCGTCGGAAGCTCCGCCGTCGCGTCGATCTTGCCACCCTCGGGCGCATCAATTCTCAGCCGGCGCGCGTGGAGGTGAAGCTTGCGGCTGATTCCGCCAGTCAGGAACGCCTCCACGCCTCCGTATTTCGCATCGCCAACGATTGGGTGCCCGATCGCTGCCATGTGCGCTCGAAGCTGATGCGTACGCCCCGTGAGCGGCTGCAGCTCGACCCAGGCTGCGCGGTTCCCTGCTCGATCAACCACGCGCCATCTGGTCTTTGCGGCGAGGCCCTGTTCGGTGTCGACATGCATCTTCTCGCCGCCCGTTCCAGGCTGCTTCGACAAAGGCGCGTCGATCAGCCCCTCCCCGGCATCGGGTACTCCGACGACCAGCGCCCAATAGACCTTGCGCGCGGTCCTGCCCGAGAACGCCTTGGCGAAATGTCCCGCCGCGCGAGCACTTCGAGCGACTAGCAAGGCGCCCGACGTGTCCTTGTCGAGCCGGTGAACGAGCTTTGGCCGAGTTTCGTCACTGGAAAGCCCGCCAAGCAGCCGATCGAGATGCTGGGTGGTCTTTGTCCCGCCTTGAGTCGCCAGGCCCGGGGGCTTGTTGAGCACGAAGGCATCCGGGTCCTCGTAAATCACCATGTCGCGGATGAATTGTTCTTCGTCCGCGCTCAGCTCCTCGCGCCTACGCTGCGGCCGAGCGGACTTAGCCGGAGCAGCTTCGAGCAACGGAAAACGGATCTCCTGTCCAGTCTCGATGCGATCCCCCGGAACCGAGCGCTTTCCCGAGAGCCGAAGCTGGCCCGTCCGAGCCCAGCGCGAGACGAGGTTAAAGCTGACCTCCGGCATATGCCGCTTGAACCAGCGGTCGAGCCGGATTCCATCGTCGTCTTCGGATACGATGAAGGTACGCGCGTCGGTCACGACGGGCCGATTAGCGAATGCGATGGCTCTCGTCCCGCCCAATAATCGAACGTATGGGCCTGAACCCTCCGGATCAGCTTCGCCGCCTTGGGTCCCGCCCAAGGGCCCTTATAGCCATGCTTCTTCGCGCCACCGATCCACCAACCTTGACCCGGCAGCCCATCGGACTGTCGGACCACAAGAACCGCCAACTCAGGCTCGCCGCGCTTTTCGGTCCCGTCGTCCACGTAAGCGAGCACCTTGCACAATTGGCGCATCTTCGGGCGGGTGAAATGATGCCCGAGCAGTTCGAGCACTTCGGTATAGCTTATCGCCTGTCCTGCCCGTGCGGACGCAACCAGGATCGCTCGGACCTCCGCCGGATCCGCGAGCAATCCGGCTTCGGTCACTGGGGCTGTTGAGTGAAGTCAACCGGGGTCAACTCGAAAACCTGGAGCTTCGAATCGCTTTGCGGCCACGGAATGACGAGGCGCCACCGAAAGGCTCCGATCCGCTCGATCACGCCCGCCATGTTGCGCTTGGCATCGTCGCCATAAGCGAGCGGTTGTTCTTCGTCGCCAAGAGCGAGGCTGCCGAGGAAGATCATGCGCTTCGCATCGTCATCCTCCCACAAGCGACCAGCCGGCCGTTGGCTGCCGGTCTGCTTGACGATAGTCAGCGCGCCATCGTCGTCGCTGAGCACGTAGCAAAAGAAGGGTTTGAAACTTTCGAACGTCCTGCCCTTCGCCGTGGCCTTGCCGAGCGCGATCAATCGGCAGTTGTAGCTACCGGGCGTCGGTGCCGGCCGGGGGAGGCCGCCCCTCGGCAGGAGGAGCTTCCCTTCGCTTCGAACCTCGCCTGGGTTCGATTTCTTCGCTTCGTCGAGCGCTGCCTGCCAGGCGAGACCGAGGCGCGAAAGTCTGTCTTCGTCGGCAACGCTCGCAACGGCCTTCCAAATATCGGATTTGAGGGGTGGTCCGACTTCCACGCTCGGGCGAACTCCTGGCGGAAGCTTCGGCGCAGTTTCGCAGCCGGCTATCATCACCAGCGCAGCGAGCGCCGCGAGGCGCGCGCACGTGCGTCTGTCCGCAAATCGGAGCACCAAGCCTTTCACCCTCCCACTTCAGTGGCAGTCGGTTGATTCCAATTCAACCAATGCACCGTTGAACATAAGCTTTCACTGAACGCTCACCGCCGCCACGCGCACGTTTAGTGAATGCGTCCGAAAGCCCTAAAGCTGCGGCGGTTGGCAACGGTTCCAACATCGAAGCCGCTCATGTTACACGGTGACGATGTTCAACCTCGTCTCGCTGATCATCGGCATCGTTGCCCTATTTTGCGCGGTGGTCGCATTCTTGCCGTTGCTCGGCTGGGCGAACTGGCTCATCATTCCACTGGCGATCATCGGCGCGGTAGCCGGGATGCTCTCGCGCGGAACCGCCGGGCGCAACCTCAACCTGTTCGTGATTGTCGTTGGAGTTGTTCGACTGATGCTCGGAGGAGGTATCTTTTGAGCCGCGACGCTCGGATCGACGCTTACATCCTCAAAGCTCAGCCGTTTGCACGCCCGATCCTGGAGAAGGTCAGGGAACGCGTTCACAAGGTCGTCCCGGAGATCGAGGAAGGGATGAAGTGGAGCGCTCCGACCTACCTCATGAACGGCAAAATCGTGCTTGGAACCGCCGCCTTCAAGGCGCACGCGATCGTCAACTTCTGGCGCGGTCAGGAGCTCGGCTTCGACACCAACGACCGCGCGATGGGGCAGCTTGGCAGGCTTACAGGCGTTGAGCAGCTGCCCCCCAACCTCGACCAAATGATCGCGAAGGCAGTCGAACTGTCGACCAACGCTCCAGCTTCGCGAAAGACCAAGCACGCGCCCAAGCCGCCGCCCGAAATGCATCCTGAATTCGCCGAAGCCCTGACGAAAGCGCCGGAAGCGAAAGCGACTCTGAATGGCTTCCCGCCGTCCGCTCAGCGCGAATATCTGGAGTGGATCGGCGAAGCGAAGCAGGGCGTTACGCGTCAGAAGCGGATCGCGAGCGCAGTCGAATGGCTGAGCGAAGGCAAAAGAAGAAACTGGAAATATGAAAATTGCTGAGGCCCGGTGCGCCAGTGATTCTCATTTCGACAATCTCAGCTTCGAAGCTTGAGGCCTTCAACGTGATCGGACATAGGTTCCTGGCGCGTCCTCGATCGCCTTGTATTTGCCTTTGCCCGGGATACGTGCGCCCTCTGTCGCGACGGTCGCGCCATCCTGCTTCTTGAGCCATCGGAGCCAGTCCGGCCACCAGCTTCCCTTATGCTCGGTCGCACCCTCGATGAAGGAAGAAAGCGTCTCGGACACCCGATCGTTGACCCAATATTGATATTTCTCGGCCGACGGAGGGTTCACGACGCCGGCGATATGCCCCGAGCCCGCGAGCACAAATTTTTTCGGGCCGGCGAAATGGTCCATGATCTTCCAGACGCTCTGCGGCGGCGCGATATGATCCTCGCGTCCCGCCTGGACGTAAGTTGGGGTGCTCACCGAATCGATATCGACCGGCGTCCCGGCGACTGAGATGCCGCCTTTCTCCGCAAGTTTGTTCGCCTTGTAGAGATCTTCGAGGTACGCGCGATGCCAACCCGCCGGAAGGTTGGTCGTGTCGCTGTTCCAGTAAAGCAGGTCAAAGGGCGCCGGCTCCTCACCCAGCAAGTAATTATTGACGACATAGCTCCAGATGAGGTCGCGCCCGCGCAGAAGGTTGAACGTCGCGGCCATGTAGCGGCCATCAAGATAGCCCTTCTCCTTGGTCAGCTGGTCAAGCAGCCCCATCGTCTCGGGACCGGTGAACAGCTTGAGATCACCGGCTTCGGTGAAATCCACTTGCGCCGTCAAGAACGTCGCCGATCTGACCTTAGCCGCCTCGCCCTTCGACTGAAGATAGGCGAGCGTGGCCGCGAGGGTGGTGCCGGCTACACAATAGCCGATCGTGTGGACGCTCTCGACGCCAAGCAGGTCGCGCACCGTGTCGATCGCGTCAACCTGACCCTTGAGGACATAATCGTCGAGCGTCGCCTCGGCGATGCTCTCGTCAGCCGATTTCCAGCTGACCATGAACAAGCTCACGCCATTATCAACGCACCATCTGACGAAGCTTTTCTCCGGGCTGAGGTCGAGAATGTAGAACCGGTTGATCCATGGCGGGAAGATCACGACCGGCGTCGCCAGCGTCTCATCTGTGACCGGCGTGTATTGGATCAGCTGGTAGAGCGGCGTCTGCTTGACCACCTTACCGGGGGTCGTCGCCAAATTCTTGCCGACCTCGAACACTCCCGGCTTGGTCTGGGTCAGCTGTCCAGCCGCAATGTCCTTGAGCATGTTGGCGAGGCCCTTGAGCAAATTCTCGCCGCGCGTCTCCAACGTTCGATTAAGCACCTGCGGATTGGTCAGTGCGAAATTGGACGGGCTCATTGCATCGACGAAGCTGCGTGTCGCGAACCGCAGCTTCTCGCGCGTCGACGAATCGACATGTTCGATCTGGTCGACGCTGCCCAGCAGCTGATCGGAAATCTGAAGGTAACTGTTCTTGATCGTGTCAAAGATCGGGTTTTCGCGCCACTCCGGAGCTGCGAACCGGCGATCTTTGCTTTGCGCTGCCGGAGCTGCGCCGATGCCGCCTAGCATCTTGCCCCACGTTTCGAGCCCTTTCGCCCACGCCTGGGCCCCCGCGCTCATCAGCGCCATTGGGTCGGCGGCCGGCTCGGGTTCACCAAAGCCGAACGCGTTCGGGCTCCAGGCATAGGGAACCTGCTGCCCTTTCTTCATCTGGTCCGACCAGAACTCCATCAGCATTTGCTGCGCGCGACCCATCACCAGCGTCCAATGTTGCCAGTCCTCGAGAGTGGGAATCGCGCTCGCGCTATGGGTGTCGTCGGCCATGCGGCTAATGTAGGCCGATCGAGCAATGAACCCAACCGCGCTCATCCTCGTCGACTATTTCGGAATTGCCGTCTTCGCGATCTCTGGCGCTCTGGTCGCGGCCGAGCGCCGGCTCGACTTCGTCACCTTCATCTTTTTCGCCGTGATCACAGGGGTCGGCGGCGGAACCATACGCGATCTGTTGATCGGAGCGCCGGTCTTCTGGCTTCACACCAACAGCACGCTCCTCATCTGCATTGGCGCGGCGCTTCTCGTGTGGATCGCGAGCAGACGCCGATTCGCCGGTCAGGCGCTACTGTGGTTCGACGCGGGCGGCTTGGCGGCTTATGCGACTTATGGTGCTGCCAAGGCTTTGGGATATGGGGTCGCACCCGTCCCCGCTTTCGCGATGGGGGTGCTGACCGCATGCGCGGGCGGAATCATCCGCGACGTCCTGGCGGGCGAACCATCGGTCCTCATGCAGAAGGAGCTCTACGTAACCCCCGCCGCGCTTTCAGCAGGCCTGTTGGTCTGTCTCATTCTTGCAGATGTTGCTGTCTGGCCCGCAGCGGCCGTCGCGATTGTAGCCGGTTTCTCGCTGCGCGGAGGCGCAATCGCCCTTGGCTGGTCACTTCCCGGCTATCGCAAATAGCCTTGCTCCAGATTCTCGCCGTTGACGACGCTACAAAAGTAGCGCTACAAATGTAGCTAACAGCCAAACGACTCGGCTGAACAGCGGAGAACGGCAATGAACGCGAAGCTCAGCACTCTATCTCGCACGGTCATCATCCTCCTCGTCGCGACCCTCGCTTCCGGGACTTTGGTCTCGACTGCGGTTTCGGCGCACCCGCCGGCGTTACTCGCCTCGCAGGTCATCGCAGGATCGCTCGCCGCCTGATGCTCCTAAGTGCTTGCCGCACTGCAGCATGACTGCGATGACGGCAAGCGATGGACGACGAATTCTACCGAACTCAGCGCTTGCCGCCCTACGTCTTCGCCGAAGTGAACGCGATGAAGGCCGCCGCTCGAGCGAGCGGGGAGGACGTCGTCGATCTCGGCATGGGCAACCCCGATGGCGCACCGCCGCGCCACGTCATCGACAAGCTTACGGAAATCGCGAGTAAGCCGACCGCCCACCGCTATTCCGCGAGCCGGGGCATTCCGGGCCTTAGGAAAGCGCAAGCCGCTTACTATCAGCGCCGCTTCGGAGTCACTCTGGACCACGACCAGGAAGTCATCGTCACGCTCGGGTCGAAGGAAGGTCTAGCCAACCTCGCCCAGGCGATCACTGCGCCTGGAGACGTTGTCCTTGCACCCAACCCCTCGTACCCGATCCACAGCTTCGGTTTCATCATCGCCGGCGCAGCGATCCGCTCCATCCCGGCGGCGCCTGGCGACGACTTCTTCCGCCGACTCGAGATGGCCATGCGCTACACCGTCCCGCGACCGAAGGTCTTGGTGATCGGCTATCCGTCGAACCCCACCGCCTATGTGGCCGACCTTCACTTCTACGAACGCCTCGTCGCTTTCGCGCTCGAGCACGACCTGATCGTCATTTCCGATCTCGCTTATGCCGAAATCTATTTTGGCGACACGCCGACGCCCTCCATCCTCCAGGTTGAAGGTGCGAAAGAGGTGGCCGTCGAGTTCACCTCGATGAGCAAGACCTATTCGATGGCCGGCTGGCGGATCGGGTTCGCGGTCGGCAACGCGCGGTTGATCGCAGCGCTTGCGCGCGTGAAATCCTACCTCGACTATGGCGCTTTTACGCCGATCCAGGCCGCCGCGGTCGCCGCTCTCAACGGTCCGCAGGACATCGTCGAGCAAAATCGTGCGCTCTACAAGAAACGCCGGGACGTCATGGTCGAAAGTTTCGGGCGCGCGGGCTGGACCATTCCAGTGCCACAAGCGAGCATGTTCGCCTGGGCTCCGATCCCCGAGCGCTTTCACAATCTGGGCTCGATGGAGTTCGCCAAGAAATTGCTGACCGAAGCCCATGTCGCGGTCGCTCCGGGAGTCGGCTTCGGCGAGGAAGGCGAAGGGTTTGTCCGATTAGCGCTGGTCGAAAATGAGCAGCGTCTCAGGCAGGCGGCCCGCGGCGTGAAGAAGATGCTCAACGCCTAAGCGCGCTTAGGCGTCCAGAACACGATCCTTCGCCGACGGCCAGCCTTCGAACAGCGATCCGCGCCGATCGATCGCCACGAGCCGCTTCATCTCCCGTCCGCACGCGTCAAGATCGTCCTTCAGCATCTGGATTGCCGCATCGATCTCACCATCGGCCGAACAATCGTTCGTAAGATGGTTCGAGCGGGCGCTCACCCTGACGCCATGAGCGCTATGTTCGACGTGAAACTTGCCGAGGATTCCAGCCATATCGCCTCCTTGCCGAAGGATTCCATCTTCTACGCCCACGACCGGTCAATTTCCTAGCGAAATGCGCGGTCGAATGCATACGGCCTGATATCCGCTGCTCCAGCAGTAACCGGCAGGCCCAAGCTCAGAAGCCAGGACGGAGCCAAGGGCAATTCGCAACTAGGGTTCAGGCGCGCAGCGCGATCTTCGAACATGCCCGATTACCCTTGATCAGAAGCGCTTCGAGACGCCGGCGTAAAGCTCCGCGTCCGGCGTATCGCGATTCAGTCCGAAATTCGCGCCTGCGTCCAACTGCAAGTCGTTGCTTAGCAAATAGGCGATCGCTCCGTCGGCGCTCGCCTCCCGAGTCGTGCCGGAGGGATCCCAGTCCCAGCCGCCCCAGAGCTCGGCGGAGAGGTTGAGCTTTTCGGTCGCTGCCCAGCCGAGACTGACGACCTGTGCCATCGCCGCGTGATGGCCGTGGCCGTCGCCATCCGCGACCCAATCCACCTCGGGTGTCAGCGAGATGCTGAACGGCGACTTTGGGATCGCATAGCCGATCGGCACCAGAATTCCGCCTTCCCACTTGCCATTGCCGAGCGAATGCTTGGCCGTCGGCACCTTTACCACCGGCATAGCTATGACCTGCACTGGCGCGTCCGCCGGCGACAGCCGCTGCTTATAGATGACATTCACATCGCCGATCCCGGCGGCGCTTTGGTGCAAGCCCGAAGCGCTGCTGGTCGCCCGCTGCCACGGCGTCAGGTCGACCTCAATGTCCGAAGCCTCGGAAAGCCCATATTTCACCGTCGTCTCGCCGATGACGAGCGCGGTGTCGCGCTCGCCGTTCTCTTGCTGCAGAGTCCAGTCGGCAAACCCCGTTTCGACCTGCCAATGGCCAGCGAGCACGGTGCAGGCCGAGGTAGCCTTGCCCGGCCGGTCGGCGCAAATCGATGGCTGATCCGCCGCCAAGGCGCTGGTGCTGGCATATAAGGTACTGGCATATAACAGCACCGCCCCGAACAATGAACGCGCCCACATCGCCTTTCATTGCGCCAGCGGAACGCCGCCGTCGAGTGACAAGCAGGGGATTTTGAGGCAGGTGCGGGCGCCGTGCGCTTCCAAGCTTGTCTTTTCGCGATTGCTCTAAGCTCGTCGCTTTCGGGTGGGGCAGCGGCACCGTTCCAGTCGGCGACGACAATCATGGGTGAGCCGTTCAACAGCAATGGCGAGGTCACCATCGTCCATTTCTGGGCGACTTGGTGCGCGCCCTGCCGGATCGAGATGCCGATCCTCAACGATTATTATCGAAAGCATCACGGCCAGGGGCTGGCGATGCTTGCGGTGTCAATCGAGCAGGGCGCGTCCGACCGCAAGCTGCAGAACATGACGAGCCAATTCGCATTCTCCGTCGCGCGCGTCGACGATGTGAAAATGCCGCGCCGCGACATCCCAACGGCAATTCCGGTCACGCGCGTCTACGACCGTTCCGGCCGCCTCGTATTGGCGACCAAAGGTGACGGCAAGTCGACCATCGATGAAGCGACGCTCGAGCGTGTCGTCACCCCATTGCTTCGACGCTAGAGGTGGAACAGCAGCCCGGCTGAGAATTTCGCCTTCGGTACCAGCTGGTAGCCGTTCACCCGAGTATAGAGCGGCAGCTCGACGTAGGTGAAGCCAACGACTTTCGTCCCAAGCTTTGCGGACAAACCGGGTGCGATATTGACCTGCTCGCCTCCGCTGTTCGGTCGGTCGGCGTTCGGCCCGCTGTCCCGCCAGGTCTTGCGGACACTCACCTGCAGCTGCGGAGTGATATTGCGCCAGCGCGTGAAATTGAGCGCAGCCGAGGCCTGGGCGAAGCTACCAGGCTTGTAGCCGTCGCGGCTCGTCAAGGGCGTTTGCCCCGTTGCCTGCGCGAAATAGCCGAGCTCAGACGAAATTGCGCCAAGGTGGTAGGCTCCGAGCACCGCCTCGACCGTCCCCGTCCCGGGCTGAAGCCCACGATCTACCGCCTGGCCTTTGTTAGGCCCCTCATCGAAGGTCTGGCTGAACCTGCCCGTCGGAAGAACGAGCCCGGCCTCGAGCCCGGTCACGCTGCCCGGCCTCGACAGGCCCTGCCAGCGCCCGACAACGCGAAGATCGCCAATGCCCTTCGTATCGGAATGGCTCGGCTCAGTCGTATCCTCGGCGATGGTGCTATGCGGCCGGGTGAGTAGTGGAAGCTGCACGTCCAAGCCCCAATCGTTCGCGAACTGGTGGTCGAGCGTGAAGGTGAGGCTGTGGTTATACGTGTAGCGCTCGAGTTCGCGGTCGGTCGGAAGAGGGATCCCGTCGCGATCGACTTTGTCCGTTCCACTTCTAAGTATCGCCTGTGGGATATAGTCGTAGCGAAGCGTAAGCGTCGTCCCCGGCTGGGCCGCGAGCCCTTGGCTCAGCCAGTCGGCAGTCAACGTACAGCCGCAACTCGCGCAGGCGTCTGCGGCCGTCGGGACCGTGAGTAACGCCGGCGCGATCGCCCCGGTCAGTGCAACCCTCTTCAATCGATTCATGTCAAAAATCCCCATGTCGTCCGAACGGATGGATCGTTCAGGCGGGGATTGGAGGTCCTCTCGGCGGCGGGCGATCACGCCTCGCCGTGCCGCTCCACGAACAGAAACGTCCGTCCAAGGAGCAGGGCGGCGGCAAAGAAAGCGACGCTGAGAAGCATCGGCGTCCAGTCGGGACCAAGCGCGCCGAGCGCCGAGGCCGATGCGTAAGGACATGGCTGATGCGCGAAATTGTGATTCGCCGAATGATTCCGATGCATCGGCGGCATCACTGCGCTCGCGTCGGGGCAGGCGATGATCATGACTGCGCCATGATCGAACGCCGGCATGAACCCCGCCGGAGCGAGCGAGCGCTGGGTAAGCGACAGCACGAATAGCACCGCCGCGGCGATACGGATCAAAAGCGTTGCTGACCTCATGCGGCCCATTGGACGGCGGCTAATGCCGAGCAGTTCCAAAGTCACGCGTCAGCTGAGCACTGGATAATAAATGACTGCGTAGGCGATGTTCATGACGAGCAACGCCATTGGCGCTAGGATCTGTATCCAGTCGCGCTTCGAGGCGAGCGGAGCAGCCACTGGAATAAGCATTCCTACAACCAGCACGTTCTCGTTCGACCAATGCGTCACGTTGAGCGCGGCCCCTGCAAGGAAGTTCACGACAATCGAAGCCGCGATCAGCACGAACACCGCCGTGATGTAGGTCCGCCCTTCGGATGCATGAAAGCGCTTCATGTCGTAAGTTTCGCCGCCCTCGAAGTCGGGACTGACGAGTGCGCACATGAAATAATTGACGATCACGAACAGGAACCCGCCGACGATCGTTGCGAGCGTCAGGCTTCCGTCCGTCCGAAAATCCCAAAGGCTGATCCAGTTCGCGCAAAGGTTGACCAGCGCGATCAGCATCCAGAGCACATGTGGCCAGGAGAAGACCAGCTGCCGTCGGTGCCGGATCATCCGAGTCCAGGCGAACAATAGGTGCGTCAGTGCGAGCGTGTAGATGAACGAGAAAAAGAGGATGATGAATTCGAACGGCCGCAAGCTTGCGATCCTAGCACAAGCGCCGCCCGAGGTAATCAGCCAGGCGTCAGGTCTGGATCCGCCAGGCCCGCGCCGAATAAGCGACGAAGGCGATGATCGCGGCGGCGATTCCGAACCGCAGGAAGTCGGCGCTGATCAGCCAGTAGAAAAGCGCAGCGACGGTCGCCGACGCGGGAATGGTGATCACCCATGCGACAGCGACGTTGCCGGCGATTCCCCAGCGCACCGCCGACGCGCGCCGGGCTGCGCCAGCGCCGATCACGCATCCGGTGACAGTGTGGGTCGTTGAAACCGGAATGCCGAGCGCCGAGGCTGCAAACAACATGATCGAAGCGCCGGCCGACGCGCTGAACCCCTGGTGCTGCGACAGTTTCGTGATCCGCGTACCCATCGTTTCGATCACCCGCCAACCACCGGTGAGCGTGCCGAGGCCCATTGCGACATAGCAGCAGAGCGCAACCCAATTGGGCACCGCGAAATGGCCGCGCAGATAGCCCGTCGAATAGAGGAGAACGGTGATCAGTCCCATCGTCTTCTGCGCATCGTTGAGGCCGTGGCTGAGCGATAATGTACCCGACGAAACGAGGTGCAATCCGCGAAATGTCCGCTCGGCCCCGCGAGCGCTCGCGCGCACCCCGAGCCAACTCGTTAGAAGCATGATCCCCATTGTCAGGACAAGGCCTAGGACCGGCGAAGCGACGATCGCAATCAACGTCTTGTTGAGGCCGATCCACTGGATGCTAGGAAAGCCCGCATGCGCCACGCCCGCCCCGATAATCCCGCCGACCAAAGCGTGGCTCGATGACGATGGAATGCCCTTCAACCAAGTAACGACGTTCCAGAACATTGCGCCGATCAGGGCTCCGAAAACAACCGCCGGAGTCACCAAATCCTTATCGATCAGGCCCTTTCCAATCGTGTTCGCGACATTGTGCAGCGCGGGCCATTGCAAGGCGAGGAAGTAGGCGGCGAAGTTGAAAAAGGCGGCGAACGCCACCGCCCAGGCCGGGCTGATCAAGCGCGTTCCAACGACCGTCGCGATCGAGTTCGCAGCGTCGTGCAAACCGTTGAGAAAATCGAATCCCAACGCGACGATGATCAGGCCGATGAGCAGTGGAAGAGCGAGGTGGTACACGCTTGGGACGCTCAGGCGTGGTCGATCACAATGCCGTCGATCTCATTCGCGACATCCTCGAAAGCGTCAGTAATTCGCTCCAGATGCTTGTAGATTTCGCGCGCGACCATGAACTGCATCGGCTCAGAACCATGTGCCTGAAACGCCTTCTTGAGCCCGGCGGCGTGGACCACGTCGGCGTCACTCTCTAGGCGCACCAGCTTCTCCGTCAGGCTGTGAATCTTTGTCCCGCTGCGGCTAATATCGCGGAGCATCGGAATCGCCTGGGCGGTCAGCCCGGCAGCCTCGACGATGATCGCCACCATGCGCTTCATCTCCGGCTCGAAGCTCTTCAGCTCGTAAAGCGCGATCGCGCGCGCCGTGTCCTGCATTTCATCGATCGAGTTCGTCCATCGCGCCGATTAGCGAAGTGATGGATCCGCGATCGAACGGCGTCAGGAACGTTTGTCGGACGGAGCGCAGGACCTGTCGGATAATGTCGTCGGCTTCGTGCTCGCGACGGTTGATCTCGGCGATCCCCTCCCTCGGATCGATGCGATCTTCCGCCAGCTGCTCGAGCGCATTCGCCGCTGCCACGAGTGTGCCCGCATGCCGCTCGAACATTGAGAAGAAGTCGCTGGTCCTTGGAAGGAGGCCTTGGAACCAGTTGAACATTGTTGCCCCTGTCTCGTGTGACACGTCGCTTACGGAACCATGACACTCACGGCAACCAGCACGGTGCTTAGCTGGATCAGTGTTGCATCGCTGCAAATCCACAGCAATTTTTGTTGACGATGCATTTACCTGCTTGCGCTGTACGCCGGTTCAGGCACAATAGGTAGTAGCGAGAGATGGGGGGCACTCAACCAGTGGTGTTCTGACGCCGGAATGGCCATGTTCCGACGAAGGTCCTACTCGTCCCCGATTTCCACAGGGGACGGAACTGAAAAAGTCCCGTCGAGCCGCAAAAGAGGCTAGGATGCCGATTATGGCTCCGAGTTGAACAATTGGGGAACAAACGGTTCTCGAAAGAACCGATGAGGGACGGGGAAGCAAAATGGATTTCAGCACTGGTAGCGAAGTTCCCGCCGATGATGTCGCGATTGCTTCGGGCAGCACGAAATCAGTTCACGCACCTCGGTTCGACATCAAGATCGACGCCAAGCGCGACGAACTGCTGACCGAGTTCGGCAAGGATACGCTGCGCGACCGCTACCTGCTGCCCGGCGAGAGTTATCAGGATTTGTTCGCGCGCGTCGCATCGGCTTATTCTGACGATGAGGAGCACGCCCAGCGCGTCTACGATTATATCTCAAAGCTGTGGTTCATGCCGGCCACTCCTGTCTTGTCGAACGGCGGGACGGGACGCGGGCTTCCGATCAGCTGCTATTTGAACAGTGTCGACGATAGCCTCCAGGCGATCACCGAAATCTGGAACGAGAATGTTTGGCTCGCCTCCAAGGGCGGCGGCATCGGCACCTATTGGGGCCGCGTGCGCGGCATCGGCGAGCCGGTCGGCCTCAACGGCAAGACGAGTGGAATTATTCCGTTCGTCCGAGTGATGGACAGCCTTACTCTGGCTATCAGCCAGGGCTCGCTGCGCCGCGGTTCGGCCGCCTGCTACCTCGACGTCTCGCACCCTGAGATCGAGGAGTTCCTCGAGATCCGAAAGCCGTCGGGCGACTTCAACCGCAAGGCGCTCAACCTTCACCACGGCGTACTCATCACCGACGACTTCATGCAGGCGGTGCGTGACGGCGTCGAGTTCGAATTGAAGTCGCCAAAGGACGGAAGTGTCCGCGGCTCTGTCGATGCTCGCTCGCTCTTCCAGAAACTCGTCGAAACCCGTCTAGCGACGGGCGAGCCCTACATCATCTTCATCGACGCGGTGAACAAGGCGATGCCGAAACATCACCGCGACCTCGGTCTCAAAGTTTCGACTTCGAACTTGTGCTCAGAAATCACGCTTCCAACGGGCCGCGATCACCTCGGAGCGGACCGCACCGCGGTGTGTTGCCTGTCGTCCCTGAACGTTGAAACTTGGGATGATTGGAACAAGGACAAGCGGTTCGTCGAGGACGTGATGCGATTTCTCGACAACGTCCTCTCCGACTATATCGCCCGAGCGCCGGACGAGATGGCGCGCGCCAAATATTCTGCGGAGCGCGAACGCTCGGTCGGCTTGGGAATCATGGGCTTCCACTCGTTCCTGCAGGCTCGGAACATTCCGTTCGAAGGCGCGATGGCGAAGAGCTGGAACCTCAAGATCTTCAAACATATCCGCGCCCAGGTCGACCAGTCGTCGATGATGCTCGCGAAGGAACGCGGCCCCTGCCCCGACGCGATGGATATGGGCGTGATGGAGCGCTTCAGCTGCAAGATGGCGATCGCGCCGACGGCGTCGATCTCAATCATCTGCGGCGGTACCAGCGCGTGCATCGAGCCGATCCCGGCCAACATCTACACTCACAAGACCCTGTCGGGCTCCTTCTCGATAAAGAATCCGTATCTTGAGAAGATTCTGAGGGAGAAGTCGAAGGACAGTCAGAGCGTCTGGAACTCGATTCTCGAGCAGGGCGGCAGCGTCCAGCACCTCGACTTCCTGACCCAGGAGGAAAAGGACGTATTCAAGACAAGCTTCGAGATCGACCAACGCTGGCTGATCGAGCTCGCGGCCGACCGCACGCCCTTCATCGACCAAGCGCAGTCCTTGAACCTCTTCATTCCGGCCGACGTCGATAAGTGGGATCTGATGATGCTGCATTTCCGCGCTTGGGAGCTCGGCATCAAGTCGCTCTATTATCTGCGCTCGAAGTCCGTTCAGCGCGCCGGTTTCGCTGGTGGAGTCGAGGCCGACAATACGCCCGAGCTAAAGGAAATCCAGCTCACATCGTCTACCGACTATGACGAGTGCTTGGCGTGTCAGTGAGCTCGCTGAAGTTTCGCAAATTCGCGAAGGGCGCAGGAGCCGTTCTCGTTGGCCTCATCGCGGTGGATTTGGTCATGACGGCCGCGACCGTCGCTTTCGGATGGAGCATGTTCAGGGGATGAAATATGCGTTGCTCGCGTCCGTTGCGTTCGCTTGCCTCTCAGCACCGGCGATTGCCGCTCCGCCGGTCGACACCCAGTCACTCGAGAAGAGCTTCGACTCGCTGATTAGCTCCGCGGACCAGCAGCGATGGCTTCAGCAAATGTCCTCCGAACCAAACCATGTCGGATCGCCACACGACAAGGCGAATGCGGAGATGGAGCTCACGCTTTTCAAGCAATGGGGTTGGGACGCGCATATCGAGCAGTTCGAGGTCCTCTATCCGACCCCGATCTCGACAACGCTCGAGCTTGTAACGCCCGAGCATGTCGTTCTCGGCGGGCAAGAGCCTCCAGTCGCCGAGGATCCGAGCACCACGCCAGCAATGCTCGCGAAGGCGCTTCCGCCTTATGTCGCCTACCAGGGTGACGGGGATGTCACCGCGCCGGTGATCTACGTCGATTACGGCATGCCTTACGACTATGACGCGCTCGAAGAGCGTGGGATCAGCGTCAAAGGCAAGATAGTTCTCGCGCGTTACGGCGGCGGCTGGCGCGGCCTCAAGCCGAAGCTGGCCCAGGAGCATGGCGCGGTCGGGTGTCTCATTTATTCCGATCCGGGCGACGACGGCTATGCCGGAGGCGATCCCTTTCCGAAGGGCGGTGCACGTCCGGCGGCCGGCGTCCAGCGCGGCTCGGTCGCCGACATGACGGCGTTCCCCGGTGACCCGCTTACTCCGGGCGTCGGCGCAACGACCAATGCCAAGCGGCTAACACGCGCGGAAGCGCCGACGCTGCTGCACATTCCAACGCTCCCGATCTCTTATGCCGACGCATCCAAGATCATTGGAGGCTTACAGGGTCCGGTCGTCACCGGGAGCGCGCGCGGCGGGCTTCCGCTGGCCTACCACTGGGGCGGCACCGACGCCGTTCGGGTCCACCTCGCGGTCAGGTCCGACTGGTCGCTCAAACCGATCTACGACGTCATCGCCATGCTGCATGGGGCGGTCTATCCGGATCAATGGATCGTCCGCGGAAATCACCGTGACGGCTGGGTCTTTGGCGCCTCCGATCCGCTGACGGGCCAGGTCGCGCTGATGAACGAAGCGAAGGCGATGGGCGACCTTTACCGACAGGGTTGGCGACCGGTACGAACAATCGTTTATGCGAGCTGGGACGGTGAGGAGCCGGGCCTGCTGGGATCAACCGAGTGGTCCGAAACCCACGCCGACGAGCTGAAAGCCAAAGCGCTCCTTTATATCAACACCGATAGCAACGGACGCGGCTTCCTTGCAGCTGAGGGAAACCATGACCTCCAGCATTTCGTCGATTCCGCGGCCAACGACGTGCTCGACCCGCAAACCGGAGTTTCAGTAGGAGCTCGAGCCCGCGCGAAGATCATCGCCGGCAGCTATTCCAACCCGGATCCCGAGCACTCAGACCTCGCCGACGCCGTGAAGTCGGGCGGCGACCTTCCGTTGGGAGCTCTCGGCTCAGGCTCCGATTACTCACCGTTCGTGCAGCACCTCGGAATTCCGTCGATCGATCTCAGTTTCGGCGGGGAGGGCTCGTCGGGAGGCAGCTATCACTCGGCCTACGACACTTATTATCACGTGATGCATTTCGACGACCCGGGCCTCGCCTACGGAGCGACCCTTTCGAAAGTCGTCGGCCGGCTCGTGATGCGCGCGGCCGACGCTCCTCGAGTGCCTGCGCGCTATTCGGATTTCGCGAATAGCGTGTCGCATTATGTCGAACAGGTGATGGATCTCGCAACGAAGCAGCGCGAGAAGGATCGAGCGCTTGCCGACGTTCGTCGCGAAGGCGTCTTCAGGCTCGCCGCTTCGCCTTACGATCCAACCATCGCTCCTGCAGACAAGGGCATCACGCCGCTGATCGATATGCTCCCACTGCAGAATGCCGCTGATCACTTGCAGCGTGCCGCGGCCGCCACCGATGCGTTGCTCGATCACGAGGAGCGGCTATCCTCCGCGACACAAGCCCGGATCAATGCAAGCCTCGGCAACATCGATCAGCTCTTGATCGATCCGGCGGGTCTTCCCGGCCGGTCCTGGTACAAGAATCTCATCTACGCGCCGGGAACGCTAACCGGTTATGGCGCGAAAACGCTGCCGGGAGTGCGCGAAGGGATCGAACAGCGCCGATTTGACGATGCCCGAGCATATGTCCTTCGCACCGCAACGGTGATTGAAAGTTACGCTAACCGCCTCGACCAGGTCGCGACGGTGGCCCGGGGTGCGCCGTGACGAGCGGCCGGATGATCGAGCTGGTCGTTGCGGTGCTGCTGCTGGGCGCGGGGATTGTCTTCTATCGGCGGAAGCCGGCGGACGGAGACAGCTACGGCAACCAGGGCGCGGTGATCGTGCTCGTCGTTGGCGTAATTGTCGCGATCCATGCGCTCGGTGGACTCGACTATCATCCGAGCCAAGCGGAGGCCGACATGATGCGGGAGCGGCACCAATGAAGCTCAGCCTTCCCTCCTGCTTGCTCGCCACAGGCTGCGCGGCGACCCAGTCGGCGACCGCCGTCGCGCCGCACGCTCCCGGCTTCTGGTTCGGCCTGTGGCACGGTTTCATCTTCCCGGTTGCCTGGTGCGTCTCACTGTTCACCGACAAGGTCGCGATCTACTCGGTACCGAACAGTGGCGGCTGGTACGATTTCGGTTATTTCCTCGGCATCGTCGTGTTCGGAGTGGGCGCTCGCAAGGGCGTAACGAGCGTGCGCCGCTGATGTTCGGTATCGTCTTCCTCGTCCTCATGCTGGTTCCGATCGGCGTCCTTTGCTGGCGACTGATCATCAGCAAGACGCGCGCGCACTGGATCCGCGTCGGCGCAGCAGCTGCGGCGATGATCACTGCCGTCGGCGCGTTCGTGGTCTACGACCATCTCGCCGACTTCAAATTCAGGGACTGGCGCTCGGACATCGGCCTCGCCGCCGCCTCGTCGGGCAGCGTCTATCTCATCGCCTGGTCACAGCGCCACGGCAACCGCCGCCATCGCACAGTTTCAATCATCGGCGCGATCGTCGGCCTTGTGCCGATCTTTGCAGCGATCGCGACCGCAATCCTGTTCGGAGGGACTCAGTCATGACCCTCGACCGCAATCTGAAAAGCGCGAAATCCACCCTATATTCAGCTCCTGAGGAGTAAGCCCATGTCCCTCCTATCCGCATCCAAATCGTACAAGCCATTCGAATATCCCTGGGCGTTCGAATATTGGAAGCGCCAGCAGCAGATCCACTGGATGCCGGAGGAAGTGCCGCTGGGAGAGGATTGCCGCGACTGGGCGCAGAAGCTCACTCCGCACGAGCGCAACCTCCTTACCCAGATCTTCCGCTTCTTCACCCAAGCCGACGTCGAAGTGCAGGATTGCTACCACGACAAATACGGGCGTGTGTTCAAACCGACCGAGATCAAGATGATGCTGACCGCCTTCTCCAACATGGAGACGGTGCATATCGCGGCTTACTCGCACCTCCTCGATACGATCGGTATGCCCGAGAGCGAATATTCGGCCTTCCTCCAGTACCAAGGAGATGAAGGACAAGCACGATTACCTTCAACAATTTGGCGTCGACACCGACGAAGACATCGCCAAGACGCTCGCCATGTTCGGCGGCTTTACCGAGGGGCTTCAGCTGTTCGCGAGTTTCGCGATGCTGATGAACTTCCCGCGCTTCAACAAGATGAAGGGCATGGGCCAGATCGTTAGCTGGTCCGTCCGCGACGAGAGCCTCCACTGCGAAGGCATTATCAAGCTCTTCCATACCTTCGTGAAGGAGCGCGATTGCCTGACTTCCGCGGTCAAGGAAGCTGTGATCGACGCCTGTCAGAAGACAGTTCGGCTCGAGGACGCGTTCATCGACCTCGCGTTCGAGATGGGGCCGGTCAACGGAATGAACCCGAAAGAAATCAAAAAGTACATCCGGTACATCGCGGACTGGCGATTGGGTCAATTCGGCTTCGCGCCCATCTACATGGTCGACGACCATCCTCTCCCCTGGCTTGCTCCGATCCTCAACGGAGTCGAGCGCGCCAACTTCTTCGAGACCCGAGCGACCGAATATTCGAAGGCCGCCACCCGCGGGAACTGGAACGAGGTTTGGGATAATTTCGATCGTCGCATGAAGGCGAAGGCTGAAGCTGCTGCGAACGATGGCGCCGGCAATAGTGATGGTCCGGATATGTTCGAAGTCGCCGGCGTAGCAGCGGAGTAGTTGAAGCTGCCGGGTGAGCGCCATCAAATCATGCCGGTTCGCCGAAATTGAGAAACTCGTCGAAGGAATTTTTTGACATTGGTCAGAAGATTTTTCGAGCCGACAAGAAAAGGGCAAACTCTTGATCACTCGCGCTCTTCCTGCGCTGCTACTTCTCGCAACCGCCTCCGGCTGCGTGCCACAGCATGCGCAGGCCGATGTCGCAGCCCAAATCCGCAAGAGTGCGCTGGGTTTGGTCGCCGCCTACAACGCTCAGGATGCGAATACTGCGGCCGCCTATGACGCCCCGGATTATGTTGGCGTTTATCACGGCACGCCAAACACGATCGGCCCTGCGGCCGATGAAGCGGGAATGAAAGCCCAGATGGCCGCCGCGAAGGTCGAATGGCAACTCGGGCACGACAAGGTAACCGTCGCCAACGCTGGCGACCTCGCCGTATTCGAGGCGCCCTATGCGTTCATCGTCACGCTTCCGCAGGGCGGCCGCACGAACGAGCAAGGGACTTGGATCGCGATCTTTAAACGGCAGGATGACGGGTCGATGAAGCTGTGGCGCTCGATCGCGAGCAACTCATCGGCAAACGCTGTAGCCGTCTGACTATTTTCGCCTAGCGCACATTCGGATCGAGGTGCGCCGATCTGCCGCTCAGAACGTGAATGCCCAGTAATTCCGACAAAATTCCGCCGACGAATCGTTGCCCTTGTGCTGCGTCGACCTTGGCAATTGCATGCTCGCGCTTCGTCAAATTCTCACCGTCGATTGCGGATCGAACCCAGCGGCTGCCTTCTTAACATCTGTCGGGGCCGGGAAGACCTCCAGCCTCAGTGGCTCGTGACGTCGCTGATCCCGAAGGTGACGAGCGCAATCGCGATCGCGAACAAGAGGACGCCGATCACCACGGTCCAGATCTCGCGCTCAGTCGGATACGGATTCACCGCTTTCTGCGTGACCACGGCCGGAGGCTCGCGCCGAATCCGCGATGGGCGCGTCTCCACCGCCTTGCGGCGAATATTCGAACGCTTGATCTTAATCACCGGGAGATATGTACGCGCGCGGGATTACCGAGCGGTTACTTCGCGTCCCAATGAATTTATCCAACCGCGATCTCGCCGGGACATACAGGACCGATGCGTGAGGCCCGCTTACCCCGGCCTGCGAGCTGTGCGGGATTTCGGTGGGCCTTGATCCATGGACCGCCTATCCTAATTCAGCCCTGGCGTCGCGCATCCGACGAAAGGAACATTCGATGACCGCAGAACCGCTGCGCATGGATCTGTCGAAGATCGCGCCCGAGGCCTACCACCATTTCCTCCGGCTTGAGGGGCTCATTACCCAACACGTCGAGGTCAAACTCCTTCACCTCCTCAAGCTGCGCGCGTCACAGATCAACGGGTGCGCCTTTTGCATCGCGATGCATACCGACGAAGCGCTGCGGGACGGCGAGCCGGTCGAACGACTGACCCTGCTCGACGCGTGGGAGGAATCCACACTCTACTCGGACAAGGAACGTGCCGCCCTCGCCTGGGTCGAGGAAGTGCATTCTCATCGCGGACAGTGGCGCGACGAAAGAGACTTTCGAGAATCTGAAAAACCATTTCAGCCAGGAGGAGATCGGCTGGCTGACGCTTGCAGCGACGGTAATCAACGCCTGGAACCGGATGGCGATCAGCAGCCGCGCGCAATATGACCGGGCAATGTTCGCACCCGCCCCACCAGTCCAAACGACATCCGAGCACGCCTGACTTGCGCCGCGCCACCGCTACTTTAGGGGCGTGCGCATTATGGCCGATATCGCGTCAATCATCGAAACCATGGAACATCGCTGGATGCGTGCGTGGACTCACGGCGACGCGAAAACGATGAAGATCCTGACTGCGAAGGACTTCATGTTCATCGCGGCGTCGAAGCCGCCGGCAATTCTCGATCGGCCAAGCTGGCTCGAGGCAGCAGCCAAACGCTATCGATGCTCCTCCTACCGCTTCGGCGAGGTGTACGTTCGCGATTGGGGCACGGTCGCGATCTTCGCAGCTCCACTCGAGATCGAGGCAACCATGGACGACCGCGACTGGTCGGGACGGGTTTGGGTCAGCGACGTCTGGCGGCGTGGACGCGTTCGGCGCGGCTGGAAGCTCGCCGAGCGCATTCTCAGCCACACCGCCGACGACCCGCAGCTTCGCGCCGGAATCAAGTCTCTGCAACTCTGGAAATAACTGCCACTTTTTCCTCGCTCCGGCGTTACGGCTCCGTCACAGGTTCGAAGGAGCAGAGGGGATGGTTCGTCTATTGCTCGCCGCGGCGTCGCTCGCCGCTTTCGCAATCCCGGCGGCGCCGGCCGCGGCCGACCATCCGGTCGGCATTGGCATCCCTAGCGGGCCATCGCCGCAGTTCCGCCATTGGCGCAGCTTCGACCACCGTTCCCGCCGCGAGAACGACAATGCTGCAGTCTGGGGCGGCTATGACCTACAAAGTTCGTACGATGACCGCGACTGGCGGGCGGAGAGCGGCAACGATTGGTGGAATGACCGTCCTGACCGCGCCTATCCCCGCTGGGTGCAGGAGCAGCGCGAACGCGGCTCGTGCGATCCGGACCGGATGTGGTGGTCGGGCAGCGGCTGGCACTGCTGATTATTGCTGCTGAGGAGCGCCGGTTGCTGACGTCGGGCTCTGGACGCTCGGCGCGGTCGCCGCACCCTTTGCTTTTGCAGCAGCGGCTTGCGCGGCCTCTTGGGCTTCCTCCGCCTCACGCCTCTGCTTCTCAATTTGGTAGATCTGATATTCACTCATCGTCGGGTCGGTCTGGAACATGCTTCCGATTTCCTGGCCGCTCGCCACGCGTTTCGCCATTTCCGCGGCGGTTAGCGCCATGCCGATAAGGTTGATGCCAGCGTTCATGCACGGTGCCGGCCCAACATGCGCGCAGTCCGGGATAGGGGTCCCGCCCGGCCGCACCGGCCGCCCGGCGCTCTTCGCCTCCTTGTGGGCCTTCATGACGTCGGGATTGAGCCGATAGCCTTCCTGGCGCTCGCTGCAGATGACGATCACATTGCTGTCGGAACTCTGCGGAGCGCATTTGTCAGGCGTAGCCGAGGGCCGCGCAACGGGGGCGTTGGTCGTCGGTGTGGAACCCGGTGGCTGCGCGGCAGCCTGGGCGAGCAGCACAAGAGCGACGGGAACGCCTACGGCCATAACCCACCCTTCAGCTTGGCGAGCTTGCATTAACATGAACCGCTCGAGCGCAATAAACCTTGGCGATACCGAAATCGCCCTTGGCCGTTTGTGATGGCATGGCGGGCCTACCCAATCGCGATGTTCCAGGGTTCCTGCTCGCCGCAATGGCGCTTGGCTTGTTGATGATGGGAACTCGGCGAAGATGGTCGCCCCGCCCGATTTCAACGATTGAGACACGCGTCAGTGATGAAATTCGCGCTGTGCCTCCTGAAACCACCCAGGCGGCGCGACGCCTTGCTGCTTTTGCACGAGGCTCGATGCGTAATGGTCGGGCTGGGTTCCCGGAAACGCAACGATCATGATCGCGACCCCAAGTACACCGAGGAGGGCGATAAGCGCCAGAAACGGCAGGGTTGAGAGCAAGAGCCGGGGAGATTCCGGCTCGGTCCGGCCGCGCCCATTTCGCGCACGGCGCTGGGCGCGCTTGCGCGCCAGGGAGCGGAGGTAATCCTCCGGACGCGTCCATCTGCCCGCCGGCGACTCCGTCACCTCCTGGCGCTTCATATATCCTTCGTGAGCGTTTTCGGGGACGACCTCAATATCGTCGGCTACCGTCAGACACTTATTTCTGACGCGGCACCGTGAGCCTTGCGATAGTGTCGTCGCCGCATTTCACGTTTACCGTCGTGACCGCTTGGCTGGCGGGAATGGTCTGGCTCATCGCCCACCAATTATCCGGAGATGAGAAGCCCGTATCGTTGGGCGCGAGCGTCGGTGCGATTTCCGCGCCCGTCCCCTTGACGATCGCCGGTGAGAGTATCGTCTTGTAGCGGCGGTCCTCGGCAAGGCCTTTGCCGCTGACGACGACGTTGCCGTGTTTGTCGAGATTTGCCTTCCAGGCCTTCGTCGCCGAATCCTGGAAAAAGCAATAGGCAGATTGCGGCTTTGCAGCGGAAGTGGTGTTCCCACCGGCCGCATTGTCCGCTTCATTCTGCCCGGGCGATTGGCCGCAGGAAGCAAGCCCACAGGCCACTCCAAGCAGGAATATCGATCTCAACAATTTGCGCCCTCCCCTTGCGCCATTGCGCGCAAGGGCGTGGCATGATCAAGTCATTGGTGCGCTTCGTCGAGGGGTTGCCCGCTTTCCTCCTGTTCGAAGAGGTCGGCGACGACGTCGGCGTTGGCGCTGAGGCGCACCTTGTCACCTTCGACTTCCGCGATCAGGCCTTTCGGGATGAAATGATGGTGCTCCTCATGGGCCGCACCGCTGTCGGCGCGGATCAGCTTGATGCGCTTGTCGTCGACGCGGTCGACGGTGCCCAGATGGACGCCGTCAGCGCCAATGACTTCCATATGCTCGCGGACGTTTTCGAAGCCGCTCATGACCTTCTCCTCGCTGGGGATGTCCGTTCAACGCTTCGCGCGCGCTAGTGTTCAGCGCGGCTCGCGAGCGCTTACGCTTGCTTGCGGCACAAGTCATCGGGCGGCGGAGGTGCGGCTGGGTTGTGGGGTCGAATTGCGACGCCTAAGTCGCCGAAATGGCTGATGTTCGAACCACCACTATCACCGATGCGCAGAGTGCCGAAGCGCCGCTCGCGCCCACTCATATCGCGATCCGACGCCAGGACTACCGGGCACCGGACTGGAACGTTCCTGAGATCCGGCTCGATTTCGATCTTGGCGCTGAGCGGACGCGCGTCCGAGCGACGCTCGAAGTCGTGCGTCACGGCGAGCATCTGCAGCCATTGCGCTTGGACGGCGGCGAACTTGAGCTCCTGTCGGTCAAGGCCGACGGCCAGCCCGCGCGGTCCCGGATGGAAGGCTCGCAGTTGGTGATCGAGCTTTCCGGCGAGAGAGCGACGATCGAGACCGAGGTCGATATCCGCCCCGCCGCGAACACGAGGTTGATGGGGCTCTATGCCTCCAACGGGATGCTCTGCACCCAATGCGAGGCCGAGGGTTTCCGGCGCATCACCTTTTTCCCCGATCGGCCTGACGTCCTCTCGAAATACCGTGTGCGCATGGAGGGGGACGCTGGCCAATTCCCAGTGCTTCTCTCGAACGGCAATCGCGTCGATGCAGGTGCGAGCGCGGACGGACGTCACTGGGCTGAGTGGGAGGATCCCTTCCCCAAGCCGTCCTACCTGTTCGCTCTCGTCGCTGGCGACCTCGAAGCCAATTGTGACAGCTTCACAACCATGAGCGACCGCAAAGTCGATCTCGCCATCTGGGTTCGAAAGGCGGACCTGCCCAAGACTCAGCACGCGATGGACAGCCTCAAGCAAGCGATGGCCTGGGACGAGGAGGTCTACGGCCGCGAATATGACCTCGACCAGTTCAACATCGTCGCAGTCAGCGATTTCAACATGGGCGCGATGGAGAACAAGAGCCTCAACATCTTCAACTCGGCATATGTGCTGGCCGACCGGGAAACTGCGACTGACGCCGACTTCGACAATATCGCTCGGGTTGTTGCGCACGAATATTTTCATAATTGGTCGGGCGACCGAGTGACCTGCCGCGACTGGTTCCAGTTGAGCCTCAAGGAGGGCTTCACCGTCTTTAGGGACCAGAGCTTCTCAGCCGACGTCGGAAGTTCCGCGGTCAAGCGGATCGAGGATGTTCGAGTGCTCCGCGCCGTCCAGTTCCCGGAAGACCAGGGCCCGCTCGCTCACCCGGTCCGCCCCGACAGCTATATCGAGATCTCGAACTTCTACACGGCGACCGTCTACAACAAGGGCGCCGAGGTCATCCGCATGTTCCACACCTTGCTTGGAGCGGACAAGTTCCGAGCGGGCACCGATCTCTATTTCGATCGCGAGGACGGAAAGGCGGCGACATGTGACGACTTCGTTGCGGCGCTGGAGGACGGAAGCGGTCTCGACCTGGAGCCTTTCAAGATTTGGTATTCGCAGGCCGGAACGCCGAAAATCCGCGCCCGGCTCGAACATGATCCGGCGACGAAAACGGCGACCCTTCACCTTGAACAGCGCCTCGACCCGACTCCCGGACAACCCGATAAGCGGCCGATGCCGATCCCACTCAAGACGGCGCTGATCGGCAGCGAGACGGGTGCTGAGATCTGCCCGGAGCAGCTTGTCGTCCTCGACCGGGAAAGTCAGAGCTTTACGTTCGAGAATGTGACCGAGTTTCCACTGCTGTCGATCAATCGCGGTTTCTCAGCTCCGGTAATGGTGGACGTCGAGCGCGCCCCGGGCGAGCTTGAGCGGCTGGCATATACGGACACCGATCCGTTCGCGCGCTATGAAGCGATGCAGGAGCTGATGATGCGCGCATTGATTTCGGCTGCGCGCGGCGATCAACTCGAAGCCGAGCCGGTCATCCGCGCGATCGAAGCTACTCTGGCGTCCAATTCGCTGGATTCGGCTTTCAAGGCCGAGGCGATTCTGCTTCCGAGCGATACCTTGCTTGCTGAGCGGATGGAGATCGTCGATCCCGACGCAATTCATGCGGCGCGCGACCGTTTGAGAGCGGCAATCGGCAACGCACTCAAGGATGAGCTACTTGCGGCGCATCTGAGCGACGGCGCGCAGAGTGATGATCTTTCGCCCAACGCCAAGGGCGTCCGCCGCCTGCGCACGGTGGCACTTGGCTTCATCGCCGAAGCCGACGAAGCGCGAGCGGCAGAGCTCGCGAAGACGCAATTCGACGCCGCGGACAATATGACCGACCGACAGGGGGCGCTCGGCATACTCGTTTCGACACATGCGCCCGAGCGCGAAGCGGCGCTCGATTCTTTCTACCAGCGGTTCCACGACGACCCGCTCGTGCTCGACAAATGGTTTGGGCTTCAGGCCGCTGCTCAGCGCAAGGACACTGTCGATCAAGTGCTGAAGCTCGCGAAACACCCCGATTTCACGATGACGAATCCCAACCGCCTCCGTTCGCTAGCGGGCACGTTCGCGGGCAATCATTGGGCGTTTCACTCGGCCGACGGCCGAGGTTACACGTTCGTCGCGGACATGATCATCGCCGCCGACAAGCTCAATCCGCAGATCGCGGCGCGGCTGGTTCCGCCGCTCGGGCGCTGGCGGCGGCTCGAGCCGAGGCGGGCGGCAATGATGCGCGGTGAGCTGGAGCGGATTGCGGCGACCCCGGGCCTGTCCAAAGACGTCTACGAACAAGTGACCAAGAGCCTCGCCTGAGGCGGCTAGCCCCCGATCCACTGCGCGACTTGCTGAGCAACCTGGTTGGCTGCCCGGTTGAGGGCCGGCCCGACTGACGGACCGCTGCCGTCAGATGGCGCCGAGGCCGTGAAGCGGCGAATTTGAACCGTTCCATCGGGCGCGGCGAGTGAACCGTAGTAAGCGACAATCACTTGGCCGGACTGCGAGTCATATCCGAAACGGCCGAGCTCGCCGTGAAGCACGATGCCCGGATCGAGGCCAGTCTGGTTCGGATCGAGGACGACTCGGTTCGTTGTGCGTCGAACCGTCTCCTCGACGAGATTCTGGAACAGCTTGTCCGGAGTGTCGACCCATTGCAGGTTCGTCACATATTGGACTTGTGTCGGGGAAACCTGGACCGGGACTCGCACCGTGTGGAGCTCGTTCGAGATCACTGGTAATTCGACAGTGACCGCCTGGCCGGCTGCCGAGCTGCGCGCGACATTCCCTGGATCCGGAGCCTCTGGAGTTAGCGTTTCAAGCATTGCAGGACTTTTGGCACCGCCGCCAACGAGGCTGCCAAGCGAACAGCCGGTGAGGGCGGCGGCGGCGATGGCCGGAACGAATTTACGCAGTATCATTTGCGCTTCCCCGGGTTGTAATCGGGCAGCTTCTGCGGCCCGATCGCGCCGCCAATGCCCTGCCGATTGACGCGGTCCGAAACCTGCTGGAGCGACTGCGAAAGCTGTCTCAGATCGCGCACCAGCTTATTGGCTTCGGGCAACGTCGATTTGCTGAAGTTCTGAACGCCGGGCCGGGCGTCGCTGACCATCGCGTCGAGATTGTCGGCCGCCTGCTTCGCCGAGACGATCGCCTGGTTGAGGTTCTCGACCGCCTGGCGGCCCGGCCCGCTGACCAGTTGGTTGGCATTGTTCGACAAAGCCGCGATGTTGTTGGCGGCGATGCCGGCATTATGCGCGGTCACCCGTAGTTCAGCGATTGTGTCGGCCATTTCCGGAGCGCGCTTCCGAAGAACGCCGGTGGTGGCGTCGATATTTTCGAGAATGTCCGAGATCGCATTCTGGTTCTTGTCGCTCAGAAGCTCGGTCAGGCGCTCGGTTAGAGTCTGAATTCGTGCCAGCAGTTCGGGCGCGCTGTTGAGCAAAGCACTAAGACCACTCGAGCTTGCAGGGACGACAGGGCAGCCCTGGGGACCCATCTGAGTGATCGGCGGACGCCCACGCTGCGCGCCGTTCAGCTGAATCTCGTTCGCTCCAGCGAGGCTGACGCTATGAATTTCCGCTGTCGTGCCCTCGAGAACGGGCGTCTGCTGGTCAACCTCTATCCGGACCCACACGAACTCAGGCCGGTTCGGGAGCAGCGAGATCTTGCTGACTTGCCCGACGGGAACCCCCGAGAAGCTGACGTTCGAGCCCTTGTTTATGCCGCCGACTGCCGGGAAGTAGATATCGTAACACTTCGACGTCTTGCTCGAGAGGCCCGTGAGCCAGACGATGAAGAGCAAAGTGCCGATCAGCAGCGCGACCGTCACAGCGCCAACCATCACATAGTTCGACCGGGTCTCCATCAGGCCGTGACCTCACGCTCATAGCTGTCGGCCGCAGCTCGCCCCCGCGGTCCATTGAAATACTCTTGTATCCAAGGATGGTCTAAAGCCAATAGTTCCGGGATCGTTCCGACCGCCACAACTTTCTTGTCCGCAAGCACCGCGATGCGATCGCAGATCGCATGGAGCGTATCGAGATCGTGGGTGATTAGGAACACGGTCAGGTCCAGCCGTTTCTGGAGTGATTTGATCAGCTCGTCGAACGCGGCGGCTGCGATCGGGTCGAGGCCTGCAGTTGGCTCGTCAAGAAAGAGCAACTCCGGATCAAGCGCAAGGGCTCGAGCAAGACCGGCTCGCTTGACCATGCCGCCCGAGAGCTCTGACGGGAATTTCGGTCCCGCGTCTGCAGGCAGGCCGCCCATCGCGATCTTGTAGGACGCGATCTCGTCGAGCAGCGGCGGCTTCAAATAGGGAAAATATTCCCTGATAGGCACCTCAACATTCTCGGCGACGGTGAGCGTCGAGAACAGCGCTCCGTTCTGGAACAGGATGCCCCAGCGGCGCCGAATATTCTTGGCTTCGTCCTCGTCGCGACCGATCATGTTCTCGCCAAGGACCTGGATTGCCCCCGTGTCGGGCGTCTGCAGACCGATGATCGAGCGCAGCAGCACCGACTTGCCGGTGCCCGAGCCTCCAACGACGCCAAGGATCTCGCCCCGGCAGACAGTGAGGTCGAGGTCCTGGTGGATGACCTGCTCGCCGAAGCTGTTGCTTAAGCCCCGAACCTCGATGACCGGTTTGCAGCCGTCCGGTATCGTGGTCGGGTCAAGCTTCTTCGGAACGACGCTCATATCCACCCGATATTCGAAAAGAAGACAGCAAAGACGGCATCGATCACGATGACCAAGAAAATCGACTGAACGACGGCGGTGGTTGTGCGGGTGCCGACCTCTTCGCTGTTCCCCTCGACGAGCATGCCCTGGAAGCAGCCAGCGAGGGCAATGATGAAACCGAACACCGGCGCCTTGATGAGGCCGACCCAGAGGTCGGTGATCGGAATCACTTCCCGCAGCCGCTGAATATAGGTGATTGGCGGAATTTCGAGCGAGAGCCAAACGAAGACGCCGCCGCCTATCAACGCGAGGAGCATTGCCCAGAACGACAATAACGGCATCATCACGACCGCGGAGATAATCCGCGGAACGACGAGCGCTTCAACCGGCGAGACGCCGATGGTGCGCATGGCGTCGATCTCTTCGGTGATTTTCATGGTCCCCAGCTGCGCCGCAAAGGCAGAGCCGGAGCGTCCCGCGACCATGATCGCGGTCATCAAAGTCCCGAGCTCACGAACTGTGATCCGGCCGATGAGGTTGATCGTGTAGATCTGAGCGCCGAACTGAGCGAGCTGAACCGAGCCCTGCTGCGCGATCACGATCCCGATGAGAAAGCTCATCAGCCCGATGATTCCAAGGGCGCGCACACCGACAACGTCGAAGCGTTGAATGACTGCATTCACCCGAAACCGTTTGGGACGGCGGATCACGTTGGCGAAGGAAATCAACGTCGCTCCGAAGAAGCCGAGCAGCCCCAGAAGCGTCCGTCCGGTCTCGGCTACCCATTCGCCAAGTTCGATCAGGGCACGGGTGCCACCACCGGGCTGCTCGGGGATCACGCGAGCCGGCGCGTCGAAATCCTTGACCTGCTTTAGCAGGCTGACCTCGTCGCGGCTCGCTCCAATCACCTTCGCGCCGCGGTCGCGGACCGTCCTGTAGACGATCCACGCACCGACCGTGTCCATGCGGCTGATCTCGGACAGATCGATGGTCAGCGGGTCGGGCATCGCATCGATCTCGCGTTGCGTGGTCGCGGCGCGCGTGATCGTCAATGCGCCCGCAACCCGGTAAACCGAGCCATGCGGGTGATCCCCCTCGTGCACGTCGAGTTCGGCCATGCGGGCTGACTGATGCGCGATTCAATCTATCTGGGCAAGACGGCAGGTTAACCAGCCCTCTTTCCTGCGGTTGAGGTGCTCTCTATGCCGCGGCCATGGCGAGCGAGCCGCCCCTGCTGTTTGTGCCCATCGGGGCCAATGCCGCGCGGCCATTTGGCACCGGTGCGCGCGAGCGCGCGTGCAGGCTTGCGACCAATGCCGGGCTAGTGGTGGTGGATGCTCCCGAGGCAGGGCGAGCGGTATTGCTGGCAAGCATGCGCTACGCTTGGGACCCGGCATGGCTGAAGGCAATGCAGGGCCGTCCGCGGACAATGCTGATGTTGGGCGACGAGCCCGTGATGGTCCATGTCGCAGCCGACGGGGATCCTGCCGCTGTGGCCTCGAAGCTTGAGGATCAACAAGTTGTCGAAGGCTACGACCTTCTCCGTTCCGAGGCAGCGGAGTTGAGCTATTCCGAGCTAAGGAAACGGGAGCGGCCCTTCGTGTTGCCGCTCGATCCCGACGATCCCGATCTGGTCGAGCGCGCTTCCTACGATGCTGCTTACAAGGGTGTCACGGATGCCCTCACGCTCTATCTTTGGCGCAAGCCCGCTTTCCATCTAACGCGCTGGGCGGCGCGCGCCGGAATTGCCCCCAATTTCGTGACCCTGGTCGGCGCGATCCTTTGCGTCCTCGCCTTCGACCTCTTCTGGCAGGGTGAATATTGGTTGGGCGTGCTTTCGGGATTCACCTTCATGGTGCTCGACACGGTCGACGGAAAGCTCGCTCGCGTGACCGGTGCTTCGTCAAAATGGGGCGAGGTGTTCGACCACGGGATTGACCTCGTCCACCCGCCATTCTGGTATTGGGCATGGCTGCACGGGCTGGCCGAATACGGCCGTCCGCTCGAGCCCGTGCTCTCAACGATGGTGCTGTGGGCGATCATCGGCGGCTATGTCGCGCAGCGGATTATCGAAGGCTTGTTCATCAAGCAGCTCGGCATGGAAATGCACGTCTGGCGGCCGGTTGACAGCAAGTTCCGTTTGATCACCGCGCGGCGCAACCCGAACATGGTCATCCTGGTGAGCGCGCTCGTGTTCCGGCGGCCCGAACTCGGGCTTGAGCTCGTTGCCGGCTGGACGATCGCGTGCCTCATTTTCCATGCAGGTACGCCTCGCGCAGGGCAAGGAGCGCGTCGCGCGGGGCGAAAAACTCGTCTCCTGGCTCGAGGGATGACCGCGACAGCGGTTGTTCTCGCCGGGTCCCGGCCGGGGCACGACCCGTTCGCGGAGCAGTTCAGCACCGACCTTAAGGCGCTGATCCCGGTCTGCGGAGAGCCGATGGTGCGTCGTCCAGTACTTGCGCTGCTAAAGAGCAAGAGGATCGGGAAGATCCTGGTGCTCGCGCAGGAACCCGACCGGATCGCGGCCGTGCTTCCGAAAAACTCGCGCATCTCGGTCCACCCCTCGCTTGGAACGATCGCCGACACCATTTTGGACCTGGTCCGGTCGAGCGGACTGGAATGGCCGTTGCTGGTCACCACCGCCGATCATGCGCTGCTCGACTGCGCCACAATTGACGAGTTTTGCGGTCAATCGGTTGGCGCGGATGTCGCGATCGGCGTTGTTGAGCAGACGAACCTGTTGCGTCGACTGCCTGAGACCAGGCGTACCTGGCTGCGATTCCGGGGCGGCTCCTACACAGGCGCCAATCTCTTCGCTTTGCGATCTCCAACGGTCGTCCCGGCCATCGAACAGTGGCGCTTGGTGGAGCAGGACCGAAAGAAAGCGTGGCGACTTGTGGCACTGCTCGGACCGGTGGTTTTGATGTGCGTGGCGCTTCGGCTGGTCAGCCTCGACGATGTGCTAAAGCAGCTTGGAGGCAGGCTCGGCCTGTTGATCAAGGCGGTGCGCCTCAGCAATCCGCTCGCCGGCGTCGACGTCGATAATGCCGAGGACCATGCGCTGGCCGAAGCAATCCTGCGAGACGAGGCGTGAGCGATCTCGCCATCTACGACATGGATCGGACGGTGACGAAACGCGCTACCTACACGCCATTCCTTCTTTACTGCGCGCTTTGGCGGGCGCCGTGGCGGCTGATCTTCCTTCCGTTCGTGGTCCTGTCGATGCTCGTCTACGCCGTGCGGCTGATCGATCGCGCGCGATTGAAGGAGATCAATCATCGCCTGATGCTTGGTTCGCGCATTCATCCGCGGCAGCTGAGGCCGCTCGTCGATAGTTTTGCGGACTGGCAAGTCGCAACCAATATCCGTCCGGGCGCGAGCAAGGCAATCGCACGCGACAAGGCAGAAGGACGGCGCCTCGTCCTCGCGACCGCCTCCTATCGCCTTTATGCCGACGCGATCGCACAGCGGCTTGGGTTCGATGACGTGATCGGAACCGGGTCGGTCATCGGCCTTGACGAGAGCGTTCATGCAAAAATTGCTGGGGACAATTGTTACGGTCAGAGCAAAGATGCGAATGATCGCCGATTGGATCGATGCATCGGGACTCAAGGGCGCGCATGGGCATGTGCGCTTTTATTCGGATCACATATCCGACCGGCCGGCATTCGAATGGGCCGACGAGCCCATTGCCGTGAACCCGCACGGAAGGCTGCGCCAACTCGCCCAGCAGCGCGACTGGAAAATGGAGAACTGGCAGTTCTAGCTGCTCGTCCTGAAGTCGCTTCTGTAATTGGCCAAGCGCGGCTGGCACCTTGCTTCTGTGGGCGCGGTCAGCTCGTGCCCTCAAGAGGAGAGATGGCCCTTCCAGCGCAGCTTCTCAGTCTTTCAAACATTGCAGCTTCACCAACGTCAACGGCCCGGCGACAGGATCCCCGCGGCACCCACGGGGCGGACCAGTCGCCGGCCCCTCGCCTTTGTTTCAGCGGCCTGCGCCTGTGATCGCAATCGACATGGCGAATGGCTGACCGGATTTCGCAGCGTTTATCGCTTGGCGGATTTGCGGACGGGCGCCGGCCCACGCGAAATTGGCACAATCCTGGTAGTCGTAGTCGAAATTGTAGATCGTGTACGCGTAAGACAGAATCCGGGCAGACTTCACGGACAGCGCTGCTGACCCGATGTACCAGCGACCTCTGGCCGGCGGTGGTCGCAAGTGCCAGATCGCCGAAAGGCACGATGCGGGTCAGGGTCTCCGGATGCCCGAGGACGGTGACAGGCGACTGATTGGACTGGGCTTGTGCTGGCGCAGTAGCGGCGCCTGCGAGCGACGTCGCGATCGACAGGACAGCTGCTCGAAATGGGGTGTTCGCAACCATGTGCATTCTCCCTGACGAGGCATCCCCACGCAGGAGTAGCGCGATCTGCGGCGCGAGGTTCAGCAGTCCTTCGACCAGTCGCTAGCGAGCCTTCGGCGAACTCGCGAGATCAGCGACGAAGGGTCATCGCGCTTCGACGGAGGGTGCACTCCGCCGAGGCTGCAGCTAGACCGCTTCGAGTGCGTTTGCGAAGTCGGCAATGAGATCGTCGGCGTGCTCGACCCCGATGGAGATGCGAACGAGGTTGGGAGTGATGCCGAGCGGCGTCTTGCGCTCGTCCGGGACTGACAGGTGGGTCATCGCCGCTGGAGCGCTCGCGAGCGTCTCGGTGCCGCCGAGGCTGACCGCGAGGTTGAGCGATCTGGAGCGCGTCGAGGAAGGCGAAAGCCTCGTCCTCGCCGCCCTTCAGATAGAGCGAGAAGGTCGAGCCCGCGCCGGTGCAGTGGCGGCGGTAGATGTCCGCCTGACGCGAACCCTCATCAAGGAATCCGAGATAGCCGACCTGTTGGACCTTCGGGTGTTCGCGCAGGAACTCGCAGACCTTCTCAGCATTTTCGCCGGCTTTCTGCATTCGAAGCTCGAGCGTTTCGAGGCTGCGAAGGAGCATCCAGGCCGTGTTCGGATCGCAGATGGTGCCGATCGTGTTGCGCATCGAACGCACCTGGTCGATCAGCTTCTGGCTCCCGACGAGACCGCCAGCGACGAGATCGCTGTGACCACCGGCATATTTGGTGAGACTGTAGACCGAAAGGTCGGCTCCACTGCGACAGCGGCTTCGCCCAGAGTGGCCCGAGGAAGGTGTTGTCGATCGCAATCGGTGGCCGCTGGTCGATTTCGAAGGAAGCGTCGCGGGCGGCGCGCACAGCCTCGACGTCGACGAGCTGATTGGTCGGATTGGCGGGGCTTTCGAGATAGATGAGGCTGACTCGCCCCTTGTGTTTGCCCGCGGCGATCGCTTTGTCGATCTCCTCGCGCGTCGCGCCCGAGGGGAAATCGACCCAGTGGACGCCGAACTGACCGAGGATTTTCGCGATCAGGGTCTCGGTCGCGGCATAGAGCGGCCCGGAATGGACGACGCAGTCTCCGGGCCTGACGAACGTCAGGAGCAGGGTCGCGATCGCCGACATTCCGCTCGAGAAAGCGAGTGCATCATCGGCTTCTTCCCAGATGCTGAGTCGATCCTCGAGGATCTCCTGATTGGGGCCGTTGAAGCGCGAATATATGAGCCCTTCGGCGCCGCCGGGACGCTTGCCAGTTACCCCCTCGAAGAATTGCTTGCCGGCCGCGGCATTCTCAAAAACGAAGGTGGAGGTCAGGAAGATCGGTGGCTTGAGGGACCCCTCGCTAAGCTCGGGGTCGAAACCGTAGCCCATCATCAAGGTCGAGGGCTGGAGCTTGTGATTGCCAATGGTCGTCGGTGACGGGCGCGGTGGTCGCTTATGCTCGGAAACACCGCTCAGTTCGTTTTCATTAGGCAAATTGGGACTTCTCTTCAGAAGCCTCCCTAATCACAGCCCGGCGGCGCGGCTAGGCTGCACGTTCCGCTACGTCAATCGCGAAGGGCGATTGCGCTCAGCTGCCGACCGTAATCAGACTCGCCCCGATGCGTCGATCGTCGGAAGCTGTAGAACCGGTCGGAGTCCGCGTAGGTGTCGAGTTCAAGCGCTTCGATCTCTTCAATGCCGGCCGAGAGCAGGCGATGGACTACATATGCCTCGAGACTGAAGTGCGGCTTGCCCGAAGCACCCATGACGAAGAAACGTTCGTTCGCAGGATCGTCTTCCACGAAGCGGTCGCGCAGCGCCTCATCGACCTCGTAGGAATTCTTGCGCGATACATGGACCGACTGCAGCGTGGATCGTCGCTCGGCGTGCGCCGAAGCGCTCCATCGCGAAGAGGGTCGAATTGGTAACTCCGGCGAGCGCTCCGCGCCAGCCGGCATGCGCCGCGGCGACGACGCCCGCCTCATAGTCCGCGAAGAGCACAGGGGCGCAATCCGCAGTGAGGATTTCGAGCAGCAGGTTCGGCCGGTCCGTGACCATCGCGTCGGCATGAGGACGCGCGTCCTGAGCCCATGGCCGCGCGACATAAGCGACCTCGGCGGAATGGACCTGGTGGACGGTCGCGAGATCTGCATCGCGCAGGAGCGCGGCGATCGCGAGGCCGCGGTTCTCCTCGATTGCGGTCCGGTCGTCTTTGCTTCCATATCCGACATTGAGACCGGCTAGGACACCGGTGGAGACGCCGCCGCGACGTCCCAGGAAGCCGTGGGGTGAGTTGCCCAGCGAAACCGCGCGAATGACTTCGATATCAGTCAAAGGCGCTTCCGCATGATGATGTCCTCATCGGCGTGGCTTCCAACCATGAATTCGAAGCGGCCTACAGGCTCGAACCCATAACGATCATAAAAGCGTCGGGCTCGGTGGTTGTCGATATATACTGTGAGATAGAGGTAGTAAGCGCCGCTACGCCGTGCCTCCTCGATTGCCCAATCGGTCAAGGCGGAAGCAATGCCGCGGCCGTGATGCTCCTTGAGGACGTAGATCTGCCGATATTCGATCGCTCGAGCGGCGTCTTCAACCGGAAGCGATGAGGGACCGAGCTTCACGAACCCGACGATTTCGCCATCGATCTCGGCGACTCGGAAACGGTATCGCGAATCCATGAACTCGCCGCGCCACGCCTCGAGCGAGAATTGCTCCAGGAATTCGCCGAGGTCCGAAGGTTGATAGAGATGCGCAAACGTGTCGCAGAAACTCTTGCGAAAGACGCCGTCGATGGCAGGCAGGTCTGCAACCATGGCATCCCTGAAATTCATGCGAATCCCGACGGCACTGGCCATTTGGCTGAATGGAGCGCGATCGCCTTGAACAGGCTGCCCATCTGATCAGAGGCCGTAAGTCGGTGAAGCGATTTTTGAATGTCCTCGGCGCGTTCGGGATTTGCGCGCGTCAGCGCCTCCGCGCGAGATCCAATCCCAAGGCCGATGAGCCATTCGCTCTGAGTGACGATGGGTGTGGTGGAAGCGCCCGCTTTAGTGGCAGCGCAACCGATCGCCTCGAAGTCGACATGCGCCGTCAGATCCTGCTCCCCGAGATTTTCGAGCACCGGCGAGAAAGCATGGCCGCGGACGGCTTGGAGCGTGTCGCCGGCGCTGCGGCGCTCGTGCCCATAGTCGATAAAAAGGGCCACACCGCCCTTCGCCGCGAGGCAAAGTGCAATCGCAATGACCGCTTCATCGCGTGCCGGCGAGCTTTCGACGATCTCGCCGTCGCGGTCGAAGGCGAGGCGATCGCCTGCAATCAGGACCCGTCGCTCCATCCCGCCGACATACTGTTGCACCGGAAGCGCATCGAGAAATTCGTTGGCGACAAGCAGCAGCGGTGCTGCGGGCAATTCTGCCACCGATTCATGCCACTGAGCACTCGGCACGGCTTTTTCCTGAATGCCGCGCAGGATCGGGCTGGTCTCAACGAAATGGACCTCTCCTACGAACCCGGCCGTGTGAAGTACTCGGAGCGCATCGCTCGCCAGTGTTCCCCTGCCCGGACCCAACTCCGCATAGATCGCGTCCGCCGGCGCACCGGCGCGCCGCCAGCAATCGGCAAGACACGCGCCGACCATTTCGCCGAACATCTGGCTGATCTCCGGCGCGGTGGTGAAATCGCCAGCGGTTCCGAGCGGATCGCGGGTCGCGTAATAATAGGAATTGCAGGCTTCCATGAACGCTTCGACGCCAATCGGCCCTTCGTCCCTGATGCGGTCCCGAAGCGCTCGCTCCAGCGGAGTCACGATACGCTGGCGGTGCCTGCGGTGGCCTCGACGCGCACACGCCGCTTTTTCGCGGTCAGCATCAGCCACAGGCCGAGGAAGATCATCGGAAGCGACAACCACTGGCCCATGTGAAGGCCGGTAACCTGGGTGAAGTGGATCAGCTGCTGGTCGGGTTCGCGGATGAATTCGATGCCGAAGCGGAAAATACCGTAGAAAAAGACGAACGCGCCGACGAGCTTGCCTGGCTGGAAGCGGGCATCACTCTTCCAGAACATCGCGGCGAGGATGCAGAAGAGCACTATGCCTTCCAGGACCGCCTCATAGATCTGGCTGGGATGCCGCGGCGGACCGAGGATCGGGCCGTAGGGTGTCATCTCAACGAAGCGCACCGCCCATGAAACATGCGTCGGCGCACCCCACAGTTCCTGATTCACGAAGTTGGCGAGTCGCCCGAAGAACAGGCCAAAAGGCGCGCAGCAAGCGACGTAATCATGGATTCTAAGCCACGACAGCTTCTCCTTGCGCGCGAAGTAGAAGATCCCAAGAGTTGTTCCGATGACGCCCCCATGGAAAGACATGCCGCCGTCCCACAGCTTCAGCATTTCGATCGGATGTTTCAGATATTCGGCGAGATTGTAGAACAGGACATAGCCGATACGGCCGCCCAAGATGATCCCGAGTGCCGCATAGAAGACCAGGTCGTCGGCGTGACGGCGCGCGAGAGGAGCGCCCGGCTGCTTCAGCAGCTTCAGCAGATACCAATAGCCGATGAAGATCCCGGCCAGATAGGCGAGGCTATACCAGCGAAGATCGAATGCCCAGATATGCAGCGCGACTGGCGAAAGGCCCAGATCGGTGAACTTCGTGAACCCTGAATACGCGTCAGCTTGCAAGGGCTTCCCCCTAGATGTTCAGCGCCTCATAAGGTGCATGTGAGCAAAGGCAAAGGAAGCTGAGAGCGAAAATGCCGAGCGAGCTCGACCGCCGCGTCGACGAGGAACTGGAGCGGGTCACCGGCCCCGACGGGCCGCTCGTTATCGGCAAGAATGAGATCGGCTGCGCGATTGTCGAAAACTTCCCCGCGACCTTGCCTGAATTCTTTCGCACCTTCTGTGCGCTGAACTCGGCCAATGAGGCGGTCATCGCGGGCGATGAACGCTTCACCTTCGGCGATCTTTGCCCACTTTCGGAGCGGATCGCGCATGGGCTTGTCGCCCGGGGGATTAGCAAGGGCGACCGGGTTGGAATCGCGATGCGCAACTGTCCGTCCTGGATCCTGGTCTATATGGCGGTGCTCAAAGCGGGAGGCATCGCGACCCTGCTCAACGGCTGGTGGGAAGCGCCCGAGATGGAGCATGCGATCCGGCTAACCGAGCCACGGCTAATCTTCGCCGACGCTGCGCGGGCGGAGCGCATCAAGCAGCGATGTGAGGAGCTGGATATCCTAGGCGTAGCTGTCGATCTTCCGGTTGAGCAAGCGCTTCAGGAACTGTTGAGAGATGGCGGACTTGGGGCCGCCTTGCCCGACGTTTCACCCGACGATGACGCAACGATCCTCTTCACTTCGGGTTCGACCGGCAGGTGCAAGGGCGCGGTCTCGACGCACCGCGCGGCAGCGACCGGGACTTATTCCTACGCGACGAGCCTCATCGTGCTCCGCGCCCTCCTTGAACAAGACGGTCGACCACCGCCGACGCCGCGGACCCTTCTTAGCGTTCCACTCTTCCACGTGACCGGCGAAGTTCCGATCATGCTCAATAGCTTCGTCATCGGTCGCTGCATGGTGATCATGCCCAAATGGGACGCGGGCGAAGCCCTCCGGCTCATAGAGAGTGAGCAAATCACATATTTCGTCGGAGTTCCGACAATGAGCCTCGAGCTCATGAACCATCCCGATCGGGACAAATATGATCTTTCGTCGTTGAAGGACATCACTGCCGGCGGGGCGCCTCGGCCCGTCAGTCATGTTGAGCGCCTGCGTAAGGAATTCCCGAACGCTCAACCCGCGCTTGGCTACGGGCTCACCGAGACGAACGCGGTCGGGTGCCAAAACTTTTGGAGTAATTATGCCGATAAGCCGGGCTCGACGGGCCGGGCTGCCAAGCCGTTCGTCGAGGTCGCGATCCTCGGCGACGGCGAACGCCATTTGCCCAAGGGCAAAATCGGCGAGATCGGCATCCGCTCGGCAGCGAACGTGCGGGGTTATTGGGGCGACGCCCAAGCGACCCAGGATCTGTTTACCGCTGACGGGTTCGTCCGAACCGGTGATGTCGGCTATCTCGACGACGACGGCTATCTATTCATCGTCGACCGAAAGAAAGAAATCATCATCCGCGGCGGCGAGAACATCTCGGCTGCAGAGGTCGAGGAAGAATTCTACGCTTGCTCGAAGATCGCCGAAGTCTCGGTCTTCGGCGTGCCGGACGAGCGGCTCGGCGAAGTGCCGGTTGCGATCGTTCTTCCGAAGCACAACGAACAATTGTCCGAGGACGGTCTCCGCACGTTCCTCGACGGGCGCCTCGCGAGGTTCAAAATTCCCGAGCGGATCATTGTCTCGAATTCACCGCTGCCGCGCCTAGGAACGGGCAAGATCGACCGTCGCGCCCTCAAGGCCCAGTTCAGCAATTGAAGGTCGGCCGCCGCACATTGCTGGTCGGGGGAGGCGTCGGCGTCGGCCTGGTCGTCAGCTTCTCGCTGTGGCCTTGGCGCATGGGCAGCGACCTCGCCGTCGAGCGCGGCGAGCAGGCGTTCGGAAGCTTCATCAAGGTTGCGAAGAGCGGCCAGGTCACGGTCGCGGTGCCCCAGGCTGAGACGGGCCAAGGTATCTGGACCGCGCTGCCGCAGATTGTCGCAGATGAGCTGGGCGCCGCCTGGAACAATGTCGCCGTCGTGCCAGCCCCGATGACCTCCGCATACGCAAATCCGATGGCGAAAGCGGAAGGGTGGCCAAAGGACAGCCGAATCACTGCGGGCTCGACGTCGGTCAGAGGGTTCGAGCTGGTTCTTCGACATGCTGCAGCGGTCGCTCGAACGATGCTCGTAGGAGCGGCTGCGGATCGCTTGGGCGTCGATCCGGCGGATTGCGCGACGGGCGACGGCTTCGTCATGAACCGCGGGCGCACCTTCACCTTTGGCGAGCTTGCAGAAGAGGCCGCCGATCGAACCCCGCCGCTGAACCCCCAGCTTCGACAGGACAGGGAGGGGCGTCTGATCGGCCAGCCGCTGCCGCGTCTCGACGGACCAGCGAAGGTCGACGGCAGCTGGCGCTTCGCGGGCGATGTGCGCCTTCCGGATTTACTCTACGCCTCGGTCCGGATTGCTCCACCGGGCGGCCGCCTGAGAGGCTTCGACCGCGCCGTTATCGCTTCCGTGAACGGCGTCCGGCACGTTTCGGCCAGAGAAGGCTGGCTGGCTGTCCTCGCCGAGACATGGTGGGCGGCCGAGCGGGGCGTGAAAGCGGCCGGCCCGCAATTCAGCGGATATCGAACACCTTCGGACATTCGCCATGTCTTCGATCAAGAACTTGCATCGGGCGATGCGGACAGCTGGTTCAGCCGCGGTGATTATGATCGGACGGTGCGAGGATCGCGTCCACTTGCCGCAACCTATTATACCGCGCCGTCTCAGCACCTGGGTCTCGAGCCTCTTTGCGCGACGGCGCGTGCGAATGGCGAAGGCGTGGAGGTGTGGACTGGGACTCAGGCACCCGGCTTCCTTATGCGCAACGGCCACGTCCTCTATCCGCTCGGCGTCGGCGAGCCCGCAGGCCGGGCGATGGAGCCCGACGTCGTTTCGATCGCAATCGAGCTTGCACGCGAATTGAAGCGGCCGGTGCAGGTTACCGTATCGCAGTCCTCAAGTCAGAACCACGACCGGGTTTCACCGGGAGCCTTAGCCCGGATGACTGCGCTTCCCGGTGATGGCGGAATCACCATCGCTTGGGGAATGAAGGTGGTAACAGCCGACGGGCTCGGTGGGGCGCTGGCGCGACTGCAGAACGCCGATCCTCCGCGACGGTTCGGCAAGACCGCGCTCGACGGCGCCGTTCCATCATATTCTATTCCGAACGTGAAGGTCGAAGCGGTCCGCGCAGATCTTCCGATTAGCCCCGGATACATGCGAGGGTCCCCACAGCGAGACTTTGCATTCTTCACCGAAAGTTTCATGGATGAGCTAGCGCACATCGCTGGAATTGAGCCCCTCTCCTTCCGGATGTCCTTACTCGGCGAGAACGGGAGACTTGCGCGCTGTCTCCAGGGCGCGGCGCGGCTCGCGAGCTGGGACGGCGGCGGTCCGGGAAGCACGATGGGGATTGCCGGTTGCTCGGCGTTCGGGTCGCACATCGGCCTTGTCGCGAGTGCGAGCATCGGCGTTGACCAGCGCGTTAAGGTGCATCGCCTGATCGCCGCCGTCGATTGCGGGCGCGCCATCAACAGCGAACTCGTCGTGCAGCAGATCGAAGCGGGACTGATCTGGGCGCTTGCGCAGGCAACAATAACATCGCCGGAATGGGTTGCAGGGATGCCGCGGGCGCGGGCGCTAGGTGGGGTGGGATTACCTCAACTTGGCGACACGCCGCAGATCGTCGTCGAGCTAATTCCGAGCAGCGAGCCGTCCGGGGGCGTCAGTGGGCTCGGAACGACCGTGCTTGCGCCGGCCGTCGCCAACGCAATCTACGCCGCAACGGGCAAGCGGATGCGCTCGTTGCCCTTCGATCCTATGGCGTCCTGATGGACCGTCCGCCCAATCATGTGGCGCTTCCGGAGCCGAACATCGGCGTACTGCTCATCAACCTCGGCACGCCGGACGCACCTGAAGCGCGCGCGGTCCGCCGCTATCTCGCCGAGTTCCTCAGTGACCCGCGCGTGATCGAGATTCCGAAGCTCGCCTGGAAGCCGATTCTTCACGGAATCATCCTCAGAACGCGACCAAAGAAATCCGCCGAGGCTTACAACAAGATCTGGACCAATGAAGGTTCACCGCTCCGCGCGATCGCGCACCGCCAGGCCGAGGCGCTCCGCGCCCGCCTGCCGAACGTCAGCATTCATTATGCCATGCGCTACGGCCATCCCGGAATTGCCGCCGCGCTCGAGAACATGACGCGCGAGGGGTGCAACCGGGTCCTCGTCGCACCGCTATATCCGCAATATTCGGCGGCGACGACCGCGACCGCCAACGATGCTGTTTTCGGGGTTCTGGCGCGGACGCGGTGGCAGCCCGCATTGCGCACCTTGCCGCCTTACTACGACGATCTCTTCTACATCGAGGCGCTCGCGGCCAATCTGTCCCGCCAGATCGCCGCCCTCGACTTCGCGCCCGAACGGCTGCTGCTGAGCTTTCACGGCATGCCGGCGAGGACGCTCGAGTTGGGCGACCCCTATCATTGCCACTGCCAGAAGACTGCTCGGCTGCTTTCGGAAGCGCTCCGGCGCGATGTCGACGTTTCGTTCCAGTCGCGCTTCGGCCGCGCTGAGTGGCTCGAGCCGGCGACTGAAGCGACGCTTGCGGCTTATCCGAAAAAAGGCGTCCGACGGATCGCTGTCGCTGCGCCAGGATTTTCCGCCGACTGCCTGGAGACTCTCGAGGAACTCGGAATCCGCGGGCGGCAAAGCTTCATGCATTCGGGCGGAGAGGAATTCGCGCTGCTCGATTGCCTTAACGATTCCCCCGAAAGCATCGCCATGCTCGAACGGCTGATCGAGCGCGAGCTTGCAGGCTGGCTCCACCAGGAATAGGCGCGCCTCTCGATAACAGGAGGAAGCTCAGCATGGCACGAGTTGCGATCGTTACCGGCGGAACGCGCGGCATCGGCGAAGCGATCAGCATCGCGCTTCGCGACAAGGGCATGAACGTCGCTGCCAATTACGCCGGCAATGACGAACGTGCGCGCGAGTTCAGCGACCGGACCAGCATCAAGGCCTACAAGTGGGATGTCTCCGATTTCGACGCCTGCCAGGATGGCGTTCGGAAGGTCGAGGCGGAGCTCGGTCCGGTCGACGTTCTCGTCAACAACGCCGGGATCACCCGAGATTCGACGATGAAGCGGATGGATCACCAGAAGTGGCAGGACGTGATCGACACCAATCTCGGCGGCTGCTTCAACATGGCTAAAGCCGTGTTCGAAGGCATGAGCGCGCGCAAATACGGCCGGATCGTCAACATTGGCTCGATCAACGGCCAAGCGGGCCAATATGGACAAGTCAATTATGCCGCCGCGAAGTCCGGCATCCACGGCTTCACGAAAGCGCTGGCGCAAGAAGGCGCGCGCGTCGGTGTGACCGTCAACGCGATCGCTCCCGGCTATATCGATACGGACATGGTCGCTGCGGTGCCAGAAGACGTGCTCGGCAAGATCGTCGCGCGGATTCCTGTCGGCCGTCTCGGCAAGGCGGACGAGATCGCTCGCGGAGTCATCTTTCTGTGCGACGAGGATGCCGGATTCATCACCGGCTCGACGCTGTCGATCAACGGCGGCCAGCACATGTACTGATGGCGGCGCGCAATTACGCACCGCCGACCAAGCGGTCTGTGCTGATCGCCGGTCACGCCACCTCGATCAGCCTCGAGCCGGTGTTTTGGAAAGCATTGGAATCGGCATCGCGCGAACGCGGCTGCCCGGTGAACGCATTGGTCGCCGAGATCGACGTGGCGCGACTTGAGGCGGGCCGGCCGCCGAATCTCACTTCTGCTATCCGACAGTGGCTGTTCGAGCGGCGCGGAGAATCGAATTGACGAATGCGTCGCCGCCATCGGGCGCGAGGTCGATGTATAAAGCCGGCTCAATCAGCTCCAGCTCCATGATTTTAAGCGTTCCCTCGCCATCTGGAATGATATCGACGCGCGCGTAAGTTGGCATCACGGGCGCTGCAGCGAGCGCTTTTTGGGCGAGCGCAATGGTGCCGGGCGGTGGCATGCAAGGCAGCGCAACTCCGCCAAGGTGTGGCTGCACCCGGAAGTCGCCTTCCTTCGGCCGCTTCACGATGGCGTGACTGAACTCACCTTCGAAGAGAATCAGTGAAAATTCGCCCGTTCGAGCGATCTCTTCGATCAGTGGCTGGAGGATCATTGGCCGACCGCGAACTCTCGGCGAGAAGACCATCGTTAGGCCCGATGAGGTGCGTTCCCGTCGCACTTGCCGAAACCGGCGGTTTTATCACCAGCCACTCACAAGCGAAGCGGCGTCGGGCCTCGTCCAGATCCGCATCGCAGCAGCACTCGACGGCGAAGGTGGGAACGGTCGCAACGCCGGCTTCGCCGAGCTCGGCGAGATAGGCTTTGTCGCTATTCCACCTGAGCAGCACAGGCGGATTTACGAGCGGCAGGCGTTCAAGCCGGGCGCGCTCCAGGAAGTCGAGCCATCGCGGATAATCGAGGTGATAGCCCCAAGCCACGAGCGGTAGGATGAGATCGTAACCACTGAGATCGCCAGCCTCGGTCCACGCTACCGCCTCAACCACCGCGCCCCGGCTCGCAAGTACCGCCGCTTCAACTTCGTACGTCCATGCCCACGGCTCGGGATAATCTGGCGCTGGAACCAGAATTGCGATCTGCATCAGCGGCCGAGGAGAATTCGGGCCTGTCCCGCGATCTGAGCGAGCATCGGCGCGCTCACATGCCCCTCGCCGCGCGCGCGCCTTATTAGCTCGCGAAACTGGTCTATTCGGGCACCGTGATGGGCAACCCACTCGTCCACGCACTCGTCGAGATCCTTACCGCGGCACCGGGAAAGGAATTCGATCCTGAGCTGCTCGAAGTCACGCGCCAGGCCAGCGGTCAACAGGCGTTCCCATTGATCTCCGGGCGCAAAACGCGCGACCTGCTGCTGAGCCCAATCGAGGCCGAGCGCTTCGCCGAGCCGCGTGTAGGCGCGGGTGAGGGACAGCTCGTCAAGCTGCTGTCGCGAAGCTAGAGCGGCGATCCCGAACACGCCGTCGAGCTCGTAGAGCCGAACCAGGCCGCGAACGATTTCGTCACTCGCACCAAGCGCCAATAGCCGGTCGCGACGCGCCGCGGCTTCGTTGCGGACCTCCGAGCGAATGAGCTTCGTGGCCGCGGACGCGATCTTGCGAACGCCCGGTTCGAGCATTCGACAAAGAGCTGAAATCTTGAGTCCGCCGCCGGCTGCGCGAAGGATGTCGGAAAGGTGCGCACGGATGCACGCCGCCGAGATCGAGAACAGCTCGATGCGAACGGTCTCTGGGAGCAAGGCCTCCTCGATCTCCTTCCAGAGCTTGTCGAGATCGAGGAGCCGCTCGGCCACGAGAAATGCCGAGACGACCTGCTGGAGCGACGCGCCTTCCTCTTCGGTCATGTCGAAGGCGATGCCCGGGCCGAGGCGGTTCACTAGCCGGTTCGCGACCTTCGTTCCGATGATCTCGTTGCGTAGTCGGTGTGCGCGAATCGATTCCGAATGCGCTTTCCGCATCGGCTTGGGGAACGCCTCAAATAATTCCGGCTCGACGAGTGGGTCATCGGCGAGCCGGAGTTCTTCCGCGGCATCCTGGAGCACGATCTTCGAGATCGACAGGACGACTGCGAGTTCGGGACGGGTGAGCCCCCGATTTTCCTGCGCGCGGCGCATCAAATCTTCGCTCGAATCGAGTCCTTCGACCTTGCGGTCGAGCCGGCCCGATGCTTCGAGCAGCTCGATCGTTCGCACGTGCGCCGGGAGCGCGGTAGCCCCCCCGGCTTCCGCGATTGAAAGCGCGAGCGTCTGCAGGCGATTGTCCTCGAGTACGATCTCGGCGACGTCGTCCGTCATCCGCGCGAGCAACCTGTTGCGCTTTTCGAACGACAGGGTCCCGTCGCGCATCTCGAGGTTGAGCGGGATCTTGATGTTCACTTCATTGTCGGAACAGTCGACGCCGGCGCTATTGTCGATGAAGTCGGTATTGATGCGACCGCCACGCTCGGCGAACTCGATACGGCCGGCCTGCGTGATCGCGAGATTGGCGCCCTCGCCGATGACTTTGGCGTGAAGGTCGGCCGCGTCGGTGCGCAGAACGTCGTTCGAAGGATCACCGACGTCGGCATGGCTCTGGGTCGAAGCCTTGATATAGGTCCCGATGCCACCGAACCAGAGAAGGTCAACTGGCGCCTTTAGGACCGCGTTGATGAGTGTGGCGGGGTCGACCTCTTTCGCCTGGATGCCGAGAGCCTCGCGAGCTTCGGCGCTCAGGGAAATCGACTTGTCGGTTCGGGGGAAAACGCCGCCGCCCTTCGAGATCACCTTGCGATCGTAATCGTCCCAGCTCGATCGCGGCAACTCGAACATCCGCTTGCGCTCCGCCCAGCTCGTCGCCGGATCGGGATTCGGGTCGATGAAAATGTGCCGATGGTCGAATGCGGCGATCAGCTTCAGCGATTGCGATAGCAACATGCCGTTGCCAAACACGTCACCGGACATGTCCCCGCAACCGGCCACTGTGACTTCGTCCGACTGAACGTCGACCCCCATCTCCAGGAAATGCCGCTGGACGGAGAGCCAAGCGCCGCGCGCGGTGATGCCCATCGCCTTGTGGTCGTATCCGTTAGAACCGCCGCTCGCGAACGCGTCGCCGAGCCAGAAATTGCGATCCAGTGCAATTTCGTTGGCAATATCTGAAAAGGTCGCGGTTCCCTTGTCCGCCGCAACCACGAAATAAGGATCGTCGCCGTCGTGGATGACGACGCCCTGTGGGTGAACGACCTTGTTGTTTACGAGGTTGTCGGTGACCGAGAGCAGTGAGCGGATGAAGATGCGATAGCTTTCCGTTCCCTCGGCGAGCCACGTATCCCGGTTTGACATGGGCGGTAGCTGCTTGGGATAGAAACCACCCTTCGCGCCGGTTGGGACGATCACCGCGTTCTTGACCAGCTGCGCCTTCATCAGGCCCAGGATTTCCGTGCGGAAATCGTCGCGCCGGTCCGACCAGCGGAGGCCACCGCGAGCGACCGGCCCGCCACGCAAATGGATCCCTTCGACGCGCGGGCTGTAGACCCAGATCTCGCGCCACGGCACCGGCCTCGGCAATCCGGGAACCTGCGACGAATCGATCTTGAACGCGAGCGCTTCCGCGGCGGCGGGTGCGAAGGCATTTGTCCGCAAGATGGCAAGGACGAGCGCGCGAAGGCGCCTTAGAATCCGGTCGTCGTCGATCGAGCGAATCTTCGTAAACGAGCGGTCCAGCTCCTCTCGATAGTGAGCGACCTTTGCGTCGCGGTCCTTGGTCGATGGATCATGGCTCGCGGCGAAGAGACCGATAAGCGCAGGGGTTGCTCCCGGAGCTCGGCGCAACGCATCGGCCACCGTAATCAGGCCGAAACTGCTGCCGGTCTGGCGGAGGTAGCGGAACCAGGCGCGCAGCCAGACGACCGCTTGCGTGTCGAGCCCCGCGTAAAGCACGAGCTGGTTGAACTCGTCGTTTTCGGATGCCCCACAAAGAACGTTTGCGATTGCGCTCTCGATGCCGGCGATGCGCTCGGCCATCGAATCGAGATCCGCTTCCTCGCCGACTTCGACGTGGAAGTCGTGGATAAATCCGATGCCGCCGTCGAGTTCGGTCGGAAGCTCTTCGAGAACGCGAAAACCGAAATTCTCGAGCACCGGAACGGCCTCGGAAAGTGGGATGAGACCGCTCTTGCGGTACATTTTCAGGCGCAGCTGTCGCGGAGCGTCGCTCGGCAGCCGCATGATCCTGACGTCGCGGTCACCATCGTCCGACAGCCCGGCCAGGCGCATGATGTCGGCCGCACCATCCTCGGCGCGCTGCGAGAACGATAGCTGTCGGGAAATGCGCCGATATATGTCAGCGCGAGACGCGTGGCGCGCTGCGCGCCCGCGCCAGCGATCAGCTCCGCCTCGACTGCGGGGGCCCAGCCCCGGACCATCTCGACGACGGCCGCATCGAGCGCCTCGGAATCGGGTGGGGCGCGTTTTCGTCGATATATTGGGTGTAGCGGATGAGGGCGAGGTCGGCGTCGCCGAGCTCAACCGACCAGCTGGTAATCTCCCGCCCGACTTCGTTTTCGAGCAGTCTGCCAATGGCCAGCCGCCGCGACGTGTTCAATTCCTCGCGCGGAAGCCACACGAAGGTGAAGAGCTGGCCCTTGAGCACGCTTCGAACCTGGATCAGCGCGGGTCGCGGACGATCCGCTAGAGACATCGCGATCATCACCAGCTCACGCAGCGATACATAGTCGATCGCGATCACGAGATCGCGCGGAAGCGAGGCCACGGCGTGGCGCAGCGCCTTGCCGGAGTGACCCTTGGGATCGAAGCCGAAATCCTTGTCGAGATGCTTCAGTCGAGCCCGCAGCACGGGCACTTCCTCGGGCTGAACACGCAAGGATTCGCTGGTCCAAAGTCCGGCGTGGACGCCGATTCCGGTGACTTTGCCGTCTTCGAGCAGCGGCACAACCACCAGATCGAGCGGGACCCGACGGTGGACCGTCGATTGCCGCTCGGCCTTCGCCATTAGCGGCACTTCACCCCCGGCTTCGAAATAGTGCATTGCGCCGAGGCAACCGCCCTCGTCTGTCGGCGCCCCCGGAATGCTGAAAATCCCAAGAGTATCGGACGGCTGCTCGTAAGGCCTTTCTACCTGGTAGCCGAGAAGCGTCATCGCTCCATCGGCGAACCAGTTGAGGAGCGCCCCGCCTTCCGTCGCGCCATCCCCAGCATCGGCGCGCATCCGCGCCTGCAACTTTTGCCAGTCGCGCACCGCAAGGCGCACGTCCCCGAGCACTCGGCGAAGGTCGGCGGCGAGCTCCTGCCGCCCGCGCGCATCGGCCCGGTCCAGCTCCAGGTACATCATCGACTTCACGGCGGTCCTTGTCTCCGCAGAGCGGCTCGACACTTTCCAGCTCTCCCTCCTCAGTTCGATCGACACAGACCACTGGGTGGAGCAATCGATGGATGGTCAGCTGGCGAGCCGCGATCGCGTTGGCGACAGAATCAACGAGGAAAGGCATGTCGTCGTTGACGATGCCGATCCGCATTCTGCGGCGACCGGCCTCACCTCCCGTCGAACTCGATGCGGACCGCGAGGTCCCCGCGACGCCGCTTTGCCGCGACTTCCGCCAAGAATTCGGCAGCGTCTCGCTCGGCTTCCCGTGATAATCCCTGCGTTTCACCTGGAAGTGCGTGCCCGGTGAGCGCCGTGCGAATTGAACTCGACCAGCGGCGGGTCCAGTCGCGTGTGGGCAGTCATGAAAAATTCTGCTCCCGGAGGCTCTCTTAAGGATGGCGCGGCCTATAGACCTGCGCTCCTCAAGCGAACAACCCCGACAACCAACATGTCGCTGGCTTGAATTGCGACCTGCTGACGCTAGGCCGCGCGGCGAATCGCGCGTTCGATCAAGGCTGCGTCGTCGACCAGCGCGACCGCCTCATGGCGACCGTCGGCTCCACGGCGGGTCAGCACGATCGCGAATTCGTCTGCCGAAGGAAGATCGGCGAGCGAAATTGGAGCGGCGGCGCGCAATCGAGCGCGAGCGACTTCACCCTTGGTGTCGATCTTGGGCTCGGGACGCCGCGCCTGGCGCTCTGCCGCGACCAGGCCCTTGAGGCCGCCAGCCTGCTTTTCAATAAGGTCCTGAAATCCGGCCAGGGCGACCCCCTGACGAAGGGCGTAGGACAAAGCTGCAGCAAATTCGGTCAGTCGCGCCTTGTCATAATCGATCCGAAGACCAGCTTCACGACCGGAGTCATCGGAGCGCGCGCCTGCGCCTTCAGGCCCGAACTCCTCAAGAAGTTCGGCATATTCCTCAGGATTCTCTGCCGTGGAGAGCGCAAAGTCATAGGCCAGCGCCAGGGCGCGATAGAGCGCGGCGCGGGTGCGTCCTTCGCCCGCTTTCACTGCGTCGGCGGTTTCGCGGGCGGCCCAAAGCCGATCCGCAAGGCCGGCATTCTCGGGGAGATCGACGCTTGGAAGCTCTCCCGCGTCGACGTCGGCGAGAGGGCCATCTTCCCAGGAATAGTGAATCGCGGCCGGTTCCGGATCGTCGGTCATCGGTCCGATTTTGAACTCAGCAGCGATCGGCCCGAACGTCGAAATCGGCGCTGCGATGATTCGGGTCAGCTCAAGAGGCTCGTCGATCAGCGCGTCATGTTGCGCCTCTTCGACCAGTTCATTTGAAACCCCTGCTATCCTGTGCTGGTCCGCGGCCGGCAAGCTTGCATCCGTCGATTTCCAATTGATCACGCCGTAGATGAAGTCGATCGTTTCCCCGTCCGAGGAGAAGGGCATCAGGATTCCGCGATAACAAATCGAACTCTTCGCGCTGGTTCGCGAACTCTGCCTCGAAGCCGATCGGCGCTCGGTTGGCGATGATCTGCATATAATGGTCGGTGAGGCGCGACAGCAGCGAACGGCTCGGCACTTCAGAGATGGTGCGCGTATCGTCTTCGAGGTCGCATTCTTCACGGATCGCCGCGCCAATGTAGGGAACCGCCGGGTTTTCGCGCCCGCAGGTGAAATCTAGAAGGATGCTGTTCGCTTGGAAATCCGTGACGTCGCCCGGCTCGAGATCCTCGATTGAGGGGAAATCGCGGCCGTTCAAAAGGGAAGACCCAGTAATTGTAGGCGCGCACATGCATGCGACGCTCGTCCGTCCCGATCTCGGTCGTGATGACCTCGGCATCGTCGGCCTCGGCCGGAGCCGACAAGTCGAATTCACTCGGATTTTCGCGGTACGTGTCCATTGCGCGCTCGAGCCCCAATTCGCCTCTAAGTTGCCGAGAGAATGGAGGAGGCGCGTTACCAAAGCGTTAAGCATAATTCGCGTCGTCCCCGGCACTTATCGAATGCTTGCCGGTCCGCGATGGTGCTGATAGGGGCGTGCCCGCGCGGAGGCAGCCGGGTCCGGTTGGCCGCGCACGGCATCTCCCGTAGAGCCAGGCCGCTTTAGCTCAGCTGGTAGAGCACATCATTCGTAATGATGGGGTCAGGTGTTCGAGTCACCTAAGCGGCACCACCTCTTCCGGTAGGCAAATCGGCAGCGCCCATGCGGAGGCGCGCCAGGTTGGACCTGCGCTTGGGCCCTGATTGGGGCGCCCCCGGATCCGAGCTACAGGTGACAATCTCCAACGAAGTTCATAGCCTTGCACCTTCGAACGGTGAAGGGCTTCGCATGGCAGACTGGATTTACGTGGATAACTCTAACATCTTCATCGAAGGGCAGCGGGTCAGCGCGGTCCACAGGCCCGCCACAGGGGAGCAGCGGGCCTAGGAAAGATCCATCCAGTGCGCGCCTGAGGCCTTGCTGCGAACCGCTTTCTGCGACCAACTCATGGCTTCGGCAATCTGGTCGATCGACTTCCCGTCGCGATACATATCGATCAGCACCTCATAAGCCGCGGAAGACCAAAGTGCTTTGTTGTTGGAGGGTTCGGAGAATCTACGCATCAAATCGCGTACCAGAGCCTTTCTGTTCCGTCTCGTCCCATCTCGCCGACTGTGGTGCAAAACCTGTTCGATCCTTCTGCGATCCGAATGCCGGCGGGCGAGCCTATGGCTCGACGGTAATCGTCGCGCTTCGCATCGCGCCGTTATACCAGTCACCGTCATCCCCCCCGTCGACCGTCTTCACCCCGAGCAGAAGCGGCAGTGTATTGTTGATCAAGCCGATCGAGGCAGCTTTTGTCGCCGGGGCTCGGGAATCGACTTTGATACTAAGGCCGGTTGCAGTCTTCGTACAAGTAATCGTGTGAAGCTTATTGTCGGCGAGATTGAGCGGACCGCCGCCCGTTATACTCTTGGAATGTTTCAGCGAATCCTTGACGAGGCAGAGCGCCTTCGCTTTCCCGCTCGCTCTGGTCATCTCGATTTTGTACTCTCCGCCCTTCGTCCCGACGTTCCCCTTGCGCATCAGGTCGTAGTCCTTCCCGACATCAGGAACGACACTGGTCTGCACTTGCACACTAAACGAGAAGTCGGCGGTGCCAGGGTTGAGCGTCGGCGAGTTCGGCACGACCACCATCGAGGTCGCCCCATCGAAGATGTAACCAGCTCCCGACGTGACGACATTGTAGGTCGTTCCGTTATTGCCGTTGCCGGAACTGTCCTCCATCGTCGTGCCGAAGGTCTCGTCCATATTCCACTGGGCAACAACGGTTGTTGCGGCCGCCACTGACGGAATAGCGATGCTCAAAGCGGTAGCTGCGAGCGAGCCGAGCGCCTTACGATACACAACCAACCTCCGCCTCTTGCATGAGAGAATTCGTTAATTAACTAAAATGTTAACGCCCGGCAGCCCGCGCTGCAAGCTGGATCGAAGTTTTTCAGGCTGAGGCTCAGGCTCACGCGGCCGGGCGATCGGACGGCGACGCGCATTTGCATTTCGATTTCAGCTCGGAGCAAAACGGATCCCAAGTGCTTGTTCATTTACATACGAAGCGGTTAGACATATTTTGAACTGCGAGACCCGCCGAGCGGCGATCCTCCGGTAAACTCGGTTCGTCTAGCGGCGTGGTTATGTTGGCGCCTCGCAAGGTGTGATGATCGTTTTAGGGGGGTGTAAAATGCGTCCTTTTTCGTCCGTTTCCCGATCCGCTTTGCCCGTATCCATCATCGTGATCGGCGCCGCGTCCGCCGGACCCGCTTTTGCGCAAACCAATGCACAGCAACAAGCGGCGCAGCAGCAGAACGTTGCTGTGGATTGCGCAGCGATCAGTGACCCGACCCAGCACGCAGACTGCATAAAGACGAACGGCCAAAATGCTCCAGCAACGGCCGGCGCTCCCGAATCAGGCGGAAATCATCGTCACGGGCTCACGCATCCCGAAGCCGAACTACGACACTATCCAACCCTCCACGGTCCTCAGCTCGCAGGCAATTGAGCAACGCGGATTCGTGAATGCTGCGGATGCGCTGAATGAGCTTCCGCAGTTCGGCGTTCCCGGAAGCTCACCAGTCGGCGGCGCCCAAGGCGGCGCCTTTGGCACGGGCCAGTCCTTCGTGAACTTCCTCGGCCTCGGCAGCCAGCGGACGCTTGTCCTGGTCAACGGTCGTCGATTCATCAGCTCCAACACCGCGAGCATCTTTGGCGCTGCGGCGCCTGGCGATCAGGTCGACCTTGCCCAGATCAACACGAAGCTCATCGACAGGATCGAGACGATCGCTGTTGGCGGAGCACCAATCTACGGGTCGGACGCGATTGCCGGAACGATCAACGTGATCTTGAAGCATGACTACCAGGGGATCGATCTCGACGCCGAGAACGGCATTTCGGACTACGGCGACGCCCACAACTGGCGAATTCGCGGGCTCATCGGGCATAATTTTGCGGATGGTCGTGGCAATCTGACGGCGTCGGCCGAGTTCAACAAGGGCAAGGGGTTTACCTACAAAGACCGGCCGGAGCTTTCCCGCGGGCTGTTCTACGACAACTGCCAGCCGGGCTCACAATATAACCAGTGCATCTACACCGACGGCCCGCGCGTGAATGCGACACTCCCGGGCGGCGTGCCGCTCGTCGGTGGCGCCATTTTCGGTCTCGACTTCGGGCTCAGCCCTCAGCAAATGAACCTGATATTCGGAGACCCATCGCTGACGTTCGGTGTGACGGATACAAGTGGCAACAATCTGTTCTTCGACAATGCGGGCAACCTCATCCCGGCAAATTACGGCGTCAATCCCGGCGGCCCAAATAACTTTGATCTCTTCGCGAGCGGCGGCAACGGCTTCGCATATGTTCGCGACACGACGCAGGAGCTGTCGGACACAGAACGATACAACGCGAACCTGGTCGGACATTTCGATTTCAACGACAACCTTCGGCTCTTCGGCGAGGCCTGGTATTCGCATAGCAAGAGCGTCGATCTAACCAGCCAGCCCGAATATAACAGCGGCATCTTTGGTTCGGCGGGCTCTCCCGCGGGCAGCCTCATTCTCGGTGTCAACAATCCGTTTCTGACGCCTGATCAGAGCGCGCTGATCATGGAGAATATTCAAAACAATCCGCTGAGCGATCAAAATCTGCTCGGCGTTCCGCAGAATTACTTCTACCTCAGCCGCGCCGGCATCGACATCCCCACAGGCCGCTCGACCTACACCGACGATCTCTATCGCTTCGTCGTCGGTCTCGACGGCAAATTCCATCTACTTGCAGGTCAGTGGAACTGGGAAGTCTCGGGAAACTGGGGTCGGTCGCACGCGCTCGGTAGAACCATCGACGTCAACACGCAGAACTTCTTCAACGCGCTCGGCACGGTAACTGCAGACAATCCCAATGGTGTGCCTTGCCTTGCCGGCCTGGAGAATTCTCCCTTCCCGACGCGCAGTGAGACCTGCGCACCGTTCAATCCCTTCGGCGTCGGCCAGTATTCGCAGGCGGCTCTCGACTACGTCACGTCTAACATCACAAACATTTCGAACAACCGACAGTTCGTGTTCAACGCGTTCCTCAGCGGACCGTTGTTCAAGCTTCCGGGAGGCGATCTTAGCATGGTTGCCGGTGTCGAGCACCGCTCAGAGGGGACAGAGTCTCTACCCGACCTTTTCTATTACGGCGGCGACCCCAACAATCCGATCGCCTACGGTCAAACCGTTCCGATCGTTCCAATCCATGGCGCTTTCCACACCAACGAAATCTTCGGCGAGTTGGATGGAACGATTATTAGCCCAGCGAACAACATCTCGTTCATCCATTCCCTAAGTTTCCAAGCTGCGGCTCGGTACGTCGACCATTCGATCGCCGGCGGCGCGGTGACCTGGACCGCAGGCGGACGCTATGCTCCCGTGCGCGATTTTTCGTTCCGCGGGAACTTCACACACGCGATCCGCTCGCCATCGATCCAAGAGGCCTTTGTTCCGACAAGCACGTTCTTCGGTTTCGCCGTGGACCCATGCGACGCCGACGAGCTCAACAACGGCCCGGACCCCACGACGCGCCAAGCGAACTGCGCTGCCCAAGGGATTCCGCCGAACTTCGCGTCGGAGTCGAATAGCGCGAGCTTCCTACAGTCAACCGGCGGCAATCCGAACCTCAAGAACGAAACGTCGAATGCCTTTTCGATCGGCGGCGTTTTGACACCACGGTTCGTGCCGGGACTGAATTTGTCGGTCGACTACATCAAGGTGAAGCTGGGCAACGCAATCTCGGCGTTTACCGGAACGCAGGTGGTGGATGCTTGCTATGACTCGCCGAACCCCTCCAGCAATCCATTCTGCCAGCTAATCACGCGCGATCCAACGACGCACCAGATCACGTTCATCGCAACCAGCTTCTATAACGCTGCTCAACTGCAGTACCGCGGCGTCGTAGCGTCGCTGGATTACAAGGTGAACACGCCATTCCTCGGAGCACATAGCGCGATCGATCTGACCGGCTCTTATCAGCGGCTACTCGAGCTTTCGACGATTGCCAATGCTGGCGCGGCAAAGTCTAACAATCAGGACACGCTCGGCTACCCGAAGAACTCCTTCACGGCGACGATTAATTACGTCAACGGGCCGCTCTCACTGTTCACCAACTTCAACTACACCGGGCCTGTCAATCAGGGCGTCGACGAAGCTGCAAACTTTCGGGAGCACGAGAGGATCAGTTCCTTCCTGGTCGTCAATTCTGGGGGCACCGTGGAGGTCAATCACCGCTTTCGCTTCTTCGTAGACGTCGACAATATGTTCAATAAGAAACCGCCCTATCCCGTGCCAGCGTTTGGCGGGGCAACTACCTACTTCCCCGGTATCCTTGGACGTTATTATCGGTTCGGCGCGGGCGTCCACTTCTAAGGAGTTTGGGGCCACTACCACCTAACCCTCCTGGCTTGCCAAGGAAACGGCCTGTGCGGTCAAGGTGCCCTGGTCGAGTTCAAAAGGCTGCGAAACGTTGGCTCGGCGTTTGGCGGGTAAAGGGCCGCTCTGCCAGCGGTCCTACGAACATCGCAAATCGGTCGGATGACTCATCGACTAGTTCGCTGCAATCGACCCCTGAAGGAGCAATCCAACGATATTTCGCCGCCTGGTCTGACCCCTCGGATCCGGACGGGCAGTCTGTGCGGCGATTCTATGGCCACACGCGGGGGCCCGCAATGGGTGCAAAGCAGCCTTGACGGCCGCGGCAGGAATGGCTCCGGCTTCCTGCCGTAAGCTGTGGGTCCGGAGGAGGTCGGGTTCGCGGCGATTCCCAGCCGGAAGCGCGGTGGCTTGGATGCGTCCGGCCGTAGACCTCGCGGCGCTTTGGGCGGTCTTTGGGCTGACGCTCAGCCGCGTCGCCCGCAGCAGCGCTAAAGGGATCGATCGCTGCCTGAGTTTACTCGCAATCTGAGCGCAAGACCAATGCATCCTTTAGATACAAGCGCTTAGAACAAATTAAGGGCGCCGAAATCGTGCCCACAGTTCGGGCCCGTGTGGACTGGCGATGCATCTGCGGTTTGGGCCAAGAGAGCATTTTGGCCCGCACATGAGCGCCAAAGTGCGGAACGATTTTCTGCAGGCCGAGTTCGCGGCCACCAGTTGCAGTGGGCGATTGATGCCGCAACGTTGGCCGAATCTGGAATCGGCTGCAGCGACAACGACGCCTGAGCTGGAAGCCGACCCAGCGTCGCCGCTACGAACGATTTGGGCACGGGCGCAGAGGCCGAGACAACCATTCGACGATCGCACCCGGTTCGAGCGGACCCGGACCGGAAGCCGCGGCCAGGCTCAGCGTGCTTCCGTCCGGCAGCTTGGCGCCGAAGCGATTGCGGGAGACACTCCCCGAACGATCGCGCGCCGACGACTGTCCTTCTGCGACACTCCGGGCCACTCCGCCCAATGGACATAGATCGCCGCATGCTCGGATCCGCGGCAGTAGGTTCCATAGTCCTGATAGAGACCGAATGCGCCGTCTTCCGAGACGACCAGTCCGATGACCTCGACCTCACGCCCGTCCCAGGTTGCCGGAGAGGCAGCAATGCTGGCGGGATTGACCTTGGCTATTGCCGGTGCCTGCGGCGGAGCCGTCGCGCACGCCGCAAGAAGCGCAGCGGAAGTTCCACAAAGCGACCGCAACGCAATTCGGGCAAGTCCGCCTTCGGCGGCGAGGCGTATCAGCATTGGCCACTCCTCAACGGGGTATATCTCGAGTCAAACAATTGTTCCCCAAGGACCGTCGATGGCCAGAGTGGTTGGAAGCGGGACATAACGGTTCATCGTCAGCTCCGGCCCGGTCCGCGCGCAAGGCCCAGTTCAGCGAAGCGATCGATGTCGTGCAAGTCTTCGGACAGCGCTGCGGCTGTTCCCAGGCCGCGAAGTGCGTGCCTTTGTCGTGCGCCCGGTAGAAGACGAGGTGGGGATAGGCCGCTCGCGCCCAGCTTTCCGGCGCCGGGCAGATCTCGTAGCGGAACGCGCTGACCCCGGTTGGCAGCGGCACTCCGCGCGGGTCGAAGAACCCGGCCTTGCTGTTGCGCATTTCCCAATAGAGCCGCGCCGACGACACCGCCGTGTTGGTCAGCCAGTAGAGGGTGACATTGTCGAGAATGTCGTCCCGCGTCAGCCCTTCGCTGGCGCCGGCGAACACGTTGGCGATCAGGTCGTAGCTCTGAATGTCGTGGTCCAGCATCCATGCCGCGAGGCCGACCGGGGAATTCGCGATCCCGTAAAGCGACTGCGGCCGCTGGTTCATCTCGAGGGCATAGCCGAGGCCATGGGTGTAAAAGTCCGTAAGCTGATCCCAGCCATGCTGCTCGTCCGCGGATAGTCCGGCCGGCGGCGGCCCCGCCGGAAGCGCCTTGCGGATCGCTTCGGGCAGCGTTGCCGACATATTCGTATGAATTCCGAGCAGGCCGGCGGTTGCTGAAGCGCCATCACTTCGCTGATCGCATTGCCCCAGTCGCCGCCTTGGGCGACATAGCGCGTGTATCCCGAGCCGCTTCATCAGCACGTCCCACGCTTTTGCTATTCGCGGCACGACCCATCCTGGCGCGGTCGTCTTGCCCGAGAAGCCGTAGCCAGGGAGCGACGGGATCACCACGTCGAATGCATCCGTAGCGCTTCCTCCATATGCGGTGGGGTCGGTCAGCGGGCCGATAATCTTAAGTTGCTCGATGATTGAGCCGGGCCAGCCGTGAGTGATGATCACCGGCAGCGCGTTGGCATGCTTCGACTTCACGTGGATGAAGTGGATGTCGAGCCCGTCAATGTTGGTGATGAAGTTAGGATAGGAAAAGAGCTGCGTTTCGGCACGGCGCCAGTCGTGGCGGTTGGCCCAATAATCGGCCAGCTTTTGCATCGTCGCGAGCTGCACGCCCTGGGTGTCGTCATTGACAGTCTCGCGCTCTGGCCATCGCGTCGCCGCGACCCGCCGTTTGAGGTCGGCCAGCTCCTCGTTGGTCGCGCGATAGTGAAACGGCCGGATAGAACTGTCGCCATTGGCCTCCGCGGTCACGGCGGGTCCGACGAGCATCGCACTTGAGAGGCTACTCTCTGTAGCCATCGGAGGCTGCGCGAGGCTCTGGGCATCTGCCGAAGGCGGCGGTGCGGTTCCCGCATGTGCGGCGGTCGGGATAATCAGCCCCGCAGTCCCGACCAACGCCGACGTGATGAGGAAATTGCGACGGGCCATCAGGGGGCGATTTTGCAGCCACCCGCTGGAGATGCCGATTTTGAGCCGATTCTCATCGCTGAAGCTTCAATTGCAGCAAGAAGGCCCGCCCTCGACCGAGCGTGGACCCTAAGCCCAGGATGATCGGCCGATCATCC
>CAWAWT010000003.1:0-14337 GCA_963785855.1 uncultured Alphaproteobacteria bacterium
TGGTTCCACCATCGGTCGAGAACTTCGCGATGATGTCGCCGGAGTTGTTGATGGTCAGCACCTGGCCGGCGGTCGGCGTTGCTGTCCCATCCTGGGTGACCCGGATGCCATAGGCCTGGGCCGCACCGCCATTGGTGATCGCGGTCACGTCGATCGTCCCGGAATTGGTGATCGTCGTGTTGTTGTGATGCACCACCGGAGAGCCGCCCGCAGGAGTGGTCGTTGTGGTCGTCCCAAGGAGGCCCGCGTCGAGGCGAATGCCGGTCGCAAGCGCGCTCGAGTGCGGATGAGTGGAAGTTACCGCCGTCGTACCCGTTCCGACCGTCGTCGTGGTCGTGCCCAGGCCGTTCGCCTTCGCAACCACCGTCAGCGTTCCACTGTTGGTGATATTGGCAACCAGCGGCTGGCCGTTCTCGTTGAACACGAGGGTCGAGCCGCCACCCGTCGTCGGCGTTAGGAAAGCCGTCGTCGTGTGTGCGTTGTGGAGCGCGATACCCTGGGCGAACGCCGAGGCGGTACCATTGGGAGCAACTGCGCTCGCGGCGACGTTCATCGTTCCGGAGTTGACGACGGTTGCGTTCAGCGTTCCGCCGCCGACACCAAGGCCTTCGTAACCGATCGCGCTCGCGCTCGCGGAGCCGGCCGACGCCGACGCCTTCGCGACCGCGCTGACGTTCAACGCCCCGCTGTTGGTGAAGCTGATCGGAACCGGATCGACAAGCTGCCCTGCACCCAGAGCAAACGCTGTCGCTCGCGCCGAAGAACCACCGTTGGCAGTCGCGTTTGCAGCGACATTGATCGTTCCGCTGTTGACGATGGAAGCCGATCCAGCGGTGGCCGTAACGAGCTGCCCGATGCCTACCGCCAGCGCGAAAGCGCTGGCCGTGCCCGCCGTCGTCGCAGTCGTGCCCGCGCCAGTCACGAGGCGGCCCGTCGCAACGGCGTTCGCCGAAGCGGTGATCGTCCCGCTGTTGCTGACGAAGGCAACACCGGTTGCGCCGATCACATTCTGGCGCACAGCAGTTCCGGCAACCGCAGTAGCATGAGCCGCTACCGTGCCCTTCGCATTGGCATCCACCACGTCCGAGATGGTTCCGCTGTTGACGATGTTGGCCGAAGCGGAGCCAGCCGGCGCCACGACGAACTGGTTCACGGCCCCGCTCGCGAACGCGACTGCGTTGGCACTCGAACCCGTTGCATTGGCCGCAAGCGCCACACCGATCGTGCCGCTGTTGGTCAGCGTTGCCGAAGCATTGCCGCCCACAGTCGCAAAGGCGGTTGGGAAGCCTCCGGGAGTTGCGCCGGTGACGATCGTGCCCGTTCCTGCAACAGCAATCTGCTGGACTGCGAAACCATTTAGCAAGGCAACAGCTGTCGCAGAACCGTTCGCGACCGCGTTAGCAGCCTCATTGACCGTGATCGATCCGCTATTCGTCAGCGAGGCTGACGCGTTCCCGGCGATCCCGCCCGTGGGATAGAAATGCGTGCTTGTGAACACGCCGCCGAACGTCGGAGTGGTGTAGGTGGTGGTGTAGCTGCCGAACGCAGTGGCGACCGGATTGCCCGCCGCGATTTGCTCAACACCATTCGTGCCCGATGCGATCGCGAACGCAGCGGTTCCGCCCTTCGCGCTCGCCTGGGCATTGATCGCTATCGTGCCGCTATTGTTCAGCGTCGCCGAAGCATCGCCGCCGACGGCGATCTGCACGACGCCCGAGCTGTAGCCCGCAAAAGCCGACGCCGACTTCGAAGCAGTCGCGTTCGCGATCGCCGAAACGTTGATCGCGCCGCTGTTATCGAGCGAGGCGGCCGCTGCACCCGGATGAGTCACCGTGACCGTCGACGTTCCGCCGCCGGCAGTCGGTGTCGTATAGGTGGTGGTGAAGGTCCCGCCCGCGACTGCAATCTGGACCACCCCCGCGCCAACGCCAGCAACCGCGACTGCGTTCGCCGCAGTAGCATTGGCGCCCGCATTTGCCGAAGCCCCAACGTTGATCGTGCCGGCATTGCTAACCGAAGCGGTGGCGTGGACGCCGCTCGCGAATTGCGAAACTCCCGCAGCAACGCCAGCGACCGCCGTTGCGTTTCCATATACCGTCGTCGCGGTCGTCCCGACGCCGACGACCTTCGATCCGGCGTCAGCCGTGGCGGCCGCCATGACGTTGATCGTTCCCGCGTTGGACAGGCTTGCAAGTGCGGTGCCGAAGAATGCGATCGCCGTCTGTGCGATGCCTTGACTGACGACCGCGGAGGCCAATGCATCGCCGCGCGTGCCAATCGCAACTGCGTCGGCAGCAACGTTGATCGTGCCGCTGTTGGTGAGCGAGACCGAGGCGTTGCCAAACGACAGGGCGCTCTGCCCAACACCGTATCCGACGAACGCATGCGCATTGCCGGTCGAACCCGTCGCAGTGGCCTGCGCCATCACATTCAGCGTGCCGGCGTTCGAGGCGTTGGCGGCAGCGCTGGAGAATGCAAATGCCGTTTGAGCGATGCCGTTGGCGTTGGCCGTCGCATTTGCGGTCTCATCCGCAAGTGCGACCGCGTGGGCGCCAATCGTCAGCGTGCCAGAGTTGGTGAAGTTCACCGTGGCGCTTGTGCTGCCATAAGCCTGCTGCGTGATTCCGCCTTCGATGCTCGCCGATGCCGTGCCGTTGAAGTCGGTTGCATTGACGCTCGCGAAGGCCTGGATCACGTTCGTTCCGCCAAGGCTCAGCGTAGCCGCGGCGTTGCCGCTGGTCGCTTCGGCATATTGGAAGATCGCCTGGTCGACGAAAGCCGTGGCGTGAGCGGTCGTGCCGCCAGCCAAAGCCGTCGCATGAACGTTGACTCCGCTCTGCGTCATCCATGCCCGTGCGTCGCCGCCGCCATAAGCGAAAGCACTCTGCCAAACGCCACTGTAGACCGAGGCGTGAGCGTTCGCCGACCCGTTGAGCGAGAGGGCGTGCGCCGTGGCGCCAATGTCGATCGAGCCCGTGCCCGTCAGATAGGCGTAGGCATCGCCACCATTGTAGGCAGTCGCAGTCTCACCGACTGCCGTGTGGACCGTCGCATGTGCCGTCGCACGGCCCGTGGTCGCGCTTGCGTCCGCAATTGCGTGGACGCCGATTGTGCCGTTGTTGACCAGGCCCGCGGTAGCATCGCCCCGCACTCCGGTGGCGCCGGTGTTCCAGGCCACTGCGTAGTTGACGATAGCGTTCGTGACATTCGCGGTTGCGGTTGCAGCCGAGCCCGCCGCCTTCGCGATCGCGTTGATGTTGATGTTGCCGCTGTTGGTGATCAGCGCCGTAGCGTCGCCGCCCGCGAAGGTTGTCGTCGTCGTCGTGCCGCGCTGCCAGTCTGCGTGCGTGTGCGTGACCGCGTGGTTCCCGGTCACGCTCGCGCTCTGGTAGATCGCATAGGTGTTATAAGCGTAAGCCGAAGCGAAAGTACTCGGCCGTCGCGTGCGCGACCGCCTGGATAGTCAAGTCACCAGTGTTCGTCAGCGAAGCGCTGGCGTCGCCGCCACCACCCGCGAACGCCGTTTGCGAAATTCCCTCAGAAACGGTTGCGGTAGCTTCAGCATCGTCGCCGGGGGCGATTGCTGTGGCAGTGGCATTAATGCTGCCGCCGCCGAGCGAAATCACCGCCGACGCATCGCCTCCGCCAGTCGCGTCGGCATACTGTTCGATTCCGTGAAGATTGGTAGGCATAGGCCGACGCACTGCTGGTGCCGCCCTTGGCCACGGCGACGGCATCGATGTTAATGCCGCCATCTTGCGTCAGATTGGCAGTCGCATTTCCGCCGGCTGAGGCTTGAGCCCACTGTTCGATGCCATAATCGATGGACGCCGAGGCAGAAGCATATTCCACTCCAGTCGCATGAGCCGAGGCGGCGATGTTGATCGAACCTGTACCGGTCAGGCTGACGCTGGCGTCGCCGCTATCCGCATGGGCCTGTTGTGAAATGCCGTGCTCGACCGTTACGTTGGTGGCGTAAGAGGGATTGAATTGCGTGGCAGATGCATTTGCTATCGCGTGAATGTCGATCGTGCCGTCGTTCGCGATTGACGCGCTAGCATTGCCTGCGCTCGTTGCCGAGGCCGACTGAACGATGCCGTGCGTGACCGAGGCGTTGGCTGAATAGGCCGAAGCGCCATGATCATTCGCGGTCGCATGAATGCTAATGGAGCCGCCGTTCGTGATCGACACGCTCGCGTCGCCGCCACTGGTTGCAGTGGCCTGCTGAGAAATGCCGTGGCTGACAGCCGCGAATGCGTTGTCGGCGTCGTGCTGCACAGTGTCGACGCCAGCAGCGCTCGCCACGGCGCCGATATCGATCGAACCTCCGTTGTTGATCGACGCGCTCGCATTGCCTCCGCTTGAAGCGGTGGCGTTCTGATAGATGCCATTCGTAACGTTGGCGATCGCCGATGCGCTGCCGCCGCTGGCATTAGCTTTGGCGACGGCCTCGATCGTGATTGCTCCGTCATTCGTGAGCGAAACGCTTGCATCGCCGCCCAGATTTGCAACGGCGTGCTGAGAGATTCCATCGTTAACGGTGGCCGTCGCCTGCGCGTCGCCGCTCGTAGCGACAGCGGTCGCGTGAGCGTGGACGTCGATGACGCCCGCAGCTTCATTCGTCAGCTTGGCCGAAGCACTGCCGTTCACGGCAAATGCGGACTGGTAAACACCTTCGGCGACCGAAGCAGCCGCGGATGCCGAGGAGCCATGCGCGGAGGCGTTGCCCGCAACGGTGATCGTGCCGCCGTTATCCATGGCAGCGTTCGCGTCGCCCGTTCCGAAGTTACGCGCCGCCTGGAAAACGCCCTCCTGGCCAAAGAGCGCGCCAACGGTTGCGTTGGCCGAGGCGAACCCGCCGCCCGAGGCTATCGCCGATGCCACGACCGTCAGCGCGCCATTGTTGGTGATGATGGCCGAAGCGGTCCCGCTCCCGAAGACGTTCGCGAATTGCGCGATCCCGTCTTGGACGGTGGCATTCGCAATCGCGCTGCCCGTTCCGGTGGCGATCGCGAGCGCGTCGATCAGCAGCGTGCCCTCGTTGTCGATTCGGGCCGTCGCATCGCCCGTGGTGGCCACGGCCGTCTGGCGAAGCACGTCGAAGCCGACCGTTGCACTGGCCGCCGCATTGCCCGCGACGCCGGTCGCGATTGCAATTGCACCGATCTCCGCCGAGCCGTTGTTCGCCATGCTGAGCGAGATCGAAGCGCCGGTGTCGTGTTGCTGAAGGAAGGCGCCTGGCACGGCCGCTGCCGCCGGGGGAGTAGTGTCAATCGTACCGAAGAAGCAGGGGCTGCCGGACGGTGTCGCAAGATCGCAAATTTCAATCGTATCGGTGGTGGTGTTGAAGCCAGGATAGACGCCATCGGCGAGTCCGGTATGCGGGGCCGCGAGTGCAGGCGATGCCAGCCCAAGCGTTGCAAGCGAAGCGCCCGTGAGAAGCGCAATCCGGCGTTGCGTCGTATTCATTGTGTATTCCCCTGTTTTGCCGCGGCCGCGGACTTATTTACTCCCTGGATCGCCCCCTTCGGAAAGGCCGCGTCACATGCACCCGACGCAGCTCGCCCGTCGCGAGACAATCCTCTACCCTCGACTTAGAGCGAACAATTGGGAAAAGCCAAGCGGAAAAGTTGATCGCGGTTGCAACTCATCGCGCCTTGCCGCCGATGCTGTTGCCACTTTGCAACACAGAAGCGCCTTGCCCGCGCGCGAGCGCGCGGCGCGCGCAGTTCAAACGACGAGCTCTCCCCTCTCCCTCGCCTTTGCAATTCAGTTGGCAGCAAGGTAGGCGCGCCGACATTCGGCAATCGACCCTGCCCGAGCGAGTCGCTATCAGCTGTGGTCGCTAAATTTTTTCCATAACTTCGAGAGTTTAGGGGAGACTGATTTGTCCAACCGCTATTTGATCATCGCAGCGTCGATCGGCGCTGCAGTTTCCGCGCCCGCCCTCGCCACGGCGGCACCTGCCGCGCCAGCTCCAGCAGCGCAGGCGCCAAAGCCGGTAACCCGAACCCAGTTCAGCGCCAACATTCAGAGCCGCTTCAGCGCCGCCGACACCAATCACGACGGCAACCTCGATGCGAGCGAGGTCGGGGCAGCTCAGCAGAAGGAAGTCCAGCAGGCCCGCGCCGGCGAGCAACAAAAGGCCGAGGCCGAGTTCGCCAAGCTCGATACCAACCATGACGGCCAGCTCAGCAAGGCCGAGTTCTTGGCTATCGTTCCGAACGTCCAGCCGCGCCAGACGGCGCAGCAGGTCATTGGCGCGATCGATTCGAAACAAGGACGGCAAGATCAGCCTCGAGGAATATGAGGCCGGACCGCTGGCGAATTTCAACCGGATCGATGCAAATCACGACGGCACCATCACCCCTCAGGAGGTGCAGGCCGCCCAAGCCGCAGCGAACAAGCGCAAGTAAACATCGTTCGTTTGCGTGGGGCGAGGCCCGGCGGCTGGCCAGCCGCCGGGCTTCTTTAGGGCTTGCTCTTCCCCGGGGAGCTCTTGTCGAGCTGAGATCGACGATAGGCGTCGAGACCCGTCGAACCTGATCCGGTTAGGACCGGTGGAGGGAGAAGGAAGAATCACGATGGCCGACATTCCCGCACGCACCGAGCTCAAGGTCACCACAGGGCCGATCCGCGGATCACGCAAGATCCTCGTCGGCGATCTGGGAGTCGCAATGCGCGCGGTCGATCTTGAACCGTCGAGCGGCGAGCAACCCGTCGTCCTTTACGACACCAGCGGTCCCTATACCGATCCGAATGCGCGGATCGACATCATGGCCGGCCTGCCTGAACTCCGCCACAACTGGATCCGATCCCGCGGGGACGTCGAGGATGTCGCTCAACGCGATGTTCGCCCGGAAGACAATGGCCAGCTCGGACCCGATCGCAGCGGCGGAGTTCAGCCCTTCCCCAATGTCCGCAAGCGCGTGCTGCGCGCGAAGCCCGGTGCCAATGTCACACAGATGCATTACGCCCGGCGCGGCATCATCACGCCCGAGATGGAATATGTCGCCATCCGCGAGAATCTCGGCCGCGAAGCCGCGCTCGGCGGCGATCGTGACGGTGAAAGCTTCGGCGCGTCCATTCCAGACCTTGTCACCCCCGAATTCGTTCGCGACGAGGTCGCCCGCGGCCGTGCCATCATCCCCAGCAACATCAACCATCCCGAGTCCGAGCCGATGGCGATCGGGCGCAACTTCCTGGTCAAGATCAATGCCAATATCGGCAACAGCGCCGTCGCCTCCGACGTCGCGTCCGAGGTCGACAAGATGGTGTGGGCGATCCGCTGGGGTGCCGACACGGTCATGGACCTCTCGACTGGCCGCAATATCCACGACACGCGCGAATGGATCGTCCGCAACTCGCCGGTGCCGATCGGGACCGTCCCCATTTACCAGGCGCTTGAGAAGGTCGGGGGCATCGCTGAGGACCTGACCTGGGAAATCTATCGCGACACCTTGATCGAGCAGGCCGAGCAAGGCGTCGACTATTTCACCATCCACGCCGGAGTTCGTCTGCCGTACGTGCCGCTAACCGCCAAGCGAGTTACCGGCATTGTCAGCCGCGGCGGCTCGATCATGGCGAAATGGTGTCTCGCTCACCACCGCGAGAGCTTCCTTTACGAACGCTTCGACGAGATTTGCGAAATCATGAAGGCCTATGACATCGCCTTCAGCCTCGGCGACGGCCTCCGCCCCGGCTCGACCGCCGACGCCAATGACGAAGCGCAATTCGCCGAGCTCTACACGCTCGGCGAGCTGACGAAGAAGGCCTGGGGCCACGAGTGCCAGGTGATGATCGAGGGCCCCGGCCACGTGCCGATGCACAAGATCAAGGAAAATATGGACAAGCAGCTGGAAAGCTGCGGCGAAGCGCCCTTCTACACATTGGGACCGCTGACCACCGACGTCGCGCCGGGCTACGACCACATCACGTCGGCGATCGGCGCGGCGATGATCGGCTGGTTCGGAACCGCGATGCTTTGCTACGTCACGCCCAAGGAGCATCTCGGCCTTCCCGATCGCGACGATGTCAAGGTCGGCGTCATAACCTACAAGCTCGCGGCCCACGCCGCGGACCTTGCCAAGGGCCATCCCGCCGCTCGCCTTCACGACGACGCGCTGTCGCGAGCGAGGTTCGAATTCCGCTGGCGCGACCAGTTTAACCTGTCGCTCGACCCCGACACCGCCGAGGCCTTCCACGATCAGACGCTTCCGGCCGAAGGCGCCAAGACCGCCCATTTCTGCTCGATGTGCGGGCCGAAGTTCTGCTCAATGAAGATCACTCAGGAAGTGCGCGAGTTCGCCGCCAAGCAAAGCTCATTGAGTGCGTCACGGGCGATGGGCCATCCCGAAGAAGGCGGAGCGATATTGGCGCAAGCTGACGCCGATGAGGGAATGGCGCAGATGAGCAAGCGGTTCCACGACGAAGGCGGCGAGATCTACGTTCCCGCACCCGAATGATCATCACGGAGTAAGACGAAATGAAAGTCTCGACCATCGCGCTGGCAGCGGCACTTCTCATGACGAGCGGAACGGCCATGGCCCAGAGCGCAAATGATCTGCAGTGCCTGCTCGTCAGCAACGCCTTCGCGAAGAACGCAACGGACGCCAACCAGCAAAAGGCGGCCGAGGCATCGCTTTATTTCTATCTTGGACGAGTCAGCGACAAGGACACTGCCGCGCAGTTGAAGACGCTCCTCGATGCCCAGTCCAAGTTGATCACCGACAAAACCGCCGGCGACACGATGAATAAATGCGTTCAGGCAATCGAAACCAAGGTGCAGCTCCTGCAAACTGTCGCGGCACCGACCCAGCCGGCGCAGCACCAGCAGCAGCACAGCAGCCGCAGCCGCAGCAGCCGCAGGGCAGGTAAGGTCGCCTTGAAGCACTTCCTTCTCTTCTATGAAGCTGACCCCGATTATCTGAGGCGACGTCCGCAATTTCGCGAAGCGCACCTCGCGCACGCCTGGGCCGCCCACGATCGCGGCGAGCTGGTTGTGGGCGGCGCGCTCGCCGAACCCATCGACAGCGCCGTGCTTATGTTCAACGGTGACGACGAGGGTGTCGCCGAACGATTCGCCTTCGACGATCCCTACGTTGTCGAGGGCCTCGTCGCCCGCTGGCACGTGCGCGAATGGACGACGGTGGTTGGAAAGCTGGCGGCCACCCCCGTGCGGCCGGGCAAGCGTTAGTCCTCATCGACGGCGTAATCGTCGCCGTAGAACTTGCTCGTGCTGCGTGTGTGGAAGGTGATCGCCTTGACTGGCGGATATCGCGGCTCGCCCAAACCCGGCAACACCTCGAGCACGACATCTTCCCACACATAGACGGCGATCGGAAAGGACACGCGAGAAACGGTCAGATGTGATCGATCGCCAGGCTTGCCGACGCGATGTGTCGTCGATGGGAGCGCATCGTTCGTGATCCGCTGCATGTAATCACCGGTGTTGATGATGATCGATCCATAGGGCGCACGCATCCTCACCCACTTGCCGCTACGATGATTCCACACTTGCAAGCCGTCGATCCGGCCGGCCGGAAGGATCGTGAACAAATCGACGTCTTCGTGCCCGAATAGGCGCCCCGCGCCCGAACGATCCTGCGCCAAACTCATCGGCGGATAATGATTGAGCCGAAGGCCGAAGTTGGTCCGTGTCAGCTTCTCATCATAGAGGTGAGGGTCGACACCCAAGCCCTGAAACATCGCCTGAATGATCGGCTTGAACAAGGGCTCATGCGCCAGCACCAGCCGCCGGAACAGTTGCTCGTAATCCGCGCTCGGCCAAAACTCGTCCGCCCTGAACGGCCGTCTCCGATCCTGCGGAATATTGAACGCGCGGCGGCACCAGACCCAGCCTTCCACGAGATCGGGATGGATGTCGCTGGTTTCCTCAAGCGGAAAATAACCTTGCGCAACCGATCCCGAGCGCGCGGCGCGAAATCGCATCTTTTCATCCATTGGGGTCGTGCTGAAGAGGTCGAGCACGCCGTCATGAATGTCGTCGTAGAGCGCCGAATCGACGCCATGCCCGGTCAGCACCGCAAACCCGATTTCCCCTAGCGCGCTCGCGAACTCGTCCGCGAACCGCGCCTTTTCCTCCGCATCGCCGCTCAGGTATGCTGAGAAGTCGAGTGCGGCGATCTGATAATCCTCGTCGAACGCATCGGCCTCGTTTTCCGCCAACCGATAGCTATGGTCCTTGCGGACCTGGTGGTATTTTTCAAAGTCGCGGTTGATCGCCCGAACATTGGTCATGAGAGCACGGTTCCTGCGCCCACTGCCGAGCCTTCGCCATTGACGGCGGCGTGAAGCATAACCAAGGCCGTGTACAGCACGACGACGAGCAGCGGCCAGCGCAATTGTCGACCGACTGGATTTGAAGAGGAACTCTCGCGAACCGGACTGCGGGGATCCCGCCGACCGGCTCGCTCAGGCGATCGCGCTATCGGCCAAGCGCACAGCCAACGCTGCAAGTCCTCGTCCTGTCGGTCGCTCTAGTCGACTTAGTCGTTCTTCAAATTCTCCAGCCCGCGCTGGCCGCTCTTCTGCGAAGGATTGGCGGCGATGGACTTCGCTTTGGCCTTCTTGGGTTTCCGCGCTTCCTTGTTGGACCTCATTTGTCCCTTGGCCATTCCTGCTCTCCTGCTGTCGGTTCTGCTGTCCTACAGCATCACGCATATGATCCAAGCTGTCCGTCGCCTGTCCAGCGCAATCGCGAGCGTAAGGGTCTGAATAACCAGCAGCGTGAACTTTCGAAGCGCACGGCGCGAGGCGTCGACTTGGGTCGCCAAGCCTAATCAAGGACGAGCGACACTTCGCGGAAAGCGCGAAACCAACGGACTGGCCCACATTCTCAAGATGGACGATTGTGCGGTTCGGGCGTGATCGCGACGGTGAGACACATTGCTTTGCAATGGCGCGTCCGAACGATCGGGCGTACAGCTGTGCAATCGTTCGTGAGAGGACCGACCTCGACGCCTCGCCGCAATCTCCTTCTAGCAATGGCTATGACATTGCTGATCGCGGGTCAGGCGGCCGCGCAGGCGCCGCGCATCGGCAAGCCCCGGCCAGCGCCTCCGCAAGCCTCGATGATATCGCCCCTGCCGCCCGCTGAGATCGATAACAAGCTAGTCATCGGCGGAGACGATATCCGCGCTCGCGAAATCGGTACGCGCATGAGCGTCGACGTATTTGTGAACGGGCGCGGTCCTTACCAATTCGTGATTGATAGCGGTGCCGACACCTCCGCGGTTGGCCTTCGCATCGCGAATGCTCTGCAATTGCCTCTCGGGTCGCCCGCGATCCTCACCGGGATGACCGACAGGAGCGTCATCGACAGGGTCAAGGTGGCTGAGCTCGCCTTCGGTGCGAGCAAGATCACCAACCTTGAGGTCCCGGCGCTGCGTGAAGAGGATCTGGGCAGCGATGGCCTTCTTGGGATCGATGCGCTTGCGCAGCAGCGGTTGATGATCGATTTCGAGAGCCGGCAGGTGAAAGTCGAAGATGCCAAGGTTCGGCCAGCTCACCTGCCGGGGGAGATCGTCATCACTGCTCGGCGCGACCGCGGCCAATTGATCCTGACAAAAGTCCGGGCGGCCGGGGTTCGCCTGAACGCTGTCGTGGATACAGGCTCGGAAATGACAATCGGAAACTTGGCCCTTCGTGACAAGCTGGTGCGCAGCAAGCCCGACAGGGAATCGATCGCGCCGATGGTCGGGGTGACCGGGAAGAGCATCGCCGTCCAGATTGCGATGATCGCCGAGCTCGAGATCGGTTCGGTGACGCTTCGCAATGTGCCGATCGCCTTCGCCGACTTGCCCCCATTCCAGGTGTTCGGTTTGCAACAGGAGCCGTCCTTGCTGCTAGGAACCGACATTCTTCAGGCGTTTCGGCGGGTTTCGCTGGATTTCCGAGCGCGCAAGGTTCGATTCCAACTGCGGCGTTGCGACGCGCAACCCATTACCATCGGCACTTCGGAAGAACCGGTTTTCACGGTCGTGTCGGCCGGCGAGCAGGAGGTTTGCGCAAGGAGCTAGCCGAGCCCGAGCTTGCCCGCCGGATGTGGAGGGCCGCATCGTCGACGCGACCCTCGCCGGCTTAGCAATTGCAATTCTTGCAGGTGCACGGATTGCAGCGACAGCCACCTTTTATGCAGTTGCAATTGCCGTTCCGCTCGGTCTTCACAGTCTTGATTTCCATCTTCGTGTTTCCTTTTCGCGAGGCGTTGATTCGCACTCGGTAAAGGAGCTATGGACTCCGTACCATGTACGGGATCAAGCAAAAAATTCGGACACGATCGGTGGCCTTGCAAACGCCACGGGCGTGGGCGTCGAGACGGTTCGATATTACCAACGCCGGGGCCTTCTGCCCGAGCCGCCGCGGCCGCCCGGCGAGATGCGGCGCTACGGCGAGGCAGACGTGAAGCGCTTGAGGTTTATTCGCTCCGCGCAGGCGGCAGGATTTACGCTCAGCGAGATCAAGGAACTTGTCGATCTCGACGCTTCCGACGACCGTGACCGTGCCCGCGAGCTCGCCCAGGGCCGCGTCGCCGCGCTGGACGCGAAGATCGAAGAGCTTCGGAAGTCCCGCGAAGCCCTTGCCGGACTCGCCAGCGCCTGCGCCAGAAAGCGGGGCGGCCCTTGCCCTATCCTCGGCGCGTTCGAAGGACGCTGAGCGATCACCATTCTTGCTTGCCGCGATGTTCCGCGAACGCCCGCGCCTAGCCTTGAACCCCGAGGATTGCGCCAAAAATCACCCGAGTGAGCTCGATCATCAGCGACCCGGCACCCAGACAGTCTCCCGATCGTCGCAATCGCATCCGATAGGTGCCCCCGTTCCGGATACAATGTCTTTGTCGCTCAATCCGACCTTGACGCTCGTCAAGACTTGCCTCCCCGCATGCTCAGCTTGCCTTGCATTGGCACTTCAATCGCGTGAAGCGCCCGCCATGGTCCCAATTCGAACAAATCAGCCGCGCCGGCTTGCCGATTACAGCGCGGATTATCGTATGCTCATGCTCGCCGCCTTGGCGACCGTCGCCGGTACCGGGGGCGCCTTTAGTGCCTGGGCGCTGCTGAAGCTCATCGCCCTCGCGACGAATATCTTCTGGTACGGCAATTTCTCCTACGGCTCCGCAACGATTACCAGTCGCGGGCCGATCCTGGTGCTCATGATCCCGGTGCTGGGAGGACTGATCGTCGGCCTTACGGCGCGATACGGATCCGAAAAGATCCGCGGCCACGGCATTCCCGAGGCGATCGAAACGATCCTCTTTGGCGAGAGCAAATTGTCACTGAAGGTCGCGCTTCTGAAGCCCATCTCGTCGGCGGTCTCGATCGGCAGCGGCGGGCCGTTTGGTGCGGAAGGGCCGATCATCATGACCGGCGGCGCCATCGGTTCGCTCTTCGCCCAGCTGTTTCGACTGAGCGCTGCCGAGCGCAAGACCCTGCTCGTAGCCGGCGCTACCGCTGGAATGACCGGCATCTTCGGGACGCCGTTCGCAGCGATCATGCTCGCCGTCGAGCTGCTGCTGTTCGAATGGAAGCCGCGAAGCTTCGTACCGGTGGTGACGGCCGTCCTCGTCGCCTTTGCATGGCGCCCCATCCTGGTCGGCGCAGGACCTCTATTCCCGTTCGCGGCGCCGACCCCGCCGGGCATCGAGCCGGTCGCAATCTCAGCCGGGATTGAACTCGTCACCGGCCTCCAGGCCGCGCTCCTCTCTTTCATCCTCTATCGTCTCGAGGACGGATTTCACCGGTTGCCGATCCATTGGATGTGGTGGCCCGCGATCGGGGCGATCGTCGTTGGGTTCGGAGGCCTGCTTGACCTTGAAGTCCTCGGCGCCGGTTACGGAGTGATCCAGCAACTCGTGGACGGCAATCTGCTGGTGAAGGCTGTCCTGCTGCTGCTCGTCGTCAAGGCCGTTGTGTGGCTCGTCGCGCTAAGCTCTGGGACCTCGGGCGGCATTCTCGCGCCCCTTCTGATCCTCGGCGGGTGCGCCGGCTTCCTCATTGGCCAATATCTACCTGGCAACCCGGGATTCTGGGCGATGATCGGAATGGCCGGGTGATGAGCGGGACGATGCGCGCGCCGATGACGGGCGCGCTTTTCGCTGCTGAACTGACCAATCACCTCACTGCGCTCCCGGAGACGATCGCTGCCGGCGCCGCCGCCCATGCGATCAGCGTGCTGGTGATGAAGCGGTCGATCCTGACGGAAAAGATTGCGCGTCGCGGACGGCACGGCGCCCCCGTTCTATCCGCCGGCGCCCCCGTTGTCGAGCCCACGTCCCCGGTCGCCATGCCCCCGGCGTCGAAACCGCCACGCCGTCGC
>CAWAWT010000004.1:0-16583 GCA_963785855.1 uncultured Alphaproteobacteria bacterium
CATCGCCGGAGAGGCGACCTGCAAGGCGTTCACCCTCGAGGGACGCTACCAGCGCTGGGACGGTGAGTGGCGCTGGCTGCGCTCGGTCTCGCAACCGCGCTTCGGGCCCGAAGGCGAGCTCGTCGGTTTTATCGGGGTCGCGACCGACATCACCCTCGCCAAGGAGGCGGACTCGGACTCAAGGCTCAGGTCGAGGAGCAGATCCGCGATCTCGCGCTGTCGGAGGCGCGCTTTCGCGCGGTGTTCGACACGGTCCTCGAGGTATTGGTGCTGAAGGGCAGCCGGACGGAACCATCGTCGAGCTGCAACCGTAAGGATGCGCCGTGGCGCTACTCCAATCCGCGCGAGGCGGTGGACGCAAGATCTGGGACGCACCGACGTTGCAGATGTACCCTCAGCACATGATTCTGATGAAGCGGGCAGTGAAGCAGGCGGCGAGCGGGAAGCTGTTCGAGCAGGAGGTTCGGATGGAGCGCGAGGGGTCTCCGACCGCCCATCTCCAGGTGTCGGTGCAACCTGTGAAGGGCGCGGATGGAGGGGTCATCTATCTGCTGTTTGAGGCTCGCGACATCACCGACCTCAAGGCCGCGCAGGAGCAGCTCGCCAAAGCCAGAGGCTGGAGGCGCTGGTCAGCTGACGGGCGGCATTGCGCACGATTTCAATAATTTGCTGCAACAGTCGTCGTTGGCGGGCTCGACATTATCGCCAAACGCTCCGAGCAGCCGAAGGTCAAGCGCTATGCGGAAAACGCGCTGGCGGCTGCCGAGCGCGGGGCGCGGCTGACGGCCCAGCTGCTGGCGTTCAGCCGTGTCCAGCGCCTCGAGGTGCGTCCGACGCTCGTGGCGCCGCTGATCGAGAACATGCGCCCGCTGCTTCGCAACGTGCTCGGCCCGGGATCGCCAAGAAATTCGATCTCGACGATTCCCTGATACCGGTGATGGCAGACCCGACATAGCTTGAGGTTGCGATCCTAAATCTCGCGATCAACGCCCGCGACGCCATGCCGGACGGAGGAGTGCTGACGTTCACCACGCGGAGGCTGGAAGTTGCCGCCGATCCTGATCTTGAGGACGGCGATTATATCGCGCTCACGATTAGCGACACGGGCGACGGAATGCCGCCGGAAGTCGTCGAGCGGGCGTTCGAGCCGTTCTTCACGACCAAGGAGGTCGGCAAGGGCACCGGGCTTGGCCTGAGCATGGTCTATGGCATGGCCCGTCAGTCGGGCGGCGCCGCGCGGATCGAGAGTAAGCTCGGCGAAGGGACTGCAGTCACGCTCCTGTTCCGCAAGGCCGACCTCGACGCTCCGCTCGATTCGGCCGGCGCGACCGACCAGGCACCGGTCGAGCCGGAGCCGCAAAGCGCCTCGATTCTCGTTATCGACGACGATCCCGACGTCCGCGGATTTATCGCCGAAGCGCTCGAGGAGCAGGGCTATCGAGTTCGCCAGGCGAGCGACGGCAGGAAGGGTCTCGTCGAAGTCGAGCGCGACGGCCCGACCTCGTGATCGTTGACTTCATCATGCCCGGAATGTCGGGCGCCGAAGTCGCGAAGAAGGATCCGCTCGAAACTGCCCCGGCAGGCGATCCTGTTCGTTTCTGGCTACAGCGAGACGGAAGCAGTCAAGCGGACCGCCCCCGATGCGCCGTTGCTCACCAAACCGTTTCGCGCCGACGCACTGAATAAGGCCGTCCGACGGGCGATCACTCCGCGGGAGTGAAACACGAATAGCAGCGCAATGCGTTATCGGCTAATGGTTCGTTTCGCCGCCCTGATCCTGTTCGCGTCGGCAACGCCGGCATTCGCTCAACCAACGCCCGCGAGCCTGAGGACGCCGCCGCCGCGTTGCAGCTGTTCGAACGCGATTGGGTGCTGATGAGCTGGGCGCTCAAATATTATGACGCCGATCACGACATCCTGCTTCAGCCAAGCGAAGCTCAGCGGCCGCGGACGCATTCCGCGAGCTCGCCGACGCCAACGGCGACGGACGAGTTACGCCCGAGGAATATCGCGTGCTCGGCAGACTATCCTGATGCGCGGGTGATCCGAGCTGCGAGGTTGCGATGCGGCTCGTCGAATTCCCGCTCCGAGCCTAGCTAGCTAGGCGACGCGGAGCATCAAGCGTCCTTCGAACCGACCATTGCGTCAGAAAGGGCCTGGGACAAGGTCGCGAGGCGGTAGGGCTTATCACACTGCCTGACTGGGCGATTTCCTGGCTGCATCCGGTGGCAAGAATTACCTGGCAGCCCGGGCTTCTCCAGGGCGAGCTGTTCGGCGAGCCGCAATCCTGTGGCGGCGCTTGCCAAGAACAACACCGAACCGAGGGCGAACGCACCATCGCTTCGCATTTCACATTCCTACTCACCGGTGTTGCCCCGCCGGTGAGCCGGTTCATCAGCCATGCGAATATGAGGGGTCAACTGACAGCTGTTAACCATGATAAAGGCAACCAGCCGGTTGCGGGCTAATTCCGAGCAATTCGGCGGCGCGCATCGCGAGCTCGGTGCGGTTATCGACGCCCGAATTTGTCGAGGATGGCATGGAGATAGACCTTCACAGTCCCCTGGTCGACACCGAGCTGCGCGGCGATGTCGCGGTTTCGGAGGCCCTGACGGACAAGATCGACAATTCCCGTTCGTGGAGTGAGCGAAGGCACGCGCGCCGCTCGCTCCTTAGCCTGGCGAATTCGTTCTTGAATTTCGGGATCGAACATTGCTCGCCTTTGCGCACCTTTTCCTGCATTCGAAAGAAAGCGCAGGGTCGGATGTCTTCAGGACGATCGCATCGGGTGCGAGCTTGTCGGCGTCGAGAGCTGGGAATGGTCACGCCCGCTGTGAGAAGAACGACCGAAGGCGCTCGGCAACGCGGTGCTCGACGGAGTTGACGCAAGCACATCGAGGCCGGAGCCGTGGGCATGTTGACGTCAAGGAGCAGCAGGTCCGGCTCGAGCCGTTGGACCTGGGCAAGGGCGTCGCGCCCGTTCCGGGCACGGCCTGCGAGCGTTAGTCGCTTCCGCGCAAAAGACGTCGAGCGCGGCAGCAATCATGGGATGGTCATCGGCAATAAGCACACGCGTTAATTCGTCTGGCCCCGATAGTGGAAGGTGATGAGCAGGTTGGTGCGGCCCGCTTTTGATTGAAGCGACAAACGATCCATGCGCGCGGTCCACGCGTTCCTTGAGCGACCAAGGCTCAACGGGCGAGCCGTTCGCCGGGCCGAAGCCACAACCATTGTCCTTCACCTCGAGACGAAGTTGGTCTTGGTCCACGCGGATACCAACCGGACGCGGCTTGCAGCGCCATGTCGCACAGCGTTGGCAACCGACTCGCGCACGAGCTGCTGGAGATCAAGCTGGACCTCGTAGATGGAATCGTTCGTGGCCTCCATCGAAATCCACCGCGGCAATCGATCGACCATTGCTGCGCCAACCGGCGAGCGACAGCCTTAAGATCAGCGACCGTTTCAGTGAACTCAAACCGGCGGTCTCGGCGTAGCGCAGAGACGAGGGTTCGGATGTCCTCCTGCTCTTCGATCAACAAGCGCTTGAGCTCCTTCAGATCGGATTCGAGTCTCCGGTACCCGGCGCTAACCCGCGAATGACGGCTTCTACCCGGAATGTAAGCGCCGGCGAGGAACTGCAGAACACTATCGTGAACATCGCGAGCAAGCGAGAGCCGAGTCTCGCCGCAGCTCCTTCCTCCATCGCCGACAGCAGCTCTTCACGGTCGATGACTAGCCCCGCAGCGCGCCCCAGATCCGCTCCCAGCTCAAGGAAATCGACAGACAACTCGACCATGTCCCAAAGAATCAGTCGACCAACGCGCGTTCCCAAGCGGACTTCAGCGATCAGGCCCTCAACTGCCCCGAGCTCTCGCAATCCATCGACGTCGACCAATTTGGACGCTGGGGCGAAGCGGTACCAGCTGTCGTCTTCTGCCTCGTCAGCGCCCGGTCGCCGCGGAGACGAAACAGAACAACCGAGGTCGCTCTCGACACGAAGGGACGATCGAACTTCGAGAGCTTGAGCAACGCCGTCGCTCACGCAGGCCCCGAGACCGATTTATTGCCTGGTGAGGCGAGCAACAGCGCCCCCGACTTCGCTCCAGTCGCTTTCATGGTCAGCGCCAAAGCCTGCCTGAGCGGATCTTCCTCACGGTTTAGCCGGCGCTCGATCTCATCGATATTGAGGAGAATGCGACTGAATTGATGGATCCCGAACCAGATGAGAACCGCCGAAAGGATCAGTAGATGGCCGCTGCGGATGATGAAGCGCGGGAGCTCGAACCCCTGGCTGCCGGCGAGCACCAATCCAGCCGTGAGATGCAGCAAGATCAGAACGGTCGCAGTGATCATGGTTTCGCGCCAGCTCCACCGGATCGCTGCCGAAAGCAGTGGAAGCAGGAAGAATAGGAAGAACGGACTGGTGTACCCGTTGGCCGAGAACACGATCGCCGTGAACACAGCCATATCGATCCCGTGGGAGGGAGCGGCGAGTCGAGCGTCGAGCCACCAATTGCGCCAAGTCAGAAGCGCTAGCACCGATGCGAACAGAAGATACACCACCAACAGCAGGTAGGTAGGATCGGTGGTCTGCGTCTGGGATCGAGCCAGCAGGATCGATAGAAGAAAAAGCGATGCAAGTATGACGCGACCGAGCGCGATGACACGGCCGCTTTGATATTTGAACACGCTCTGCGGCCCGGTCCGGTCCAGAACTAAACCCCCTCTAGCAAAGCCGGCGAAGCTTAGCTGTAACAGGGGGGTAGCGAAAGACGCAGTGGATTAGCTCGCGAGTCTCTTGGCAGTGAGGCCGAGAACCATTTGATTGGCTCGCTCATAAGCGAGCGGCTTACCAAATAAATATCCCTGAATGGTGTCGCAACCGAGCTCGCGCATGCGCTCGAAGTCCTCGGCAGTTTCGACCCCTTCCGCCGTGACCGACATCCGGAAGCTTTTCGCAAGCTGGACGATTGACTGGATGATCGCGACATTTTCGGGCCGCGAGCCCGCCTCGCGGACGAAGCTGCCGTCGATCTTCAGCTTATGGAACACGGCCTTGTTGAGATAGCCGATCGACGAATAGCCAGTTCCGAAGTCATCGAGCGCGATGCCGACGCCGAGTGCGCGGAGGCGCTTTAGCACGTCCAGCGTTGAGCCATTGTCGCCGAGGAACACACCTTCGGTGACCTCGAGCTCGATCCTGTTGCCCGGGAGCTTGTGGCGCGCGAGGCACTCGCTGACCGTGTTCGGGAGCGCCGGCAATACAATCTGTTTGGGGCTGATGTTGAGCGCGACGGTGATCGGCTCCGGCCAGCTCGCGGCGGCGCGGCAGGCTTCGTCGATGACCCAATCGCCGATGGCGCTCATGAGTCCCGTCTCCTCTGCCACCGGAATGAAGACATTGGGCGGCACGAAGCCTCGCTTCGGATGGTTCCAGCGGATGAGCGCCTCAAAGCCGATCAACTTCTGGGACTTGGAGTTGATGAGCGGCTGATAGACGAGGTGGAACTGCTTCGTGGCAATCGCGCTTCTAAGATCCGCCTCGAGACGCACGCGGTCGTCCTGCTCCGACTGGAGCTCGGAGGAGAAATAACGTGCGCAACCCCGACCTGCGTCTTTCGCCTGGTAGAGCGCGAGATCGGCCTTGAGGATCAAGTCGTCCACAGTTGCTCCGTCGATCGGGCCAAATGCGCAACCGATGGAAACGCCGATCCGGATTTCGATTTGATCGATGAGATATGGCTCCTTGATCGCGCCGATGATTCGATCGGCGAGCTTCTCGACATTGCGGCGGCTCTGGCCATCCCCAATGACGATCGCGAACTCATCGCCGCCCATTCGTCCGACGTGGCCATCAGCGCCGACTTCGTCGACGAGCCGCTTTGCGACGGCGCGAAGGACAGCATCGCCCTTGGGGTGGCCGAAGGTGTCGTTGACGGGTTTGAATCCATCGAGGTCCAGGAACATGATCGCGCATGGAACATTGCTTGTCGTCGCTGCTCGCAAGGCCTCACCGAGGAGCTGACGGACCCGGCCGCGGTTGGGAAGCCCGGAGAGGACATCGACGTTGGCGAGATGGGTCAGGCGCTCCTGCGTCTGGCGAATTTCGGTAATGTCCGAGCCGACGCCGCGGAAGCCCTCGAAACGCCCGGCAGTGTCGACGATCGGGTCACCGGCAATGGAAATCCAGCGAGTTCCGCGTCCCGTTTTGAGCTCCATTTCCAGAGCGTTGAAGGGTTTTTTCTCCAAAAGAACCCGACCGAGCTCCGCATGGCCTCCGAGCAGCGCCGGCAGCGAATGCCCGATGAGCTGGCCGGCCGGCTTGCCCAGCAGCGCGGTCATGCGCGAGCTGATGTAGTTGACGCGGTTTTCGGGGTCGATCTGCCAAAGCCAACCGACACCGCGTTGCTCATATTCCTGGAGCAATAGGCTCGCGCTCTCGCTCTGGCTGCCGACGTCGGCATTGGTCTTGAGCTGGTGGAAAGCCCAGCGAGCAACCGTCAGGACACCGAAGATTGATACTCCAAGAGTGAACACGATTGATAGCATGTGCTGGAACGGAACCGTGTCGCGACCGATCAGCAGCGCGCCGCCCACACCAGCTGTGAAAGCAATCATCCAAGCGCTTGCGCAAGGCGGGATGACGACAAGGCCAAGAGCGCCTACGCCGAGCCCGGCCATGACCGATGCGGCGATGACCTGAGTGCCCGGGTCCATCGAGGGAAAGAGATAGAGTGGAAGGCTAAGCCAGACGATTGCGCGCGCTGCAACCTCCCCGACCATGGTCCACATCGGAACCCTGCGGCCGGAGCGGCCAACGCCAGTGACGGACTGGTTACGCGCGATCTGCATCGCTCCGAAGTTCACCAGGGCAACCGCAATTCCCCATCCGAGTAGCCACGCTGGAGGCGCGGATCCCCACAGGTCGACCGCCATGATCGCGGCTGCCACGAAATTGGCTGCAGCGAAAAATGGCGCGAGATGCGCGCGCGAAATTAGCTGCTTGTCGCGGAGCGGCGAGCTATCCGATTCGGCCTCCGCGGCGGCGAGCCCAGCAAACTCACCGCCCGGAAGTCGCGCGGAAATCAATCGCTTATATCGATCAGGAGCTTCGTACATCCGGTCGCCATTCCACGTGTCGGGCCCCGGAGTATCCAAAGAGGATTGAAGCGTGGTTAAACTCACCTACGATTTTTTGAAGTACCCACTTCGCGTTATTAGCACAGGTTAGTTTTTCTTCGGGTAAGAGTGCGCCTCGCATTGAGGCTGCACCACCGCTATGTTGTGGTGGATGGCGACCGACAGCGCGACCCTGGACCGGCGGCTGACTGCGTCGCGTCTCGAGTCCGGGACTCCCAAGATCCATTCCCCTGCGGACCCGATCGCTCGTGGCATGGGGCTTGATCGACCGTTTTTTGACGACAAGAACCGGGCGTTCTGGATCCTTCAGTCGATCGGCTGGTCGGGATACTTCTTCCTAAGAACCCTTTCCGGCTTCGCGAACAACCTTGGCTGGATGCTCCTCGTCCACACGCTTCTGCTGACGGCGACTGGCTATTCCCTCACCTTGCTGATGGGCTCGCTGTTCCGGCGGCTGATCAAGCTCAAGCCGATCTGGACGGTGATCCTTTCACTCGCGGCAGTCATCCTAGCCTCCGCGATCTTCTCGATCATCGAGACGTGGAGCGTTGCGACTTTCCTCAAGCCCGAATTCAAGCCGCAGGGCGTGGCATATCTCGGCGCTCTGCCGCTCAACTTCGCGCTGCTCGCGGCGTGGACCGCGCTCTATTACGGCATTAACTATTTCCTCTTGCTGGAAGACCAGATCCGCCTTCGCGAGCGGCTGGAGAGCCAGGCATCGAGCGCGCAGCTGGCCATGCTTCGTTACCAGCTGAATCCGCATTTCCTGTTCAACACGCTGAACTCGATCTCGACGCTCGTGCTTCTGAAGCAAACTGAGCGCGCCAACGCGATGCTGGCGCGGCTTTCATCCTTCCTCCGTTACACGCTCGTTAATGAGCCAACAGCGAAGGTTACGCTCGCGCAGGAGATCGAAACTCTGAAGCTCTACCTGGAGATCGAGAAGATGCGGTTCGAGGACCGCCTTCGACCCCACTTTCGGATCGAGTCCGACACGATCGGTGCGAGGCTTCCTTCGCTACTTCTCCAACCGCTGATCGAAAATGCCATCAAATATGCGGTGACAGCTTCGGAGGTCGGCGCGGACATCTGGATCACGGCCACCCGCGAGGGGCAGGCGGTTCGGATCGAGGTTGCCGATAATGGCTCCGCCGATGGAACCGATATCGCGGCCAACCCTTCCACCGGCGTGGGCCTCCCGAACATCCGCGATCGCCTGTCTCAAGCCTATGGAGGCTCGCATCGCTTCGATACCAGACAGAACGAGCGAGGGGGCTACAGCGTTATAATTGAAATCCCCTTCGAAACCGGAGAAAGTGCCTGATGACAATCCGGACCATTTTGGTCGACGACGAACCGCTTGCGACGCAGGGCCTGCAGCTGAGGCTGCAAGCGCATGACGATATCGAGGTCGTCGCGACCGCTGCGAACGGACGCGAGGCGATCCGGCAGGTCAAAACCCACAAGCCCGATCTCGTCTTCCTCGATATCCAGATGCCCGGATTCGATGGCTTCTCGGTGATTCAGGGACTGATGGACGTCGAGCTTCCGCTTTTCGTGTTCGTCACCGCTTTTGGCGATCATGCGCTGCGCGCGTTCGACGCCCAGGCGGTCGATTATCTGATGAAACCCGTCGACGAGGACCGGCTTGCGGCGACCATGGACCGGGTTCGCCAGCGGCTGTCCGAGCGGCGGAGCGCGGAAGAGGCCGGGCGGCTGAAGGAGGCGCTAGCCGAGCACGCGCCCGAAGCTGCGGAGGAGCTAGCCGACAGCGTCTCGGACGCGCCGGCGTCCAACCGCTACGAGAAGATGATCAATATCAAGGATCAGGGACAGATCTTCCGGGTCGACGTGGATACGATCGAGCGCATCGATGCAGCCGGCGATTACATGTGCATCCAGACGGGCGATAACACCTTGATCCTGCGTGAAACCATGAAAGACCTCGAGAAAAGGCTCGATCCACGCCGCTTCCAGCGCGTGCATCGCTCGACGATCGTCAATCTCGACCTCGTCCGACAGGTGAAGCCGCATACCAACGGCGAATGCTTTCTCGTGCTGGATTCGGGAGCGCAGGTGAAGGTCTCGCGTTCCTATCGCGATGTCGTCGCGAGATTTGTCCACTAAGACAGGCCCGAAGGGCAGCGAGACGGTCCTCGAGGGCCGCCGGGTCCTGATCGTAGAGGATTCCCCGGTGGTCGGGCCGTTCACCGCCGACATGCTCGCCGATTTGGGATGCGAAGTGATCGGGCCGGCGCCCAACATGGCGGCCGCGCGCGAGATGGTCGTAGCGGGCGGCTTCGATGCTGCGCTGATGGATGTTCACATTCGCGGCGACCTGGTCTTTCCATTGTGCGAAATCCTCGCTTCGAAAGACGTCCCATTCATCCTGACGAGCGGCTATGCCGACTGGCAGTCCGCCGAGAAATGGCGCGACCGGCCGCGGCTTCAGAAACCCTATACGATCGAGCAGGTCGAGAAGGCCCTGACCGAGCTTCTCGCGCCTGATTTCAGGCGATTGGAAGCCGCACCGTCACGCTCGTGCCGATGCCGAGCGTATCTTGATTTCGATCGAACCCTTGTGACGCTCGACGATGTGCTTGACGATCGCAAGTCCAAGACCGGTGCCCCCGGATTCGCGGCTTCGAGCAGCGTCGACACGATAGAAACGCTCGGTCACGCGGGGGAGGTGCTCGCGCGAGATGCCAGGGCCGTAATCGGTCACCGTGACAGCGATTCGTCTTCCTTCGGAGGCAAGAGTGATCTCGATCGTGGAATCCGGCTTGTCGCAGCCATAGCGCAACGCATTGCTAACGAGATTATCGACCATCTGAACAAGTTGAGAACGGTCGCCCCGCACTGGCGGAAGATCGTCCGCGGCGTCGACCCTCAATCGCGATGGCTGCTCGCTCGATGCGCGCATCGCGGCAAGGCTGGTTCCGATCACTTCCGCCAGCGACACCCGCTCCAACGGCGCGACGAAACGGTCCGCCTGGATTCGCGAGAGGCTCATCAGGTCCTCAATGATGCGGAGCATGCGCCGGGATTCGTCGCGGATGATCCGCCCGAAGCTGGACCGAGTCTCCGCGGGAAGGTCGTCTTCCTCGGCTAGAGTCTCGGCATAGCCGCCGATGGTCGAGAGGGGAGTTCTCAGCTCGTGACTCGCGTTGGCAACGAAATCGACGCGCATCTTTTCGGCGGCGACGATATCGGCCGTGTCGAACATGCGAACGAGGACCGCCTCATCCGACAGGGGTCGGATCGAAAGACGCCACGGCCGCCCCGGTTCGGCAATGCCCGTCACCTCGAGGTCCGCGGGTCGATTGGCGAGCATCTGCTCGAGCGCCTGAGGATGGCGGATGGCGAGACGCACATCCTTCCCCTCAATCCGGCCGAGCAGACTTCGAGCCCGTGTGTTCGCCAGCGATACCGTGCCTCGTTCGACCAGCAGCGCGGGTTCCTCGAGCGCTTCGATCAACGCGCGGACGTCGGCTGATTCATTCGCCATCGGCAGATCAGTAGCGGAATAGTCCGTCACTTTTCCATCCGGGAGGCAATCAGAAAGCGAGCTGACCGAATAGGCCGATCTCGCTGTAGGTGCCGTGATCGAGACCGCCGATGGTGCCATTCGAGGTCGAGATTGTCCCGTTATTCGCGCGGTCGCGCTTGTAGACGAGCGCGAAATCGAGCGGCGAGATCGGTTTATAGTCGACGCCCAGGTTAAAATAGTGGTCGCGCACCGGTCCGTCCGTAAGCGCGATCCTGTTCTTCGTCGGCTTTACGAGATCGTAACGGGCGAAGGCTGCGATCTGCGGCGTGAAGGCGAAGGAGCCAAACGCCGACCAGCCGTGGGCGGTGTCGTTATCGGTATGAACCGGTACGCCCGGCGCGTTCGCGACCTGGATATTGTTCCAGTTCCTGGCGCTGAAATATTCGACGCCAGCACGGACGCGCTTGCTGGTGTAAGCGGCGACCGCATTGAAGCGAGTTGCGCGATGTTCGGTGTTCACCGTGTCGTTGCTCTTGCCGAGCTTGCCGGAGTAACCGCCGACGCCGATCGTGATTTCCTTGATTGGGTTCACACTAACCCGGCCTTCGAGATCGATCGTGTTTGAGCTGCGCGAGAGTGTCTTGTAGCCCGCGCCGTCAATTGCCGAGACCTGGTAACTCAAGAGGCCCTTTCCGAACGAGCCGCAGAACATGGACGCCCCAATCGGACGACGTCCCGAACTTGGTTCGGTCGATCAGCGTATTCTCGACAAAGCGATAGCCGTAGAGACCCTCGACGAACGGCACCCACGGCAGGTCGGCGGCGCCAATACGAACCGCGAACGCATCACTGAGCTTCGCCTGCACGAAGGCCTTCTTCACATAGACGAGGACGTCTTTGCTCGTGCCATTGGCATTGTAGCGAAAATCGGTGGTGAGGTTGGCGGAGAAGACGTCGTTGAACTTGTGGTCGACGCCGAGGTAAAAACGCTTGAGCTCGGTCTGCGTGCCGTTCTGGATATTGTCGGTGGTGTTGCCCGCAAGATCGGTCGACGTCTGGTCGATGTTGCTGACGTTGAAGAACGCCTTGCCGGTAATTTTGGTGTCGGCGAACCAACCTGTCTTGATCGCCTTCTCGAGCGGCGGAACCGCCTTCTGAACGCTTGCGACCTGCGTCTGCGCAGTCTGTGACTGGGTCAGTGCGGTCGCCGCCTGCGGTTGCGCGTGGCAGCGGCTCGCCTGTGCGGTTGGCGGCCTGCTGTGACGTCGCCTGCGGGGCTTGTGCTGCCTGGGCTTCGCGATGCCTCCTGAGCGCGTCCATCCGCGCCGTCAGCGCCTGGATCTGGCCGTCAGGTCGCGGATCTGCGTATCGCGGGGTCCCGGCGCGCTGCGAGCGATGCTTGCGCGCTCTTGGCCTGGCTCGGCCGGGGCGAAGCCGGCCGCTCGCGATAGCGCCAAGCGCGGCTCCGGCGGCGAGCCGATGAGAGACTTTCATTTACGTGGCCCCTTTTCATTTTCGCCCCCCCGTGGAGCGTTTCAAAGGCGAGTCTTGCAGAACTCGATGCGGCTGCGCTAATCGGGCTGAAACTGGACGATGCCGTGACGGCCGCCGGTCACTTTTGTTACAGCCGTTTCGAGCCGGCAATTTCGCTGCCTCTGACCTGTGCTGTTTCGCGACAGTCGTGAAGGTTCGTCCCGCGCTGAGGCGGCAACGGCAAGAATCTCGTCACATTGGAGTTACCTCGCCGATCGTTAGCTGGGCGAGTAGCCGAGGCGGCGGCAGCGAGTAGCTGTCGGCCCGATTCCTACACCTCGGGGGTATTTCCTATGAGTATGTTCTACCCGTTCGATGGCGTTTCTGCGGCATCGGCGGCACTGCTGCGGTTCCGGGCCGGGCGGCACGCACGCACCGGAGCCGGATCGACCTTCGTCTATCCGGTGCTTTCGCAGTGGGCGTCCGACTTCAAGAAAGCGGGCGGCGACGAGATCAATTATCAGTCGATCGGCTCGGGCGGCGGAATCGCGCAGATCAAGGCGGGCACCGTCGATTTCGGGGCGACCGACAAGCCGCTGCCAGCGAAGAACTCCAGGCGCGGGTCTCGCGCAGTTCCCGGTGGTGATCGGCGGCATTGTTCCGGTCATCAACATCCCCGGAGCTCATCCCGGCCAGGTCAAGATGAGCGGCCCGGTTCTCGCCGGGATTTACGCCGGCGAAGATCAAGATGTGGAACGATCCCGCGAATTGCGAAGCTCAATCCCGGTCTGCATTTCCCGGCGAAGGCGATCACGCCGGTTCACCGTGCCGACGGGTTCGGGCACGACCTTCAACTTCACCCATTATCTCAGCCAGGTCAGCCCCGGCTGGAAGTCGAAGTTCGGCGAAGGCACGACGGTGTCTTGGAACGGCGGCATCGGCGGCAAGGGCAACGAAGGCGTCGCCGGCTACGTGAAGCAGATCCCCTATCGATCGGCTATGTCGAATATGCCTACGTGAAGCAGAACAATCTTGCCTACACGTTGATGCAGAACTCGGCCGGCAAGTTCGTCGCGCCGAACGCGAAGAGCTTCGCGGCTGCTGCGGCCACTGCGGACTGGGCGCACGCGACGGACTTCAACCTCGTGATGACGAACGCGCCGGGTGCGGGTTCTGTTCAATCGCCGCGACGACGTTTGTTCTGATGTACCGGCAGCCGAAGAATGCGGCCTCGAGCGTGCAGGCGCGCAAGTTCTTCGGGTGGGCGCTGGCGAAGGGCCAGCCGCAGGCGAACAGTCTCGATTATGTCCCGCTTCCAGCCACGCTCGTGAAGCGGATTTAGGGTTATGTCGGGTCGAGCATCCGCTAGGCGCGCTCGAACTGCTGACAAGGGACGGCCCGCCGGGTTTCGGCGGGCCGTTTAAGGTCGTCATCCTCGACAACGGTCCAGACTGGCAGTTGCAGGATCTGATCAGCTCCGAATTCTGGGGCCGGCGCATCAAGCCCGCGGGCGCGCCGGTGATCCTCGAAGGCAAGAACCCGTTCGGCTACACGTCGCAGGCCGGTTGGGGCGTCGGCGGTGCGGCGCGCACTACTTTGCCAACTTCCCGCGCTATCTGCCGACCGACTACAAGATCAAGAGCGAGCACGGCCGCGCTCACGAATGGCCGATCTCGTATCAGGATGTCGCGCCGTTCTACGACAAGGTGGCGGCCGAGATCGGTGTGTCGGGCGACGCCAAGCAGGAAGAGAAATGGCGTCCAGCCGGACCGGCCTATCCGATGCCGCCGATGAAGACCTTCCCCAACGGCCAGGTCTGGCTGAAGGGCGCCGATGAAAACGGCATCCACTTCGTGCCGGCCGCGGTCGGCATGACATCGCAAGAGTTCAAGGGCCGCCCGGCCTGTCTCTATGACGGCTGGTGCCACGTCGGCTGTCCGACCGGCGCGCTGGCCAATCCGGTGGTGACGTATCTCAACGACGCCCGCAAAGCCAAGGCCGAGGTGAGGGCGCTCTGCACCGTCACCCGCGTGCTGACCAATGCGGCCGGCACGAAGGTCACCGGCGTCGAGTACTACGACCAGAACCACCAGAAGCAGACGCAGGAAGCCGGTGTTGTCATCCTCGCGGCGTGGTCGGCGCAGAACCCGCGCATCCTGCTCAACTCGGCGACCGACACGCATCCGAAGGGGCTTGCCAACAAGAACGACCTCGTCGGCAAGTTCATGATGACGCATTCGATCGCCGGCACCTGGGCGCTGTTCGATCACGACATCACGCCGCACATGGGCACGGTCGGCGCGGGTGCTGCATGTCGTACGACCGTTACGACAAGAAGAGCTACGCGCAGTCGAGTTTCCCCAACGCGTTCGGCTCGACCTTCATCGTCGCGGGCGCGGCGATGAAGACCAACGACTACGCGCTGTCGCGCTTCGATCTGTTCGGCCCGGCTCTGGCCGACCAACATGAAGCGTGCGGCAAAGGGCATCACGCGGATCACCATGTTCGGCGAAGGCTTGCCGGTTTACATCGAGAACCGGGTCGAGCTTTCGACCAGCGTGAAGGACCAGTTCGGCATGCCGGTGGCGCGCCTGATCCACAGCTTCGATGACGACGCCATCGCGCTGTGGAACGCCAACTTCGATCAGGGCGTAAAGGCTGCCAAGGCAACAGGTGCCAAGGAGGTGTGGCCGGGCAAGGGACCGGTCGTGCCGACGACGCATCTGCATGGCGGTGCGATCATGGGCACCGGCGCGGCGAACTCGGTGGTGACGAGCTTCGGCCAGACCCACGAGATTCCGAACTTGTGGATGGCCGGGCCTTGCACCTTCCCGAGCGAAGGCGCGTCCAACCCGACCTACACGATCTTTGCCGTGTCGCAGCGCGGCGCCGAACACCTGGCGTCGAACTTCAACACGGTCGCGAACTGATGCTGGTTGTAAATGCCCAGGTTTGTCTCTGGCGGTTCACAACACACCGCCGTCATCGCCGGGCTTGACCCGGCGATCCAGCTTTTTTCGAGAAATGGACCCGCGGGTCAAGCCCGCGGGTGGCGGTGGAGTGTGACGATCCGCTGAGCATCAGCCCTTCAAACGCGGCAGCAGCTTCTTCGCCGTCTCGTTCTCGATCGCGCGCAAATCGGCCGCACTGAACTTCCAGTCGGCGATGCCTTCGTTGACCTCGGCGCCGTCGCGATAGGGGAAGTCGGTGCCGTAGAGCACCTGTGCACCGGCACCGTCTCGACCAAGCCGGCGTTCGTGCGCCGTGGTGTCGGCTCGCCATTCGTAATAGCGTGTCCTGAACTCGGCGATCGCACCGTCCCGCAGGTTCGGATTTTTCGACCATCTGCTGGCGATCGAAGCGCGCGGTGAGAAACGGCACCGTTCCGCCGGAGTGAGAAGATGAAGCGGACGTCGGGAAATTCCGCGCCGTGCCACTGAACACGAGATCCGCGATGGTCCGCGTGAATCGGCCGCATATTCGATGGAGCCTGGCGGGACGCCGCATCGAGGTTCGCAGCAGGCCGCGCCGCGGGTGCACGTGGATCACGGCCTTGCGCCGGTGGAGCTCCTTACACCGGACGGAAGGAGGCGTCGCCGAGCTACTCGCCGTAGCTGGTCAGGAGTCCGATGCCGTCGGCCTTCAGCGTGTCGAGCGCGTACGTGATTTCGTTCAGGGTGCCGTCCACGTCGGGCGGCGGGATGGTCGCGAAGAGGCCGAACCGCGCTGGATGGTCGCGGACGAGCGTGGCGCCGTACTCGTTGATGATGCGGCTGAGCTTGCGAGATTCGTCGTTGTCACCCCACCACGCGCCGGGCTGCACTCGACAGCACCGACGTCTGGATGCCGCTCTTGTCGATGTCGTCGAGCGACATCTGCGGCGACCATTTCGGGCCGTTGCCCATTTTGTGTTTGGCCAGCGCCTCGCGCTGTTCGGGCGGAATGAAATGGTGATGGACGTCGATCCGGGTCTTTGCGGGCTGCGCGCGGATCCGCCGATGCTCCGACACCGGCGAGCCCGAGGGCCGCCGCGCCGCCGGCGAGAAACCTCCGCCGTCCGATCGCGGGTCCGGCCAGTGCCGGTTCGCAGCAGTTGCAGGAAAACAGCGCCATTACATCCTCCCCATGACCCCACGCGCCTCGTATCGCGGGCGCGATAGCGCGCAGTTGGCGCGCTTTGGAAACATGGGTCAAGGCGGGACAAACGGCTGCAAATGTACGGGCCGAGGCGATGAGCGGGGCGGCCTGTTAACGGTCTGCTAACCACGGGTCGCCGGGCAATACACCCGACTGGCTCATGCGACATTGCTGCCGTTTAAGCTTAAGCCGGTCTTAACGCCACCCATTCAAGTTGAGCGCGTCGTTTATGTGGGGTTGAGGTTGTCGCCGAGACGCAAGTTGCTCGTCGCGATCGCTGTTGGCGTGGTTCTCGCGGGACCGCCGGTGGCAGCAATACGTAACGAACGTGTTAGAACAGCAA
>CAWAWT010000005.1:0-5512 GCA_963785855.1 uncultured Alphaproteobacteria bacterium
TTAGCGGAAGGACAATGCCCCATTCGTGCGAGCGACCGCTCAACCAGCCGATGGGCTTGCGCGGGCTCCAACGCGGCCAACTGCTTGAGTGTGCGATGCTTCGCGACGTCGCTGACCACCATCAAGCCGACATAATAGCCAAACCGACGCGGGAGGTTCTTGGACAGTGGCTGGCCGCCGCCCATGAAGAGCGGCCCATAATCCTTCGGGTCGCTGGAATTGAGGACCGTCCGAACGGCGCAGATCGCTTCTTGGCGGTGGCCTTCGACGGCGGGACGAAGTGGCTCCGGAATTCGTGAGCCCGAGCGCAGCGTCTGGCGCACCGGGATTGAGCTTCGACGCAACAAAAGTAGCAAGGCCCTCTTCCCAGAGGTTGCACCAGGCGGGATCGCACTCGGGAAAGGTGCGGTGGTGCATCAAATGGAATAGCTCGTGTTCGACGAATGGCTTCATTGGCTTATCCATGTAGATCTCGTCGATCATGTCGGCGCCGAACATCAGGCGGTTGCCCTCGGCGAGGTCCCGCGTCCCACCGTCGAACTCCCCGAAACTGTTGACGAGGTAGATCGGCGGATAGCCGTGCATTGGACCGAACACGAATTCGAATTGCCGCTGCGCAGGCTCAACCAGCGAGCGGAATTGCCGACTGACGCGCTGGATGCCAGCGCGGCGTCTCGGATAATTTTTCAGGCCCTCGAGCACGAACGCGCGGTATCTTGAAGCATCCATGTAGTCCTTGACGCGGTCCGCCTCGTAGAAGCCCGGAAGCACCTTCGCGAACGCTGCCTCGAACGCCTCGACCCGTTTGTCGTCGGGGAGGTCTTTGGTCGCGTTCCATATTCGATCGAAGTCGCTGGTGGTGTCGACGAATTTGAGCACCCCTGCGGCTGGCGTGGATGGAGGCGCGGCACCGACCAACACGACCATCATGCCGATTAGTGCGAGCCACTTCATCCGAGATCCCCTTGGTGTAGTAATATAGTAATACACACTTTAGAAGATTTCGAACAGTCCCGCCGCGCCCATGCCGCCGCCGACGCACATCGTAACTACGACGTTCTTCACGCCGCGCCGCTTGCCCTCGATCAGCGCGTGGCCGACTAGCCGCGCGCCGCTCATGCCGTAGGGGTGGCCGATCGCGATCGCTCCCCCGTTCACGTTTAGGCGGTCTTCGGGAATGCCGAGCTTGTCCTGGCAGTAGAGGACTTGAACGGCGAAAGCCTCGTTCAATTCCCACAGGCCGATGTCGTCCATGTTCAGACCGAAGCGATCGAGGAGCTTGGGTACTGCGAAGACCGGGCCGATGCCCATCTCGTCGGGTTCGGTACCCGCGACCGCCATTCCGACGTATCGGCCCAAGCGGTTCGAGCCGGCGCTTCGCGGCGAGCTCGCCGCTCATGATCACGCAGGCCGATGCGCCGTCGCTGAGCTGGCTAGCATTGCCGGCAGTGATGATCTTCTCGGGTCCGCGGACAGGCTCGAGCTTGGCCAAGCCTTCGAGTGTCGTTTCCGGGCGATTGCCCTCGTCGCGCTCGAGCGTAACCTCGCGCATCAAAACCTCGCCGGTCTCTTTGTCTTTCACCGCCATCATTGTAGTTACGGCGATGATTTCGTTGGCAAATGCGCTGCTTCGTTGAGCCTCCGCAGTGCGCTGTTGCGAGCGAAGCGCATATTCGTCGCAGCGCTCGCGACTGATTGCATAGCGCTTGCCGACAACTTCGGCGGTGTCGATCATCGGCATGTATACGCCGTTGTGCATCGAGAGTAGTTCGGGATCCGGCCCCAGGCGCATCTCGCCCGTCTGGACGAGGCTGATGCTTTCTACCCCACCGGCGACGACCACATCCATGCGGTCGACGATTACCTGCTTCGCTCCGGTCGCGATTGCCATCAGGCCCGAGGCGCACTGCCGGTCGATCGACATTCCCGCGACCGTCACCGGAAGCCCGGCACGCAGTGCCGCTGTACGTCCGATGGTGGTCTGCACGCCCTGCTGGAGCGCCGCGCCCATGATCACGTCGTCGACTTCCGCCGGATCGACTTTTGCGCGCTCGATTGCGGCCCGGATCGGATGCGCTGCGAGGCTCGGGGAGGGCGTCGCATTGAACGCGCCTCGATAGGCTTTGCCGATGCCCGTTCTGGCAGTCGAAACAATCACGGCGTCGCGGGCCATTCTTCTCTCTCCTCAGGCGATCATTAGTATAAGCCACTCCGCGGTCAGCGCGGGCCGGTCTCCATGCTCGATTTCGACCCTGACAGTGTGACGCAATAGCCATTGCCCCGGCGCTCTCTCCTCGACCAAGTCAAGGACGAACCGAGCGCGCAGTCGGCTGCCCGAGGGCACCGGAGCGAGGAAGCGCGCGCGATCCACTCCGTAATTGACCGCTAGTTGCAGGCCTTCTGGAACTAGTATCGCCTCCGCGCCCATCCGAGAGAGGAGCGAGAGGGTCAGGAACCCGTGCGCGATCGTGCCGCCGAACGGCGTCTGCGCGGCGGCGGTCGGATCGACGTGGATGAACTGCTGATCCTCGGTCGCGTCGGCGAAGGCGTCGATGCGAGCTTGATCGACAACGATCCATTTGGAAATGCCGACTTCGTCGCCGATCCGACTTTTGATCTCCGTCAGACTGGCTTGGCGCATGGCCATTGTGTAGCCTCAAGAAGTCACCGAGCAAGTCTGAGGGGCAGTGACCATGATCTTCCATATTTCGATTGCCGCCGACGATCCAAAGCGGACTGCGACCATGCTCGCCGAGCTATGGCGCGGCGAGGCTTTCCCGTTCCCGATGGTCGGTAAGGACAGCTGGGTTGCCCACGCGGGCGACGAGCGCCGATCGACCATCGAGGTCTACGGCCGCGATTTGGCCATTTACCCGACGGAACTGGCGGCCGAGGAAAGATCCGAACCGGTCTCGAGAAACGGGCCGTTTCACGCCGCCGTCGCGACACCGCTCAGCATCGAGGAAGTAGCGGAGATCGGCCGGCGCTACGGATGCCATACCTCGCTCTGCCACCGTGGACCGTGGTTCCGAGTGATCGAATTCTGGGTCGACAATTGCTTGATGCTCGAGATGCTGACGCCCGAGATGCAGGAGGAATATCAGCGCTCGATCACGATAGAAAACTGGAAAGCGATGCTCCCGGCGGCATTTAGGATCACGCCGGATGGCGATCCGATCGAGGACGTCGAGGCCGCCTAGAAAGGCAGCGGGGCGGGCGGCTGATCGGAGGCTCGGGCGAGCTGCAGCTTGTGCGTTCCGAGGGTCTCGATGAGCGAGCGAAGGATCGCGGCGCGATCGGCAGCCAGCTTATCGTTGTCGCGGGTTGAATCGTCATAGACCAAGTCGAAAGCCAGGCCTCCACCGCCGGCGCCTGACAGCGCACAGCGTATCAGCTTGCATCCTTTCTGCGCGGAGACTGCGGCTTCGGCGGCGGCGGCGACAGCATCGATCGAAGCCGGTGAAGCTTCGCCAGATATTGCGAGATAGAGCGTGATCCGCCGCGACCTTGCCAAAGCCAGATTGTGGATCTCGCGCTCGAGCAGCTTGGTGTTGGCCATGATCAGCTGCTCGCCGGTGATCGAGCGAAGGCGCGTTGTTTTGAGGCCGATCCTCTCCACCGTGCCGGTGCTCTGGTCATAACGGATGACGTCGCCCTTCTTGAACGGTTTGTCGAACAGGATTGATAGCGCGGCGAAGAGGTCGGCGAAGATCCCCTGCGCCGCAAGGCCGATCGCAATGCCGCCGACGCCGAGGCCGGCAACGAGCGCTGTGACGTTCACTCCGAGATTGTCGAGGATCAGGATTCCAGCAATCGCAAATAATGCAACGCTGACCAGCAGGCGAATGATCGCCATGGCGTTGCCGAGCGTGCCCGCGCCTTGTTCTTCCGCGACCCGGCGGCCGATAATTCCCAGGATAAGCTCGCGCACCCAAATTGCGCCTTGCAGCGCGAAGGCGATGACGAAAAAGATGTCAATCAGCCGCGCGATCTTGTGCGGAAGATCGGCGTAGGTGGAGACTGAGTCAGCCGCCGCGAGGATCATGAAGGCAAGGCTGGTGCGCGCGAAGACGCGACCGATCACACTTCGCCACCCCCAGCCCTCGGGATCCTGGGCGAGGCTCCTTCGGCCAAGCTCACGCATGACGAGCATGACCGCAACAATGCCAAGGCCAACGATGAGGCCCATAAGCAGTCCGTCACGATTGACGTTGAACCAGGTCAAGAGCTTGTCCGCCCCCATTGCTGGCCGTCTTGGCGGGCAGCGTGGCTTCGATCAAGCCGAAGCGCGCTTGCTTTCTTCATTCGATGCTTTGCGCCGGCGCTTTCCACCTCGAGCGAGAAATTCGAGAAGTCCGACTTCGGCGCCCGACAAACGCTTGCGCCTTATCGGCCGTCGCATTCCATCGAGCGGATCGCGCGGCGCTTCTTTTACCGCTTCGAGCAGCTTCGGGTGCACGTAGGACTTGCGGCTGATCGCAGGTGTATTGCCGAGCGCCTCCGCCACGGGTTCGATCACCGTCTTCACGGTGATTCGCGCATCATCGGCCTTTTTGAACATCTGCTCGCAGGCGATCACATTCGCGCTCCACGTCCGAAAATGTTTGGCAGTGAACTCACCGCGGGTCGCTTCCTTGATATATTCGTTCACGTCGCCGGAAGTGACCGGCTGCGGCTCTCCATCGCCGTTCACGTACTGGAACAGCATCTGGCCAGGCAGGTCCTGGCAGCGCTTGCAGATGCGTTTGAGATTGGTGTCGGTGATTCTCATTTCGTGCACAATTCCATGCTTCCCAGCGAACCGCATCATCAAGCCATGACCGGTGTGCTTGAGATGACGGCGCCTCAAAGTTGTTGCTCCAAAACTCTTATTTTCCTTCGCATATTGTTCGTTGCCGATCCGGATATGCTCAGTGTCGAGGAGTCTCACGACGGCGGCGAGTACCGCCTCGCGGCAAAGGTCGCGGCGCTTTAGGTCGATCTCTACGCGACGGCGGAGCTTAGGGAGTGCCTTCCCGAATTCGAGGAGACCTTCATATTTGGCTCTCTCGCGCTTGGCGCGAAAATCGGCGTGATAGCGATATTGCTTGCGCCCGCGCGCATCGACTCCAGTTGCCTGCAGGTGGCCGTTCGGATCGGCGCAAAACCAGGCATCTTCATAGGCCGGCGGAAGACCGATCGCGTTCAATCGATCGATCTCGTCGCGGTTTGAAATGCGCTCGCCCTCGGCGTTGAAATAGGCCCAGTAACGGCCCTTCCGCTTGCGGCTGATTCCCGGCTCCGTATCGCTGCTATGCCGTAACAACGCCTTCACTCGTCTCCTTGAGGGCGCTAAGCGAGTGAAGGAGGGGGCGAGTTCCTGAGGCCTGGAAAAAGGAGCCTTCCCGATGCAGATTTCCAACGCTCGTGTGTTGATCATCGCGACTGACGGATTCGAGGAGTGGGAACTCTTCGGACCGCGCCAAATTCTTCAGCAGAAGGGCGCTGAGGTCATGCTCGCCAGCGATACGTG
>CAWAWT010000006.1:7500-92891 GCA_963785855.1 uncultured Alphaproteobacteria bacterium
AAGCTTCAATCCTTAGCAGTAGTCGCTAGCCCCTTGGGTCCTCAGTCGAGCAGGATCGCACACCGAATTCGATCCGGGGTGCGGCTCCTGACCCTCTCGTTCCGGTCTGCGCTAAGCACAAGATGAACGGCCGATTGCGTCGGGGGTGGATCGGGATGCGCTCAGCTTTTCTAAGGGAGCGGGCCCGGCCCAGGGTCACGATGTAGTGCGCGCAGGTCCGTATGCCAAGCGATTTTCTCTCAAGTCCAGGTCAAAAGCACCGCGCGAGCGCGTCCGGCAAGGTCATTCGCGATGCGCGCCTCCAATCCATCGCGGGCGAGCAGATCGGTCACAGCCTCGGCTTGATCCGGTGCGATCTCAATCGCGGCGAGCCCGCCCTTTGCAAGCAAGAGTGACACCTGCGGCGCAAGCTCGCGGTAGGAGTCGAGACCATCGCGGCCAGCAAAAAGCGCCTCGTCCGGCTCGTATTTCGCAACCCCCGGACCGAGCTCGGCACCGTCAGCGATGTAGGGCGGATTGCACAGTAGTAAATCGAACGTCTCGAGCACGCCGGAGGCCCAATTGCCCTGAATTAATTTCGCACGCGCCTCGAAGCCGAGGCGTCGCGCATTTGCCGAAGCATAAGTGAGCGCCTGCCTCGATAGATCGATCCCAATCCCGGTCGCATCCGGCCAGATGTCGAGCGCAGCGAGGAGGAGCGTACCGGGTCCAGTTCCCAGATCGAGGATTCGCTTGGGTCCACTCTCAGCCTCGAAATGCTCGATCGCGGAGGCAATGAGGACCTCCGAATCCGGCCGCGGAACGAGGACGCCGGAACCAACGTGAAGCTCTATGTCCCAAAAGGCCCGCCGCCCGGTAATGTAGGCGACAGGCTCACCTTCGGAACGGCGCCGGACCATGTCCCAGAAGCGCTCGGGCACCGTCCGGTCTGGCGGTCTCAGAAGCAGCCGATCACGGTCGATGTGGAGCGCTTCCGCCATCAGCAGCTCGGCGTCGAGGCGGGAGGTGTCACTCGTTCCATTCAACTGGCGAGTGGCGTCATCCAGCGCGCGAGCAATCGGCCTCACGCTTCCTCCAGGCCTGCCAGCCGCTCCGCTTCATCCTCGGATATGAGCGCATCGATAATCTCGACTAGCCCCGTCCCCTCGAGCACCTCATCGAGATTATGGCGAGTGAGATTGATTTGGTGATCCGTGACCCGACCTTGTGGGAAATTATATGTCCGGATCCGCTCGGATCGGTCGCCCGACCCGACCATCGACTTGCGCGCGCCAGCGCGCGCGCTCGCCAGCCGCTCGCGCTCCATTTCAAACAGGCGCGTCCTCAGCACCTTCAACGCCTTGGCCTTGTTCTTGTGTTGAGACTTCTCGTCCTGCTGAATCACCACGAGACCCGTCGGAAGGTGGGTAATCCGAACCGCGCTGTCGGTCGTGTTGACCGACTGACCTCCTGGACCCGACGAGCGGTAGACGTCGATGCGCAAGTCCTTTTCATCGATCTGGACGTCGACATCCTCTGCCTCCGGAAGCACAGCGACCGTCGCTGCCGAGGTATGGATGCGGCCACCGCTTTCGGTTGCCGGAACGCGCTGCACACGATGAACTCCGCTTTCGAATTTCATCTTAGCGAACACACCGGCGCCAGTGATCGAGGCGATCGCTTCCTTGTAGCCTCCAAGCTCGGAGGAGCTCGCCGAGATGAGCTCGAACCGCCATCCCTGGGCGTCCGCAAACCGCTGGTACATGCGCAGCAGGTCGCCGGCGAACAACGCCGCCTCGTCGCCGCCGGTGCCGGCACGCACCTCGAGCATCGCTGCGCGCTCGTCTGCAGAGTCGCGAGGTAACAGCTGGATCGCGAGCGCCCGCTCTGCGCGCGGCAGCTTGTCACGAATTTCCCCGGCCTCAGTCGCGGCCATTTCCTTAAGCTCAGGCTCGGCGCTCGGATCCGCGACCATCCCATTGAGGACCTCGAGTTCAGCCCGCAGTCGCCGCACCTCCCGCGCAGCCGCGGCAACTGGCTCAATCGCTGCATAATCCTTGGACAGACGCACGAACTGGTCGGGCGCCAGATCGCCCCGCGCCATCGCTTCCGCAAGCTCGTGCCGACGCGCCTCGATAGACGCGATACGTTCGGACGAGATCTGCGTCACCGTGCGATCGCTTCCGAAATCAAGTCCAGCGACACCGCGCGCTGAGCGCCGGTTGCCAAGTCTTTAAGCTGGGCCTCGCCGCGATCGAGCTCATCGTCGCCGATGATCAGCGCATAAGCAGCGCCAGAGTCATTGGCACGGCCAAGGCGCTTTTTCATATTACCACGATAGGCCATGTCTGCGGCAATGCCTTCGCGGCGAAGGCCAGCAAGTATGCCCTGCGCTTCCAGCTCCGCGCGCGGGCCAAGGGGCACAATCACGACGCTTGGTCTTTCCCGCTCGGGGGCGCCGATCATCATCGCCAGCCGCTCGATTCCAGCTGCCCAGCCGACTGCTGGCGTGCTCGGGCCGCCCAACGCTTCGATCAAGCCGTCATAGCGACCGCCCGCGATCACGGTTCCTTGAGCGCCGAGCCGATCGGTCACGAACTCGAAAGCAGTGTGCCGATAATAATCAAGCCCGCGCACCAATCGCGGCGCGCGCTCCCAAGCGATTCCGGCGGCATCGATCGCTTCGGTCACCCGATCGAAAAAATCTGCGGCTTCCGGGGTTAGAAATTCATCGATGACCGGCGCGCTGTCGACGATAGGCCAGTCCTGGTGCGCCTTGCTATCGAGGATTCGAAGTGGATTACGCTCGAGCCGCGCCTGGCTGTCCTCACTCAGCTCGGAGACATGGACTCGGAAATGATCGTAAAGTGCATCTCGCCAAGAAGCCCGCGTCTCCGGATCTCCGAGCGTATTGAGCTTTAGGACAGCACCATCGATCCCAAGCTCTTTCAGAAGCTGGTCGGCCAACGCCAGCAACTCAACGTCAGCCTGCGGCTCTCCTGCACCAATGATCTCGGCATCAAGCTGGTGGAATTCGCGGAAACGTCCCTTCTGCGGCCGCTCGTAACGGAAGGCTGAACCGTGCGTCGCGACCTTAAGCGGTGCAAATTGCTGCCAGCCCTCGCTGAGGTAGGCCCGGCTGATACCGGCCGTGAATTCGGGCCGCAGAGTGATCGATTCCCCACCGCGATCCTCGAACGAATACATTTCCTTCGAGACGACGTCGGTCGTCTCGCCGATCGTTCGCGCGAACACCGCGGTCTGCTCGATCGTCGGCACCTCGACCCGCTTGAACCCATGCAGGCGGCGGACGCGATCGAAGGCGGCGACCACCGCGGCAAGGCGGTCGGCCTCTTCACCAAGCAAGCTTTGCGTGCCCCGAATGGGCTGAACCCTCGTCATGGCCGCGCGCTAAAGCATATTGGGCAAGTCTGGAAAACCCGCGCTCAGCGCGAGCCAGGTTGCCGGCTGTCCTGAAACTGTCGGCGGAACCAGCTCGGGTTCGGCAGGAACAGCTTCCGGAAACTGATCATGATCGTGCGTCCCAGCGGATCGAGAAGATCGGGCTGATAACTTAGAGGCACTCTTCCCGATGCATCGTGAATTTTCGGCCTGCTATCGAGCAGGTTGGTGATCTGAAGCTGGACTTGGGATCCGCGCAGCCAGGGATGCTTGGTTACAACCTCGGGAATGTCCCCCGGATTGGCAAAAAGCCGTACATCGAAGGTCGTTAGCGGCGAAAAGCGGAGATTGTCGCCGGTCAAAGTGTTCACCGTCGATCCGCTGCGCCAATTGCTCACCAGACGCGCGCCCAGCCCGTTATTGAAATAGCCGGTTTGCGCCTGGACGGAGTGGCGCGGCGTGCCGCCGTTTTGGCCCGCTGCGTCGCCGTGAAGATAATCGATCTCAGGCTGCCCGGGCCCGATCCTCACCTTGTCAACGAAGGTCATGGTATCGGTGAGCGAAAAGGTGAGCCGGCCGCGATTCCCGCCGCCGAACAACCCTCCGCCTCCGCCGCGGCCTCCGAATCCGCCCCGGCCACCAAATCCGCCCTCACCGGGCGGCGATCCGCCAGCAGAGCGGGGCGAGCTATTCGTACTCCCCCCCGCTGTCGGAGATCCGCTCGCCGGGAGCGGGGCCCCGGATGGAGCTCCAGCGGAGGATTGGCTGCTAGAGGGACTTTCAGGGCCGCCGCCGTCACGCTGCGCCCGACCGCGGAATTGCGCGCGCATTTGGTCGATGATTGCCTGCGATGGCTGATGGGACTTCAGAGGCTTCGAGAAATCCAATCCCACCCTCAGCGTGTCACGCTCCGAGCTCCCGAAGTTCACCGGACGCAGATCGACGCTGATCAAGTTGCCGGAGGAATTGCGAACGAACCGGTCGGGAAATGCCGCCTCGATGCTCTGAGTCACCGTGAGATTGGAGATCGGGTTGGAAATGACCTGATGGACATATTCAGCGCGAAGTTTCAGATCGGTCTTCTCGAACGGCTGCCAATATGCCGCGAATTTCGCGACATTGCGCTTGTCGGACTGAAGACCCGGATTGCCCCCGGTGGTCACGGTGGCGAGAACCGTCTGGCCGGTCGTGAAGTCGAAGATGCGCGTGCCCGGTGTAGCGAGCTCCGGATCGCCAAGCTGATTGATCGTCGGCGGACCTTCCTCGCCCGTCCAGCTGCCAACGAAGTTCAGTTGGTCGACGGGCGACCAGTTCGCCCCGACGCCCAGCTTGGTAAGCGTGCCAAAGTCCGAAAGCTGATCGATTTCTACATTGCCGTTGACCGTGAGGTTCCCGAGCGCGCTGAAGCCGCGATTTTTGCGCGAGATCGGAAGGTCGAGATTTATCGCCGCCTCGCCGGTCGTTCGTGAAAGCGAATGCGCGTTCGTGTCATTCAGCAATTCCCGCTGGCTGCTGAGGTGCACCGTGCTACCCGTGAGCGTGAGAGTGGTGCTGGCATCGCCGGCTGGAAGCGTGAAGAGAGTGCCATTCGCTGTCGCCGTGACGTCGCCGGATTCGGTCGTCTCGCGCGCACGATCGCGGCCGCCTGCGAGGCTGTCGCGCTGGGTCCCCGTGACGTCGCGCTCCAGATCGCCATTGCTCGTCACCGTCCAGCGCCAATTGGCTTTTGTCCCGTTGAGCGTCAGTCCCATATGCGCAGTATCGGTGCTGGTGTTGCGGCCAAGCGCCTGGATCAAGCTGTCGCCGAGCCCAATGAGGGCGCGGCCATCGGTGTGCTCCAGTTCGGTATTCAAGGTCCCCGAAACGTCCCCCAAAACCTGGCGGTTGATCGTGCTCGACGCGCGGATGTCGCGCTTACTCGGCAGCAGCGAACGGGCAGCGAGCGCATCCTCGACTGTCCCGCTTTGCGGCTGCGCGATGTCGATGTTCCGCTCGCTTTCGGTCAGGATGCCGTTGCCCTCAGCATGCAGGTTCAGCGTGGTGCGGCCATCCTTCTGGACGATGAAGCGCGTGACGTCGGCGTTGTCGTTCGCGTAGCCCCCATCCGTTGCAACTCCGGCGCCAACTTGAGCCGTAGTCGAATAGAAACGCTGGCGAAGGACAATGTTCACGACCTTCTGGTCAGCTCGATACCCATATTTGAGCGCGACCTCTTCTGGAAGAATTTCGACGCGCTCGATTGCTTCTGTGGGAATGTCGCGCATTTCCCGGAAGCTCGAGATGCGCTGTCCATTGAGAAGGAGTACCGGCCGCCCGTCGGAACGTCCCTGGGCGCTCCCGATCTGTGGCGCGAGTGCATCAAGCAGATCATTGATGTTGGTCGCACCGGTTGCTCGAACGTCCCGCGAGGTGAGTACATTCTCGGGCGGAATGTCGCCCACGACCGAGCCACGTGGGCGCGCACCAGTGACGACGATCTCATCTTCGCCCTCCTCCTCGTCGACCGACTGCGCGGTCGTCGTGTCGGTCTGCACAGTAGCGGGACCGACCGTCATCGGCCGAGTCGCTGGCGGCTGAGCCTGTTGGCCTATTGTCTGCGGCGCGGGCTGCGCCTGCTCTTGCGCGGAAGCGGGTGTCGTAAGCCAGATGGCGGCAGCGCTACCGAGCAGCATGGAACGGCTATTCATCGACGCTCCGGTAGTTGGGCGAACTGAATGAGCGCTGACAAAGCGGTGAACTTCGACGAAGAGCCGACAGCCGTCTGCGAACGTGCGACAGACGTTGTGCGCTCGGCGCAATTTTCGTTAGAGCTCAACTTTCAATTTCATTTTTCTTGTAGGGAGTTTGATCGATGCGCCGAGCCGCGCTTGCTATCCTTTTGTCTTCATGCCTCGCGACAGCGGCCAACGCGCAGCTCGTTCCACCACAAAACAGCAAGCCGGAACCGACGCCGAAGACCGATTCCATTATGCCCGCGCGCGACGTCATGTTTCCCGGAACGATGCAACTGACCGTCGATGCGTCCGACAATGTTCGCGGCATTTTCCGCATCCATCAGCACGTGCCCATCCCCGCAGCGGGCGACTTTGTCATGCTCTATCCAAAGTGGGTTCCGGGCGGTCACAACCCCCGGAACGACATCAAGAGTGTGACTGGATTTCGAGTGAGCGCGAACGGACAGGCGCTAAAATGGGTCCGCGACACCCTCGACGTGTTCGCGTTTCACATCGCTGTTCCACAGGGCGTCAGCGCAATCGACCTCGATTATGATTACGTGACTCCCACGAGCGGCAACCAGGGCCGGATTCTCGCGACGCCGGACCTGGAGAGCATCCAATGGCTGTCGAATTCAATGTACCCTGCAGGTTATTTCGTTCGCGATATCCCGGTCCAGGCCTCGGTGATCGTACCCGCCGGTTGGAAGGTGGCGACCGCCCTTAGGCCGAACGGTCAGACCGGAAATCGAATCGACTATCCGGTGACGAGCTACGAAATTCTCATGGATTCTCCGCTCATCGCGGGCGACCACTATCGCGCCTTCCCACTTAGCCCCGACGTCACTCTCGACGTCATCGCCGACAATGAGGCGGAGCTTGCCGCTAAGCCCGAACAGATCGATGCGCACAAGCGCCTGGTTCAGCAGGCGGTGAAGGCCTTTGGAGCGCAGCATTATGACCATTACGACTTCCTGCTGACAATTTCGGATTATCTTGGCGGCAACGGCCTCGAGCATCATCGCAGCTCGGAAGACGGCACTGGTCGTGGGTATTTCACCGACTGGGACAATGCTCTGGTCGACCGCAACCTGCTTCCGCACGAGTTCAGCCATAGCTGGGACGGCAAGTTCCGCCGTGCCGCCGACCTCTGGACGCAGGATTATCGAACGCCGATGCAGGACGACCTGCTGTGGGTCTACGAAGGTCAGACTCAATTCTGGGGCTACGTGCTCGGCGCCCGTTCGGGCATGCTGTCGAAGCAGGACACGCTCGATGCGATCGCCGCGACCGCGGCCTCGTACAGCGAGGGCACGCCGGGACGCGAGTGGCGGCCGCTGGTCGATACGACCAACGACCCTATTGTCGCCAGCCGGCAGCCCGAGCCGTGGCGCAGTTGGCAGCGCAGTGAAGATTATTACAGTGAGGGCCAACTGATCTGGATCGATGTCGATCGCATCATCCGCGAGCAGTCGGCCGGCAAGCGCTCGATCGACGATTTCGCAAAGGCCTTCTTCGGCGTTCGCGATCGCGATTATGGCGAGCTCACGTATACGCTCGACGACATCGTCGCGACTCTGAACAAGGTGCAGCCATACGACTGGCGGAGCTATTTGCAGCGCCGGGTCTACGACGTTGCGCCGAAAGCGCCTCTCGAAGGCATCAACCAGGGCGGATACAACCTCGTCTACACCGCCGAGCCCACCAAATGGGCCAAGAACATCGATAAGCTGCGCAAGGGCGCGGACCTAACCTATTCGGGCGGCCTTGCGGTCGGGAACGATGGCAAGATCCAGTCCGTGCTTTGGAACAGCGCAGCGTTCAAGGCGGGCCTGACGGTCGGTACGCAAATCGTCGCGATCAACGGGCGAAACTACGATACCGACCTATTGAAGGATTCGATCAAGGCCGCCGCCAGCGATGGCCCATCGCCTCACCTGCTTGTCCACGAGGACGATATCTACCGCACCGTCGCGCTCGATTGGCACGGCGGCTTGCGCTATCCAAGGCTGGTGAAGACCGGCAAGGGAGAGGGAACGCTCGACGCGCTGCTCGCACCGCGCTGATGCAAATGAGAGGGGGCCCGTATGCGTAAGGGATTTATTGGTTCGGCATCGCTGCTTGGCGCTCTTGTGATTGCGACGTCAGCCTCCGCTCAGGTCTCCGGACCGGCGGAGGTCAACGTACGCTCCGCGCTCGACCGGATCGCTGCGATCGACCCGAAGCTCCACTCGGTCATCGCCGTTGACCCGACCGCGATCGCGCAGGCGCGTGCGGTTGAGAGCGGCAATTTGCGCGGCCCGCTCGCCGGTCAGCCCGTCCTCATCAAGGACAATATCGAAAGCGCCGGCACGCTTCCAACGACGGCAGGCAGCCTCGCGCTCGCGAACAATGTCACCAACCGCGACGCGCCTCTTGTGACCCGGCTTCGTGCCGCCGGAGCGATCATTCTCGGCAAGACAAACCTTAGCGAATGGGCGAACATCCGCTCGTCCCATTCGATTTCTGGCTGGAGCGCGGTCGGCGGACAAACGCACAATCCCTACGCGCTCGACCGCAACGCCTGCGGCAGCTCGAGCGGGAGCGGTGCTGCAGTGGCAGCCGGTATCGTCCGGTTCGCCATCGGTACCGAGACCGATGGTTCCGTCACCTGCCCCGCATCGCTCAATGGCATCGTCGGATTGAAGCCGACAGTTGGTCTCGTCAGCCGCACCTACATCGTCCCCATCAGCCATAGCCAGGACACTGCCGGGCCGATGGCCGACAACGTCCGCGATGCGGCCGAGCTTCTGGCAGTCATCGCCGGGAGCGATCCACGCGACCCGGCCACCCGTGACGCCGACAGGCACAAAATCGACTATGCGGCGGCGCTCGATGCCGGCGCGCTGAAAGGCAAGCGCATCGGCGTGCTTCGCTTTGCTTCGACGTCGCAGCTCGATCCAGCCTTCGACACAGCGCTTGCGATACTAAAGCAGAAGGGTGCCATCCTCGTCGACATAAAGAAGTTCGATGACAAGGCCGTCGGTAAAGGCGAGGATATTGTCTTGCACACCGAGCTCAAGGCCGACATTGCCAAATATCTAAAGAACAGCCCCGCGGCGATCCCGGCGCGATCGCTCCGGGACCTCATCACCTTCAACAACTCCCATGCCGAGCAAGAAATGACTTTGTTCGGCCAGGACTATTTCGAGGGTGCCGAGAAGACCAAGGGCCTCGACGATCGAGCCTACAAAAAAGCGCGCGAAATGAGCTTCCGCGCCGCCGGACCGAACGGCATCGACAAGATGCTAAAGCAACACAATGTGGTTGCATTGGTCGGCCCGACAGCCTCCCCCGCGTGGAAGATCGACGCCGTGAACGGCGATATGTTCGGTGGCGGCGGCGCGGGCAACCTCCCAGCCGTGGCGGGCTATCCGCACCTTACAGTGCCGATGGCGCTCGTGAAGGGAATGCCGGTCGGGCTAAGCTTCATCGGGCCTAAATGGAGCGAAGCGCGGCTTCTCTCATTGGGCTATGCCTTTGAGCAGGCGCGCGGAGCCTTTCCGGCGCCGAAGCTCTACAAGTCGATCGAGGACGAGGATCCGCAACTCTCGCCCTATCTTCCAGCCGGCCCCGAGATAGCCGACCGGCTAAACGAAGTTCCGCGTGGATGACCAGGCGGACGCCCCTACAGTAAATCTGTGCCAGATGGTGGTCAACGATCATCTGAGAGGAGGCGTCCGTGGCCCGAGTTCAGCGTAACCGGTCTGGATTTGTTAAGCAGATCGTGCGTCGAACCGGGTGCCAACCGGCGCCCGTCCTTCCGTACCGGTGACTGCTATCTCACTTGTTCATCGTCATTGTCTGCCAGTTTCCGTTGTCGATGAACGTCCGGTAGTGCTCATAGCCGCGAACCGCCTCGTCTCCCTTTTCCTTGCTGAACATGGAATAGATTTCCTTCTGCACTGCCTGGTCGCGCGCCTGATCAGGATCGTCGAGCGCAGTGTTTGGCACATGGGTCATGATCAGGACGTTCGGTGAACCCTTCACATAACCGTTCCTGACCATGAATTTGTAATCGTCGATGAGACCGCGGCGCTTGAGAACCTCGAACGCGGTAACCTGCGAGCCGCGCAAACCGGTGAGGTAGTCGTCGACGTGGTTCGGATCGACTTCGACCGCATTGATCGTCCAATAGCCCTTCTGCGGAGTGTAATCGACATAGGGCTCGGCGACGCACGGAGCATAGACGCACGCGATTGCAAGGGCGCCTACAGCGCCCAAAACCAATGTCTTCATTGAGACCCCCTTATACGCCGAACATTCGGCGGTGACGTTAAGAGCACAGATCACTAGCAACAGCTAACGATAATTTAACTAATGCCAGTCCGGCGCCGCGGTCCGCCAGCTGCATCGGGTGAGAAACGCGCACTACAAATCAGCCTAGCGAAGGATTAGAATGCCATCGGGCTGGAGCAAATATGATGGCTGATCAAAATGGAAACTCGGGCAATAGGCGAAACGGTGATCGGCGAGAGGATGACAGGCGCCAGGACGATCGAAAACAAGACGATCGCCGGAAGAGTAACCGGCGCGAGGGCGATCGGGGAAAGCAGCCGAAATAATGAGAGAGGCCAGGCCGCCAAGTCGTGAATTGATGCAGGCGCAAATGCTTCACCGTGAAACGCCAAGCACCCATTCATCCAGCGCGATTTGTTCTTCAACTGACATGTTCGACAAGCTGGTCTTGCCAGCTTTTAGGCGCAGCGCTTCGACATCAGCCGAAGCGAGCACCGAATCAAAAGCGATACCGCATTGAGAATTGTCGCCCACACGACGGTTCCAAACGCTTCCACGTCGCCCATTCTGATCTCAAGAAGCTCCCCTTTTGGAGGAAGATCGTCTCCGCTCAAACGAACACCGCTGCACGATAAATCGGAAACGACCGCGGCTCGGGTGCTTCCCAACATCATGAGGACAGCGAGCATCGGCAGGGGATTTCTGGGAGAAGATCTTCGGCCGCCCCCGCCAGATCTTCCAAAGCTATTCATGCCGCCGATTGGCGGAAACTTCTCGCCTCATTGCGCAAGCTCGCTTCACGAGCGCTCATCGGTGCGGTTTCTCATTCGTCGCTCATGTCCACCGATCGGGAAGCAGACGTTGCCGTGCCTTAGCTCTTTGGCTGGATCCGCTCGTTGATCTGGATGATTGGCTGCACGTCGGTGAAGTTGCGAATATCACCGATCACTTCCGATGCATGCTCGCCAGCGAGCGCCGCACTAAGCGCATCCGAAGATTGAAAATGGATGATGCCGATGGCGAAAAATGGTGGTTCTGAGCCATCGACCGCCGATTTACCAATGAGAGCTTCACCTCCAACCAAACCCGCGTCCGCCCAGCGGCTGAGGGCGAGCGGCAGGTGTTTGTTCTGATAGTAATCGTAATCGAAAGTAGCACCAGCCGATCGCGGGTAAACTACGCTGATTGTAGCCATTCGCATGCTCCTTGCATGGTCGGTAACGTAACGTAGCTCATCTCGAAGCGAATGTCCTGCCTGGATAGCTTTCACGTCGCAGGCGACCACAGGCGTTTCAGATCGGAAGGAAGTCAGAGGAATAGCTGCACGCTTGCTACCCTAATTGGGCAGCGAGGGAGGAACCTCGTGCCCCCTGGCTTCGCGAATGAACTTTTCCTCGGACTCGGGTGGGCTTCGCAAAAGCAAAAACACAAGCACTGTCGCGAATGCGCCGCCATAGCCGACCCAGGGCGAGACCCAAGCCAAACCTGCGCAAACAAAATTCCCAGTCGCCACTGCAACCGCAATCGCGACCCGCCCCTGTTTCCATCGCCGCATCTCGGGAACGTCGTCAATCGTCGAGTGAACGCTGAACCGAAAGCCCAAATATGACAGGAAGAACGCACCGCAGCTGAATGCGAGCAAACTGGGGCCTAGCGGCTCCAGCGGCCGATCCGCGGCATTTTCGGCCGCAAACGGCAGGAGCGTCACCCAGAACAGAATGAGCAAGTTGAAAAGGAGCGCTCGATGCGAGATCCTGTCCACACGAGCGAGAGCGCCGTGGTGGCCCACCCACATCACTCCTACCAGTAGGAAGCTTGCAGCATGGACGATCAATGCTGGAGTGATGTCACGCAGCGCCGTCAGACCATGACTTGCGGGCACCTTTAGGTTCAGCACCAGCAGAGTCAGAACGATCGCGAATACGCCGTCACTGAATAATTCGACACGGTGCTTGTTCATGGTCCCCCGACGATGAGGCTGCGGCGAGCTCTCATGCGTGTCAATCGGGTTTGCCGAAGCGGCTGACGAATGCCTCGGGTCGAACCAGGCCTTGGCCGCTTCGGGTGTGAGGCTGGCATGAGCGCGGGAGCGAAGCCGACACCAGTAAGTCTCGAGGCATCTCGCAGATCGGCAGCGAGATGATCGCCACTTCGCCAAGATCACGTGCGAAACCTATCGCTAGGAAGTTAGCCTCAACGCTACGATCGCGCCGACGATCGCGAGGATGAGCAATAAGCGGATGACGCTCGAAGGTTCGTGAAACCAGAGGATACCGACAGCCACCGTCCCGACTGCGCCTATGCCTCCCCACACGGCATAGGCCGTGCCCATCGGGATCGAGCGTGAGGCGATTTCGAGCATGCCCATGCTGACCGATACTGACCCGAGAAAAGCAAGTGTCCACGGCACGTTCCGGAAACCGTCGACGAAGCGGAGCGAAGTCGTGAATCCGACCTCGAAAAGCCCACCGATGATTAGCCATATCCAGGCCATGCCGTTTCCTTCACGCAAGGTCGATTTCCGGCGGAGCAACGATCTTGCGCCGCGCTGCAATGAGGCAGCCGCCGACGATCAGCACGGCGCCAGCGATCGTGTAAAGAGATACGGGCTCGACAAACACGAGCCAGCCCAGCACAGAAGCCCACAAGAAGGCACTATATTCGGTCACTGCCAGATAGCTCGCTTCGCTCCGCGCATAGGCCCAGGCGAAGAGCAAGCTTCCGCTAGACGACAGGATCGAGGCGACGAAGATCCACCCGATCTGACCTCGCGGCCACGCGGGCATGCCGACCAGCGGAAGCGCTGCGGTCCAGATCAGAAGCACGACCAGCGCCTGGAAGAAATTAATCTCAAGCGGCTTCGCCACGAGCGCCTGCCAGCGCATCATGATGATATTGGCCGAGTAGCAGAGCGCGGAGGCAATGATCGCCAGGCTTCCGATGAAAACCTTCGGGCCCAGCTGGGCTTGCGCCTGGCCGAGCACGATCACGATCACCCCCGTAAAGGCAGCGATCGCGCCGATGATCGATCGCGCACCAAGACTTTCGTTGAGAAACAACGGCGCGAGCACCATAGCGATGAGCGGCGCGATGAACGTCAGAGCGATCCCCTGAGCGAGCGGTACTCGGCCGATTCCCCAGAAGAAGAGCACCGCCATCAAGGTGACCACCGCGCCTCGACTGACGTGAATCCAGAGCGTCTTGCGACTTGGCCCGGGGAGCCGGCGCGGAAGGTAAAGCCCGCTACTGATCAGTAGATTTGCTACCGCGCGCCAGATACTTACGGCGACGATTCCAATGGCGAGGACAAGGTGCTTCATCACCGCGTCCATGATGGACAGCACAGCGACAGCACCGAGCGCTGCAGTGAAAGCCTGAAAGGGATGCTCGACGCGGCGCACCCACGTCGCTTAGCCGACTATTCGATTGCGTCGAGCGTCTGCTGTTGCGCCTCGGCTTCCAGTTCGACCGCCTTCGCTTCGACAAGCTTCACGATATGGTCGATCATGTCGCCGTCTTTGACGTGATGATCGGTGACGCCCGACAGATAAACCATGTGCGTGCCGTTGCCGCCGCCGGTGATTCCAATGTCGGTCTCACGTGCTTCGCCGGGGCCGTTGACGACGCAGCCGAGCACGCTCAGCGACATCGGGGTCTTGATGTGCTGGAGCCGCGCTTCAAGCGCTTCGACAGTGCGGATCACGTCGAAGCCCTGCCGAGCGCAGCTGGGGCAGGAAACGACCCGCACGCCTCGGCTGCGAATGCCGAGCGTCTTCAAAATCTCGTAGCCGACGCGGACTTCCTCTTCGGGCTCGGCCGAGAGCGACACGCGGATGGTATCGCCGATTCCGGCCCACAACAGGCTTCCGATTCCGATTGATGACTTCACGGTGCCGCCGATAAGGCCACCGGCTTCGGTAATGCCGAGATGTAGCGGGCAATCCACCGCGCCCGCGAGTTGCTGATAAGCGGCGACGGCAAGGAACACGTCGCTCGCCTTTACCGCGACCTTATACTCGCGAAAGCCATGGTCCTCGAGAATCCGGATATGGTCGAGCGCGCTTTCGACCAGCGCCTCGGGGCAGGGCTCGCCATACTTTTCGAGCAGGTCTTTCTCGAGGCTTCCAGCATTGACCCCAATGCGGATCGCGCAACCGTTAGCCCGCGCCGCAGCGATGACTTCGCGCACCCGCTCTTCCGAGCCGATGTTGCCGGGGTTGATCCTGAGACAGGCGGCACCGGCGTCCGCCGCTTCGAGTGCGCGCTTATAGTGAAAGTGAATGTCGGCCACGATCGGCACGCGCGCCGCTCGAACGATCTCTTTCAGCGCCGCAGTGGAGTTTGCAGTTGGGCACGACACCCGGATGATATCCGCACCCGCATCCTCGCAGCGGCGGATCTGGTCGATCGTGGCCTTGGCGTCCTCGGTCGGAGTATTCGTCATGGTCTGGACGCTGATCGGCGCGTCTCCGCCGACCGGCACGGAGCCGACCATGATCTGCCGCGACTTGCGTCGCTCGATATCTCGCCAGGGACGGATGGACACGGGCGGCCATATAGGCGCTCGGACGACTCCCGCAAAGCGAACCAACAATCCGAGTCCAAAGTTAATCGCGCACGCGCATTGTGTTAACGGCGCTAACGGGACTTGCTGGGGGCGGCCTATGGCCAAGCTTGCCCAACTTCCAGTCGAACAGCGTGCGCTCGAGCACAACAAGATTTACATTCCCCGCCTTCGCACCCGCTATTATGCTTTCCTGAGCTACAGCCATAAAGACAGGTCGCTCGCCGACTGGCTGCATCGCGAGCTGGAGAGATTTCGCGTTCCGGCGCAAAATCAGGCTGCGACGCGCTTCAACTTCACGTTGCAAGACACGTCAGGCGCCAACGTTAAGTTTGCGAGCCTCGATACGTGTGACAACGTCGATACCTGCCCACCGACCGGCTCCGGAAACCACGCGAGTTAGATCACAGGGATCTCGATGCACAACAACAGCAACAATAACCAACCCAATACCGCCGCGTTCACCGACAAGAACAACAATCCGGCGACCAACGGAGAAATGAACGTCAGCTATCAGTGGAACTTCACTTGCGGTCCTCCCTTCACCGTCCTACCGTTTGACCCGATCATCAAGAACGGCGGAAACACCGGGCCAATCACCTGAACTTAGCTCAAACAGAGTTTGAACCTATTGCGGCGGGGCGCATTCGTGCGTGTCCGCCGCGATTGCCTTTCGTGGTGTCGGTCGGAGTTACTGGCCATCGCGCCGACAGCCTCCCGGCCGGAAGCACCGATTCGCTTCGCAAGCGAATTCGTGACGTCCTTCAGCTTGTGTCGGATTCCGCCGGATCGTTGTTCGAGCGCGAGCGCGAATATTTCTCGCCCGATGCGCCGCGATTTCGCTTCGTCTCGCCGATCGCCGATGGCGCCGACCAGATCGCGGCGGAGGTTGCGCTGGAGCTGGGCTGGGAGCTGCAGATCGTCCTCCCGTTCGCGCGTTCGGAGTATCGCGCGACGCTCGCCAATCACGGGGCTCAGGAGCGCTTCGATTTGCTGCTTGGCCTCGCGAGCTCTGTCCTCGAGCTACCTGGTCACGGCGAGCGCTTGCTCGATGCTTATGTAATGACAGGCCGCGCAACGGTCGCCCATTGCGAAGCGCTGATCGCGGTCTGGGACGGCCTTCCCCCGCGTGGTCGCGGAGGTACCGGCGAGGTGGTGCAATTCGCAATCACGCGCGGAACGGCGGTCGTGCATTTGTCCCTCGAACCCGATGTCCCCGGCCGCTTGCTGTGGAGCGCGTTCGATCCCGCCGTGCTGACCCTTACAGACGAGCCCGGCGCGGAACGGTCGCTCGACCGCCAGGGAATGGACGACCTACTCCAGGCGCTGTTGATGCCGCCGCCGAACCAGCAAGAGCTACGCTTTCTGAAGCGCTTCAGCAGTGAGCGCTCGCACCGCATCCGCACGCGCATCGAATATCCTCTGCTCCTTGCCGTGGCCGGCGTCTGCCGCATCGGTGCGAAGGATTTTGCGAACAAACATTGCGAAGCGCAGATTTGCGATGAGTGGAAACGATACCGTCGGGGCTGCGTCGACGCCCTGCAAATATCCGCCCCGATCGGGTTGCTCGAGGAGGCCTATAGCTGGGCCGACCAGCTCGCTACGCATTTCGCACAGACGTACCGCAGCGGGCACATCTTCAACTTCCTGCTTGGCGGCATCGCCGTCTGTCTCGGTCTTAGCGCATTCATGACGCCGCATCTCAAAATGGAAGAGGCGATGCTCGAGATGTTGATCGCGGTTGCGATCATCTGCAACGCCCAGATCGGCACTCGCCAGGAATGGCACCGGCGCTGGCTCGATTATCGCCAGCTTGCGGAACGACTTCGGCCGATGCGGTCGCTCAAGCTGCTTGGAATAGCCGCGCCCGACCCGCCAGGCACGGAAACGAACCCAGTGCCCAAGCGCTGGCTCGATTGGTACGCCAGTGCCATCTGGCGCGAGATGGGTTGTCCCTCGGGCGCGATCGATACGCATTGCGCGCACCAACTCGCAAAGGCGATCGCCGACCACGAAGTCTTTCCGCAGATCGACTATCACGAACGCCATGCCGTGCAGATCGAGATGCTCGACCATCGGCTAGAATATATCGGCACGATCCTGTTCGGAGCCACACTCCTAGTCTCGCTGGCAACGATCCTCGCCTACCTTGCCGACGCCGCCTTCATCAATATCTACGGCAATTGGTTCACGCTGGTTTCCGCAGGATTTCCAGCGCTCGGCACGGCCGTCTTCGGAATCCGCTTCCAGGCAGACTTCGGCGGCGACGCGGTGCGATCGATGGCGACCGCAAGCACGCTTCGCCAGATCGATGCCGAGCTGCGCAAGGACGTCGGCCTGTCGCGCGCCGCGGATCTCGCCGAGCAGGCCGGGCGCATCATGCTCGCCGACCTCGACGAGTGGCGGTTGGTCAACCAGCAGCGTGATCTGTCAGTCGGTTAGAGTATCATTTCACAAAGTCGGCGATAGCGTCGACCATCGACGAATCGACTGCAATCGAAGGATCGGCGTAGGTGGCGATGTTGGCCGCGCGGTCGTCGCTCCCGACGTCCTTCAATACGTGGTTCATCGCTGGAATCAGCACGAGCTTCGCTTTGGGCTGTGCTTCAGCGAGATCCTTGGCATCGATCGTCGAAACCTGGATGTCGCGCTCTCCTTGAACGATCATCAGTGGAACGTTGAGCGACGCGGCGAGCTTCGCAGGATCGTAGCGGAACATGTCGATGAGATAGTCCTGCACCTGAGGCGCGAAGAGCTTGAGCAGCGCAGGGTTCATGTTCGTCACGTCGACATGCTCGCCGCGATCAAGCGAGGCCAATGCGGCCATCGCCGAGTCGAGCACCGGCGCGTTCGCCGGATTGGAGCGAAGCTGATCGCGGATCACATCGCTGAGTTTTCGGCCCGCGCCCGAGGCGAGGATTACGCCGCAAATTCCTTCGGCGTTCTGCACAGCGGCGAGCGCGATCAGTGCGCCTTCACTGTGCCCGAGTAGCCAGACGCATCTCGCGCCTGTGTGCTTGCGAATTGTCGCCACCCATGTGTGGGCGTCGAAGGCATAATCGGCGATCGTCACCTTGTTCGGATCGGGGATCGCAGCCTTGCTTCCGAACAATCCGCGCTTGTCGATCCGAACGCTCGAGACGCCCTTCGCAGCAAGCGCCTCGGAAAGCAGCCTATAGGGCGCTGCAGTGACGCCGAGGGGATTGTTGCCGTCGCGATCGGTAGGGCCGGAGCCGGGGATGATAAGAACGACCGGAGCACCCTTGCCTGCATCCTGGAATGTTCCGGCGAGCAATCCGTGCGGACCAGGCGCGGTCATCGGAATTGCAACCGCGGCGGCTGCCGCAACCAAGACATCGACGATCATTCCTCGTCTCCCCAACGCCAGCGCCAACCGCCCCTCGTGGTCCGCGCGGTGATAACGATAAGGGTCGCGGTCAATGGTACAAGCAGCGCGACCATGACCAGGAGCTCGCGCGCAAACAACAAGGCCGCGCAGACACACAGAAGAACGTAGCTGATGCACAGCGCCCAGCCCTGCCAACGGATCGGAACGCCGGCGCCGTAGCCGTATCGCTTCGGCGCGAACCACTCATGCTCATCGCTCATTCATTCATATCCTTCGGTGGTCGCCCACGCTTGCGAGGCTTCGGCGCTCTGAGATTCACACCGCGCGCAAGCAGCGCCTCTCGCAAAAGACACTCAATCTGCGCGTTCACGCTTCGGATCTCGGCCGCCGCGCAACGTTCGATCGCCGCCCAAAGCGCGGGATCGATGCGCAGCGGATAGGCCTTGCGCTCGGCATTGGGCACGCCGACCGCTCCTTATTGATAGAGGGTGCCGGTGTTGACAACCGGCTGCGCGTCACGCTCGCCACACAGCACGACCATCAGATTGGACACCATCGCTGCACGCCGCTCGTCGTCGAGCTCGACGACATTTTTCTCCGACAGCGCTGCGAGCGCCATCTCGACCATCCCGACGGCGCCTTCGACCAGCGTCTGGCGAGCCGCAACAACTGCCTGCGCCTGCTGTCGGCGAAGCATCGCGCCGGCGATCTCGGTCGCATAAGCGAGATAGGTGAAACCGCTCTCGTCGATCGTGATGCCCGCGACGTTTAGCCGGACCTGCAGCTCCTTGCGAAGCTCTGCGCCGATTTCCTCATGGTTGCCGCGCAGCGTAATTTCCTGGTGCGCGAAGTCATCATACGGGTAGCGAGAACCGATCGCTCGGATTGCGGCTTCGACTTGGACTTCGGACGAACTGCTTGTAATCGTCGACATCGAATAACGCCTGAGCGGTATCGACCACGCGCCACATGATCTGCGCGGCGATGTCGATCGGATTGCCGCGAAGGTCGTTGACCTTGATCTTTTCGGAAATGAAGTTGTTGGCGCGAACCGAGAGCTTTGTTTTGCCCATCCAGGGCCAGGTCCAGCGCAACCCGGTCGATCGATCCGTGCCCTGATATTCCCCGAACAAAGTGATTGCCGCCGCCTGGTTGGGCTGGAGCATGTAGAAGCCCGGAATCGTCAAAATGAAGACGATCGTGGCACTGACAATGATGATCTCGCTCGTCATGTGCGGCCGGCCGAAGACCCCCAGGATCCCGTAAATGTCGGCGAGGATCGCCAGAAACAGCACGACGAGCAAAGGATAACCGCTCGCCGTTGTCGCTCGCCTTTCGCTGGTCGCAGTGAGTGCGACGACTTTACCTTCAGCCACTTCCGCTCTCCTTTAATTTGATATCATAATAATATGCTGCCGTGAAAGCGTCAACTGGTGTCAGGGGAGACCGCCCGCTATGGCCGCGGGCATGACGAAAGCAGGTTGGCGGCTGGTGATTCACGGCGGTGCGGGCGCGATGCGTAGTGCGCTCCTCGATCCGGACCAGGACCGGTGCGCGCGGGCCGGGCTGGAAGCCGCGCTAGTGGCAGGCGCTGAGATCCTCGAAAGGCGCGAGCGTGCGATCGACTCGGTCGAGGCTGCGGTTCGGGTGCTCGAAGAAAATTGCTGTTTCAACGCCGGTCGCGGCAGCGTGCTGACTGCGAGCGGCTGCGTCGAGCTCGACGCCGCCATCATGGATGGTCGCACTCGCGCGGCGGGTGCAGTCTCCGGTCTCCGGACCACGCGAGCGCCAATCAGCCTGGCGCGCGAGCTGCTCGAAAATGGTCCTCACGTCTTTCTCTCCGGGCACGGCGCCGACGATTTCGCGCGCCAGCGCGGGCTCGAGCAGGTCGACAACAGCTGGTTCGAAATTCCGGAGCGCCGTCGGCAGCTCGAGGAGCTGCTCGCCGAGGACGGGTTCGACGATGAGGTGAAATATGGCACTGTCGGCGCTGTTGCCGTCGACTTTGAAGGGAATGTTGCCGCGGCGACGTCGACCGGCGGCCTCACCGCAAAGCGCTGGGGGCGAGTGGGCGATTCGCCGTTGATCGGCTGCGGCACCTATGCCGACAATCGATCTGCGGCCGTTTCGGCAACGGGCTCTGGGGAATATTTTATCCGTGCGGTCGCAGCGCACCAACTGGCCGAGCGAATGCGCCTTTGCGGCCAATCGCTTCAGGAGGCGCTCGATGCCGTGCTCGCCGACATCGCTGGACTTGGCGGAAAGGGCGGGCTGATTGCGGTCGCAGCTAATGGCGACGCCGCATGTGGCTTTACGACTTCCGCGATGTATCGCGGCATGGCCGACGCCGGCGGCCGGACCGTCCGAGTTGATCGGAGGAGGAGAGAGGAGGAGGAGGAGCGGTAGGGAAGATCGCGCCGGAGCCATTCGGCTTCGGTGGTGATCGCGGACCGTTCGCTTTCCAGAAAGTCGGCAACGGCCTCGCGAAAGCCGCGATCGGGCAGGAAGTGTACGCTCTTCGTGATCACTGGCTCGTATCCGCGAGCAACCTTATGCTCGCCCTGGGCACCCGCCTGAACCGACTTTAGCCCGTGATCGATCGCCCATTCGATCGCCTGGTAATAGCAAAGCTCGAAATGGAGGAACGGCATTTCATCGATCGTTCCCCAGTAACGGCCGTATAACGTATCCGGACCGATGAAATTCAGCGCGCCGGCGATCGGCAACTCGTCTCGGCAGGCGAGGAACAGGAGCAGCTGATCGCCCATGCGTTCGGCTGCAATGTCGAAGAATTCGCGCGTCAGGTACGGGTGGCCCCACTTGCGCGAGCCTGTATCCTGATAAAAGGTCCACATCGCTTCCCAGTCTGCAGGCGCGATCTCGCGTCCGCGAAGAGCACGAATCTCAAGGCCTTCGACAGCTGCGGCACGCTCTTTGCGAAGCGTCTTGCGCTTCCGGCTGCTGAGAGTGCCGAGGAAATCATCGAACGAGACATAGCCGCGGTTGAACCAATGGTATTGCACCCCGTGACGGACCAGCCATCCGCGCCTCTCAGCCTCACCCGCCTCCGTCTCATCGACAAAGGTGACATGGGCCGACGACAGGTCGTTCTGAACGGTCACGGCTTCGATCGCTGTCAGTAGCTGCTGCGGCCGCGATCCGAGAAGACGCGGTCCTGGCACCGGTGTGAACGGCACCGCCACCTGCAGCTTTGGATAATATCGTCCGCCCGCGCGCTCCCACGCATCGGCCCAGCCATGGTCGAACACATATTCGCCCTGGCTGTGGGTCTTGAGATAGGCGGGTGCGGCGGCGACGAGATGCGAGGCGTCATCCTCGACGAGGATCGGCGCAGGAGTCCATCCGGTTCCGTGGCCAACGCTATGAGAATCCTCGAGCGCGGCGAGGAACGCATGGCTGGTGAACGGATCGCCATTGCCGAGGCGGTCCCAGGCGCGTGCGTTCAGCCCCGAGACGCCCGAGGCGATCTTGGCGATGATCTCGGATTCACGATCGGCCATGCCCCTATTTGGGTAAGCCGCTGAAAATGAACTAGGCCTTCACCGCGACGATCGCGTCGACCTCGACCGCGACGCCCAGCGGCAGGACCGCCACTCCGACCGCGCTTCGGGCATGACGTCCGGATTCGCCGAAAACTTCCTGCATGAGCTCCGAGGCGCCGTTGGCAACCTTTGGCTGGTCGGTGAATGCAGGAGCGCTGTTCACGAACACGCCGAGCTTCACGATTCGCTCAACCCGGTCGAGCGACCCGAGCGCGGCCTTTATCTGCGCGAGCAGCATAATCCCGCAACGCCGCGCCGCCTTCTGGCCTGCTTCGAGCTCGGTATCCTCGCCGAGGCGCCCTTTGATGAGGCTCCCATCCTCGGCGAAACTGATCTGCCCCGAGACGTGAAGCAACCCGCTAGCCTCGACTGCTGGCAAATAGGAGGCGACTGGGGCGGCAGCCTGCGGAAGCGTGATGCCAAGTTCTAGAAGGCGGTTATCGATGCTCATGGCCTCGCCCCAAGCACTCGAACAGGCGAGCGGTCAAGCGCTCCCGTCCATCGATGGTTGATGGGTTGGCACACGCCCCTGAAATCAATCCTCACCCGAGGGAACGATCCCGGTCCGATCTGGAGCTGAACGACAGCTATTCCCGATCGATGACAAAGCCAGCAAAGCTCTGGCTGACCGGCATCAGCTCGATCGTATTGATGTTGAGATGCGGAGGCAGGTTCGCGAGCCACCAGAAGAGATCGGCAAGATCCTCCGCCGTCATCGGGTTCATACCTGCGTAAAGCTTTTCCGACGCCTGCTTGTCTCCGCCCGTGCGGACTATTGTGAATTCGGTTTCGGCCATGCCCGGCTCGACCGATGTCACGCGCACTCCGGTACCTGCGAAATCGCTTCTAAGATCGAGCGAGAATTGATGAACAAACGCCTTCGTACCAGCGTAAACCGCGCCGCCCTTATAGGGATAAGTCGCCGCGACCGACGACAGGTTGATGATCTGCCCCTTGCGCTCGACCAGCTTTGGCAAGAGCGCCCGGGTTAGTGCGACGAGGCCCGTGACATTGGTACCGATGACCGTCTCTATGCGCTCCCACTCGGTCTCCGGCAGCGGATCCGTGGGAGTGGCAAGGCCAGCGTTGTTGAGTAGCAGGTCGATCTCGTTCCACGGCGCCGAAAGCTTCGCTAGACTCTCGACTGCTGGGAGGTCGCGCATGTCGACCTCAAGCGGTAGGAAGGCGTCGCCGAGCTCGACCTGAAGCGCCTTGAGCCGGTCGCCGCGACGGCCGGTCCCAATCGCTCGCCAGCCACCTGCCACGAACTTGCGCGCTGCCGCTTCGCCGAAGCCTGCTGTCGCGCCAGTGACCAAAATCGTCTTCGTCATTCGTCTCCGCCTTCGAGCTCGCGCCGTGCCTGTACGAGCACTTCCGGCGCAACGCCAAGTTGCCCGGAAACGCTCACGAGATCAGGTTCGTGCGCTTCGAGGAACCGCAGCAACGCGGCAAGGACCTCCGGATCGTCCGCTTGGGCACGAAGCTCGTCTGTCCCGATTCCGGTCAGATCGAGGAACCGCTGCGCCCGTCGCTCGTCGCCGAGCGTTGCCGCAAGCGCGGCAAGGGCAAGAGCAACCGGGTCAACTGGACTAAGGTTCGGAAGCACGTAGATACTGCCGGTTAGGAGAGGCAAACGAATTGGCGAAGATTCTCATCGTCGAGGACAATGCGCTGAACATCAAGCTGTTCTGCGATCTGCTCGCCGCCCATGGCCATGAGCCCGAGGCGGTGACCGACAGCCGCAACGCGCTTGAAGCCGCCCGTAGTTTCTCTCCCGACTTGGTCATTACCGACATCCAGCTGCCGCACGTCAGCGGGCTCGAGCTGATCGAGATCGATTCGCGGCGACGACGCGCTCGCCCAAGTGCCGATCATGGCAGTGACCGCTTATTCGGCGCGCGGGGACGAGGAGCGGATCCGCGCTGCTGGAGCACAGGCCTATGTGTCCAAGCCGATCTCGGTGATGAAATTCGCGCAGACGGTCGACGAGTTGCTGCAGCCCGCCGCGAATCCGCCGGTCGAAACCGGCACTATGTCCGATGCCCCCGCTAAAGACCCCGAAGCCGGAGAGCCTGGAAATGAGGGAGAATCCCGATCAGACGACTGGGATGAGGGTCGAGGCGAAAGCGCTTAACGCTACTTGATCTTGGCTTCCTTAAACTCGACGTGCTTGCGCACTCTTGGATCGTACTTCTTGAAGCTCAGCTTCTCGGTCTGCGTGCGCGGGTTCTTCTTCGTGACATAGAAGAAGCCCGTGTCCGCGGTGCTGACGAGCTTGATCTTGACCGTTGCCGGCTTAGCCATCGGATTAATCCCAATCTGAAAAAGGAAGAGCGGCTTCTTGGCCGCTCGCAATCGCCCGGCTCCATGACGAGCCGAGCCGATTTGTCAACCGACACAGCGGCGTAACAACTGCTTAACCAATCTGAGAGACCCTTCCTTCAAGAGGAGGGAGTTTATGACTACGGACCCGCTGGCGAACGTTAGATCGCAGGTTGCGACCCGACTTGCCGAAATCCGCGATGCGGGCCCGCGCATCTCTCCACTCGACCTTTACGCCAAGATGGACGCCATCCGGCAGCTCGCGGTCGCTAACGGCTTGTCGACGCTCGAAGGGCTTGCCCGCTGCTCGACCCAGCTCGCTCTCCTCCCCGGGCATCGGGTTACTGTCGAGTGCTGCATCGAGCATCTCGATGAAGCGCTCGAGAGCCAGTCTGCCGCCGATTGCGATACGATCCTCGCGGCGCTCGCAGTTCGCCTGCACTGACACTTCAGCCCCGATTCGTGCATTAGAGGCGCAATGCGCGCCTTTTCGCAGCTGCTCGACGATCTCGTCTACACGCGGTCGCGCAACACCAAGCTCAAGCTGATCGGCGATTACCTGCAGGAGACGCCCGACCCGGATCGCGGCTATGGCCTTGCCGTGCTCACCGGCACGCTCGACATTCCGGCAGTCAAAGGCGCCGCAGTTCGCGCGATGGCCGAGGAGCGGGTCGATCCCGTGCTGCTCTACATGAGCCGCGACTATGTCGGCGACATGGCCGAGACGGTTGCTTTGCTCTGGCCTACGTCGGCGACCGGCGCGCCGGAAGCGGACGACGCCACGATCAGCATCACCGAAGCGATCGAGAAGCTGCGCTTCGCGACCCGGCTCGATGCGCCGAACACCCTCGCCTCGATGCTCGATCACCTCGACGCAAAAGGCCGATTCGCGCTGCTCAAGCTCGCAACGGGAGCGCTTCGAGTTGGAATCAGCGCCCGGCTGGCGAAGCAGGCGCTTGCACAGGCTTTCGGTCTCGACGTCGATTTGGTCGAGGAGGTCTGGCACGGTCTCTCGCCACCATTCGCCGAGCTTTTCGATTGGGCGGAAGGTCGCTCGCAGCAGCCGATTGCGCTCGATATTCCCGTCTTCCGGCCGTTCATGCTCGCTCACCCACTCGAGAAGACCCGGATCTCGCTCGAGGATTATGCCGCCGAGTGGAAATGGGACGGGATTCGAGTCCAGCTGGTTCATGCAGGCGCGCAGACCCGTCTCTACAGCCGCACCGGCGACGACATCTCGCACAGCTTCCCCGATGTGGCGGACGCATTTCGAACAAGGGGCGTGCTCGACGGAGAGCTCCTGGTTCGAGGGTCAGACCAAGGCATTGGGGAAGGGCATGGCGGGGCCGCGGCAAGCTTCAACGCGCTTCAGCAACGGCTCGGGCGAAAGACCGTCAGTCAGAAGATGCTTGGCGCTTACCCCGCGTTCGTTCGCCTATATGACATACTCTTCGAGGGCGAAGTCGACCTGCGCGACCTTGCGTGGGAGGAGCGCAGAAAGCGACTTGAGCGCCTCGCCGAGCGAGCTCGACCCCGAACGCTTCGACATCTCGCAGCTGATCGAGGCGGGAAGCTTCGAGGAACTCGAAGGCCTCCGGCTCAATGCGCGCGACTCGAGCATCGAGGGTATCATGCTGAAGCGCCGCGATAGTCCATATGTCGCCGGCCGCCGGACTGGCCTCTGGTACAAGTGGAAGCGCGATCCGCTCACCGCCGATTGCGTGCTGATGTACGCGCAGCGCGGCTCGGGAAAGCGATCAAGCTACTACAGCGATTACACGTTCGGTTGCTGGTCGGAGACGCAGGAGCTGCTCCCGGTAGGCAAGGCCTATTTCGGCTTCACCGACGAAGAATTGAAGTGGCTCGATCGTTGGATCCGAGCGCACACAATTCAGCGATTTCGGTCCCGTTCGGGAGGTCGAAAAAGAGCTGGTCCTCGAAGTCGCGTTCGACTCAATTCACAAAAGCACGCGTCACAAGTCTGGCCTCGCGATGCGCTTTCCGCGCATCAGCCGCATCCGCATCGACAAACCGGCGGCTGAGGCCGACCGACTGGCGACGCTTCAGGCGATGGTGACTTGAGACTGTACAGTGACGAAGGCTAGTCTGCCTCGGTTTTCGCTGCGCCAAAGCTTCGGCGCAACTCACCGGGGGAAAGAGAAGAATGCGCGCGCTGATATTTCTGTCGTTGCTTCTGCCATCGGCCGCATATGGCGCCGACCAGCCTGCTGGCGACGTTCCTCCCAAAGAAGCGAAGTCCGACACCGACAAGAAGACCGACGATGCCGACGTCGTGAAGGCGAGTGTTGAAGAAGATGCGCAGCCCGTCCGGCGATCGATTCCGTTTCATGGCCACACGCTCGCCTATACCGTCACTCCAGGCCACCTGACGATCCGCAATGAAAAGGGTGAGCCGACGGCGAGCATGTTCTATGTCGCCTATACGGTGACCTCCGCGACCGGCCGCCCGCGGCCGGTGACGTTCCTGTTCAACGGAGGTCCTGGATCTTCGACCATGTGGCTGCACATGGGCTCTTTCGGCCCGATCAAGGTCGATGCAGCGAATCCAGAGACGATCCCGGGGCCGCCATTTCGCTATGGTCCGAATCCGGACACGCTCCTCGACGTTTCGGATCTGGTCTTCCTCGACGCACCCACCACCGGCCTCTCGCGCGAGCTCGGCAAGGCAGAGCCCAAAGACTTCTTCGGAGTCTGACAAGGACCTCGGCGCATTCACGCGCACGATCCAGCGCTACCTGACCAAATACCAGCGTTGGAACAGCCCGAAATTCATCATCGGCGAAAGCTATGGAACGACGCGCGCAGCAGGGCTCTCGAGCTCGCTGCTCGACGCCGGTGTGCAGCTCAACGGCATCACCTTCGTGTCGACCGTGTTCAATTTTGCCGATTTCCAAGGCGACCAGTCGCTCATTAACTTCCTTCCCACTTACGCCGCGGACGCCTGGTACCATGGAAGAATTGCGAACAAGCCGCCGCTCGAGGATTTCCTGCAGCAGGCGCGCGAGTTCGCGAGCGGTCCGTACGCCTCAGCGCTCCAGCGTGGCAACCTGCTCAACGACGAGGAGCGACAATCCATCGCGCAACGAATGGCGCAGCTGACGGGCCTTTCGGCCGATTATATTCTTCGCTCCAACCTACGGGTGCCTCCGGACCGATTCCAGCGCGAGCTTTTGCGCGATCGGCACGAGATCATCGGCCGAATCGATTCTCGTTATGTCGGGACCGAGCCCGATAATGTCGGTGCAAGCGCCGACTACGATCCGCAAGGAAGCGCGATTACAGGTGCGTTCGTTGGTGCCCTTAACGCCTATCTGTTCGGCGATCTCGGCTACAAGACGCCGCTGACCTACCGCCCGAACAATTATGCCGGGATCTACGGCGGCGATTTAAATTGGGACTTCACGCACAAGGCGCCGGATGGACAGCAGCAGATCGCGGACACGAGCTCTGACCTCGCCAATGCGATTTGGCAGAATCCCCGGATGAAAATTCTCTCGGTGAATGGCTATTACGATCTCGCGACGCCGTTTCACGGCGCCGAATATGAGTTCAAGCATATGGCTCTGGAACCGCAGCTCCAGGCGAACATCCGCTATCAATATTATCCCGCCGGACACATGATGTACGTCGATCCGGTGTCGGCGGGGCGGTTGAAGGCCGACCTCTCAGCTTTCTATGCAGGCGCGCTCTAGCCAAAGAAAAACGCCCGTCCGGAACTGGTCCGGACGGGCGCTTTCGCCCCCTTGTTCAACTCAGCTTAGCTGATCGCCTGAAGGTTGACGGCCGCAGTCTTGCCGCGCCGATCGACCTCCAGCTCGAACTCGAGTTCGGTCGCCCTCGTTGAGGGTCGGGATTCTCCTGCGCGCTCGACAGCGGAGATGTGCACGAATGCATCCGGCTGGCCGTCGTCGCGCTGGATGAAGCCGAAACCCTTCATCGAGTTGAAGAACTTGACGACACCCGTAGCTTTCTCGCCAGTCAGCTGCCGCTGCGGCCCGCGCTCCGCCCGCTCGACTGCCATTGGCTCACCTTCGATTTGAAGGTTGGTCGCCGAGATCCGGCCGCCGCGGTCGACGAGCGTGAATTCGAGCGGCTGCCCGTCCGCGAGGTCGGTCAGGCCGGCTTGCTCGACAGCAGAGATGTGAACGAACACATCCTCGCCGCCGTCATCGCGAACGACGAAACCGAAACCCTTCTGCGGGTTGAAAAATTTTACGACTCCCTTGCCTTCGCCGACGACCTGGGGAGGCATTCCGCCGCCGCCAGCTCCGCCGCCGCGAAAGCCACCGCCGCCACCACCGCCGCGGAAACCAGCCGCCGCCGCCGCCGCCGTAGCCGCCGCCACCGCCGCCGCCGAAGCCGCCACGGTCACCAAAACCGCCGCCACCGCCGCCATAGCCACCGCGTCCACCGCCGCCGCTACCGCTGCCGCCGTAGCCGCCGCGCTCCTGGAAACCGCCGCCACCGAAATCACCTGCGAATTTGTCGTCGCCGAAACTTTCGCGTTTATCGCGACCGCGCCCGCCGCGTTCGCCCTTGCGCCCTCTATCGAAACCCATTCCGTCTTAACTTCCGTGTGCCCCAACCAATAAATCAAACCGACGCGCTGGGCCTCGAGGCGCATCCGGTCCTGTGCGATTGCTACTCACGCACGGCGCAGGCCCTTACAGGAAAATTCGAGGCGGCTCTAGTGACTCCGGTCGCCTGGTCCGTTGAGGGCTGGCAAGGCAGGCGCAAGGAAGACTAAAGCGCTTTGACCACCCTTGTCCCAAGGAGCTCGAATGGCCGTCCATTTCCATGAGGAAGACCTTCCCGCCGAAGTCGGATTCGCGGACGGACCGATCGCGGTCGACACCGAGGCGATGGGACTGAATCCGGGACGAGACCGGTTGTGCCTCGTTCAGCTGTCTGACGGGCAGGGTGACGAGCATCTCGTTCGTTTCAGGAATGCAAGCGACTATTCGGCTCCGAACCTCAAGGCACTCCTGTCCGATCCGGGCCGCCTGAAGCTTTATCATTTCGCACGCTTCGATGTGGGAATTATGAAAGCCTATCTGGGGATCATGGCGGCGCCGCTCTACTGCACTCGGACGGCGTCACGACTGGTTCGCACCTACACCGACCGCCACGGCCTCAAGGACTTGGTCAAGGAACTGCTCAACGTCGACCTGTCGAAGCAGCAGCAGACCAGCGACTGGGGTGCGGACGAACTCAGCGACGCGCAACGCGAATATGCCGCCAGCGACGTGCGTTACCTTCATGCGCTGAAGGCGAGGCTCGATGAGCGCCTCGCTCGCGAGGGGCGGAGGGAACTTGTCCAGGCATGTTTCGACTTCCTACCGACACGCGCAATGCTCGATCTCGCCGGCTGGCCCGAGCAGGACATTTTCGCCCATGACGGCTGAGGACCGTGGTGGATAATCGAACGGACGCGCAGCGCTCGGCCAAGAGCGGCTGGGCGGTTCCCGGGAGCGCTCACGACCGGCTAATCCGCTGGTTCAAGATCGGGCTGCCGAGCGCGGTGGGGGTTCTGATCGTCCTACTCGCGCTCGCGCCCCTCGGAAAGAAAACCGACGTCAGCTTCATCCTCGACAAGAAAAAGGTCCAAAATGCCTCCGAGAGGATGCGCGTCGAGCAGGCTCGCTACGTCGGTACCGACAACAAGGGCCAGCAATTCCAAATCCTCGCCAACCGCGCAATCCAGCGCAGCTCCGATGTCCCGGTCGTGGACATCAGCGGGATGTCGGCGCGACTCAATATGGACAAGGGCCCGGTCATGATTGTTGCCAACCGTGGACGGTACAATCTCGATTTGCAGAAAGTTTTGATCGACGGGCCGGTGAATGTCGCGGGGGCCGACGGTTATCGGCTCCGGACGCGCGACGTCGCGGTCGACCTCAAGCAGCGCCAGATGGCGAGCGCCGGGCCTGTAACCGGCGCGATGCGGCTCGGACAGTTCCAAGCAGGCCAGCTCCGCGCCAACCTTGGCGACCGAACCGTAGTGCTCGACCACGGTGCTCGCTTGAAAATCGTTCAAGGGGCGGTCAGATGATGTTCGTGCGCTTTTTTGGCATCATCCTTGCTAGCCTCCCGGGAACGCTGGCGCTTGCCCCGACCGCGGCAGCGCAGGTCAGGCAGGAGCAGCCGACCTCCGCGCTCAAGGGCCACAACACCAACGCACCCGTCGACGTCACCTCCGAGCGAATTGAGGTGCAGGAGCGTTCGGACCGCGCCGTTTTTAGCGGAAATGTGCATGTCACGCAGGCCGATCTGACGCTCGATACTGAGCGGCTGACGGTGGCTTATTCAACCGCGCAGGCGAACAACAACGTCCAGATCAACCGAACTCGACGCCGCTGGCGGAGTTGTCGTGCGCGATCCGTCGGAAACCGCCAAGGGCGACTTTGGGATCTACGACCTGGACAAGAAGCTCATCACGCTCATCGGCAACGTCGAGCTCACGCGCGACAACAACCGGGTGAATGGAGCGCGGCTCGTCATCGATCTCAATTCAGGACGCGCGGTGGTCGATGGAGGGCCCGCAGGCGTGAATTCGACCGGCGGCCGGGTGATCGGGCATTTCACGGTTCCCCAGAAGCAGCAGTCCAAATAGAGCCGGCATGAACGAGGCAGTCACCCTTGCCCGCCCAACAAACGAGGCGAAGCAGGTGAGCGGTGCCCTTGAAGTCCGCTCCATCGCCAAATCATACGACCGGCGCGCCGTTCTCCACGACGTCTCGCTCGACATCCATCGCGGCGAGGTCGTCGGACTGCTCGGACCAAACGGAGCTGGCAAGACGACCTGCTTCTATTCGGTTATGGGGCTGGTAAAGCCCGACAGCGGTCGGATCTTCCTCGACGGGCAGGACATCACCGAGCTTCCGATGTACCGGCGCGCCATCCTCGGCCTCGGCTACCTCCCGCAAGAAACCTCGATCTTCCGCGGCATGTCGGTCGAGCAGAATATCATGGCCGTCCTCGAGGTGACCCAGCCCGACAGGCATCTGCGGCGCAAACGGCTCGAGCAACTACTCGGCGAATTCGGTCTAACCGCCCTTCGCGAGTCGGCGGCGATGGCTCTTTCAGGAGGTGAGCGTCGGCGGTGCGAGATCGCGCGCGCGCTCGCTGCCGAGCCAACCATCATGCTGCTCGACGAACCCTTCGCCGGAATCGATCCGATCTCGATCGCCGACATTCGCGAGCTGGTACCAGAGCTTAAAAGCCGCGACATCGGTGTGCTCATCACGGACCACAATGTTCGCGAGACGCTCGACATCGTCGATCGCGCCTGCATCATTTACGACGGCCAGGTTCTGTTCGCAGGTACGCCCGAAGCTCTGGTCGCAGACCAGGAGGTTCGGCGCCTCTACCTCGGCGAGAGCTTCGCCCTGTAACGATCAGCGGCATGGGCCTGGGCCCCTCCTTAAGCATCCGCCAATCGCAGCAGCTGGTCCTTACGCCCCAGCTGCGCCAGGCGATCCAGCTTCTTCAGCTCAGCAATCTCGAGCTCGACAGCTTTCTGGCGGAGGAGCTCGCGAAAAATCCGCTGCTCGAAGCCCGCAGCGAAGAGCCCGACGAGCAACCGGCCAGTGATTTCGTCAGCGAGGAGGCCGATAGCGACGAGCCGACGGACGATCCCGGCGCAGACGACCTTATCGCGGGCCAGGCCGATGATGACCGACCGCTCGACGTCGATTGGCAATCGGAAGCGCTAGAAACCGACAGTTTTTCTGACGTCGTGACGTCATCCGGTGGCGAGGAAGCCTTTGATTTCTGATCGGATTGCATATTTCCGCCTTCATCGCTTGCAGAGCATTTGCTGGGCCAGCTTCACGGCGGTGGCTATCGGGAGCAGGTCGGTGATCTCGCGCGGATCATTGCCGAGACGCTCGAGGAGACTGGCGATCCGACGGTTCCATGGCATCAGATTGCCGAGTTCGCCGGGGTGCCCCTCGGTCGTGTCGAAGAGGCGCTCCGGATAGTTCAGAGTTCGATCCGGCCGGAGTTGGAGCGCGTTCGCTTGCGGAATGCCTCGCGCTTCAAGCCAAGGCCGCAGACCGCCACGACCCGGCGATGGCACGACTGATCGACAATCTCGACCTGCTCTCGAGAGGGCGCGTCAATGATCTCAAGCGCATCTGCGGGGTCGACGATGAGGACCTCGCCGACATGATCCGCGAGCTTCGGGCGTACGATCCGCAACCGGGGTGCCAATTTTCAGGCGCATCATCTGTAGATGTCACGCCTGATGTGTTCGTTCGGCCGACCCGTGCGGGGTTCGCGGTAGAGCTCAACCAAGCGACCCTTCCGCGGCTTCTCGTCAATCGCCGCTATTATCAGGAGCTCAAGTCCGGCCCGCAGGACAAAACCTCGCGCGCGTGGCTCAGCGAGTGCCTTCAGAGCGCCAATTGGCTCGTCAAAGCGCTCGACCAGCGCGCGCGAACTATCGTCAAGGTCGTGTCGGAAATCGTAAGGCGCCAGCAGGGCTTTTTCGAGCGCGGTGTCTCTGCAATGAAACCGCTGACCCTACGCGAGGTCGCCGAGGCGATCGGAATGCACGAATTGACCGTAAGCCGGGTCACCTCGAACAAATATCTGCTTTGTGACCGCGGCCTTTACGAGCTCAAATATTTCTTCGGCTCGGGCGTATCTTCGGCCGAGGGGGAGGGGGCGGCCGCCGAGGCGGTGAAAGCCGCGATCAGGGTGCTCATCGATGCCGAGTTCGAGATCCTCAGCGACGACTTGATCGCCGGAATGCTCAAGGACAAAGGATTTGACGTCGCGAGGCGGACCGTCGTCAAATATCGTGAGTTCGATGGGGATCGGCTCGTCGATCCAGCGGCGGCGCCTGCGGAAGATCTCGGGCTAGGCGCTCACCCGCGCCCAGATCGGCAAATGATCTGACGCGCGACGAGCGACCGGACTCATATGCACACCTGCGGCCTCGATGTTCAGATCCTTGTGGACGATGATCCGGTCGAGCTGCGCCACCGGGTGGCGAGCGTGGAAGCTCGCTCCGGTCGGCGCGATATGGAATTCGGGCCCAAGATCGTTGAGGCAGCCGGCGACCGTTCGCCATTCGTTGGTATCGCCCATCAGCACCGTTGGCATTTTCTGGGGACGCCGAGCGATGGCCTCGAGGATGGAGCGCATCTGGCGTCGGCGCCAAAGGCCCGACAGGTCGAGATGCATGCCAATCACCCGTAGCGGGCTATCGCCGATCAAAAGCTCGGCCATGACCGCGCCTCGCGGCTCCAGCGTCGGCAGATCGAGCGCAGCGCAGCCGATCACTCCGATGTGTCGCTTCACGAGGATAGCATTGCCGTGCCAGCCGATGTTGCGAGTGCTGACCTTCAGGAGCCGGTCTGCGTGCTTGCGCGCTCGTTCCAATACTCGCTTGTGACGAACGCCCAGATTCACTGGCTTGTACATGCCGTGGCTGTCGATCAGCTCGTGCGGGACGGTTGATCCGCGCCCGCCAATGCGCTTGTCAGCCTCCTGCAGGGCGACAATGTCGGCATCGATCTCTTGCAGCACGCGTAAAATGCGATGCGGATCGCGCCGGCCGTCCAGCCCGACGGCCTTGTGCATGTTGTAGCTCGCCAACGTGATGCAGGGGCGGCTGGTCATGCCCTCGCCAATGGCCGTGGCTGCGGAATGGTTCCTAAACGTCCAGGTTTGCGACGCTCAGAGCATTGTCCTGGATGAACTCGCGGCGCGGCTCGACCACGTCGCCCATCAGCCGCGTGAAGATCTCGTCCGCGACGTCAGCCTGCGCGACTTCCACCCGCAACAGCGAGCGGTTGGCTGGATCGAGAGTCGTCTCCCACAATTGCTCGGCATTCATCTCTCCAAGGCCCTTGTAGCGCTGGATCGACAGGCCCTTGCGCCCCGCTGCGAGAACGGCGTCGAGCAAGTCCGACGGCCTGGTGACTGCGACCGGCTTACCCCTGGTTTCTGCGGCGACGTCCTCTGCCGTCGCCTCGCCAGCGTCCGTTGCTGGCGCGGATTCCAGCTCTGCAGCAGCGCCCTTCTTGAGGGTGCGCAGGGTCGCTGGCTCCGCATAAGCGGCCGCCTGCTCCTTAGCTAGCGTGTCAAGCTTGCGTGCCTCGGCGGAGACGAGGAAGCTCGGCTCGACGATATGCGCGTCGGTCACCCCACGCCACAGACGTCGCAACAGATAGCCCTCCTCCGCCGAGATCTCTCCCGACCATTCGGCTTCTAGATCTCCAGCGCCCAGCCAGTCGGCCACCTTGGCGATCGCCTTGGCCTTGCCTTCCTTGTCGAGGTTGGGCTTCAGCGCTCCGTTGATCGCAAGCGCTTCGATAAGGGTCGGATCATATTTACGCGGCGCGTAACGCATCAATGTGCGCATCCGGCGCGCATGATCGACCATGGCCTTAAGGTCGTTACCGCCGCGCTGCCCTTCCGGAGTATCGAGGACGAGGCCTTCGAGCCCCGCCTGTTCGAGATAATCGTCGAGCGCCGCGTCGTCCTTGAGGTAGACCTCGGAGCGACCCCGGCTCACCTTGTAAAGCGGTGGCTGCGCAATGAAGAGATGCCCCGCTTCGATCAACCGCGGCATTTGCCGGTAGAAGAAGGTGAGCAGGAGCGTGCGGATGTGCGCTCCATCGACGTCGGCATCCGTCATGATTACGATCTTGTGATAGCGCAGCTTGTCGAGGTTGAATTCCTCGTGACCTATCGACGTCCCGAGCGCCTGGATCAAAGTCCCGATTTCCTTAGAGCCGAGCATGCGATCGAAACGTGCGCGTTCGACGTTGAGGATCTTGCCCTTCAACGGAAGAATGGCCTGGTTTTGGCGATTGCGGCCCTGCTTGGCCGACCCGCCAGCGCTGTCGCCCTCGACCAGGAAAAGCTCGGATAAAGCCGGATCGCGCTCCTGGCAGTCGGCGAGCTTGCCCGGCAAGGAGGCGATTCCCATCACTGACTTTCGGCTCGCTTCGCGCGCCTTGCGCGCCGCCTCGCGCGCTGCGGCGGCATCGATCACCTTCTGTATGATCGAACGCGCGTCGGCGGGATGCTCCTCCAGCCACTCACTCATCTTGTCGCTCATCAGGCTCTCAAGCGGCTGGCGGACCTCGGAGCTGACCAGTTTGTCCTTGGTCTGGCTGCTGAACTTCGGATCTGGCAGCTTCACCGAGACGATCGCGGTCAGCCCTTCGCGCATGTCCTCGCCCGTCAGCGAAACCTTCTCGCGCTTCAGCATGCCGGACTTCTCGGCATAGTTGTTAATCGTGCGAGTGAGCGCCGCTCGGAAAGCCGCCATGTGAGTGCCGCCGTCTCGCTGCGGGATGTTGTTGGTGAACGGCAGCACGTTCTCGTAATAGCTGTCGTTCCATTCGAGAGAGACGTCGATGCCAATGCCGTCGCGCACCGCCGAAATGGCGATGGGCTCGGGGAATAGGGCGCTCTTGGCGCGATCGAGCCACTTTACGAAAGCGGCGATCCCGCCCTCGTAATAAAGCTCGCGCTCAACCCGCTCGTCATGCCGCGCATCAGCGAGGACCAGGCGCACACCCGAATTCAGGAAAGCGAGCTCGCGGTAGCGATGCTCGAGCTGCTCGAAATCAAAGTCGGTGATCTTGAAGGTGTCGGGGCTCGGCAGGAAGGTCACGCGGGTGCCCTTCTTGCTCTCGGCTGTCGTGCCGACCACCTTGAGCGGCGCCTCAGCCTCGCCGTGGCTAAAGCGCATGAAATGCTCTTTCCCGTCGCGCCAGATGGTCAGATCGAGCCACTCGGAGAGTGCATTGACGACGCTGACGCCGACTCCGTGGAGACCGCCGGAAACCTTGTAGGCATTATCGTCGCTGGTGTTCTCAAACTTACCGCCAGCATGAAGCTGGGTCATGATGACTTCAGCCGCCGACACGCCTTCCTCAGGATGGATTCCGGTCGGGATTCCTCGGCCATTGTCCTCGACTGTCACGGAACCGTCGGGATTGAGCTGAATGAGGATCCGGTCGCAGTGGCCGGCAAGCGCTTCGTCGATCGCATTGTCGCTGACCTCGAACACCATATGGTGAAGACCCGAGCCGTCGTCGGTGTCACCGATGTACATGCCGGGGCGCTTGCGCACCGCGTCGAGGCCCTTGAGGACCTTGATGCTCTCCGCGTCGTACGAGTTGCTGTTGGCGTTGCTTTCGGGGGTCGTTGCCATAGTCCAGATATAGGGAGTTTGCCGGCGATGTCACCCGCGCGCACGGGCGCACGCGCGCGAGACGAGAGCCTTAGCCGCGAGCGCGGCTAAGGCCATTGGGACGTCGCCGTCCGCGAAATTTCGGCTTGTCCTGCCCGCCTTCGGGACGGTGCGCCGGATGGCCGCTGCTGCGCAGGGGATGTCGCTGCTGGCCCGCATTGCGGTTCGGCCCGCCCTCGGTCGCTTGAGCGTTATGGCTGCCGCTGCGCTGGGGCTGCCGTTGATGACCGACATTGCGCTCTTGGCGGCGCTGACCGTCGCGGCGTCGGTCAGCTTTCGTCGAGGACCGTTCGAAGCGTTGAGGGGCTGCTTTGGGAACCGGCTTCAACCGCTTGAACGCTTCTGCAGTCGCCATGAAGTCGGCTGGAAGCGGTATCACCGAAATGCGCTGGCGCGTCGTGCGCTCGATATCGCGGAGGTTACCGCGCTCTTCGGGGCCGCAGAAGGCAATCGCGATGCCTGCGGCACCGGCTCGCGCGGTTCGGCCGATGCGGTGAACATATTGCTCCGGAACATCGGGCAGGTCGAAATTGAAAACGTGGCTGACGCCGGGAATATCAATTCCTCGCGCCGCGATGTCGGTCGCGATCAGCACGGAAGACCCGCCGGTCTTGAACGATGCGATGGCGCGCTCGCGCTGGGCCTGGCTCTTGTTGCCGTGGATCGCCGCCGAAGCGATGCCGGCGGCCTCGAGCATGCGAACTATCTTGTCGGCGCCATGCTTGGTTCGGCTGAAGACGAGCGCTCGCTCGACGGCCGGATCCTGCAGATAAAGGGCGAGCAAGGCCGCCTTCTCGCTCTGGTTCACCATGGTTACGCCCTGCTCGATCCGCTCGACCGTGGTCGCGGTGGGGGTCACTGACACTTCGGCTGGGTTGGTCAAATACCGATCGGCGAGCTCCTTGATTGCCTTTGGCATCGTCGCCGAGAAGAACAGCGTCTGCCGCTTTGGCGGCACCAAGGCGACAATCCGCTTCAGCGCATGAATGAAACCGAGGTCGAGCATCTGGTCAGCCTCGTCGAGGACGAGAATTTCCAGATCGCGCAACGACAGCGCACGCTGATCGATGAGGTCGAGCAGTCGGCCGGGCGTTGCGACGAGAACGTCCACTCCGCGCGCAACGGTGCGTATGCTTTTCGAATTTGGGACGCCGCCGAAGATCACTCCGACAGACAGGCGCATGTAGCGTCCATAAGCCTCGGCGCTCGCGGCGATCTGCGCCGCAAGCTCACGAGTCGGCGCAAGGACCAGCATTCGGGCATGGCCGGGCTTCGGGAACTTACCGGCCGCGGAGAGGCGATCGAGCGACGGCAGCATGAACGCCGCGGTTTTTCCGGTGCCGGTCTGGGCTATCCCCAGAAGGTCGCGGCCGGTGAGAACTGTCGGGATGGCCCGTGTCTGGATCGGCGTAGCCTGCGAATAATCTTTCGCCGCGAGCGCATCGAGCAGGGGCTTCGAAAGCCCCAGGGACATGAATGACATTGAATATATTCCAATATTGAGCGCGCAGCCGGCGCAGGGATGCGCAGGCCACGAGCGGGGTCAAAAAGCGCCCCGCGTGAATAGGAGAGCAAGAAAATGGAGGCGCGGGCCGATCCGAAGGACCGTTCACGCCGCTTCAGAAAAGCGCCTCGTGTTGCAGTGCAATATAGAACGTCGCGGAGAAAATGTCCACCTCTGCGTCAGGCGACCCCGACGACACCCGGCTGGACATGGAAACGTGTCGCGTCGCCAATGCCGTCGAACAGCGCCGCCTCGGTTGCCGTCATCCAGACCTGCCCGCGTCCTTCGAGCTGCGCGAAGAGCGCGGCGCGGCGCTTCGGGTCGAGGTGCGCAGCGACCTCATCGAGGAGCAGGATCGGCCGTTCGTCCCGGCGCTCGGCGACAAGGTCGCAATGGGCAAGGACGAGCCCGAGGAGAAGCGCCTTCTGCTCTCCGGTCGAGGAGCTCGCCGCCGGCATCTTCTTCGTACGGTGAAAGACGGCGAGATCCTGCCGATGCGGGCCTTCGGTCGTTCGGCCCGCGCCGGCATCCCTTTGACGATTCGCGCTCAGCCGCATCCCGAGATTTCCGTCGGCCCAACCCTCCAAAGAGATCGCCGCGCGTGCGAATCCGTTGTCGGGCACCGAAGCGAGAGCCTCATCCAAGGCGGCGACGGTGCGCGCTCGCGCGTCGGCGATCGCAGCGCCATGCTCGGCCATGGCTGCTTCAAGCGAGGCGAGCCACGCATCGTCCCGGTTGTGCTCCGCCAGCAGCTTGTTTCTCGAGCGCATTGCCGCTTCGTAGCGCGAGGCGTGGTGCACATGCGCAGGTTCCAGAGCGAGGACCAGCCGGTCTAGGAAGCGCCGGCGTTCGCCGGCGCTGCCGTAAAGAGGCGGTCCATCGCCGGCGTTAGCCACAGAACCGAAAGCCATTCCGACAGGCTGTTCACCGGTGCCGATGCGCCGTTGACCCGGACCTGCCGCCGATCGGGCGCTGCTGCGAGCGTTCCGCTGCCGATGTCGGTCGCGTCGAGACGGGAAGCTACAGCCCAACCTCCACTACCGCCTTGGCGCGCCATGTCGGACAGCGAAGCGCCACGCAGGCCTCGGCCCGGAGCAAGCATCGATACCGCCTCAAGGAGGTTGGTCTTCCCCGCCCCGTTCTCACCGAACAGCAGGACGAACCCGGGACCTTGCTCGATTGTCGCCGATGCGTACGACCGAAAGTCGGTGAGCGTGAGACGGCTGACAGGCACGACGGTGCGTCTAGCCGCTACTGCTCTCTTCGGTCGATGACTTCGTAATGCGCCGCTCGGTCGTCGAAACTGCTGAGAACCGCGCGAGCCTCGAGGGGCACATGACTGAGGGTATAGTCCGCTCCCATGAAATCGCGGATCGCTTCGAGGCTATCGAACCACATCAAGGTTTGGAACTCGATCGCGTCGCCGAGGTCGCGCTTCATCAGGTCGATGTGCCGGAAGCCGGGAATGATTCGCGCTTCGATCCCTGGAATTACTTCCGTCCGCACAATGCGCTCGTAAGCGTCGGCATCCTCCGGCGTAGCCCAGCCGCGCCAAAGACGGCAGATCATCAGACCCGCATCGGCATCAGCACATAGAGCGCGTTCGACTTGTCGTTCTCGCGCAGAAGCGTCGGCGCAGAGGCGTCGGCAAGGTGAACTTCGACCGTATCTCCGTCGATCTCGCTCAAGATGTCGAGAAGGTAGCGCGCGTTGAAGCCAATCTCGAGCCCGTCAGCGCCATAATCTGCCGCCAACTCCTCGGTCGCGACCCCGTTCTCGGGACTCGTCACCGAAAGTGTGACCTTGTCGCGGTCGACGCTCATCTTAACCGCCCGCGTCTTCTCACTGGCGATTGTCGAGACTCGGTCAACGCCTGCAGAAAAGCTCTTCGGGTCGAGCTTCAAGAGCTTGTCGTTTGCGGTCGGGATGACCCGGTTGTAGTCGGGGAAAGTGCCGTCGATCAGCTTGCTGGTCAGGATTGCGTTCCCGAGACCGAAGCGGATCTTCGTCGGGGAAAGAGACACCTCGACCGTCCCCTCGAGCTCCTCGAGCAAGCGGTAGAGTTCCTGCACTGCCTTCCTTGGCACGATGACATCGGGCATTCCATCGGCGCCGTCGGGCCGGGTTACCGTCACTCGCGCTAATCGGTGGCCGTCGGTTGCCGCCGCGCGCATCTGGTCGTCTACGACGTGGAAGAAGATGCCCATCAGATAATAGCGTGTCTCCTCGCTCGAGATAGCGAAGCGCGTCTTCTCGATGATCTCGCGAAGGGTCGCGGCGGGAAGCTCGAATCGCGTCGGAAGCTCGCCCTCGGCGATCACCGGGAAATCGTCGCGCGGAAGCGTCGACAGGTTGAAGCGCGAGCGGCCCGCGACGACCTGCATCTTCCCTTCCGCAGACGATAGCTCGACCTGGCTGCCCTCGGGAAGCTTGCGCACGATGTCGAAGAACGTGTGCGCTGAGACCGTGGTCGCGCCCGACTGCGAGACATTGGCTGGTACGCTTTCGTCGACTTGCAGATCGAGATCGGTGGCCATCAGCCGGATCGATCCGTCTTCGCGCGCCTCCAGGAGCACGTTGGAGAGGATGGGGATCGTATTTCGCCGCTCCACGACCGACTGGACATGGCCAAGGCTCTTCAGGAGGACCGCCCGCTCAATCGTCGCTTTCATCGCTTCAAAGCCCCATTGTCCACGCTGGTAAGGGCCCAACTATAGCGAGCCGCTCGCCGCGCGGAAGTGGGGAGTTTGGAAGTTGCGACAAGGGGGAGGGAGAAAGGACCCTATCTGCCAGCCTTCTGTCCGACCGCGGGAGCGTTGGACGCAGGCTGCTTCGCCGGCATCAGCACGCCGTCGACTTCATGGACCACGCCGTTCGAGAATTGCTCGTCGCCCTTGGCGATCACGGCCTTGTTCCCGGCGGAATCGGTGAGCACCGTATTGCTCCCGTCCTTGGTCGCGGTCAGAGATCCGCCGCCCATCGTTGCGAGCGTCGCCTTGCCCTTGCCGGCATCAATCGCCTTGTCGATGTCGGCGACGAGCACGGTTCCTGGAAGGATCATATTGGTGATGATCCCAGTCAGCCGGGCGCGATTGCCGGGGTTGATGTCGAACGTGCCAGGAGGCGCCTTGCCGGCGGCGTCATCTGTCGGAACAAAGATGGTATATGGTCCCGGACCCGCGAGCGTCTGGTCAAGCCCGGCCATTTTGGCTGCCGCCATGAACTTGCTGTTGGCCGGAAGCCCGGCAGCGATCGTCTTGGTGCCAGCCGCCTTCTGGGCCTGCGGACTCTGGGCGTTCGTCGAAGCGTTGCCACCATTGTTCTTGCTGCAGGCGCCCACCGAAAGCAGGGCAGCCGTAGCGACTGCGAGCACGAATGGATGAGCCTTCATGCGGAAATCTCCTTCGTTTTGCGAAGGAATGGCTTGGCGGCAATTGTGTTCCACAAAAGGGGTGTCGAGGCCCTCGTGACCGGTGAGTCTTGGCAGTGGTTCTGTCCTACATCATCTTTGGGTGATGGCGCGGAAGTGAGAATGAACCAATCGGTTCCGTTTGTTGAAACTTAATTTGATCGACCGGTCGCTCGGCCTGACTGAGATAGGTTTCGACGGCCCTTTCTGTATCCGCTTTGTCGGAGCGCCCGCGCTTCCCAGTCGGATTGCTCGGGGACGCGCCTTTTGGGTGCCTTCGAGTCTCCGTTCACTGCGGAAGCGCGGCGCTTCTCAAACATCCAAATTACCGGAAAGAAGGGCATCCCAAGCCTGAATTCCATTCAGCTTCCTTCCCGCCGCCATACTGCTAAACCGCGCCATTCATGCCCGATGCTTCCACTCCTGCAGCCGCCCAAAACCACCTCTACCTGGTAGACGGCTCGAGCTATATCTTCCGCGCCTATCACCGACTTCCCCCGCTGACGAACCGACATGGCCAACCGGCCGGCGCCGTCTATGGCTATACGACCATGCTTTGGAAGCTCGCCGACGGGCTCTCCAAGGCCGACGGGCCGACGCACATGGCGGTGATCCTCGATGCGAGCGAGCACACGCACCGCAACGAGATGTACGACCAATACAAGGCACACCGTCCGCCGCCGCCCGAAGACCTCGTCCCGCAATTCCCGCTGATCCGCATTGCTACCCGGGCATTCTCCATTCCCTGCATCGAAGTGGAGGGGCTGGAGGCCGATGATATTATCGCCTGCTACGTGATGGCGGCTAAGGCGGCTGGCTGGAAGGTGACGATCGTCAGCTCCGACAAGGATCTAATGCAGTTGATCGACGAGGATGCCGGGATCGACATGCTCGATACGATGAATGACCGCCGGATCGGGCGCGAGCAGGTACTGGAGAAGTTCGGAGTTCCGCCGGAGAAGGTCGGCGACGTACTCGCTCTGATGGGCGACAGCGTCGACAATGTGCCGGGTGTGCCGGGAATCGGGCCGAAGACGGCGAGCCAGCTGATCCAGACTTATGGCGATCTCGAGACCGTGCTCGCGTCGACCGACGAGATCACCAAGCCCAAGCTGAAGCAATCTCTGATCGAACATGCGGACAATGCTCGACTGAGCCGTGAGCTGGTGCGACTGGTTTGCGACGCAAAGCTGCCGGAGCCGCTCGAAGGGCTGGCGATCAGGCATATTCCGAAGGAGCCGCTCGCCGAGTTCCTCGCCGACCAGGGCTTCAAGACCTTGCATGCCCGGCTGATGGGGGGAACGCCGACGCAGACCGGCGCGACGGTTCGCAATGACGTCATGGCGGCGCTCGACAGGAAGCCGAGCGCGGGTCCGGCTGAGCCGGAGAAGATCGAGATCGTCCGGTCGAAATATGAGACGGTTACCAACGAGGAGGCGCTCGATTTCTGGATCAAAGAGGCGTCTGCGCAAGGCTATGTTGCGGTCGATACCGAGACCGACTGCATCGATTGCATCGTCGCGAAGCTGGCTGGAGTAAGCTTAGCGACTGGGCCCAATCGCGCCTGTTATATCCCTGTTGGACATAGCGGCGCGGATCTTCTTTCGGACGCTCCGAACCAGCTCCCGAGGGGGCTTGTGCTGGAAAAGCTCAAGCCGCTGCTCGAAGACCCGGCGGTCCTAAAAATCGGACACAATTTCAAATATGACTGGGTGATGTTCGACAAGGCCGGCATCAACGTCGCGCCGATCGACGACACGATGGTCATGAGCTTCGACCTCGATGCCGGGAAGAGTTTCGGCCACAGCCTCAACGATCTCGCCAAAGCGCATTTCGATCATGAGTGCATGAGCTACAAGTCGCTGTGCGGAACCGGCGCGAAGCAGATCACGTTCGACAAGGTGCCGTTGGGACCCGCGACGGAGTATGCCGGCGAGGACGCGGACATCACGCTGCGGTTGTGGCTTCGGCTGCGACCGCGCATCGCGCAGGAGAATGTCGCTCGGGTCTACGAGCGGGTCGACAAGCCGCTGGTGCCCGTGATCAGCAGGATGGAGCGTCGCGGGATCAAAGTCGACCGCGACTATCTCGCGCGCCTCTCGGCCGAGTTCGGGCGCGATATCCAGGCGCTCGAGGAGAAAATCTACGAGGCGGCATGCGGGCCGTTCACGATCGGTAGCCCACAGCAGCTTGGTGAGGTGCTGTACGGGCGGCTCGGGCTGAAGGGCGGTCGCAAGGGCAAGAGCGGGCAATATTCAACCGACGTGAACGAGCTTGAGCGGCTCGCTTCGGAGGGTGTCGAGTGCGCGACGTTGGTCCTCGATTGGCGCCAACTCGCAAAGCTCAAGAGCACCTACACCGACGCGCTCCAGCAGCAGATCAATTCCGAAACGGGCCGAGTCCACACCAGCTTCAGCCTCACCGGCGCGCAGACAGGGCGGCTGTCATCGAACGACCCGAACCTCCAGAACATTCCGATCCGGACAGAAGTCGGGCGCAAGATCCGCGACGCGTTTATCGCGGACTTAGGACACAAGTTGCTCAGCGCCGACTATAGCCAGATTGAACTCCGCCTCGCTGCGCACATGGCCGACGTTCCGCAGCTGAAGGCTGCCTTCAATGCCGGTGAGGATATCCATTCGATTACCGCGGAGGAGTTGTTCGGAACTGTCGACCGCGACACACGCGGCAAGGCGAAGACGGTCAATTTCGCGATCCTCTACGGTATTTCGTCATGGGGACTGGCTGGGCGGCTCGGCGTGCCAAAGGATGAGGCGAAGGCTATCATCGACCGTTATTTCGAGCGCTTCCCCGGAATCCGGGATTACATCCATTCGACGCTGGGCTTCGTCCGCGAGCACGGCTTCACGCGCACCTTGTTCGGACGCAAAACGCACTTCGAACCGAACATTCGATCGCCTAATCCATCAATCCGCGGGGGTGCCGAACGCGCCGCGATCAACGCGCCGATCCAGGGAACCAGTGCCGACCTTATCAAACGCGCCATGGCCCGCATGGACGAGGCACTGGCCAAAGCAGGGCTCGGCGGCGTGAAGATGCTGCTGCAAGTGCATGACGAGCTCGTGTTCGAAGTGCCCGATGGCCAGGAGGAAGAAGCGGCGGCGATCATCAAGCAGGTCATGGCAAATGCCGCGGAACCGGGACAGAAGCTTGACGTGCCGCTCGATGTCGAAGTCGGCTGGGGAGCGCATTGGGGCGAAGCACATTGACCGATGAGCCGGTTGGGGCTGCCGCCGAGGCGGCGCCCGACGCGGATATGGCGACGCTGGCGCGCGGCGGGCGACTCAATGTTTTCGGGTTCGTGCTCCGTTTGGCGGCGCGCCTGCCGTTCCTGTTCATCGCGGGACGAATTTATGGAGCGGCCCAGTTGGGCCGCTTTGCTTATGCGGTACTGACGGTCGAGTTCGCCGCGCAGCTCGCGGCTCTGGGCTTGAGGCGCGGGTTGGCGCAGCTGCTGGCCAATGCGAAGAAGCCGCAGGCGTGCATTGTTGCGGACGCCTTGCTGGTCGCCGCTGTCGGCTCCGCGATCGGAATGGCAATCCTGTTTGCCTTTCCGCGTGCGATGTACCCGACCACGCAGATCCACGGCCTCGACCGGATGCTAGCGATTACAGTGTTCGCGATCAGCTGGACCGACATCGCGCTCGCCGCGCTCGCCTATCAAGACGATGTCGTCTCGACTGTCCGTGCGCGTTCAATCGTCGAACCGTGGACGATCAGCATTGTTGCATTCATCTGGTCCTACGTCTCGATCGATGACGGACTGATCATCTCCTACGTTTTTTCGATGGTCGCGGCGATGGTCGCCGCGCTGATCCCACTCATTCGCTGTTACGGACTCCCGCGTGGGTGGAAGCCTGACCTCGCCAAATCGATGAACACGGCGTGGCGCAACGTGCCCGTTGCTGCGGCCGACGCTGTCGAATGGGCATCACGCCGAATCGACCTCGCTGTACTCGGCGCATTCATGCCCGCGGCTTTCGTCGGAATCTATTATGTTGCCCAACAGGTCGCGACCTTGCCTGCTAAGCTCAAGACCAGTTTTGAGCCGGTGCTGGGCCCGGCGATCGCGAGGCGCATCGCGGCGGGTGACCGTGCGGCCGTCGCCAAGCAGGTCCGGCAAGTGACCTATTGGATCATCGCTGCGCAGCTCGGAATAGCGCTGGCGCTGGGAATTCCGGGACGCGCTGTCATGGCGCTGGTCGGGTCGGGCTTTACCGGAGGCACCGCGATGCTCGGCTTCCTCCTTGCGGCCGAGGTCATCGCTGCTTCGGCGTTCGTCAGCGAAGCGGCGCTGATCTATGTCGCCCGCAAGCGGAACATGATGCTCAGTCTGATCATGCTCGCGCTCGAGGCAGGCTTGGCCGCCTCACTAATCCTGATCATGCGGGCGCAGGGCCTTCCCCAGGCATTCCAAGCGACCGGCCCGGCCATCGGGCTGTGCATTGCGCTCGCATTCGCTTCCTTCACCAAGTCGCGATTGCTTCGGCGTCAGCTGGGAGCGCGGGTGTCGGGCTGGCGTTGGGATCTTGCCTGGGCGACTGCGGCCGGAGTCGCGGCCGGAGCGATCATCCGCTTCATACTGCCGGAGACCTGGCAGCTCGTTATCGGCGTTCCCTTGATTCTTGTTGCTTTCGGCGCGGTGCTTTGGACGAAGGGTTTCGGGCCCGAGGATCGCGAATTGTTCCGAATGCGCAAGTCCGACGTCCAGGAGCTTCGCGCTGCCGAGGATGCCGCGCTGGCGCGAGATCAAATCGCCGACGACATCATCTGATCAGTGGCGGAAGTGGCGGACGCCCGTGAAGAGCATGGCGAGCCCAGCCTCGTCAGCTGCGGCGATCACGTCTTCGTCGCGGATCGACCCGCCAGGCTGGACTACCGCGGTCGCGCCGGCTTCGGCCGCTGCGAGCAGGCCGTCGGCGAAGGGGAAGAAGGCATCTGACGCGACGGCCGATCCGACCGTGCGCGGCTCGGGCCAGCCGTTCGCCTCCGCGGCTTCCTTAGCCCGAATCGCCGCGATGCGCGCACTGTCACGCCGGTTCATCTGGCCCGCGCCGATACCAGCGGTGACGCCGTCCTTCGCATAGACGATCGCATTGGACTTCACGTGCTTGGCGACGGTCCAGGCGAATAAGCAATCCCGGATTTCCTGCTCGGTCGGCTGGCGCTTCGTCACGCATTTGAGCTCGTCGCGCGCGATCATCCGATTGTCGCGATCCTGGATGAGGATGCCTCCTGTGATCACGGCGATGTTCTGGCCGGGCCGGGAGGGGTCGGGGAGTTCGCCGGTTAGCAGCAAGCGCAGATTCTTCTTCTTTGCAAAGATCGCTCTCGCCTCTTCGTCAGCATCAGGCGCAACTACGACTTCGGTGAAGATCTGAGTAATCGCTTCCGCAGTCTCCGCGTCGAGCGGACGGTTCGTTGCGACAATCCCTCCGAACGCCGAAACGCTGTCACAGGCGAGCGCTTCGCGCCAAGCATCGATCAATGTTTCTCGCGTCGCAACTCCGCAAGGGTTCGCGTGCTTGACGATCACGGCCGTCGGCTCGCCGCTCCGAAACTCCGACACGAGTTCCAGTGCCGCATTGGCGTCGTTGAGGTTGTTGTAGCTTAGCTCCTTGCCCTGGACCTGTTCGGCCTGGGCAATTCCGCGAGCATGGGGCCCGATCGGTTCATAGAGAGCCGCCTGCTGGTGCGGATTCTCGCCGTAGCGAAGCGGCATTCTGAGCTTGCTCGCGCGAGTCCATGTCTCGGGCCAGCGCTCGTGCTGGTCGGCGAAGGCGAACCATTGCGAAATGGTCGAATTATAAGCTGCAGTCAGCGCGTAAGCCTTGGCGGCGAGTTTCTTGCGAAAGTCGATCGTCGTCCCGCCATTAGCATTGAGCTGATCGAGCAGCGCAGCATAGTCCGCCGGATCGGTGACGATCGCCACATGCGCGTGGTTCTTCGCCGCCGAGCGGACCATCGAAGGCCCACCGATGTCAATATTCTCGATGATCGTATCGCGGTCAGCGCCGCTCATCACGGTTTTCAGGAAGGGATAGAGGTTGACGATGACAAGATCGATCGGCGCGATTGCGTGCTCCTCCATCGCCGCCCGATGCTCCGCATTGTCGCGGACTCCGAGGAGACCGCCGTGAACCATGGGATGAAGCGTCTTCACCCGCCCGTCCATCATCTCTGGAAATCCCGTGAGGTCGGAGATGTCCCGGACTTCTGCTCCCAACTCTCGGAGCTTCGCGGCAGTGCCGCCGGTCGAGATGATCTCAACCTTGTGCTGGGCGAGCCCGGCGGCAAGTTCGTCGAGCCCATTCTTGTCGGAAAGGGAAATGAGTGCGCGCCTTACGGGCACCAAGTCAGTCATCGATCACCTTTGTCAGTTAGTGCGGCGGAACTGCCAGCCGATTTCGCCCCCGAGCGCAGATACCTCGCCCGCGATCACGAGCTGGATTGTCGGGTGCGGATGACCGCGTCCATCGATCCATAAGCTCTCTTCGAGTCCAAGGTTCGCCCCGCGGCAACGGAATTTCCATGGCGGCGTTCCCTTCGCGAGCAGGATCGCGCCCATTCCGTCGGCGGTAATGGTCGCTTCAACTCCTGGACCGAGGTGAAAGCGCACCGCATAGGGCGCCGACTCGCGAATTTCTTGCGGCCTTTCGGAATGAGCTGGTCGGCGCCGCGCAGCTCCTTGCCGTCATTGCCGAGCATCAAACTGCGCTTGTGGACCAGACCGAACGGGCGGACATAGCCGTCGTGCAACCCTTCAAGGCGGCTCGCGTCATTGTCCTCGGTGCGGGTGATCGTCACATCCTCGACGCCCTTGCCGAGCGACCCGCCCGGCACGGTGTTGGTGGAGTTCGTGTCGGATAGCACGAGCGTGCTGTGCGCCGCAGTGGTGCGAAGTCCCTCAACAAGTTCGTCCGGAAGGTCAGCAGGCAACAGGCCGGGCCCGCCACAATTGACGATGATTCGCTGCGCACCATCCGACATCTCGAATGCCAACGTTGAGGCCGATCCGCGCTCTGCCATCTTCTGCAGCGGCGGTGGAGCGGCATCGACGACAAGAACGGTCCCGAGCGCCGACATTCGGTGATAACCCCAGCCTCGCGGCTGGCGGAGTGGCCGCGCGCGAAAGCCGCAGCCCTCTATCAGTGCCGTGAGGCGCGCCGCATCTCCCGGATTGCAGCCCTGCCAGCTCGACAATGCCCCGTCGCCCATGGTGAGGCCATGAAGCGCCGCCAGCGACGCCTGAGCCGCGGCCTCGATCCCTTCGGGAATTGTCTGCTTTGCTGCCTGGTAACAAGCGCGCAGGAGCGCCAGGCGGTCAACGAGCAGGACCTGTTCGAATGGGGAGCGGCTGATCAGCCCGCCATCGTCAAACTGCGCGGAGCCGAGCGCCCGGGACAATCCCGCTTCGCCACGGGCGACGCGGGGCACGCCGCCCTGCACGAGCAGTCCTGAAGCAACCACGCCGCACCAGGCGGTGACCCGGTCAAGTCCGAGGTGAGCCTTGTCGGCATGGCCTTCAAGATGGCGGGCGCCGCGTGCGAGCGTGTTGAGCAGCGCAGAGCGATAGCCCCCATCGCTGCTCGACAGGATATAGGGTGCGTAGGCCGTCCAGTAGAGTATCCGCTCGCCCCAGAGATGCGGCGCCCAGGCCTCGTCGACCTTCGTTCCATGCGCGAGCAACCAGCGACCGACCACCGCTTCTGCGAAGCGCGCGCCCTTCTCGCGTGACGCCGCTGCTGCAAGGTCGCGAAGCCACGAAAAATCCTGCAATTCCTCCGCAAGAGCTCCTGTCGTTCCGACGCTCGCAAAATCCAGATCCTTGAGCGAAATCGTCTCGCTTCCGACTGTGAAGTCGCCGGCGAGCAGCTCCTCGCCGCGCTGCCGGTCGCCGTGGACATGGTCTCGCGGCACGGCGACGAGCTTGAGCGGACGTCTGCCACTCTTGAGGCGCGAGAGGAGCGAGCCGCGCGCAAGCTTGCTGACGACCTCGCGTTCGGCCGCCGAATCGTCGGCGCTCATGCGCCTCCCCTGAGCGCCTTGATGTTGTCGGCGTAGGCCGACGGCCCGCCGCGAAATACCGCAGTGCCGGCGACGAGCGCCGTTGCGCCGGCGTCTACCGCCTGCCGTGCCGTACCGGGATCAATGCCGCCGTCGACCTCGATCTGAATGTCGAGCCCGCGCGCAGCGATGATGCCGGCAATCGTCTCGATCTTCTTCAACTGGCTCGAGATGAACTTCTGGCCGCCGAAGCCGGGATTGACGCTCATCACAAGCACGAGATCGAGCATTTCGAACACATAATCGAGCGCGTCGGGGGGCGTTGCCGGATTGAGCGATACACCGGCTTTCTTGCCGAGCGCCTTGATCCGCTGGACGGTGCGATGGAGATGCGGCCCCGCTTCCGGGTGAACCGTGATGGTGTCAGCGCCAGCCTCGGCAAATTCGTCGAGGAAGGGGTCGACCGGTGATATCATGAGATGGACGTCGAACGGCTTCGCGCTGTGCGGCCGCAGCGCCTTCACAACGCCCGGACCAATCGTGAGGTTGGGCACGAAATGGCCGTCCATCACGTCGATATGGATCCAATCGGCGCCGGCCGCATCGACCGCGCTCACTTCCTCGCCAAGCCTCGCGAAGTCGGCCGATAGAATGGAAGGGGAGATGATAGGCGCGGCCATGAAACCGATTAGACGGGATTAACCGCGCCGGACAAGCCGCACGATGAAGAAGCCGTCGAGCCCGCCTTCGGCGTCGAGGACGCCGGGCAAGATTCGCAGCCAAGCTTGCGAAGAATGGGTCGCTAGGCTGGGGATCTCGCCGGGCTGCGCCGGATGGCTTTCGACTTTGGAATTTCCGGCCAGAAAATCCGGAATGAGGCGCTCGCCTTCCTGCGGCTCGAGCGAGCAGACCGAGTAGACGATCGATCCTTCGGGCTTGAGCCATTCGACTGCCCGTTCGAGGAGTTTGCGCTGAAGCTTGCTGTTCTCCTCGATAACTTGCGGGCGCGCGCGGTAGAGCACCTCCGGATGCCGGCGAAAGGTCCCTGTTGCCGAGCATGGGGCGTCGAGCAAAATTGCGTCGAACTTCTTGCGTGGCCGCCAGGTGAGAGCATCCGCTTCGATCAGCGTCGCATCGAGGTGCGTTCGATCGAGGTTCTCCCGAAGTCGTCCGAGACGACTCTTGGACGAATCTACCGCAGTAACCGAGTGGCCGGCGGCAGCGAGCTGCATTGTCTTACCCCCCGGCGCAGCGCAAAGGTCGAGCACGTCTCTCGCTCCTTCGGGGATCAGGCGGGCCGGAAGCGAGGCGGCGAGATCCTGGACCCACCAGCGGCCCTGGTCAAAGCCAGGGAGCGCCGCCACGGACGAGCTCGGCAGGCGGACATGTCTCGGTGCGAGCGAAACTCCGCCGTGATCTCTTGCGTACTGTCGCGCTTCAGAATCGTCGGCGAATGTGAGGTCCAGTGGCGGTCGCTTTCCGATCTGGCGACGGGCAATCTGCACGACCTCGTCGCCCCATGAAATGTTCCAGCGTTCCTCCACGTCGAGCGGGAGATGCGGAGCGTCCATCGCCGGCACGCCGCGCCGCAGAAGCGTTCCAAGAACCCCGTGCACGAGCCGCCGGGGACCACCATCGACAAGCGGAAGCGCGGTCGCAACAAGCGCGTGCTCGGCCGTGCCAAGCCCGATCTTCTGAGCCAGCGCCATTCGGAGCACCATCCGGGCTTTGCTGTCATCCGTCAGCCGGTGCCGCGTCGCGCTGTCAATCAGTGTATCGAGATCCGGCATCCGGCGAAGCACCTCTCCGGCGATCGCCACGCTGAGCGCGCGATCTGGCGTCGACAGATCGCGAACATGCGTTGCTGCGGCCTCGAGCGTCTGACCACGACGAAGCACGCCGTCGAGCATCTGCAAGGCGGCGCGGCGCGCGCCCAATCCCTCAACGCTTGGCATTCGGTCTCATGGCTCTCATCTTGCACGCGTGAAACGCCCGAAGCACGTCAAGGCGCCGTCCTACCTCAGGCCCTCCCCGCCGGTCCCAAAACCGGAGTCCGTCGAAACTCCGCCGCCTTGCGGCGAGGATGGGCGGCTCGATCCAACTCGCTACGGCGACTGGGAGAAGAACGGGATCGCGGTCGATTTCTAGGCCGTTTCGGCTTTTGGGGGCCGCGACAGCAACTGGTCGAGCACTTGATCGACGTTCGCGCGCCCCGCGACCAGCGCATCGACCGCGCTCACGATCGGCATATCGACCTGCTTCTCGCGCGCCAGCCGCGCGAGCACGGGCGCGGTGAAGGCGCCTTCCGCGACGGTCCTGCGGTTGGAGAGCAGCTCGGTGGCAGGACGGTTCTCGCCAATACCGACCCCGAGCGAATAATTGCGCGAGCTGGTTGACGAGCAGGTGAGGACGAGGTCGCCGAGCCCAGAAAGGCCGGAAAGAAGTCTCCCGCTTCGCCCCGCAAGCCAGGCCGAAGCGCCGCATTTCGGCAAAGCCGCGCGCGATCAGCGCGGCGCGCGCGTTCTGCCCGAGACCTTTGCCCTCGACGACTCCGCACGCGATTGCGAGCACGTTCTTGACCGCGCCGCCGATCTCGGCGCCGGCGACATCATCCGACACGTATGTTCGAAAGGTCGGGCGAGCGATCCGTTCGCGAAGCCGCTCCGCGAGCTCAACGTCCGCGGCGGCAAGGGTCACCGCCGTGGGCAGCCCTTTAGCGACCTCATGTGCGAACGTCGGGCCGGAGAGCACCGCCACAGCTGCAGCCGGGCAAGATTCTTCCGCGACTTCGTGGAGCAGCTTCCCGCTGCGCTCTTCGATGCCCTTTGCGCACAGGATAAGCGGTCTGTCCCATCCGGGCAGTTGCTCGAGGAGGGAGCGGGTGTGTTGGGCGGGCGTCACGACGAGAAGCGCCTCGCATTGGAGCAACGCGGTGAGATCGCCGGTTGCTTGGATCGAATCATTGAGCGCAATTCCCGCGAGGAACACCGGGTTTTCGCGGTGTCCGTTAATCGCCGTCACGACCTCGGGCTCGAGCGCCCACAGCAAGGTGTCCTGAGAATCTGCGGATATGACCTGCGCGAGCGCGGTTCCCCATGCGCCACCGCCGACGACTTCGAGCTTCATGCCTTCACGCCTGCGCCGCGCACTTTTTCTGCGCTTGGGTCGAGCGGCCAGCGCGCGCGAGCCGGCGCGTATAGCGTGTCGGTCAGCCCGTAGGCGAGCCGCTCCAATCCGGCCCACGCGATCATCGCGGCGTTGTCTGTGCAGAGCCACGGGGGCGGGACGCAGAAGTAACGACCGTTATCGCGGGCGAGCTTGGCAAGGGCGGTTCGGATCGCTTCATTGGCCGCAACTCCGCCTGCGACAACGAAGGCCGGAGAGTCGCTCGCAGCGAGCGCCAGGCGCGTGCGATCGACGAGACAATCGACCACCGCCTGCTGGAACGACGCTGCGATGTCCGAGCGAGCATAGTCACCGGAGGCGACTGCACGCTGCACAGCGCTCTTGAGTTCAGCGAAAGAGAAATGTGGGTCGCCCGATCCAACGAGCGGCCTTGGCAGTGGGACGGCATTCGCGTTTCCGCCACTCGCCATTTCTTCGATGGCCGGACCTCCAGGATAGCCAATGTCCATTAGCTTTGCCGCCTTGTCGAACGCCTCGCCCGCAGCATCGTCGATGGTCGTCGCGAGCCGCCGATAATCGCCGACACCGAGCACTTCGAGTAGCTGGCAGTGGCCTCCCGACACAAGCAATAGGAGATATGGAAACTGCAGATCCGGATTAACCAGCCGCGGACTGAGCGCATGCCCCTCAAGATGATTGACCGCGATCAGCGGCTTGCCGGCGGCGAGGGCCAGTCCCTTGCCGGCGAGCAGCGCGACCATCACACCGCCGATTAGGCCTGGCCCCGCCGTCGCGGCGATTGCATCGACCTCGTGAATTGAGAGCTTCGCTTCGAGAAGAACGCGTTCGATGAGATCTGGAAGGATCTCGACATGCGCTCGCGCCGCGATCTCCGGCACAACTCCACCATAGGGCTGATGCGCGGAATTTTGCCCGACGACGGCTTGCGCGAGGACCTGACGGTCGCTCGTCACCAGCGCCACTGCGCTATCGTCGCAACTGCTCTCAAGGCCGAGAATTAAAGTCATTTCACCGCCGGCCCTTTGCCTGATCCTCCCCAGTTGCACTAGGGGTGGCGCTATGCAGGGACTTCGCCTCGGGACTCGCGGATCGCCGCTCGCGCTGGCGCAGGCGAGAAAGGTCGCTGCGGCGATCGAGACGGCGCAACGCTGGCCCGACGGCTGGGTGCACATCGTCGAGATCACGACGACCGGGGATAAGGTGAGAGACCGGCCGCTCGCGGAGATCGGCGGCAAAGGCTTGTGGACCAAGGAGCTTGATCGCGCACTCCTCGAGGGCGACGTAGATTTTTGTGTCCACTCGATGAAGGATGTCGAAAGCGTCCGGCCGAGGGAGATTCACATAGCTGCCGTCAGGCCGCGCGGCGATGTCCGTGACCGACTAGTTGGCGGCGCCTCGATCGACGAGCTGAAAAAAGGCGCGGTAGTCGGGACCTCGGCCCCGCGGCGCAAGGCCCAGCTGCTCCGGCTTCGTCCCGATCTCAAGATCGTGCTTCTGCGCGGCAATGTGGATACGAGGCTCAAAGCGGTCGAATCGGGTCAGATCGACGCGACTTTGCTTTCCGCCGCGGGCCTCAAGCGGTTGGAGATCAGCGCGGGCACCGCGATTCCGACCGAAACGATCCTGCCGGCACCCGGCCAGGCGGTGATCGGGATGGAGTGCCGCACCAACGACACGCGCACGCAGAGCGTGCTGACGACGGTCAACAACCAGATTACCTATGATTGCGTGATGGCCGAGCGCGCCTTCACGCGCGCTCTAGGCGGAGCATGCACATCGCCGGTCGCGGCCTTCTGCGTCATTGAGGACGGCGACTTGAGGATGCGGGGACAACTGTACAGCGAGGACGGCAGCGACATGGTCGAGGATCGCGCGGTGTTCGATTGCGGAGACCTTAAGACGCCTGAAGCACTTGCTCGGTCGCTGCTCGGAAAAGCGCCGCAATCGATCCGGAGCCTGTTCGCAACCGAATGAGGCGCCTGCTGGTCCTGCGGCCGGAGCCCGGCGCCAGCGCGACGGTCGAACGTGCACGAGCACTCGGTCTCGACGCGTTCGCCATTCCCCTGTTCAAGATCGAACCTATCACTTGGGTGCTGCCGGACATTGTTAACTTCGACGGCCTCCTTCTGACCAGTGCGAATGCGGTGCGTTTCGCGGGCAACGGGCTTGAACAGCTGCGTGGGCTGTCGGTCTATGCTGTCGGTCACGCAACTGAGGGGGCGGCGCGCGACGCCGGCTTTGACATTGCCGCTACGGGCGACGAAGGAGTTCGACCGCCTGCTGGACTCCATCGATTCCGGTCTCAAGCTCCTGCATCTTTGCGCAGGAGACCGGCGCGTGCCGTCGGATCACCGACAGCGCATCACGCCTTTACCGGTCTATGTCGCCAAGCCGATCGAGCGCCCCGATCTCAGCGCCGTGAACGGTGCAGTAGCTATGATCCATTCCCCAAGAGCGGGCCGTCGCTTGGGCGAGCTGGTGCACGACCGCCGGTCGATGGCAATCTCCGCGATCAGCAGCGCCGCAGCCGATGCCGTCGGAGGCGGCTGGGAAGCGGTTGAAGCGGTGTCCGAACCGGACGACGAAGCATTGCTGGCCCTCGCGGCCCGGCTGTGCAAGAAACCGGCCCCGCAATGAACGGCACTCGCAAGATGGGTTGGGGCGCACGGCTGGTGATCGCGCTCGTGCTCATCATTGCCGGGGCTGCCGCTGCAACCTGGGGGCTGGCCCATTATCGGTCAGCGGCGCGATTGCTCGGCGTCGCTCCAGCGCAGCAGCCGATCATGCTGACACCGCGGCCCGTTGAGATGAAATCCTGGGACCTCGGCTCAGCCACAAGCACAACCCACCGCACAGCAGGAAAATCAAGAAATCGCGGACCTGCGGAACAGGGTCGCAGCGGTCGAGAATGCTACCGAGCGAGCTGAAGGCTCCGCCGGCCGTGCCGACGCGCTCGTGGTCGCCTTCGCCGCGCGACGGGCAATCGATCGGGGGGTCGCCCTCGGCTATCTCGAGAACTTGCTGGTGGACCGCTTCGGGACCGAGCACCGCGCAGCGGTCGCCACCATCATCACCGTCTCGCATGAGCCCGTGAGCCTCGATGACCTCATTGGTGAATATGATACGCTGGGTCCCGACCTCCGCCGCGGCGGACCGCAGGACAGCTGGTGGACGAACTTCAAGAGGGAACTCGGCTCGCTCGTGGAGATCCACTCGATTGAGCGCCCGGCCGCCAATCCGCAGGCCCGTTACCTACATGCAGCGCAGCGCCTTGCGTCGGGCGACGTCGATCAGGCGCTGGTCGAGACGATGCGACTTCCGGGCGCATCGCGCGGGGGCGATTGGATCGCGAAGGCACGGCGGTACATTGCGGCGCACCGAGCGCTCGATGAAATCGAATCCGCCGCGCTTCTGCCTGAGCCTAGCCCGCCGCGCTGAGCGAGGGCTTGGCAAGCGACTCGCCGCGATGCCAGCCTCTATCAAGCGAACATCACAGGTTCAGCTGAGCTTCGCTAAGCGTTTGGGGAAGGGTGAAGTTCGGGGGAGGAAACGCCATCATGACGTCAGTCGGGAAGTGCGTGGGGCTTGGACTGATCGCCTTTGCGACGGTTCAAGTCAGCGCATCGGCAGCATCGGTCCCGACCCATCATTCGAAGGGCTCGACACGTTCCAGGACCCCTTCGAAAGCGGCAGCTCCGGCTCCAAAATCGATCCGCGATCGCATCAATGCGCTCGGCAGCGGCTTCGACGGCCGCGTCGGGATCGCCGTCCGGTCGATCGATGAGGGGTGGGAAACGGGCTGGAAGGATCATGAGCTCTATCCGCAGCAGAGCGTCAGCAAATTATGGGTGTCGATCACAGCACTGGACGCGGTTGACCGTGGTCAGATTGAGCTCGACGACAGCGTGACCCTGACGAGGGACGACCTGACACTGTTCCACCAGCCGATCGCCGACGAGATCCTGAAGAATGGCAGTTTCACGACAACCCTTGGCGACTTGATGGAGCGCGCCATCACAACCAGCGATAATACCGCCAACGACAGGCTCATGCGTGCGGTCGGGGGGCCCGCTGCGGTTCGCTCGATGATTGCGCGCAAGCATCTGGGCTCGATCCGCTTCGCCAACGGCGAGCGGTCGATGCAGAGCAAGATCGCGGGGCTGCCCTGGTCGCAAGACTATTCGATCGGAGGCAGGTTTTTCGAAGCCCGCGATGCGCTTCCGATCAAGATCCGTAACGCCGCCTTCAACCTTTACATCGCTGATCCCTATGACGGTGCCGCCCCGGCAGCGGTCGTCGGCGCCTTGGCGAAGTTGAAACGCGGAGAGCTGCTGTCGGCCCAGTCGACCGCTCGCCTGCTCGACGTGATGAGCCGCACCCATACCGGTCCCAACCGCCTCAAGGGCGGCCTGGTCGCGGGCTGGACGCTCAGCCACAAGACTGGCACCGGGCAGGAACTCGGCGGCGTTCAAGCAGGCTATAACGACATCGGCATCCTCACCGCGCCGGACGGGAAGAGCTATTCGGTTGCAGTAATGATTAAGAAGACCTCGACGCCGCTTCCGGTACGCATGACTCTAATGAACAATGTCGTCGAGGCAGTAATCGCCCAGCATGACATCGATTATGCCGAGCACGGTGCCGCGCTCCCTCGATAGTTCGGCAGCACAAGCTGCGCACCGATGTCCAGCGGGCTCACCATGTGGTTCCGGCGGCTCGCCCGCTGAACCTTACTCGCTGCGATTGTCGCCACTGCGCCCGAGCGGCTTCACATGGACTGTTTTAATGTTGACGAATTCGCGGATCCCAAAGGCGCCACATTCGCGGCCGTAGCCGGAATGTTTCACGCCGCCGAACGGAGCGCGGGGGTCGGAGCGGACATTTTCGTTGACGAAACTCATGCCCGCTTCGAGCTCGTGCTCGGCGATGCGTCGGCCTCGATCAAGGTCGGACGTGAGAACTCCGGAGCCAAGTCCGAACTCGCTATCGTTGGCGATCCGGATCGCGTCAGTTTCGTTTTCGGCTGCGATGATCGCAGCAACGGGTCCGAAGACTTCTTCGTCGTGCGCGGGCTGGCCGGGCTGGACGTCGGCCAACACCGTTGCCGGATACCAAGCACCAGGCCGATCGGGGATCTTGCCGCCGAGCAGCAGCCGCGCGCCCTTTTCGACACTCCTGGTGACCTGCTCGTGAATATCGTCGCGCGCTTTGACACTGACCATCGGGCCGAGCTTGGTGTCGTTTTTCGTGGGATCGGCCATCTCATAGCCGTTCATCACCCTCACCAACGCCTTCTCGAAGTTAGCGAGCACAGAACGAACGACGATGAAACGTTTGCCGGCAATGCAGCTCTGGCCGCCGTTCACCATCCGTGCGGTCGCCGCGATCTTGGCCGCAGCTTCGACGTCGACGTCTTCGAGGATTACATATGCGTCCGAGCCCCCCAGCTCGAGCACGCATTTCTTGAGGACTGAGCCGGCGGCAGTCGCGACGCTGCGCCCGGCAGCGACGCTGCCGGTCAGCGTGACCGCGGCGACATTGTCGTCTTTGATCAGGGCTTCGACCTCCTTGCTTGGCAGCAGAGCGGTCCGGAACAGGTCGCGGGGCACGCCGGCTTCATGGAGCACGTTCTCAATCGCGAGGGCGCAGCCCGGCACGTTGCTCGCATGCTTCAAAAGCGCTCCGTTGCCAGCCATCAGCGCCGGCGCGACGAAACGAAAAACCTGCCAGAACGGGAAGTTCCAGGGCATCACGGCGAGCACGATGCCGATCGGATTGAAGGTACACAAATGCTTCTTCGCCGTCGAAGTCCACGGGCTCGTTGGCGAGATATTTTGCCGCGTTGTCGGCGAACCAGTCGCAGTGAAAAGCGCATTTTTCGACTTCGGCGAGGCCGTCGGTGACGGTCTTGCCCATCTCCTCGGTCATTAGTCGCGCGAATTCGTCCTTACGGGTGCGAAGGATCGCGGCCGCTTCGTGAATTATGGCCGAGCGCTCGGCGAAGCTTGTGCGCCGCCATTTGAGGAATGCTTGGTGCGCCGCAGCGGCTGCAGCACGAGCGTCATCGAGTGAGGCTGCCGGGTAACTCCTGCCTGGCTGACCGGTCGCTGGATTGATCGTCTCGACCTTCCGACCGGCTTCGGGGCGGGTAAGCTCAGCTTGCTCGGCCATGGCGCATCTCCTTGTCGGAGCCACATAGGCGCGCACTGCCAGCACACCAACCGCTCATCAGTCATTTTGACGCGAGGTTGTCGCCCATGTCTAGGAACCGCGATTAGACGACCTATGTGTCGAGAACGTGACAAAGTGCCAGCTGGAGCGGGCGAAGGGATTCGAACCCTCGACCCCAACCTTGGCAAGGTTGTGCTCTACCCCTGAGCTACGCCCGCTCGGCCGGAAATGCGGCGATTCCCCGCCGCTGGAGCGCGCCCGCTATCAGCCACCCCAACGCTTTGCAAGGTCCTCGCGCGGTAGAGCACCCAGGAATCACCCGTGAGCGAAATCGTCGACGACGAATCGATCGCTTTCATGAAAATTCCGCAGCGCTCGATGACCATTGGGGTTGCCGTCCAGCGTGACTGGCTGGCGAGGAGGAAGTCGGCCGGAGCACAACCCCCCGCGAATCTAGCCGGATAGCCGGTTCGCTCGGCGGCGACCGCAATGACGGCCTTGAGACGAGGCTCGGCGAAAGCGATCCGCGCGCCGGCGGGAGAGCTTGACGCAATATCGGCAAGCGCCGCGGCGGGCCGACCGCGATCCACCCTGATCAGAACGCAATCTCGGTACAGGTTGACGGCGAGGAGCGTTGCCAAGAGCGCAACCGCGCCGACTCGCATCGCCGATCGTCCACCGAGCCCCCTTGCAATCCAATCGGAAAGCAGCAGGAGCAAACCGATGGCGCTAGTCAGATAATATCTGGCAAAGCTCGAATTTCCGGCGTGGACGGCGAAGATTCCCAATGGCACGACCAGGATAAGCAATGCGTACAGACGCGCCCTCGGGCCGAGCCAAACGGGGCGTCTTACACCTACCAGCAGCGCCAGGGCGCCAAGGCAGATCGGGGGAAACCAGAGCCAAGGCGCTCCAAATCCCGAAGACCAGAGCGCGAGATCGTCGAGCGCCGTTGCATAGCGTCCGGCAGAAAAGGGCTCATATCCGCCGAGTCGCATACCCGTCGGGCTCAGTTCAGCGGCGGTGAAGACGAATAATATCACGGCGGCCGTCGACAGGAGTGCTGGGCCCATCAGCCTCAGCGTGACCGGCAAGGCTTGGCGCGGACCTCGCTCCGACCGGCATTCAAGATAGACCCACACGGCCGCAATTGCGACCGGCGCTGCCATCGTCATATGTGAAAACATTCCAAGGACGGCGAGAACAGCAATCCACCAGGGCGCGCCGCGCGCCGGCCGCCCATCCAGCGCTTTGTCCACCAGAAGTAGCATCGTCATCGCGGCGAGCAGCATCATCGCATAGCCGCGCGCTTCTGAACCGAAGGCCACGAAGGTTGGCGTGATTGCAAACAATAGCGCCGCAACGATGCCCGCAATCTTGGATCGCCGTCCTGCAAACAAGGCGGCAACCAAGACGCACAACGTTCCGGCGAGGATCGCCGGCGCGCGCGCAAGCATGGGCGGGGCGGCGGGTCCGACCGCCTGCAGCCAAAGCGAATAAAGATGGTGGTTGTTGTCGTGGTTGATGTGCAGGAACACACCGATAGGATCTCTGGCTTGGGCCGCGTAGATCACCGACCAGGCCTCGTCAGTCCAAAGGCCGCCGCGCGCAGCGAGCAAGCGCAGCGCAAGGCCGGTGAGCGCAATTGCGCTCACCGCCGCCCACCACATGAGATGGCCGCGTCGTTCCATGGCAAGACGTCCTAGCGCATCATGGTTAAGCGGCTGTTAGCTTCAGGCTGGCGCTTGTGAGCCGCTCGCCGGCGGCCCATATGGGCCGCCCCAAGAGGAGGAGCGCTGAACTGCCGTGGCCACGCTGGGTCTAACCGAAGCCGAACGCGAATCCGTCGAGCGGTTCGAGAAAGAAGTGATCGAGCCGTCGATGACCGCGCTCGTGATCCTCGATTTCTGGGCGGAATGGTGCGGGCCGTGCAAGCAGCTTTCGCCGACTCTCGAAAAGGTCGCCTTCGATTACGCCGACAAGGGCGTGAAGCTCGCCAAGATCGACGTCGACGCCGAGAAGCTGCTGGCCGCGCAGTTTCGGGTCCAGTCGATCCCGACGGTTTACGCCATCCACCGCGGGCAGCCGGTCGCCGACCTTACAAACTACCGCAGCGAAGGCCAGCTAAAGAAGGTCCTGGACCAGCTGCTCGCCCAGCTGAAGATCGAAGGAGAGGGGGCGACGCCACAGGCCGAGATTGAGCCGCTCGTCGCAATGGGCGAGCAGGTGCTGGCTGAAGGGGATGCCTCGCGCGCCGCGAACATCTTCCGCCAAGTCCACGAGATGGCCCCGGCCGACGCCGCCGTGATCGGCGGCTTGGCGCGAGCGCTAATCGCATCGGGCGAAATTGAAGAAGCGCGTGAGTTGCTGAACGGGTTAGGAGAAGATCAGGCAAACAAGCCGGAAATTGCTCGTGCGCGTGCAGCGCTCGAGGTTGCCGCCGCGCCAAGCGCCGACACAAGCGCGCTTGAGGCGCGGCTAGTTGCGAATCCTGAAGACCACGAGGCCCGTTTCGAGCTCGCCTCCGCCAAGATGGCATCCGATCGCGATGGCGCCGCCGATGCCCTGCTCGAGATCATTGGCCGCGACCGTGAGTGGAATAACGGCGCTGCCCGGCAACGCTTCCTTCAGCTGCTTGAGGCTCAGGGACTGGAAGACCCCTGGTCGAGCACCCAGCGCCGCCGACTCTCTTCCCTTCTCTTCACATGAGCCGATCGATCAGGGTCCCACTCTTTCCGCTGCCGGGCGCGATCCTGTTCCCGCGCTCGCAGCTTCCGCTTCACATCTTCGAACCGCGCTATCGCGAGATGGTTCGTGATGCGATCGACGGGCCGGGCCGGATTGCGATGATCCAGCCCCACCGGCTCGACGATGACAACCAGGCCGTGCTCTACAGCGTCGGTTGCATCGGCGAACTGGTCAGCATTGAGGAGCTCGAGGATGGGCGCTTTAACATCATGCTTCTCGGGTCGAACCGATTCCGACTGATTCAAGAAACGGACGCGGATGCTTCCTACCGCTGTGCAGAAGTCGACATCACCGCGTTCGCTGACGACGAGCCGCCGCCGCTGTCGCTTGGCCAGCGTGCGGAGGTCGAGAGAGAGGCACGGCGGCTTGGCGACGCAATGGGCCTCGCGGTGGACTGGGCGGCTGTGAACCGGCTCGACGACGAGATGATTGTCAACGCGATCGCGCAAGTCGCGCCGTTCGACATCGGCGCTAAACAAGCGCTGCTCGAGCAGCCGACGCTAGCTGAGCGAGCCGACCTCCTGGTGCAGTTGATGCAATTCCACCGCGCCGCTGTGACGGGCGGCGCCGAGATCGAGCCCACTCTTCAGTAGCCAGTCTAGATGGAAAGTCCTCGGAGCAGCAGCGGAAGGTCGCCACTGGTGCCGCGCGCTTCGCTCATCAGACGATCGCGCAACGGCGAGATCCGGCCGACTAGGCCCATTCCGAAGCGGCGAATTGCCGAGGCCGTCTTGCCCGGGGCGCCGTAAATGCGCGTCAGCGTGTCGGTCGCGAACGCAACCGACAGCGCGTCGAGCGAACGCCAGCGCTGATATCGGTCGAGTAGCTGTTTGTCGCCCAAATCAAGCCCGAGCCGCGCGCCTTCAACGAGGACCTGCGTCAGTGCGGCGGCATCACGGAAACCGAGATTTAACCCCTGCCCGGCGATCGGATGAATCGCATGCGCGGAATCGCCGACCAGCGCCAGGCGCTGCGCCGTAATCTGCGCCGCATGGTGGAAGCCAAGCGGGAAAGAGGAGCGCTGAGCCAGCATCTCGATCTTGCCGAGGAAGCCACCCATCGCGGCTTCGGCCTCGCCGGCGAAGTCTTCGTCACTCAGCGATAACCAACCGGCCGCGTCGGCTTTCGGTACTGACCAGACGATCGCTGACCGATGCCCAGCGCCTTCGTCGTTCATCGGCAGCAGCGCGAACGGACCGCTGGGATAGAAAATCTCATACGCGACATGGTCGTGAGCCCGCTCGTGACGAAGCACGGACACGATCGCTTGGTGATTGTATTTCCAGCGCGCGACATTGATCCCCGCGGCTTCCCGAGTTGGTGAATTGCGACCGTCGGCGGCGATGAGCAACGGAGCACTGAGCCCGCGGCCATCCTCCAGCGCGACAGCGATCCCGCTCTCGCCCCGGTCGACGTTCGCCACTCGCGATTTCCACAGAAGCCATACGTTCCTGCCCGCCTCAGCGCGCTGGTGAAGAGCCGAGCGAAGATGGCGATTCTCGTGCATGAAGCCGAGCGGCTGGTCATCGTCGGGATCGAAATGTAGTCCACCGGGCTCCAGCCCGTCGGCGACCGTGATCCGCCGAATTGGGCAGCCCGGCTCGGCGAGATGGTCGGCAACGCCGATCGTCCTCAGCATGCGCATCGAACTGGAAGACACGGCGCTGGTTCGCCCGTCGAACGCCGCGCCACTGCGACCCGACGGGTCGGCGGGATCGACGACAATCGCCGAAAGCCCGCTCGAATTGAGCGCGGACGCAAGGGCGAGTCCGACCAGGCCGCCGCCGAAAATGATGACGTCCGAACGATCCATCGCCAGCGCCACTAACCCGTTCGTCGCAATGACGCCACGACTTCGCTTGACCCGGGACTTCGCGTGGAGGATTCTGACGCCGGAAGACCTTTTGGGGGTGGGACATGGCAACCGTTGCCGCGCGCGGGCCAAAGCGCGATTTGGCACCTGACTGGCGCGAGGTGCTGGCCGCTGCAGTGCGCCGGTTCGCGATCCGTGCCTGGGGCACGATGCTGATCTTGTTGAGCCTTGCGGCCGCGACAGCGCTGGCGACCCACAGCCCCACCGATCCATCGCTGAGCACTGCGGCCGGCGGGCCGCCGGCGAACTGGATCGGAAGCCCCGGCGCCTATTTCAGCGATGCCCTCCTGCTTCTCTTCGGCATCGGTTCGGTGCTGTTCGTCCCCGTAGTAGCAATTGCAGGCTTAAGAATGTTGCAGCTCAAGCCGACCGGCCAAACCGGGCGTGGCCTGCTCGTCGCAGCGGCCGGCGCCTTCCTGCTTGGAACCGCGCTGGGGCTGACTAGCGCCTCGGCCGTTTCCGGCCTTCCGGGAGGATGGGGCGGAGCATTCGGCCTCGCCGCGGCACATGGAATCAATTCCGGATTTGCGATGATCCACAATCCGCAGGTCGCCGGTCCCGCGCGCTTTGCGACGTTGCTATTGCTCGCAATCGCCGGGCTCGGGCTCGGTTATCTCGCGCTAGGCCTCACCGCCGACGAGCGTGGCTGGGTGGGTGCGATCTTCAGTCGTCAACCGCGCGCGCGCAGAGCTGCGCCGAGAACGACGCAGCTTCAGGAGGAGCGGCCGGTTCCCGTTGCGCCGCCACGCTCAAGGCCGACGGTTGCGGTTTCCGAACCCGCCAAAACGGTGATCCCCGCAGGACGGCAGAAGGATCGCAAGGCCGCCGTCGCGCAAACGAGCCTGGCGCTCGGTGACAACTTCCAGCTGCCGACTATTGAACTCCTATCGCCGCCGCCGAAGGAAGGTCGGCAGCAGATCGACCGCGTCGGACTGGAGCGCAATGCGCGGCTGCTCGAATCGGTGCTCGAGGACTTCAACGTCCGAGGCGAGATTATCGAGGTCAGGCCGGGCCCGGTCGTCACGATGTACGAACTCGAGCCCGCGAGCGGGATCAAGGCAAGCCGGGTGATCGCGCTTGCCGACGATATTGCTCGGAACATGTCGGCGCTGTCCGCCCGCGTCGCGACGATCCCGGGGCGAAGCGTCATCGGGATAGAGCTTCCGAACTCGAAGCGCGAGATGGTGTCGCTGTCTGAGTTGATCGGCAGTCAGGCGTTCGAGGATCAGAACATGGCGCTGCCGCTGATCTTGGGGAAAAATATCGCCGGCGATCCGGTGATCGCGGACCTTGCGCCGATGCCGCACCTGCTCGTCGCCGGGACGACCGGATCAGGCAAGTCGGTCGGTCTCAACTGCATGATATTGTCGCTCCTCTATCGGTATGGCCCGGACGAGTGCAAACTCATCATGATCGACCCGAAGATGCTTGAGCTCAGCATCTATGATGACATACCGCATCTGCTTTCGCCCGTCGTTACCGAGCCCGGCAAGGCGATCCGAGCGCTCAAATGGACAGTCGAGCAGATGGAGGAGCGTTATCGAAAGATGGCGAACCTCGGTGTGCGCGCGCTTCCGAGCTTCAATGCCAAGGTCCGCGAATTGCGCGGCAAAGGCTCTAAGCTGAAGCGCCGCATTCAGACGGGCTATGACGCGGATACGGGGCAACCCGTCTATGAGGATGAGGAATTCGATTATGAGGTGCTCCCACAAATCGTGGTGGTGGTCGATGAACTCGCCGATCTGATGATGACCGCGGGCAAGGAGGTTGAGTTCCTAATCCAGAGGCTCGCGCAGAAGGCACGCGCGGCGGGAATCCACCTGATCATGGCGACGCAGCGTCCGTCGGTCGATGTGATCACCGGCGTGATCAAGGCGAACCTCCCAACTCGCATCAGCTTCCAAGTGACGAGCAAGATCGACAGCCGCACGATCCTCGGTGAGCAAGGCGCGGAGCAGCTGCTGGGCAAGGGCGACATGCTCTACATGCCTGGCGGAAAGCAGATCGTCCGCGTCCACGGGCCGTTCGTATCAGACGAGGAAGTGCGCGCGGTCGCCGAGCATTGGCGTAAGCAGGGTGCGCCCGATTACGTCCAGGCCGTCACCGAGGAGCCGGAGGATGGCGGTTACATGTTCGACGGCCAGCCCAGTGGCGAGGACGATGCCGAAACGCAGCTCTACCGCAAAGCCATCCAGATTGTCGCTGAGAGCCAGAAGGCCTCGACTTCCTACCTCCAGCGGCAGTTGCGAGTTCGGCTACAACAACGCGGCGCGTTTGATTGAGCGAATGGAGAAGGCCGGTCTTGTGGGGCAGCCGGACCATGTGGGCCGGCGCGAGGTGCTGATCGACACTGACGGTCACCCTTTGTGAGCTTCACCCCCCGGAACCCTAAGGTTCAGTGGGCATTCAACGGGCAAACGCCAGTTTTCGGCGTAAATCCCAGGAGATCCTCGCATGACTTTCCCGACGAAATTTGCGCGCGCGCTCGTACCGGCGGCGGTCATCGCCATCGCCACCGCGGCGCCGGCCGCCGATTCCGCGGACATGACGCGGCTGAAGGCGCATATCAGCGGCGTCCATACGATGACCGCCAGCTTCATGCAGATCGATTCGCGCGGTCGATCCGTTACCGGCAAGATGGTGATGCAGCGGCCGGGCAAGGTGCGGTTCGAGTATAGCAGCGGTGACCTCTTGCTCGTCGCCAACGGCAGCACCCTGACCCTGATCGACTACCAAGTCGGGCAGAAATCAAGCTGGCCGCTCAGCCGCACGCCGTTAGGGGTGCTTCTCTCGAGTTCGCCAGATCTCAAGGGCCGCGCTCAGATCGTGCCGGGCGACAACCCCAACGTCGTCTCGGTGCGCGCTCGCGATCCATCGCAATATGGTTCGCTGACGCTCGTTTTCCTTCGAAGCGGCTCGGCGCCCGGCGGGCTCCAGCTTTACGGATGGACGGCGATAGACGGACAGAATCGCCGCACGACCGTGAAGCTGTCGGACGTCCGCTACAACGCAAGCGTTTCGCAAAATGCTTTCTCGTACGTCGAGCCGAAGAAAAAATAGTCGGTGACAGTTTCGATTTGCGACCCGTTCATCCCGCCGTCAGGGTAACGCGCTTAGATAGAAGCTCGATTCTGCAAGTGCTTGGGGTTTCCCCCTGTTACCCGGGCCGCAGAATCCCTTGCGTGACGAACGCTTGGTCGGCCCTCGCTCCATGCCCCCGGAGCGAGGGCCTTTTTCATATTGGCGTAGTCGGGCTAAGCGAGCGGACGTGGGCAAGAGGCTGAAAATCGCTTCGTGGAACATCAACTCGGTGCGAGCGCGAATGCCGCTCGTCGAGCGACTGATTGCCGAGCAGCAGCCCGACATCCTGTGCCTACAGGAAACCAAAGTCCTCGATAACATCTTTCCACCTGACCTGTTCGACCGTCACGGGTACGTCCACCGACAGCTGAATGGCCAGCGAATGCATCACGGAGTTGCAATCCTTAGCCGGGTGCCCCTGAAAGACGCCGGCACGCACGACTGGCAGGACAATGGCGAGGCACGGCACATCGGAGATCCGCCTGGAATGCGGTATCCGGCTCGAGAATGTCTACGTGCCCGCCGGCGGTGACACGCCAGACAGGAGGGTCAACCTGAAGTTTGGACAAAAGCTCGACTTCCTCGATCGAATGACGCGCTGGTCCGAGGCGCTGACTGAGCCAACGGTCATCGTCGGTGATTTCAACGTCGCTCCGCTGGAGTGCGACGTTTGGAGCCACAAAGCTCTGATCAGTGTGGTCAGTCATACGCCGGTCGAGGTCGAGGCGCTGACGCGGCTTCAGCAGGCGCATGGCTGGGTCGATATCGGCCGCCAATTCATCCCGGCGCCCGAACGAAACTTCACTTGGTGGAGCTATCGCTCGCCCGATTGGACCAAGAACGACCGCGGCCGGCGTCTCGACCATATGTGGTGCTCGCGCGAGCTTAGCACGCATGTGAAGGCGCACGAGGTTCTCGAACCCTGCCGCAACTGGCAGCGGCCATCCGACCATGTCCCGTTGATTTGCGAGATCGAGATTTGAGCAGCGGCGGCGCGCGCCTTGCGATTGCGCTGCTGCGCACGGGCCGGCCGGTGCGGATAGAGGGACCACAAGCGCTGACCGTTTGCGCCGTGGAGACCACGACCCAGGAGTTGCTTGATCTGCGCGATCCCGACCACCGGGCGCGGCTGATGATCAGTGGCAATCGCGCCGCCGCCCTCAAGCTCGTCAACGAGCGCGACGCGGCAGATCCTGGAGCGCCAGTCACGATCGAGCGGGCACCATGGCTCGACGTCGCGACCGCGCTCGCGATTGCCGATCCCGGCCGCGATCTCGATCGGGGCCCAAGCGGCCCCTTTCATGCCGTTGCGCCGGTGTCGCTCGCGGCGAGCAACGCAGCTCTTTGGCTGGTACGCTCGGCTGGTTTGCTTCCTGCTTTGTGGATCTTGGATTCGGTCGCGACCGATTCCGTGGTTTCGCTTGACGAGATCCTGCGCGAAAGGGCGCAGCCGGCGGTCGAGATCATCGCCCGGGCCAAGCTGCCGTTGGACAACTTGCCGCCGACGCAAATTGTCGCGTTCCGTGGCAGCGATGACGGTCTGGAGCATGTCGCCCTCGTCGTCGGAGCGTTCGGAGGGAAGCCTCCGCTAGTTCGACTCCACAGTGAGTGCCTGACTGGGGATGTGTTCGGGTCGCTGAAATGTGATTGCGGTCCTCAGCTCAAGGAGGCGCTGAAAATCATTGGCGCGGAGGGCGGTGGAATCCTCCTTACATGCGGCAGGAAGGGCGCGGCATTGGCCTAGCCAACAAAGTCCGCGCCTATGCTCTCCAGGACCGCGGAGTGGATACCGTCGATGCCAACCGGCGCCTCGGCTTCGGGGATGACGAGCGCGATTATGCGCACGCGGCAACGATGTTGCGGGGGCTCGGTGTTAGCGAAGTCCGTCTGCTCACAAATAATCAGTCGAAGGTTGCGGGACTGGAGGCCGAGGGAATTCGAGTTTTGGAGCGGGTTTCGCACCAGATGCCGGCGAACCCGCACAATGCTGACTATCTCGCGACCAAGCGGAAGAAGAGCGGGCATCTGCTCATCTAATTAGACGCCGAGAAGCACTCTCACCTCGTCGAAACTGCGCGCGACATCGAGCGGCGCCCAGGTCGAGTAGTGCGTCGCAATGGCCGCTTAGGCAGTGCTTTCCGACGGCAATGCCGATCACCGTCGCGCCGGAAGCCAATGCACCCTTCACGCCGACGCGAGAATCCTCGAGGATGACGGTGTGCGCAATGTTGACGCCGAGCTGGTCTGCGGCATGCAAGTAGAGGTCGGGCGCCGGCTTGCCGCGAGCCACATGTTCCTTGCCGCTGTAGAGATGCGGCTCGAACGTTTCGCGAAGGCCGAGGTGGTCGAGATGGGTCCGGATCCATCTCGTGGAGCTGGACGATGCGACCGCTTTGGGCATTTCCGGTGCCAGCGCATCAACAAACTCGATCGCACCCGCGATAGGCTCGATCCCCTCGTTGAGCGCGCGTTTGCTCGCCTCATGCATTGCCTCGTGGAAGGCGTCCGGTACCGGGCCGCCGATCCTGTCCTCCATGACTTTCTCAGCATGTCCTTTCCGGCAAGTCCGGTGAAATGCTCGAGCGCTTCCCCAAGCGTCGTCGGGTGACCGAGGCGGGTGAGCAGCTCAGCGGTCAGTCGATTGAGCTCGAGCTCGCTTTCGAGGAGGACTCCGTCGAAGTCGAAAATGATCCCGTCGAATTCGATCACGAAGTCCTCGAACAGGGCCGTTCCGACCCTGACAGCAGTTGCTCCGAGCATTACGGCCGCCTCAAAATCTCTAGACATTCCAATGCTTAAGCCTCCGACGTCATGGCGTCGGGCAAGTTTGGCAAGGAGCGCGAAATATGGTGCTGGCTCTACGCCGAGTGGCGGGATGGCCATGAGCCCGGCAAGCGGCAGGGGAGAGGCCCGAACAGCTTCGATGAGCTCGCCCACCTCGCCGATCGGGCAGCCGCCCTTTTGCTGCTCGTCGCCGATGTTGACTTGCACATAAAGCGATGGTCGGCGGACCTTTCCGTCCGCTTTCTCGAGCGCTTTAAGTAGCGATACTCGGTCGAGGGAGTGAATCACGTCGAAGAGCTTGATCGCGTCTGCGGCCTTGTTCGATTGGAGTCGCCCGATCTCATGCAGTCTCACGTCGGGATAGCGGGCCATCAGCGCCGGCCACTTTTCGAGAGCCTCCTGTACCCGGTTTTCGCCAAAGTCCCGCTGGCCGGCCTCGATCAGCTGCTCGATTTCCTCAGCCGAGCGCCCCTTGCTTACCGCGATCAGCCGGACGTCCGCGACATCGCGGTTCGCGAGCAACGCGGAGCGCTCGATGCGATTGAGGATTTGCTCCCGTCTTGTTGCGGCAGTGCCCACGACAGGCGCTATAGAAACGCTGATGCTCCCTCGCCAGACCATGCCGCGACAGTGGCTCATCCTCAAAGAGGTCGGCGAAATCGGCGCTGTGGGGCGGGTACCGCTCCACTGCGGCGTGCTTGTGCTCGCACCTTTGTCGGCAAGGGAAATGCGATCCCTCCGGCAAATGGCGAGGCGACGTTCGCTCATGGTCGCGTGGGAAAATCCCCGTTCCGCTTTGCGGGTACACGACCTCCGCGAGCTCAGACGCGCTATGCTTCAGCGAACGCCAATCATTCTGCTTTCTCCCCTTTACCCAACGCAGTCCCACCCCGACTGGAAGCCGGTCGCGCGCATGCGGGCCGCAGCGCTAGCTAGGCTTTGTCGGCGCAAGCTGTTCGCGCTGGGCGGGATGGACGCGCGGAAATTCGCGAGAATCAAAACTCTGGGATTTCAGGGTTGGGCCGGAATTTCTGCGTTCAGAACTTGAACGCGGTTCCGACATAGACTGCCTGGCTGTCACGTCGGTCATCCTGCAGCGCCGTCAGGCGATCACGCTCGCGGTTCACCCGGACACCGCCGGTCAACGCTATCTGCCGCGACAGCGAATAAGAGCTTCCGACGTCGAGCGAGACATTATTACCCTGGCGAAGGCCCGCGACCGGATTGCCCGTTGGACGATCGGCCCCGACCGCAACGCGCGTGCTCAGCTTGCTGTTGAGCGAATAGCTGACCCCCACGATCGCCGTCTCGCGACCTCCGAAGGCCGGATCTGCGCTCCTTACCTTCGACACATCGCCGGACACAGCGAAGCGGCGCCATCCGACAGCAACGCCCAAGTTATAGCTGGTCGGGGTGAGCTCGGTGACCGTGGTCGCCGGCGCGCCCGCTTGCTCGATGGCGGCTTCAGTAGGCTCGGTCACGCGAGCTCGAACCGCAACCCGGACCTGCGACGGTCGGCCTTTGGCCGGGGCGGGCGTAAACTTGAAGTCGTTCAGCGACAGCGACTTTCCAGCAAGCGCAGCGGCAAGCTTCGGATCGGCATTGGCCGGAGTGAATGAGGAGAGGCCATCGAAGCTCAGCGAGACAGCGGCAGGACGCTTCTTGCCGTCAGCAGTCGCGAACGCAGGAGTTAGAGCGAGGCCGGCAGCGGCGAGTGCCGCAGCCGCCCTGGCTTTCCTGCTCTTCGCGAGTCTCAACAAGCGCCAATCTCCCTGTTTGCGAGTTGATATAGACGTTAGAACCTGAAGGTTCCATGAGCGGAGTCAATTCGTTCATCCCCTGTTGCGCTGGAAGCACATAATCGTCCCAAACCGGGGCGCTTGCGAGACAAAGGCCAGCACTATAACGCCCCAAAAAAGTTCGTCTGACAAGGACCGCCGATGAATTGCCTGCACACCAACGCTGCCGCACTTTTGGTTTTTGCCCTCGCTGGCTCCGGTTGCGCGCGCAACCGGGACTTGCCGACACAGCTCGCCCCGGCGAAGGTCACGACCATTGCGGTAAATAGCTATTTGTGGCGCGCCGCAGTCGATACCCTATCCTTCGCTCCGCTCCTCCAGGCAAATCCCAGCAGCGGAGTGATCATCACCGACTGGTATAGCAACCCAAAGGCACCAGGTGAGCGGGTCAAGCTCACCGTCGCCGTGCTCGACCCCGACCTTCGCGCCGATGCGCTGCGGGTGTCCGCCGCGCGCCAGGTCAATCAGAACGGTACCTGGGTCGATGTCCCAGTCTCCGCGGCAACCGTCCAAAAGCTCGAGGATATCATCCTGACCCGGGCCAGGGACCTGCGCCGCTCGACCGTTCCGGGCTGAGCGAGCATTCTGCAGTGAGCGGGCGTTTCGACCCGAATTCCGCCGATCCTCGCTGGCAGGCGCGATGGGCCGAGGAAGGCTGTTTTTCAGCCGACAGCGATAGCAGCAAGCCCAAGACTTACGTGCTCGAGATGTTCCCTTATCCTTCGGGACGCATCCACATGGGACACGTGCGCAACTACACTATGGGCGACGTGATCGCGCGCTTCCGGCGAATGCAAGGCCACGAAGTGCTTCATCCGATGGGCTGGGATGCATTCGGGATGCCGGCCGAGAATGCGGCGATGGAACGCAAGGTCCACCCTGGTGAATGGACCTGGGCGAACATCGGGGCGATGCGCGAGCAGCTGAAGAGTATTGGCTTCGCGCTCGATTGGAGCCGCGAGCTCGCAACCTGCGATCCCACTTATTACGGTCATGAGCAGGCGCTGTTCCTCGACCTCTTCGACGCTGGGCTGGTCTATCGCAAGGAAAGCGAGGTCAATTGGGACCCGGTCGACATGACAGTGCTCGCCAACGAGCAAGTGATCGACGGCCGAGGCTGGCGCTCAGGTGCGCTGGTCGAACGACGCAAGCTCTCCCAATGGTTTTTGAAGATTACCGACTTCGCCGATGATTTGCTCGCCGGCCTGTCAACGCTTGACCAGTGGCCCGACAAAGTACGGCTGATGCAGGAGAATTGGATCGGCAAGAGCCGCGGCCTGCAATTTCGGTTCCGACTTGATGAAAAAGTCGACGGCATCGGCGAGATCGACGTGTTCACGACCCGGCCCGACACAATCTTTGGGTCGAGCTTCGTCGCCATTTCGCCAGATCACCCTGTCGCGCAGGCAGTCGCCAGGTCCGACGAAGCAGCCGCCGATTTCATCGCCGAATGCAAGGCGGGAGGCACCAGCGCCGCCGAAATCGAGACGGCACGAGAAGAGGGGCTATGCGACCGGCGTCGAGGTCGTCCACCCGCTCGATTCCGAGTGGCGCCTGCCCTTGTACATCGCGAATTTCGTGCTGATGGATTACGGCACCGGCGCCTTGTTCGGAGTTCCCGGCCACGACCAGCGTGATTTCGAATTTGCGAAGCAATATCATTTGCCCATTTGCCGCGTGGTAGCTGTGAGCACGGACGTCGCGTCGGAACCGATCGGTGAGAATCCGAGCCTTCGCCCGGGGTCGCGGTCAATTCGCGCTTCCTCGATGGCCTTTCCACCAAACAGGCTGCAGCGGAGGTTGTACGGAGGGCTGAAGAAGCCGGCTGGGGCCGAGGAACGATCCAATATCGCCTGCGGGATTGGGGCGTGTCGCGCCAACGTTATTGGGGGACCCCGATCCCGATCATTCACTGCCCGACCTGCGGAGCAGTCCCGGCGCCGCGCGATCAGCTGCCGGTCGTCCTTCCGGATGATATCGATTTTGAAAAGCCCGGAAACCCGCTCGATCGGCACCCGAGGTGGAAACATGTCGCCTGCCCGGTCTGCGGCGGATGAAGCGGTCCGCGAGACGCGACACGCTGGACACTTTCGTCGATTCCAGCTGGTATTTCATCCGCTTCGCAAGTCAGCCAGCGGACAAGCCCTTCGACCGCGCCGAAGCGGAGACATGGTTGCCAGTCGCCCAATATATTGGCGGCGTCGAGCACGCGATCTTGCACTTGCTCTATGCGCGTTTCTGGACCCGAGCATTCCAGCGGCTCGGTCGCCTAGATATTTCAGAGCCGTTCAGAGGTCTGTTCACGCAAGGCATGGTGACCCACGAGACCTACCGCGCAGGCGACGGAAGCTGGCTGAGCCCGGACGAGGTCCGGCGTGACGGTGACGACTGGATCCACATCGAAAGCGGGCATCCGGTGACGACCGGCCGCGTCGAGAAAATGTCCAAGTCCAAGCGCAACACGGTCGACCCCGAGCCAATCCTCGCGAAATACGGAGCCGACGCTGTGCGCTGGTTCATGCTGTCTGACAGCCCGCCCGAGCGCGATCTCGAATGGTCCGAATCCGGAATTGAGGGTGCTTCGCGCTTCGTTCAGCGGGTCTGGCGCCTGGTAATCGGAACCCGTCCAGCCGAGGGCGAGGACCGGCCACTGGAAAAGAAGCTGCACCGGACCATCGCTGCGGTCGGCGAAGCGATCGACGGACTTCAGTTCAACAAGGCAATCGCCCACCTTTACGAGCTCGCCACTGCGATCGAGAAGGCCAAGTCTTCGGCGATCCGGCACGAAGCGAATTCGCGCCTTGGTCTTGCTCGTTGCACCCGCCGCGCCGCATCTTGCAGAGGAATGTTGGGCGGCCCTTGGTGGCAGCGGGCTTATCGCTGACGCGGCTTGGCCAAGCTTCGATCCGGCACTTCTGGTGGATGATCGAGTTACGCTCGCAGTTCAGGTCAATGGCAAGCTTCGCGACACCGTGAGCGCACCACGCGGCATGGATCGTGGGGAAGTCGAAGCGCTTGCGCTCGCTTCGGACAACGTCCAGCGGCAGCTTGGCGGCGCGCCGCCACGCAAGATCATTGTGGTTCCGGATCGGCTGGTGAATATCGTCGCATGACGCAGCGCGCGCTCCTTGCTGCCTTGGTCTTGCTGCTTTCGGCATGCGGTCTCCACCCTCTCTACGGGGGCGGCTCCGCCAGTCCGGTGTCGGGCCTGCTTCGGACGGTGCAAGTGGCTTCGATTCCTGGCCAGCAAGGCTGGCTCGTCCGAACCAAGCTGCTCGACCGCCTCGGCGAGTTGGGATCCGCGTCCGCCCGTTACCGGCTGGACGTGACCCTGGACGACAATATCACCTCATATGGCCTGACCGCCGATCGGGCTGCGACTCAGGAGCGCAGAACATTGCGCGCCCGCTACCAGCTCGTTGATCTCACTAACGGCTTAGTGGTCCTTGACGAGACTGCCGGATCGGATGCGAGCATCGATGTCGTCAGCAGCGAATATGCGACCGTAGCGGCGGAACAGACTTCGCTCGAGAACCTCGCCGGGATCGTTGCCGACCAGATCGTCGCTCGGCTCGCGATCTACGCTTCGCGGACAAGCCATAAATCGTGAAGGCGAGCAAGACGTCCATCGGCGCAGCGGTCGACCGGCCCGATTCGAAAGATCAGATTTTACCTTTTCCTGGGTCCCGACGAAGCACAGTCACGAGCGCTCGCTGCGCGGCTGCTCGCTGCCGGCGGTGCTTCGAAGTTCGGAATTTCCGGCGCTGCTGTGAAGGCGAATCCTGCGCTTCTGGCTGATGAAGCTGCGGCGCTCAGCCTGTTCGGCGAGCGCCGGCTGATCTGGATCGAACCCGCCGGTTCCGAGATTTTAGAGGGAGTTGAAGCGCTTCTTGACGCCGGTTCGATTGAGAGTCCCGTGGCTGCCATCGCCGGCGCTCTACCGAAATCGTCACCCCTGCTGAAGCTTGTCGAAGGATCACCAAATGCGCTGGCCTTCACCGCCTACGCTCTCGAGGGCGGCGACGCGGCCCGAATGGTCGCCGACCTTGGTCGGCGCGTCGGGCTGAAGATCAGCCCGCCGGTTGCCGCCCGCGTCGCCGAAGCTTGCGGGAATGACCAAGCGATCGTCGGACAGGAGCTGGAAAAGCTATCGCTTTATGTCGGCGCATCGCCGAACTCACCCAAAGAACTGGAACATGACGCGGTAGATGCCGTCGGCGCAGCGAGCGGCGATGGCGGTTTCATGCGGCTTGCGGATCTGGCGCTGCTGGGCCTTCAGAGCGAAGTCGCCGAAATCGTCGGGTGCCTTTCTCCCAACGGATCGGAAGCGATCCCGGCAATCCGGTCCCTTCAACGGCGCGTGCTCACGCTCGCTCCCGCTCGCGCTCGACTAGAACGTGGCGAGCGAATGGACGCCGTCATGGCGTCATTTGGTAAGACCTTGTTCTGGAAGGAAAAAGCGTCGGTCCAGTCATGCTTGCGAAATGGAGCGGCAAATGATCTGGCGCGGTTATCGGAACGCGCGGGTGAGCTCGAGCGGAACTTGATGTTTTCCAATATGCCCGAGCGCGAGTCTCTTGGCGAGGCCTTTCTTGCGATCGCCAGAAGGGCCGGCAGCGTACGCCATAGTATTAGATCGGTTCTCCGGACAGCCGCTGGCAGATCATGTCGAGCTGATCGAGGCTCGAATAATGCACCGTCACGTTGCCGCCCTGGCCCTTGTGGCTCACCTGGACTTTCAGTCCGAGCATGTCGCCGAGCTGTCGCTCGAGTGCTTCGAGATCGAAATCCGCGGCCGTAGTGTCTCGGCCGCTTCTCGGAGCCGAAATCGCGGCCCGGCCGCTTCTCGCGCCGCGCTTGCTCTTCTGTCTGGCGGACAGAAAGGCCCTTGCGAATGATTTCGCGCGTCAGCGCTTCGGGATCGGGCGCCGCGGCGACAGCGCGGGCATGGCCCATGCTGATATCGCCTTTCAATAGCGAGTCGCGCACAAAGTCCGGAAGATCGAGAAGCCGCAACAAATTGGCCACGTGACTGCGGGATTTGTGCACCAGGTGCGATACGCCATCTTGCGTATGGCCGTGACGCTTAATCAGCTGACTGTATCCTTGTGCCTCCTCGAGTGGATTGAGGTCCTCGCGCTGGACGTTCTCGATCAATGCCAGCTCTGCCGTCGCCGCCTCGTCGACATCCCGAACGATTGCGGGGATCTCATGCAGCTGAGCTCGCTGGGCTGCACGCCAGCGACGCTCCCCGGCGATGATCATATAGCCGTCGCCGTCGGCGCGAAGCAGGATCGGCTGCAGAACTCCGTGCTCGCGGACTGACTGGGTCAGCTCTTCGAGCGCTGGTTCGTGAACTGCGTCCGCGGCTGCGTTGGATTGCGGTGAATCCTGGAGATCTCGATCTCACGGACCCCGCGACTGTCGCCCGACTGGTCCGGGGCGCGCGCCGCCTCGCCGAGAAGCGCCTGAAGCCCCATCCCAAGGCCTTTGCCAGGTCGATCAGAGCTCATGCAGCCTCCGCCAGCTGCGGCAGACGGCCGATCAGCTCACGCGCGAGGCGAACATAGGCCTCCGATCCCGGGCAACGAAGATCGTAAATCAGCGCCGGCAAGCCGTGACTGGGCGCCTCAGACAGCCGCACATTCCGAGGAACGATGGTGTCGAATACCGCCGGCCCAAGGCACGCGCGAACGTCCTCGGCGACGGCTTGCGAGAGGTTGTTTCGTCGATCAAACATTGTCTGAGCGCAACGCCGAGGATTGAAAGCTCCGAGTTAAAAGCGACCCGGATCCGCTCGACTGTCTGCAAAAGCTGGCTCAATCCTTCGAGCGCAAAGAACTCGCATTGCAAAGGGACGAGCAGGTGCCGCGCCGCAACCAGCGCGTTAACGGTGAGCAGGCCAAGCGACGGCGGGCAATCGATCAGCACGATGTCCCAGCGCCCCGCTCCGACCGAGCTCAGCGCCTTCGCAAGGCGGTGCGCGCGATCGGCCAAGCCCACCATTTCGATCTGCCGCACGCCGATAGGTCGACGGTCGACGGGAGTAGATCCAACCTCGGGACGCGCGTCGGCATTGCGGCTTCCCCGGCTGAAGCGCGGCCGATGAGCACATCGTAGGTTGACAACTTGCGTTGCGAAGCCGCGATCCCAAGGCCCGTTGATGCATTGCCCTGTGGATCGAGATCAACGAGAAGGACCCGCCAACCGATAGCGGCTAGCGCCGTGGCGAGATTGATGCAGGTGGTAGTTTTGCCGACGCCGCCCTTTTGGTTGGCTACCACAATGCGGATCATTTCCTCGCCCTCACCCCTGCAGCAACGATGATGAAGCTCTCGCCGTCGCTGGCACTCCCCACGCACCGAAAATCACCTTGCCACGTGTGGCGCACTTCGGCCAGTTCCCGCTGCGCGCCGCGACCCTTAGGAAGCGCCCAAACGGTGTTTCTTGTGGACAAATGTGCGGATATCTTCAGGAGCCGGTCGAGCGACGCGACAGCGCGGGCGGTGATTACGTCAAATGAACCTCCGACGCGTTCAACCTTCGCGCAGTGGATCTTCACATTCAGCAACAGCGATTCGCACACCTTGTGGAGAAATTCGGCTCGCAGCGATCGCGGCTCGACCAATGTCACCGGGCCTTCGACAAGGCACGCGATTACTATCCCGGGCAAGCCCGCGCCGGATCCGACATCAACCCAGGACGCTCCTGGCCGAGATTGTAGGCCACTAACTGGCCCGAGTTGAGGATGTGCCGATCCCAGACGTTGTCCAAAGTCGTCCGGGAAATGAGATTTTGGCGCGAGCTCTCCTCGCGGAGCAGCGCGACATAGGCTTCCAACTTCTCGAATGTTTCACGTGAAACAGGCCGCTGCGCGATGCGCGTCAGCCGCTCGATCACGCCGCCAGCCGCCGGCTGACCGCAACATATAACGCCGACAGCGCTGCGGGAGTTACGCCTGGAACTCGCGACGCCTGCTCGAGCGTTTCGGGGCGCGCGCGGACCAGCCGCTCAACCATCTCGCTCGAGAGGCCGGGGACCTCCGCATAGTCGAGCGCAGGCGGAATTGATATCCGCGAGTCGCCCCGGACGACTTCCCATTCACGCTCAGTGGCGGCTGAAGACCGCTCGAGGAGTTGACGGGCGGGATCGTGCCCAGGGCACCAGTTTGCCGTTGTTCAGTTCGTAGCGCACGTTGGCCTGCCCGGCGCTCGGGCAGCACAGCGGGTCGTTGCTGCGATACAGCGGGTAGGTGAGCGTCACCGCCGTGTCGCTCTGCGAGGCGACGCGGATCGTGGCGCTCGGCTGCTTGGTGTCCGTCCCGATGTAGCGGCCGTCGATGAAGAAGAACGCCTGCTGCGCGTAGCCATCCCCCGAGCCGGTGCGCGTCGCCACCAGCACCCGCAGAGTCTGGTCGGGGTGATACTGCGACGTGTCGTTGGGCGTGTAGCCATGAGCCGCACGGCCGCCGCGGCCGCACCGGCCGAGCCGGCCGCTTCGGACGTGCGCTTTTCCTGTTCGGTGAATGCCGGCTCGGTGGCGGTGCGCGTGGTGCTCGGCTTGCTCGGCGCGGTCGTGGTCGAGTCTCTGCGCGCCCGGAGCCTTCGTCTGGGTGGTGGCCGCCGGCTGTGTCGAGCCGGTTGACGGAGCGGGCGCGCTGCCGACTGTCACGGTCTTGGTCTGCGAGCCACACCCGGCCAGCGCTGCCGCTCCCGCGCCGGCCAGGATCGTGAGCGCCGCGGTCATGCGGCGCAGGTTGGCGCGTCCCATCATGAGCCATCCTATTCGGCGGCGTCGCGCTTCCTCCTCGCCTCCTTCTGCACGACGGGTTACGATCAGCCAGGCAGCCTCATGTCGGCAGAGCCCGAACAGCAAACGCACAGGGCCGCACCCGAGCCCTCCACGCGGCGCAGCCGCAGCGAACAGGCGCGCACGGCAAGCCTCGTCGTGCTCGCGGTCCTGGGCGCGGTCTTCGCCGTTCTCAACCTGCACCAGGTGACGGTCGACTGGATCGTCGACTCGGGCAAGGCGCCGCTGATCGTGGTGATCGCGATATCCACGCTCAGCGGAATGGCGTTGAGCTACCTCGCCGGTCGCGGTTCGCGCAAACGCCGGCGCTAGCGCCCGGGGTCACACGATCAGGCGCAGGGCGATGATCGCGAGACCCATGCCCAGTCCCACCCCCGCCTGCAGGAGCAGTTCGCCGCGCGTCGCGCGCGAGCGGACGCCCGCGACCAGCTCGAGCGCGAGCAGGCTGGCCACAGCGCTCCACAGCGCGGCCGAGATAGCCGTGTACTGATCGGCTCCCAGCAGCCACGCGATCAACAGCGCGCCCAGCGGGAGGCTGGCGCCGCGCAGCAGCGGCCAGTCGTGGGCGAGCGCCTGCAACAGCGCACCTCCCGTCAGCCGCTCGCGTCCATCGAGCCGGCGCCCGAGAAGGCCCGCGTAGGCGTGCGCCAGCCAGTACAGGCCGGCGGCGACGATCACCGAGGCGACGGTGTCCAGATGCGTCTCGCGCCGTCCGCTCTCGGCGGCGAGCAGGGCCCCGATCGTGATCACGCCGTAGATAGCCGCCGAGGGGTCTCGCGGGGAACGAACCAGTCGCCCGCACGCTGAGCAGCTTCCGCCCTGTCGCGGGCGCTGAGGGATGGGTCGGCACGGCGCCGCTGGATTTCTTCGATGCGCCCGCGGCGGTGCGAGGCCGAGCGTGTGGATAATGTTGCCGCCGACATCGGCGCCCAGCGTGCACGGGTGAGGCTTCCGCCAGGCGGTGCTGGCAGCAGGGCGGCTCCGCATGCGGTCTCCAACGATGTGCGTGCTGCGCTTTCGCTCGGCGAGCCGTTCCACGATCCCGGCGTCGGCGCGTTCGGCCTTGTCAACGCGGTGTTCGCCCTCGGCGACTGTTTTCTGGAGGTGGTCTCGCCCACCCGGGCCGGTACGGCGGCGGGGCGTTACCTCGCGCGGCGAGGGGGCGACTGCGGCTACATGCTGATCTTCGACCTGACCGATCTCGGCGCGGCGCGGGAGCGCGCCGCCGCGCTCGGTGTGCGCGTGGTGTGGCAGATCGACCTGCCCGACATCTCGGGAACGCAACTGCACTCCGGCGGACATGGGTGGAGCGATCGTGTCGATCGACCGTTCCAACCCCTACGGGTCGTGGCGGTGGGGCGGCCCTGAGTGGACCGGCACTTTCGGCCGCGGTGTGCCGCAGGCTGCGCGGTGCGACGGTTGCCGTGGCCGACCCGGCGGCGGTGGCGGCACGTTGGGGGGAGGTGCTCGGAGTCCCGCCGCTCGAAGAGGGCGAGCCGGTGCTCGCGCTCGAGGGGGGCGAGGTCCGCTTCGAGCAACGCGCGTCGCGGGCCGACGAAGGCCTCGTCGAGATCGCCGTGGAACTGCCGGCGGGCGCGTCACCCGGGTCGTCCGGCACCGGCGGAGTGCGCCTGCGCTATCTCGCTGCAGATCCCGGCTGAAGATCCCCGCTGAACAATTTGAAGCTGCAGGTTTTGGCTGGCGAAATCCGGGTAAGCAGCCCCGTCTGAGCGTCGTGGCCCAGCGGCCGGAGGGATCAAGAGGGAGAAGGGGGAGTTCGTGCTGGAGGGAATCAGGGGTGGGCACATCCGGCGCCTCGCTGGCGCCATCGCAAGCAGGCTTGGCGGGTGCGTAGGCGGGGCTGATAGGCCGGCCTCAGCACGCGCCGCGGGCACCGCGATCGCTAGTCCGCGCGTCCCCCTGGCGCGGCTCATCGCGGGTGGCGCGGTCGGTGTGTCGCTGCTGCTCGGCGCGCCGGCCGCGCTCGCCGTGGGCTAGGGCCCGCCCGTGAACACCTCGGCGCCCGCCCTCAAAGGGACTCCTCGCGACGGCAGCACGCTGTACTCCGGCAAAGGCACCTGGCAGGGCTCCCCCACCATCACGTATGCCGTTCGCTGGCAGCTTTGTGACAGCGCCGGCGAAAGCTGCTCGGACATCGCGGGCGCGAACAAATTCGGCTACAGGCTCGTCCACGAAGACGTTGGGCGGCGGCTGCGCGCCGTCGTCACCGCCACGAACGGGGAAGGCAGCGAAGGCGCCACCTCTGCCGCCAGTCCCCTGATCACGAAGCTCAAGCCGTCGAAGGCCAAAGCGCCGGCCATCGCCGGCGTCGCGCAGGACGGGAAACTGCTGTCGGCCGGCACCGGTACGTGGAAACGGACGCCGCCCTTCAGCTACGCCTACCGGCTGGTCGGCGTGCCTCGAAAAAACGTGCACGCCGATCGCGGGCGCGACGGAATCCACATACCGCGTCGAAACTCCCGAGATCGGCAAGCAGATCAAGGTCACGGTCACCGCGAGCAACGAAGCCGGTTCGGGCTCGAGCACCTCATCGGCGACCAAAGAAACTCGTGGCCGGGCCCCCGGTCAACGTCGCGCCGCCGGTGATCTCCGGCGTGCCGCTCGACGGCCAGACGCTCACGGCCGGTAGCGGGACGTGGGCGGGCACGGGCCCCTTCTCGTACAGCTACCAGTGGTTCAGCTGCGCCGTGCTGACGGGTGAATGCTCTGCGATCGCGGGCGCGACGGAATCGACCTATACCGCGCAGCCGCTGGACGTGGGCAATGAATTCGAGGTCACCGTCACCGCGACGGGCGCCCACGGGAGCGCCGGCGCCACCTCTGCGAAGTCCGGCGTGGTCAGCGCCCTTATCCCCTCCAACACCGGGTTGCCGAGCATCAGCGGCATCCTGGAGGACGGGCAGCAGCTGGTCGCGGCGGTGGGCGAATGGCTGGGGGGACGCCGCCGATCGCGTACGAACTGCAATGGCAGCTGTGCGATGCCGCGGGCGAAGCGTGCAAAGACATCTCGGGCGCTGCAGGATCGACCCTCGGCCTCGTCTCGTCTTTCGTGGGCTCGACGGTGCGCGTGCTCGCGACCGCGAGCAACGCCGGGGGCGTGACGCAGGCGGCCTCTCCCGCCACGAGCCCGATCGGCGCGCTGCTGCCGTCCAATACGTCGCTGCCGTCGATCGGCGGGCTGCTCAAGCAGACGGGGAAGTGCTGTCGGCGAGCATCGGTGAATGGGCCGGAACGACGCCGATCAGCTACGCCTACCAGTAGGGCAGTTGTGCGACTCCGCGGGTGAAGCGTGCAAAGACATCTCGGGCGCGGCCGGCACGACGCTGAAACTGCTCTCCGGCATGACCGGCTCGACGGTGCGCGTGCTCGTCACTGCGACGAACAGCGGCGGGTCGACGGAAGCGGTGTCGGCGACCACCAGCGTGATCGACGCGGTCCTGCCGTCGAACATCTCGCTCCCGAGCATCAGCGGCATCCTCACGGACGGCCAGTCGCTTTCGACGGCGGTGGGCGAATGGTCGGGGACGAGCCCGATCAGCTACGCCTACCAGTGGCAGGAATGCGACAGCAAAGGCGAAGGCTGCAAAGACATCGGCGGGGAAACGGGCTCGGTGCTGAACCTCGTCAGCTCGCTCGTCGGGAACACCCTCAGGGTCGCCGTCACAGCTACGAACTCGGCGGATCGACCACCGAATACTCCAAAGCGACCGGGCTGATCAAAGCGCTGATCCCGTCCAACACGTCACTACCGTCGATCAGCGGCGTGGCGGAAGACGGCAAGGAACTGACGGCAGCCGTCGGCAGCTGGAAAGGGACCAGTCCGATCGGCTACGCCTATCAGTGGCAGGAATGCAACAGCAAAGGCGAAGAATGCGAACCGATCGGCGGAGCGAGCAACGAAAAGCTGAGCCTCGTGTCGGCCCTGGTCAAATCGACGATCAGGCTGGTCGTGACGGCGACGAACTCGGGCGGATCCACGCAGGCGACCTCGGTGGCGACGAGCCCGGTCCTCGCGGCCCTGCCGGTGAACACGGTGCAGCCGACGATCGCGGGCATCCTCAAGATCGGCGAAAAACTCCTGGCCCACCATGAAACCTGGGCTGGTACCGCACCGATCACCTACACCTATCAGTGGCAGCTGTGCGGAGCGCTCGGCCTCGTGACCGAATGCAAAAACATCGCCGGCGCCACCGGCGAAAGCCTGCTGCTGGAACTCCTGGACCTTGGCCTCACGCTGCGCGCGGGCGTGACAGCTCACAACGAAAGAGGGGCCTCGGAAACCGCGTACTCGAAAGTCACCGGGTTGATCCAGGGCCTCACGCTGTCGCCGGCGAAAGGCCTCGCGGGGACGAGCGTGGTCTTGCAGGGTGCAGGCGTCAGCGCCGCGCAGAGCGTCAACTTCGGCGGTACGCAGGTGACGCCCGAAGCCAAGTCCTCGTCGGAAGTCGTGGCAGAAGCCCCGGCCGGGAGCGGGACGGTGCCCGTGACGGTGTCGACCTCACAGGGCACGACCCACGAAACACCGTCAGATCAGTTCACCTACAGCGGCTAGCCCGCTACGCATAGCGGCAGCCCGGATCTTCGCGCCCATCGCCGGCCGCAGGTCTCCGCGGCCGGCGGCGGGCGCGCATGGGCGGTATGTTCACCGCGTGTGGCACGACGACGACGACGAGATCATCGGCGGCGACCTGACCGCTGCACTCGCCTATGTCACGCCGGCCGGTGGCGCGGTCGTCACCCCGGTCGCGCCGATCGGGCTGCGCGACGCGCGGCGGGCACCGTCGGCTTCACGACGTCGCTCGGCTTCGGGCGCAAGCTCGACCGCATCAAGGAGAACCCCAACGTGGCGCTCGCCTATCACGCGCGCGAGCACGGCTTTGCGACCGAGCGCGCGCTTCGTGCTCGTCCAGGGCACCGCGTACTACGACGCGAGCCCCGACAGCACCGAGCTCGAAGAGCGGATACGGCCGGCGTCGACGAGGTTCCTCGGCGCGCCGGCCACCGGTCCGTTCTGGGACCGGTGGCTGAGTGCGTACTACGCCGACCGGGTCGTTGTCACGGTTCAGGTCGCGCGGGTGTGCTCGTGGCCGAACCTGTTGTGCTCGGGTGATCCAGGGGTCGCCGGCGCGCCGCTGCCCGGCGAGGGCCCCGCCTCGCAAGCCCCGCCCGGGAAGGGCACGGCTCCTCGTGTGGACCCGGCGCGTGTGGCGGAGCGCATCGGCTCGCTTCCGCATCTGCTGCTCGCATACGTCGGCGCCGACGGCTTCCCGGTGACGGTGCCGGCGAGCGTGGGGGGAATCACGACGGGGGGAGTCGTCCTGGAGGGGCCGCTCCCGGCCGGCGGCAGACGCGCCGGGCTCCTCGCCCACAGCTACCGGCCGCAGCTGATCGGGCTGGAGAGCCGGCAGTACACCGGCTGGCTGCAGGACGGCGTGTACGCGCCGCACACCGAGGCGGGCTTCCGCGCGCCCGCGAACAAGACCCTCCTGCTGCTCGTCAACGGCTTCATGGCGCGCCGCGGCCTCAAGCGCGCGCGGGCGCTCGGCCGTGGCTGAGCCCCTCGTGCGGGAGGACCCGCTGCTGACGCTCGCGGCCTTCGACCCGTTCGCCGCGAGCGGCGCGCCCATCGGCGATGGCGAGCGGCCGTACCTGCTCCTCGACGTGTTCAGCGACGTCCCCCTCGCCGGCAACCAGCTCGCCGTCGTGTGCGACGCGCGTGACCTCAGCGGTGAGCGGATGCAGCGCATCGCGCGAGAGCTGAACCTCTCGGAGACTGTGTTCTCGGTCGGCGCCGACGACGCAGGCGGCCTGCGTGTGCGCATCTTCACGCCGGCGGCGGAGATGCGCTTCGCAGGCCATCCGGTGCTCGGCTTCGCGATCACCGCCGGCGCCGCGCTGGGGCGCGAGCACGTCGTGGTCGAGACGGGGGCTGGGCCCGTCGAGGTCGCGCTCGAGCGACGCGAGGGCGCGCGCGGGTACGGGCGGATGAAGCAGCCCATTCCGAGCTGGAGGGTCTTCGCGCACGAACGCGAGCTGCTCTCTGCGCTCGGCACGAGCAGCTCGCGGCTGCCAGTCGAGCTGTACGAGAACGGTCCACGCCACGTGTTCGTGGCGATCGACGGGGCTGACGCGCTGGGCGCCCTATCCCCGGACATGAATGCGCTTGCGGCGATGGGCGAGTTGTGCTTCAGCTGCTTCGCCGGCTCGGGGCACAGCTGGAAGACGCGCATGTTCGCTCCCTCGCTCGGGGTGCCCGAGGATCCCGCTACCGGCTCGGCCGCGGGGCCGCTCGCAGTACATCTCTGCCGCCACGCGCTGGTCGCGTTCGGAGAGGAGATCGAGATCCATCAGGGCGCCGAGGTCGGACGTCCATCGCTGCTGCATGCGCGCGCGTCGGGCACGTCCGAGCGCATAGACGCCGTCGAGGTGGCGGGCGCCGCCGTCTTCGTTGCCCGCGGCCGGCTGGTTCTCGGCGCATAACGCCAGGCGGCGGCCGGGGTAAGTAGGCGGGCGTGAACAACGCTCGCCGCCCATCCGAGGTGGTGGTCGTGACCGGCTCCTCGGGCGGAGTGGGTCGCGCTACCGCCCACGCGTTCGCCCGCCGC
>CAWAWT010000007.1:0-63237 GCA_963785855.1 uncultured Alphaproteobacteria bacterium
TTACCGCGTTGGCGGTTCCGGGTGCGCCGCCTTCCATTCCATCGCGGTTCGGACTCGGGCTTTCGACGGACGGGTGATCATAAAAGATGATCTCTTCGAGACGGCCTGGTCGCGGATAACGATATTCGGCCGTCTTGACGAGCGCGGTCGCGAGCGCGTCGGGTCGGTTCTCGGTCTTCAACGAATACATATCCGCCTGGGCCTCAAGCGTCCGGCCGAATGTGTTCGAGAAGGGCAGGGTCAGCAGGCCAAACAGCGATACTAAGAACATGAGTACCTGGGATTCCCTTCGGATCCGACAAAGCAGCCGAACTTCCGAATCTGCTAGCGAACCATGGAAAGGTTAGGTCGGTGAGCCAGAAGAGGATCGCAGCGCCGACCGAATAGACCAGAATCCCCCACCAGCTGTGCTTCAGCACATAATGACCGATCTCATGTCCAGTGACGGCGCGGACCTCGTCGAGCGATGCATTTTTCATCGCGACGTCGGAAATTGCTACGCGAGCCGTGCTTCCGACGCCCCCGGCGTTCGCCGTGAAATTGTTCGACTGCCGCGACCCGTTGTACATGTAGACCTTGTTTGGCGGGATGCCGGCGCGCTGAGCCATCTCCACCACGGCGGCGCGAACTGGGCCGGGAGGAACCGGCGTATATTTATTGAACAACGGCTCGATCAGCACGGGAGACAGCAGCATCAGGAAGGCGAAAAAGATCGCAGTGACCGCGCCGGCCCAAACCCACCAGACTTTGCCTGCTCGCCGGATCAGCCAATAGACGGCGACCATGAACAGCCCACCGACTACCGCAGTGATGAGGGTCGAGATGCCAAGCTGGAAAAGCCAATCGGACAATGGCTGAGCTGTCCGCCCGTAACGCTTTTCACGAAACCAGTCGGCGTAGATGTCCCATGGGAGTGTCAGGATCGCAGAGACGGTGAAATAGACGAGTGCAATCACAAATGCGCGCAGGTTCGCGAGCCGCTCGCCGAGCTTCCCAGAAAGCCGATCCAGCAATCCGGACCGGACGAAGAGCCAAGTGACAGCGGCCGACACGAATAACGACCACAGCAGCATCCATTCCTTGCCGACGGTATAATCGTGCGCCTTCTGAAGCGCGGTCGGCCCCAGGCTGTCGATATAGCGTGCTGTGGCGATGCTCGGATCGAATGTCATGCCTTCCCCTTCCCAGATCGGACCGGTAGCGTAACATGCGCCCTCCGATGCGCAACGGGAACGCCTGCAAGCGTCAGGCGATTGTCTACCAATGACAAATCGGAGGTCCGTCCCAGCACCGATGGAAGCGCTGCTCGCCGCCGAATTGCCGGGGGGCCCGGGCTGGCAATTCGAACCCAAATGGGACGGCTTTCGCTGTCTCGCACGCCGCGACGGTAACGAGATTGCGTTGACGTCTAAGTCGGGCAAGCCGCTAAATCGGTATTTCCCCGACGTCGTCGAGATGCTCGGCGAGATGAAGGCCAAACAATTTCTGCTCGACGGCGAGCTCATTATTCCGGTCGAGGATGCGCTCTCATTCGAAGAACTGCAGCTACGCTTGCACCCGGCCGAAAGCCGGGTTCGGAAGCTCGCCGAAGCGCATCCGGCCGAGCTGATGTTGTTTGACGTGCTGGAGATCGGCAGCAGAGATTTGACCGGCCAGCCGCTCGCCAAGCGCCGCGCCGCGCTCGAAACATTCTTTTCCAAGAACGAGGTGCAGCGCCTGCACCTCTCACCCATTACGCACGATCGAGATATCGCCGCGCAGTGGCTGAAGCATAGCGGCGGCGCGCTCGATGGAGTCGTCGCGAAGCGCTTTGATCTCGAATATCGCTCGGGCGAGCGTGTGATGATCAAGGTGAAACAGCAACGCACTGCGGACTGCGTCGTCGGCGGCTTTCGTTATGCCGAGAGAAAGTCGGTCGTGGGCTCGCTACTGCTCGGCCTCTACGACGATGCGGGCAAGCTCAACCATGTCGGCTTCACCTCGGCGATCCCCGCAAGGGAGCGGGTGCAGTTAACCAAAGATCTCGAGGCGTTGATTGAACCGCCCGGCTTCACCGGCTGCGCCCCGGGCGGACCGAGCCGCTGGAACACGAAACGATCGATGGCGTGGAAACCGTTGAAGGCGTCACTCGTCCTCGAGGTTCGTTACGACCAGGTCACTGGCCGACGCTTCCGGCACGGTACCGGCTTCCTTCGTTGGCGGCCCGACAAAGATCCCAAGCAATGCACGTTCGAGCAGCTCGCGCCCGAGCTTCGGCCATCACAGCTGCAGGAACTCTTCGCGTGCTGATTCTGCTCTTCGACGCGTCGCTCATCGGGGGCCTCGATTAGCGAGCTCCATATCGACGTGGCGATTTCGCGTTTCGATTCCGTGGGCAATCGCAAGACCACGACCCATCACCGTGGCGCTCGATGAACTGAAACCTAGCGGTTCTCGAACCCCGCGACGCATTCCGCGAACCAACGCGCGGCGGTCAAGGCGCTAAGGTCGGTGGGGTCGAGCGACGGATCCCATTCGGTGAGATCGATGACTCGGACGCGGGAATCGCCTGCGAGAAAGCGCACCGCTGAGAAGAAATCGCTGACATGCATCCCGCCCGGCCGCGCGCCAGACGCTCCGGGCATTTGGGCGCGGTCGATCACGTCGATGTCGCAATCGACGACGATCGCATCCGCTTGCGCCAGATGCGCGATTGCCGACTGCAGCACTTTGTCGATTCCCTCGCGGCGCAGCTCGTCCACGCTTACGACCAAATTGCCCGCGGCGATCGCGTCTCGATGCATCTGCGCGGTATTGGCAAAGCTTGCGAGGCCGATCTGCGCGATGTTGCGGCCTGGCAGTCCGTCCCGCATCAGCGCGCGCACCGGATTGCCATTGCTCAAGCCCTGTTCGAGATCGCGCATGTCGAAATGAGCGTCGAGCGTGATCAAGCCGACCTTGTCGAGCGGCAATCCGAGTGCGAGCACCGCAGGCCTTGTGATTGCATTATTGCCGCCCGCAAGAAGCGTCAGCGAATGGTCTTCAATGCTCGCTGCGACAGCATCGCGGATGGGCTGGGTTGCTTGCTCAATCGTCAGGGTGTCGAGCTCGACGTCGCCGCGGTCGCGGATTGGAGTGAAGAGTGAGTCGCCGGTTTCGACGTCATAACGTCCAATCCGCTTCAGTGCCTGGCGCAGGAGTTCGGGCGCCAAATCGCATGCCCCAGGTGTGACCGAGCCGGCGGCAAGCGGCGCTCCCAGCAATCCGATCGGAACCTCAGCGCCGTCATATACGAGAAGCTCGAAGACGTTCGGCCAATTACTCATCGCTTTGCCGTAGCAACGAGCCTCGCCTAAGGGCAAATCATGTGGGATCGCCTACTCGTCGACTGCAATATCGCAACCATTGAAGAGCGTCCGGGCAATCCGCTTGGGATCATCGAAAATGGAGCGATCGGAATCCTCGACGGAAAGGTGGTGCGCACGGGAAAGCGCGCCGAGCTTGCGGGTTTTCGAGCGAGGACGGTGGACGCGCTCGGCGGGGCCTGGGTGACTCCTGGCCTAATTGATTGTCATACGCATTTGGTGTTCGGGGGCACGCGCGCGGACGAGCATGCGATGCGCCGATCAGGCGCGACCTATGAAGAAATCGCTTCGGCGGGAGGCGGCATCTCGTCCACGGTGAAACGCACTGCGGCGGCATCGGATGAGGAACTGCTCAATCAAGGCCGGCATCGTCTCCACGCGCTGATGCGAGGCGGCTGTACGACGGTCGAGATCAAGTCGGGCTACGGCCTCGATCCGGAAAGCGAGCAAAGACTGCTGAGGATCGCGCGCGAGCTCGGCGAAGGCGAGGCGGTGCGCATCGTCCCGACATTGCTTGCGTTGCATGCGCTTCCCGCCGACCAGCGCGACCGCCGCGCACATTATGTCGGGGAGATCGTCGACAAGCTGATTCCTGCGGTTGCAAAGCATGGCCTCGCGACCAGCGTTGATGCATTCTGCGAAACTATCGCGTTCACTCCGGAAGAAGTGGAGCGTCTGTTCAAGGCCGCTGCGCATCATGGTCTGCGCGTTCGCCTCCATGCCGAGCAATTGTCGAACAGTCACGGCGCAGCGCTCGCGGCGAAATATCGCGCATCTTCGGTGGATCATCTCGAATATCTCGACGAGGCGGGCGCGAAGGCGATGGCCGCGGCCGGAACGGTCGCCGTGCTCCTGCCGGGCGCCTTCTATGCGCTCCAGGAAACGCGCAAGCCGCCGGTCGCAATGCTGCGCAAGCACAAGGTTGCGATCGCGATCGCGACCGACTGCAACCCGGGTACGTCGCCGCTTGCTCTCGCCGACTTTGGCGATGAACATGGCTTGCACTTTGTTCGGTTTGACGCCTGAAGAGGCATTAATCGGGATGACCATCAACGCGGCGCGCGCGCTCGGCCTCGCGCACTCGAACGGGAGCATCGCTGCCGGGAAGCAGGCCGACTTGTGCGCATGGCGTGTCGAATCGCTCGCCGAGCTCGGTTATTGGATCGGCTTGCCCGGTCCCGAGCGAAGGATTTTCGGCGGGTACGATGGATAGGGCGGCGGCAGCGCTGGTAGCGATCGCCTGCTGGGCGGGCTTAGCCGTGCAATTCTCGGTCACCTACGGAACGCAGCACGATATCGCCGCTACGCTCTGGATTCTCGCGCGTTTCTTCACGATCCTCACCAGCCTAGCGGTTGCGGTCGCGATGACGTGGGTTGCGATCGGCCGCAACACATCGCCGCTCGCACTTGGCGGCCTGACTATCGCGCTCTTGCTCGTCGGAGTGGTCTACGCGCTTCTGCTTTCAGGGCACGAGATGCGCGGTCCGGCGCTCGTCGCCGACATCCTGCTCCATAAGGTCTCACCCGTCCTGATGGCTCTTTGGTGGCTGCTCTTCGCGCCGCGTGCAACGCTCCGGTGGAGCGCGCCCTTGTGGTGGAGTGCCTATCCTCTGCTCTACTTCGGCTACGTCCTCATGCGCGGCATGAAGGACGGAAAATATCCTTACCCCTTCGTGGATGTCGGCAGGCTCGGCTGCCTTCAGACGGGCATCAATGCCGGCGGTATCGCGATGGCGTTCATCCTTGCCGGCTTCGTGCTCGTATGGATCGACCGATGGCGTCCTCTTGGGTCGCGCCGCTCCAAGCGCTAGAGCGCCCGAACATGACGGATCAACAACGACGCGACAACAGCCGCCACATCCGCGCCCGGCACGGAAGCGAGATCAAGGCCAAGCACTGGTCCACAGAGGCTGCGGTGCGAATGTTGATGAACAATCTCGATGACGAGGTCGCGGAAGACCCGCAGAACCTGGTCGTCTATGGCGGCATCGGCCGCGCTGCGCGCAATTGGGAATGCTACGACAAGATCGTCGAGACCCTCGAGCGGCTCGATGAGGACCAGACGCTCCTAGTTCAGTCGGGAAAGCCAGTCGGCGTGTTTCGCACGCACACGGACGCGCCGCGGGTATTGCTTGCCAACTCAAATCTCGTGCCCAGATGGGCGAATTGGGAGGTCTTCAACGCGCTCGATCGCGAGGGCCTCATGATGTACGGCCAGATGACGGCGGGCAGCTGGATCTACATCGGCAGCCAGGGCATTGTTCAAGGCACCTACGAGACCTTCGCCGAGATGGGACGCCAGCATTTTGGCGGGAATCTCAAGGGGCGCTGGATTCTAACCGCTGGTCTCGGCGGAATGGGCGGCGCCCAACCGCTTGCGGCCGTGATGGCGGGTGCGCACTGCATCGCGATCGAATGCCAGGAGAGCCGAATCGAAAAACGGCTCGAGACGCGTTACTTGGACCGCCGTGCCTCCAGCATCGATGAAGCGCTCGAGATCATCCGCGCCGCTGGTGAGCCGCTGAGCGTCGGCTTGCTCGGCAACGCCGCCGAAATCCTTCCCGATATGTTGAAGCGGGGAATCCGGCCGGATGCGCTCACTGACCAGACCAGCGCGCACGACCCTTCGAACGGCTATTGCCCTGCCGGGTGGACCGTCGCGAAATGGCAGGAGATGCGCGAGCGCGATCCTGCCGCGGTCGCGCAAGCTGCACGCATCTCGATCGCGCAGCATGTCGAGGCGATGCTCGCCTTCAAGGCGATGGGCGTGCCGACCTTCGACTACGGTAACAACATCCGCCAGGAAGCGAAGGACATGGGCGTCGAGCGAGCCTTCGATTTCCCGGGCTTTGTGCCGGCTTATGTACGTCCGCTCTTCTGCCGCGGGGTCGGCCCGTTCCGTTGGGCTGCGCTGTCGGGAGATCCCGAGGATATCTACCGCACTGATCAACGCGTCAAAGAGCTGATCCCCGACGATCCGCACCTCCACCGATGGCTCGACATGGCGCGCGAAAGGATAGCCTTTCAGGGATTGCCCGCGCGCATCTGCTGGGTTGGGCTCGGGCAGCGCGATCGCCTCGGCCTCGCCTTCAACGAGATGGTTCAGAAAGGCGAGGTTTCGGCACCGATCGTGATCGGCCGCGACCATCTCGACAGCGGCAGCGTTGCCTCGCCGAATCGAGAGACCGAAAGCATGATGGACGGCAGCGACATGGTCTCCGATTGGCCGCTGCTCAACGCGCTCCTCAACACTGCCTCAGGAGCAACTTGGGTGTCGTTCCACCACGGCGGCGGTGTCGGCATGGGCTATTCGCAACATGCCGGAATGGTGATCGTTGCTGACGGCACCGATGAGGCAGCCCGCCGACTGGGGCGGGTTTTGTGGAACGATCCCGGCACTGGAGTGATGCGGCACGCCGACGCGGGCTACGACATCGCCATCGATTGCGCGCTCGAGCAAGGTCTAGACCTGCCGATGGTGAACGCGTGAAGCTGAACCCCGAGAAAGTCGCGCTAGACGACTTGAGGCAATTGTGGGTTGGCGTCGAGGCGCGGCTCGACGACGCATCGATGAGGCGCATCGACCAGTCCGCGGCCGCCGTGGAGCGCATCGTCGCGAGCGGCGACACGGTCTACGGAGTCAACACCGGATTCGGCCTGCTCGCCAACACGCGGATCCCGAACGAGCGGCTTGCGGAACTTCAGACCAACCTCATTCTGTCGCACAGCGCGGGCCTTGGCGACCCGCTCCCACGGCATGTCACTCGCCTGATGATCGTTCTGAAGCTGCTCGGGCTAGGCCGCGGACATTCCGGCGTTCGGCCGCTCGTCATCGAGGCTCTGCAGCGTCTGCTCGATGCGGACGCGATGCCCCTGATCCCGGCGCAGGGCAGCGTAGGGGCCTCTGGTGACCTCGCCCCGCTCGCGCACCTGATCGCGGCGTTGATGGGTTATGGGCGGATCGATGTTGCCGGCGAAATCGTCGGCGCCGCTTCCGCGCTCGAGCGGCTCGGCCTCGAACCGCTCCAGCTCGGTCCCAAGGAAGGCCTCGCGCTGATCAACGGAACGCAAGCGAGCACAGCACTCGCGCTCGACGCTCTCTTCTTGGGGGAACGCGTGTTCGCGTCCGCGATCGCTGCGGGCGCACTTTCCGTCGATGCGCTTAAGGGGAGCTCCAAGCCCTTCGACCCCCGTCTTTCGGCGCTGCGCGGACAACCCGGTCAGATCCGCGTGGCCGCCGCGATCCATGACCTTCTTCAGGGAAGCGAAATTCTCGTCAGTCACGTCAAATGCAGCCGCGTGCAGGATCCTTACAGCTTTCGCTGCCAGCCTCAGGTAATGGGTGCCGCGCTCGACCTCCTCGAGAATGCCGCACGCACGCTGACGATCGAGGCTGGAGCGGTGACGGACAATCCGATCGTTTTCGCCGACGATGATAGTGCAATCTCCGGCGGTAACTTTCATGCCCAGCCAGTCGCATTTGCAGCCGATACGATCGCGATGGCATTATGCGAGGTCGGATCGATGTCCGAGCGACGTGTCAGCGTACTTGTCGACCCGAAGATGAGCGGCTTGCCCGCCTTTCTGACGCAGGATTCGGGTGTGAATTCGGGCCTGATGATCCTGCAGGTCACCGCAGCCGCGTTGGTCAGCGAGAACAAGAGCCTCGCCTTCCCGGCGAGCGTCGAATTCTATACCCACCTCAGCGGGCCAAGAGGACCATGTTTCCATGGCCCCGATCGCCGCGCGCAAGGCCTCGCAGATCGCGCGCAACGCGGCCGGAGTGATCGCGGTCGAGTTGATGGCCGGGGCCGAGGGTATCGACTATCACGCACCGCTCAGGACTTCATCCGAGCTGGAGCACGTTCATGCCGCTGTTCGCGCACGTTCGCCGCACTTTACCGCCGACCGCTATTGGGCCGACGAGATGGCTGCGCTGCAGGCGGCGGTACTTTCGGAGAGATCGGACGGAGCGAGCTTCTAGGAGCGTCGTATGTCGAGCCGTCGACGTTCGAGTGGCCGGCGAGCCTGCGCAGCGGTGTGAGCAGAGAAGATTTTTTCGCGAAGTAGCCCTGAGCCACTGGTTCGGCTAGCCGATCCGGTCCCAATGCTGCGTCTTGCACAGGATGCCGAACAGGCAGCCGTGGACCGTGAGCCGATCCGACGCGACCTGCTCGATCGTGCCGCGCGCATTCATGTTGCGGCTGGCGACGAACACGTCGGCGCGCCAGGTGCGGGGTCCCGAGGGCTGGATATTGTCGATCACGCGCGCTCCGAGCAGGCGGGTGCCGCTGCCGTTCTCAGCCTTCACCTGTTGCTTTGACGGACGCCCGCACAACTCGGCCGCATAGGGATTGTCCGCAAGGCGCGATGATGATCTCCATCGCGCCGTTCTTCCAGCGGCCTTCAAGGCCTGTCTTGGCGAGCGCAGCCGCTGGCGTCAGAGCGATTGCGAGGCCCGCGAAATGCAAGCAAAATTCGTTTCATGGGGTGCGCATAGCATTGATTTGCGGCGAGAATCGTTCCTTCAGCTTGCGGTCGGATGAACACATGAGCCTTAGCGGTGCAACTGCTCCTTGCTCCGCGTCCAAGTCTGCGTTCGGCAGATCAGGCCGAACAGTCCGCAGCCGGTCAGCGTGAGCGCATTGCTGCCAAGCAGTTGCAGCTTCGCAGAGACGTGAATGTTGTCGTCCGGGATGAATAGCTTCCCTGTCCACCCGCTCCCCTTCGGCTGAAGGTCTGTCAGCACGACCGTGCCGACGATGTTCGAGGTAGTCTTCGCTACTTCGCGCTGTCCTCGCGCGGACGCCCAAACGACCCGTCCGCACAGGGCATCTCCGCACGGCGAAATTGCGATGACCGCGCTTCCAATCGGGTTCTTCCAAAAGCCTTCCACGGAGGCAGGGGCGCCCTGGGCGGATAACAGCATCAAGAGCGGGAGGAGCTTGGGCATCGCGATGCTGTCGCGTTAGCGAGGTTGCCGGTGGATGGCGACTCAATGAAAATCGCGGCTTTTGGGAATGATTTCGGCGTTGCGTGGGTGACGGTTTGGGGGGCGGCCCCAGCTGCCGTGACCATCCGGCTTTTCCAGCCGTTTGGGTAATAGTGAATCGTCGCTGAGGTGGCTGAGCAGGAATGTGTGGTCCTCCAGGCCGCCGGCGACGACATGGATCACGTTGCTGTCGGAATCGCGCTGGACAACTCCATGCACCGCCATCAGCCGCGCACCCATGACGATCTTGCGCTGCTTCTCGAACAGCTTCGGCCACACGACCAAATTGGCGATTCCGGTCTCGTCCTCGATGGTGATGAAGACGACGCCCTTGGACGTTCCTGGCCGCTGCCGGATCAGAACCACGCCCGCCATCGACAGGCGCCTGCCATCGCGGAGCTGCGTCAGATGCTCGGCGGTGACGAACTTTTGCGCGGCATAATGCTCGCGCAGGAAATGCATCGGATGCGCTTTGAGGCTGAGTCGGATTGTCTGGTAATCGCTGATCACATGCTCGGCGAGCGGCATCGCTGGAAGCTGTGCAGGCATAGCCTCCAGGCCTTCTTCGCGCTCTTCGGCATAAGTGAACAGCGGCAGGTCCGGCCCCTGCCTTAGCGCTTCGAATCCCAAAGTGCAGCTCGGCGATCGAGACCCATCGACCGGAACGCATCGGCGGCCGCAAGGCGCTGGATCGCGTGAACCGGGACTCGGCCGCGCGACTGAAGCTCCTCGACGGTGCCATAGGGTCGGCGAGTCGTCAGGCGATCCGCGGCTTCCCGCGGCAACCCATCAACCTGGCGTAGGCCGAGGCGAAGGGTGCCTTGTTCCAGCGTGCAATCCCAATCGCTGCAATTTACATCGACGTCTCGCACCTCGACGCCATGCTCACGCGCATCCCGGACAATCTGCGCGGGGGCGTAGAAACCCATCGGTTGCGAATTGAGAAGAGCGCAAGCGAAGGCCGCCGGATATTTCCACCTGAGCCAGCTCGAGACGTAAACGAGGTGCGCAAAACTCGCCGCGTGGCTCTCGGGAAAGCCATATTCACCGAAGCCCTTGATTTGGTCGAAGCAGCGTTGCGCGAAATCGGGGTCGTAACCACGATCGACCATTCGTCCGACCATCTTCTCTTCGAGCGCGCCGATGTCGCCCTTGGAGCGGAAGGTTGCCATTGCCTTCCTAAGCTGGTTCGCTTCCTCCGAGCTGAACCGCGCCGCATCGAGCGCGATCTTCATCGCCTGTTCCTGGAAGATGGGCACTCCGAGCGTGCGCCCGAGGATTTTTTCGAGCTCGTCCGGCGGGCCGTGCTCTGGATGTGGGCAGGGGAAGGTCACCGGTTCCTTGCCGCCGCGGCGCTTCAGATAGGGATGGACCATGTCACCCTGGATCGGCCCTGGACGAACGATCGCGACCTCGATGACGAGATCGTAGAAGCAACGCGGCCTTAGCCTTGGAAGCATGTTCATCTGCGCCCGGCTCTCGACCTGGAACACGCCGAGCAGAATCCCCTCGGCAGAGCATGTCGTAGACCTCCGGCACTTCCCGCGGGATTGTCGCCAGCTGCCATCGCTTGCCGTGATGCTGCTCGATAAGATCGAAGCATTTGCGGATGCAGGTCAGCATTCCGAGCGCGAGCACGTCGATCTTGAGGATCCCGAGTTCGTCGATGTCGTCCTTGTCCCATTCGATGAAGGTGCGGTCGTCCATCGCGCCGTTGCCGATCGGCACGGTCTCGGTCAGCGGTCGCTCGGTGAGGATGAAGCCGCCGACATGTTGCGACAAGTGGCGCGGCATTCCGACCAGCTGCTCGGCGAGCTTCACTGTGCGCTTGAAGTGCGGATCGCTGAGGTCGAGCCCGGCGTCCTTCGCCCGCGTGCCGCCGTCGAGCTCGGCCTCCATGCTTCCCCAGACGGTCGAAGCGAGCGCCGCACAGACGTCCTCGCTGAGGCCCATCACCTTGCCGACCTCGCGGATCGCCGAGCGCGGACGATAATGGATCACGGTCGCGGCGATCCCTGCGCGCGCTCGCGTGTATTTCGTATAAATGTGCTGGATCACTTCCTCGCGACGCTCATGCTCGAAATCGACGTCGATGTCGGGCGGCTCGCGTCGCTCCTCGGAGATGAAACGCTCGAATAAGAGGTCATTCACCGACGGATCGACCGCGGTGATCCCGAGGCAATAGCAGACCGCGCTGTTTGCCGCCGAGCCGCGCACCCTGGCAAAGGATCGGTGGATCGAGCCCGCGCGCGAAAGGCGACGATGTCGTGGACGGTCAGGAAATAGCGCGCGAAGTCGAGACGCTCGATCAAGCGGCAGCTCGTAATTGAGCTGCTTCGTCACCTTGTCGGGAATGCCGTCGGGCCAGCGCTCCTCGGCGCCTTTCCAGGTGAGATGCGCGAGATGCTGTTGCGGCGAGCGGCCTTCCGGGAACCGTCTCCTTGGGATATTCGTACCTGAGTTCGTCTAGGCTGAAGTGAAGCAAATCCGCGAATTCGCGCGTCGCTACGATCGCGTGCGGCCAGCGCTCGAACAATCGCGCCATTTCCGCCGGCGATTTCAAATGCCGTTCGGCATTCGGGTTCAGTAGGTAGCCGGCGTTGACGATGGTCGTCTTCTCGCGAATGCAGGTAACCACGTCCTGCAACGGCCGCCGGTCGGGCGCGTGATAATGGACGTCATTCGTCGCAAGGATCGTGCAGCCATACTTATGCGCCAGCCTGTCGAGTCGTTCGATTCGAGCATTGTCGCCGCCGCGATAAAGCCAGCTCGCCGCGATATGCCGAAGTGACGTCAAGGCTTCACGCAGGCGCGGCAATTCTGTTTCGAAAACAGCGAGATCGTCCTGCGGCCAAGCGATCAAGGCGATGCCCTTCTGATGCGTCGCGACATCAGCGAGGCGCAACTCGCAATGGCCTTTCTTGGCCCGCATCTTGCCGAGGCTAAGCAAGCGCGACAGCCGCCCGTAGCCATCGCGATCGATCGGGTAGGCAAGCAGCGACGGCGCATCGGAGAGGTCGAGCCGGCATCCGATCAGCGGCCGGATTCCCGCGCCGGCGCATGCGCTATGCATCCGAACCACGCCGGCCAGCGTGTTTCGGTCGGCAATCCCGATCGCATCATAACCGAGCGGCAGGGCCGTCAGCACCAGTTCGATCGCATCCGATGCGCCGCGCAGGAAGGAGAATGGCGAGGCGACGCCAAGCTCCACATAAGGCGAGGGCGTCACCGGCGGCGGCGGCATGTCGTCGCGCCGCACGAGCTTGATCCGGGAGAAGCCCTCTCTCTCGGGCATCAGCCGAAAAGCCCATGAATGAACCAGTTCGGAAGCCCGCCCCGGCCGTCGCCGATCACACCCTCGCGATAGATCCAATAACGGCGGCCCTGCCCGTCCTCGACGCAATAGTAATCGCGCAGGCGTGCGTTCGACGGTTGCCGCCACCATTCCGGAGCGATCCGTTCGGGTCCTTCGGCACGCGCGATATCATGCACCGCACGCCGCCAAACGAACCGCCGAGGCATTCCTTCGGGCGTCGTATAGATGACGTCAATCGCCTCGGGCCGGTCGAGGAGTCGTTGCGGACGGTTTAATTCCTCCCCATCGTGTGGCGACAGAGAGGAATTTACAGCAGTCACCCAACCGCTCGCGCATTCGGGCAAATGGCTTTCGAACGGTTGCGGCCGTCGCACGCGCTTTTGACCGAGCTTCACCGTTAGCCGGTCGACCAGTCGCGCGAGCTCGCGCTCGCCAGACGGCTCCTCGACCAGGCTCTCCTGCGCCGCGCCCAAATCCTCGGTCCAGTCGGCGGTTAGGGCGAAGGCATCAAATCCGAATTCCGGATCAAGCGCCGCAGCCTTGTCAGCGAGCAGCCGTGCAAGATGTTTGGGCTCGCGGCTCGCAATCGCGGTCGCGACCGAGGCAATAGCGACGCTGCCGTCGACTCGAAATCCAGTCAGCGATAACCGCCGAGCACCAAGATGGCGTTCCTCTAGCTGCCGCACCAGCTCGGGGATCAACTGTTCGAGCGCCTTGCTCGGCGCTTCGAGATGGGTCGCCGGTTCTTCGAGCCGAATCAACGCCCGGGGTATTGGATTGGACGGGGCGGCGGTCAGCGGTTCCGGCTTTCGGCCGAGTGCTCGGTCGAGTGCCTCAACGACGTTTCCCGAGTTCCTGAATCGCCTTGTCAACGCGAGCCTAGGAACGCCGATCAACGCGCCAATCGTGTTCAGGCCAAGCCGTTCGAGCGTGCGCACCGTGTCTGCGTCGAGACGGAGGGCGGAGACATGAAGCCCCGCGAGGCCGGTCTCGATATCCTCGGAGACGATAGCTGGGGCGTAGTGACTGAGTGCCCAGGCTGCCGCGGCGGTGGGCGCGATGGCAGTGCGGGTCGTAAACCCAATTTCAGCGAACCGTCGCTGCACATCGCGTCCGAGACCGCGTTCGCCGCCGAACAGGTGCGCAACTCCGGTGATGTCGAGCCTCAAGCCGTCGCCATCCACCTCAACGAGCGGCGACCAGCGGCCGGCCCAGCGTGCCAGCCGCCGGATCAGCGCAGCATCGCCCTCCGGATCAGCGGGAACCGCCACCAGCGCCGGATCGAGCGCCCGCCCATCGGTCAGCCGGGCGCCGGCTTTCGCGCCTCGTGTCGCCGCGGCCTCGGTGACGGCATGGATGATCGGCCCGTGAGGGCCTTCGACGGTGAGGACAATCGGATCGTCAGGCGCGTAGGCGTTCGATCTCGCCCAGTGCTCCACCGCCAGCGCCGGCAACCAGATGGAGCAGACCCGCTTCATGAGCGAGGCTCCAGCGGCCGGGCGGTGAGCCGCGCGCGCGGAACAGCTCGGCATTCCATGCCGGCACGCCCGGCGCGCGTCCGTCGAGATCGTTGATCAGCGACGGAGCACTCGCGATCCGCCAGCGCATCCGCGCTCCGCTCAAATTGGCGTGGCCGCCGAGCCGAATCAAAAAGGCGGCCACGCCGAACCGCTCGGACGCAACGGCGAGCCGTCGCGTAGCGGTGAAATCGAGTGCTCGTGGGTCGCCCCAGATCTCCCCGATCACGGCCGAGAGCGCGGCGCATCTTAAGCCTTCCTCCATCGCCCACAGCGCATCGCGGGCGTCGCGCGCTTCGACATGGATAAGGTTCGAGATCGGAAGCCCCGGCGGGTGGATTCGGCCGCTTTCGAGGATCGCCATGCGCTCCTGCACCCACAACAACGGTTTCTCCACGTCGAGCTGGGCGAGCAGGAATCCCGCCCAGCCGCCATCGCGCGGATGCGCGGCGAAAAGCTCGCAGAGGGTGGGACTGAGTGGCGCAGGCAAATGCCAACGCTCGCCCAGCCCGCTGGGGAGACGATCAATTGTGGCCGCGCGGACTGTCCGCCGCCGGCGACCAGAGGCAAGCCTCTTGCCACACAACTCACAACGTTTTTGTTCTGCTTTTGTTCTTTATCGAGTGAGTCGAAGGGAAGAGTCAATTCCTCGACTCGGGTGGTAGTGGGTCAATCTGAAAATAAGCCGGATTGACAGTCACACGGCGGACTCCATGTGATATGCTTCGCGCTACGAAGGGGGCGTATGCGGCTACCCGTTATACTGGCAATGGGCGCGTCGGCAGGCGGTTGGATTGCGACCATCCTACTGGCAACAGCCCCGCACACCAGAACGACGTCCGTCCTCCTACCGGCAACGATTTTGATCGGTTTTGGCGCGTTCGTGACCCCGCGACGCTTGGACCGCCAGCCTCGTGCCTAAAGGCCCGCACAAAGAGAAGCGCCCGCGCGATCCGAACCAGGCTTCAATGAGCTCCCGAGCGTCGAGCGGAGATCGTGTGACTGCGTCGCTTCGTTTCTATTAGGTATATTCATCGAGGAACTTGCGGACCTCGCGCACGACATCCCGTGACGCGCGCCGCGAGATTGCGAACGCCATATGATGGCAGTCAGCTCCGCCTCCTTGTCGCGCTCATGCTCCAGACCCCGCGCAGCGCGCGGAGCGATGAGGCCGTCGCGTCGCGACCAGATAGCGAGATGCGGCACGGGCGGCTTGTCGGTAATGCGCGGGATCGGCGGCTCGTCGACCGGATGTCCCGCCACCCGTTCGTAAAGCTTCCAGACTTATTCTGTCGGGGATCGCCCGAAAATGGCGTTCCCAGCGTGATGACCGCTTTCACTTGGCCAGGATGATAGCGCGCATATTCGCGCCCGAAGAGCCCACCGAGGCTCCAGCCGACGATCACGATCGGAACGTGATGGCCGAGGCTGTCGATGCGCTTCTCAAGCACATCGAGCGTGTTGGGGCGGGCGCCGAAGTTCCACCCCTGTTTCCAGCCATGAACTCGAAATCCCGCATCAGCGCAGCTCGCGGCGAAGCGAGAACGTCGTCTGGTCGCTGCACAGGAAACCAGGGATCACCAACACCGGCTGCCCGTCGAGCGGCCCTCGCGGTCCACGCTTGCGGAACGTGCCGATCATCCGGCCGATGTTCCATGCGATCTCGCCCCAATTGCGCGTGCAGAGGCGGCGCTTCATCGCCTGCCCACTGCTGCGTGGCGAACAGTCCTCGTTCAGAGGAATTCGCTCCCCATCAGTTCCTGCATCGCTCTGGGCAGCTTCACTCGGCCGTCAGCGGTCTGGTGGTTCTCAAGCAGCGGCACGAGGATTCGCGGGCTCGCGAGCGCGGTGTTGTTGAGGGTGTGCGCGAACCGAACCTTTCCGTCCGACCCGCGGTAGCGAATATTCGCGCGCCGCGCCTGCCAGTCGTGCAGCGTCGAGCAACTGTGAGTTTCGCGATACTTGCCAAGCGAGGGAACCCAGCTCTCGATGTCGTTCATACGATATTTGCCAAGGCCCATGTCGCCGGTCGAAGTCTCGATCACTTGGTAAGGGATTTCGAGGGCCTCGAGCATCTCCTCGGCAAGGCTCAGTAAGGTCGCATGCCAGTCGGCCGACTTCGCCTCGTCGGCTTGGCACACGACATATTGCTCGACCTTCACGAACTGGTGGACCCGAAGAAGGCCGCGCACGTCCTTTCCGGCGCTCCCTGCCTCGCGGCGGAAGCAGGGAGAGAATCCCGCGTAGAGGATCGGCAGCTTGTCGGCCTCGATGATCTCGCCTGCATGGAGCGAGGTCAGGTCCAACCTCGGCGGTGCCCGCTAGCCACAAATCGTCGTTCGGAAGCTCATATGTCTCTTCGCGGTGTCCCGGGAACTGACCCTGGTTGAGAAACGCCTGCTCGCGCGCGATGGCGGGCACAGTGATCGGCGTGAAGCCCGCTGCCGCTATGCGCGAGAGCGCCCAGCCCATCAGCTTGGTCTCGAGCAACGCAAGGCCGCCCTTGAGGCAATAGGTTCTGCTCCCTGAGACCTGCGTGACTCGCGATAGATCGCCCCAATCGTTCTTCTCGATCAGCGCGACGTGATCAAGCGGCTCGAAATCGAACTTGGGCGGGCTCGCCGACGGTTCGGATGACCACGTTGTAGCTCTCGTCGGGGCCAACGGGCGCGCCTTCATAGGGAATGCCTGGCAGCTTCAGCATTAGCGCCTTTAGGTCGGCGTCCTTCGCCGAAAGCTCGCCTTCCAGAGCGGAAGCCCGAGCGCCAGCTTCCTTCGCCTGCCGCCCGAGCTCCGCTTTCTCCTCGGGCGTTGCGTCTTTGAATTTCGCGCTGACTGCGTTGCGCTCAGCGCGCAGCCGATCGATCTCGGTCTTCGCCGCTCGAACCTCGCGCGTCCAGCGCAAGCAGCGCATCGATATCCAGCGCCACGCCCTTGTCACGGATGGCGCGTTCGACCGTCTCGCGGTTCGCCTTGACGAAATCCATTGCCAGCATGGCCGCTTGCCTAGCGCAAGCTAGTCGAAGTGCAACCGGCGGTAGCTTCCGCGGAAATAGAGCAGGGGATCGAGGCTCGCATCGAAGCTCGCCTTGATGACCTGGCCGACGAGAATGTGATGGTCGCCGCCATCGTAGAGCGCGAACCGCTCGCACTCGAACACGCAGAGCGAATCCTTGAGGATCGGGGCGCCGGCTTCCCCGCAAGACCAGGGCGTGGTGCCGAAGCGGTCCTCGACCCGGGTCGAGAACGTGATCGAGGCAGGCTGCTGCTCGGTCTGGAGGACATTGATGGCAAAATTGGACGCGCTGATCAGCGCTGTCGAACTCGCCGCCATCTTGTGCAGGCAGACCAGCAGCAGTGGCGGTTCGAGCGAGACCGAGGTGAAGCTATTGACGGTCAGGCCGGTCGGTCCGCGGTCGCCATCTACGCAGGTGACGACCGTTACCCCGGTTGCGAAGCAGCCGAGCGCGTCGCGCAGCGTCCGCGGATCGTGTCCGCTGCGATACTCGCCCTTGTCCGACTTATCGGCCATGGCCGATCTATAACCCGAGCCGGCTACAGCGCCAGCAGCCTTTCCGGGGTCAGTTCAAGCACGGCACTGATGGTCGCTTCCAGCAATTCGGAAACCAGATAGCGCGGCTGGAAAGCATCGTGGCGGTACGGCGTGTGGACAGCGCGCCCTACCGAGAAGGGCAGCCGCTCGACCTCGTCGCTTCTCGAGGCTGAAATGCGCTTCGCCGAAACTCGACGCAAGTCCCGCGCCGAGGATCTTGAGCTCCCCATGCTCCTTCGCGAGCCCAAACTCGACGCTATGCCAGTAGAGACATGCCGCCCGGAAGCCTCCGCCAGCCGCAATCGCTGCAGAGCCCAATTCGCCGACATGCCGGGTCATCTCGGCATAATCGTGGTGCGCGAGCATCGGAATATGGCCGAACATGTCGTGGAAGCAGTCCGGCGCCTCGAGATAATCGAGCTGCTCTCGCTTGCGGATGAAATTGCCAACCGGGAAGATCCGCGCCGACAGCATCTCGAAAAAGATCTCGTCAGGAACCAGTCCCGGCACTGCGACCGTTCGCCAACCGGTACGCGGCTCCAATATGGCGTTCAGCCCTTCGACGTCGGGCACACCCGGGGTGCGACAGCTTCAGCAGGTCGATGCCGTCCAGGAACGCCGAGACGACGCGAGTGCCGAGGAGCTCGACTTGACGTGCGAACAGAAGATCCCAGACCGCGTGGTCATCATCGGTGAACGCGCTCCAATTCTGAAGGACGATATAGTCTTCCCACCGTCGAGCTCGATCGTCCTTGGTTAGCGCTTGCTGGAGCATCGGTCGGGTCGTCCTTCTGGTCGGTCCAATAAAAAACCCGCCGAGCTTGGCTCTGGCGGGTCGGAGGCTGGGGAACTGTCGCTGAGATGCGCGTCAGCTCGTTCCAGCCTCGAAGCGGTAATAATAGCTTGCCGGCGCGATCGCGGTCTCGCGCATTGGCTCGACGAAGGCAGGCAGGCGTGTCATCGCAATCCTTATCTCAGCATCCGCCTGAACGATCAATGGTCGGCAAAGGGCTGGTCAAAGGAGGCTCGACACGTTCGTGTACATTGTGCCGATCTTAGTCCCAAGGTTCTCGAACGCGAGCAGCGCCGCGATCGAGATCAACGAAGCAACGAGCGCATATTCGATCGCATTTGCGCCGCGCTCGCAGCGAAGAATTTGCGTTAACCTCAGCATGGGGCTCTCCTGGTTAACCTGTTGTCGGCCAAAGCGGCCGGCTGAAGCGCCTTTTCCTCTTCGCAAGCTGCCAAATGCTTGAGCGAAATGGTTAACCGCCGAGGCGGTTGATCGCCTCGGCGAGCTTCAGGTCCCGATCCGTCACTCCGCCTGAATCGTGGCTGGTCAGCCGAATGTCGACGCGGTTCCAGACGTTCGTGAATTCGGGGTGATGATCGACCTTTTCCGAGTGCAGCGCCACTCGGGTAAGGAAGCCAAACGCCTCGCTGAAATCGGCAAAGTTGAAAGTCCGGACCAACGCCTTGCCGCCGTCCTCGAGCATCCAGCCTGCGGGTGTTGCCATCACTCATCTCCCTTGAAATGCCGCCCTTCCAGGAGCAGTTGGGCCGCAAAGGAGCATAGCCATGGCCACCCAGCTAGCCGAGAACAAGGGCGTGCTTGGTCTCGAAAATCCGATGGGGACCGACGGGTTTGAGTTCGTCGAATATACCGCGCCCGATACGACGCTTCTGCGCGACCTGTTCACGAAGATGGGCTTTCCGGCGGTCGCGAGGCACAAGCGCAAGGACGTGACCCTGCACCGTCAGGGTGAGATCAACTTCATCATCAATGCGGAAAGCGGCAGCTACGCCGAGCAATATGCAAAGGACCATGGCCCGAGCGCCTGCGCGATGGCGTTCAGGGTGAAGGACGCGAAGGCCGCGTTCGAGCGTGCGGTCCGTCTCGGCGCCACGCCGGTGAAAAGCGATTTCGCGCACGGTGAGATGGACATTCCCTCGATCGAGGGCATCGGCGGGTCGCGCTTGTTCTTCGTCGACACGTACGGAAGCAAGGGCTCGATCTACGAGATCGATTTCGACTTCTTCCCCGACGCCGACAGCCGTCTTAAAGATCTCGACAGTCGACTAACTTACGTCGACCACCTGACCCACAACGTGCGCCGGGGCCGGATGGCGGTCTGGTCGGATTTTTACGAGCGGCTCTTCAACTTCCGCGAAATTCGTTACTTCGACATCGAGGGCAAGCAGACGGGACTGTTCTCGAAGGCGATGACCTCGCCCTGCGGCAAGATCCGAATCCCGCTGAATGAAAGCCAGGACGACAAGAGCCAGATCGAGGAGTTCCTGCGCGAATATAAGGGCGAGGGCATCCAGCACATCGCGCTTGGCACGACCGACATCTACGAAGCGGTCGACATCCTGAGCGGCCGCGGCATCGCATTCCAGGACACGCCCGACACTTATTACGAGCTCCTTCCCGAGCGCATCAAAGGCCATGAGGAGAGCATTGCGGAGCTCGAAAAGCGCGGCATCCTAATGGATGGCGCGCCGACCGAGGGCCAAGGCTTATTGTTGCAGATCTTCACCCAGAACGTGATCGGGCCGATCTTTTTCGAAATCATTCAGCGTAAAGGCAACGAGGGCTTCGGCGAAGGCAATTTCAAGGCGCTGTTCGAATCGATCGAGCTCGACCAGATGCGTAGGGGTGTCCTCTGATAGAAGCTTATATCTGCGACTACATTCGCACGCCCATCGGCCGCTATGGCGGGGCTCTTGCCAACGTTCGTGCCGATGATCTTGCCGCAATTCCGATCAAAGCGCTGATCGACCGCAATCCAGGTGTCGACTGGTCCGAGCTTGACGACGTGATTTTCGGCTGTGCGAACCAAGCGGGCGAGGACAACCGCAACCTCGCGCGCATGGCCGGCCTGCTCGCCGGACTGCCGGATAGCTCGGGCGGCGTCACGCTCAACCGCCTTTGCGGTTCAGGCCTCGATGCTGTCGCAATGGCTGCGCGCACAATCCGCAGCGGCGAGTCTGAGCTGATTATCGCCGGTGGTTCTGAGAGCATGAGCCGCGCGCCGTTCGTCATTGCTAAAGCCACGAGTGCTTTCGACCGCAACTCCGAAATGTACGACACCACCATCGGCTGGCGCTTCGTCAATCCGAGGATGAGATCAGCCTACGGCGACGACACGATGCCGAGTACGGGCGAGAATGTCGCGCAGGAATTCCAGATCAGCCGCAACGACCAGGATGCCTTTGCGCTTCGGAGCCAGGAAAAGGCGTCGGCGGCGCAAGCGAACGGACGTCTCGCCGCGGAGATCGTCGCAGTCGAGATTGCGCAGCGCAAGGGCGATCTCGTCATTGTCGACAGGGACGAGCATCCGCGCGCAACGAGCATTGAAGCGCTTTCGAAGCTTCGGCCGATCGTTCGCCACGGTGGCACTGTGACCGCAGGCAATGCCTCGGGCGTGAACGACGGCGCCGCCGCGCTGATTGTCGCTTCCAGGGAGGCCGCCAAGCGCAACGGACTGACGCCCAAGGCACGTGTCCTCGGGACAGCTGTGGCGGGCGTTCCGCCGCGCATCATGGGCATCGGGCCGGCACCCGCGTCAGAGAAGCTGATGAACCGTCTCGGCCTGAAGATCGGCGATTTCGACGTGATCGAGCTCAATGAGGCGTTTGCCGCCCAGGGCCTTGCCGTCCTTCGGCGACTTGGGGTGGCCGACGACGACCCACGGGTGAACCCCAACGGCGGCGCGATCGCGCTCGGCCATCCCCTCGGCATGTCCGGCGCTCGGCTTGCGCTAACTGCAACCGAGCAGCTTCAGCAGACCGGTGGAAAGCTTGCGCTCGCGACGATGTGCATCGGTGTCGGGCAGGGAATCGCGCTCGCGCTCGAACGGGTGTAATATTCGCTTCATGGCAGCGGTTGCGGAGAAGGTACTGGACGAAGCTGCGGTCATGGCCGTGCTCCAGACTGTTCCGGATCCTGAAATCCCGGTCTTGACGATTACCGACCTCGGCATCGTGCGCGGGTTCGCCCAAGAACCGCCCCGAATACTGATCAGTCCGACCTATACCGGCTGCCCCGCGACCGTAGCGATCGAGATGCTGATCCGCGAAGCGCTGGACGATGCCGGCTACGCACACGTCCACATCGAGCGCGTGCTGTTTCCGCCATGGACGACGGACTGGATCAGCAAGGCAGGGCGAGCAAAGCTCAAGGCCTATGGAATCGCGCCGCCTGCCTCGTCGGCGACGGTCGAATGTCCGCAGTGCGGATCATATGATACCGAGGAGGTCAGCCGCTTCGGATCGACCCCATGCAAGGCGCAATGGCGGTGTAAATCCTGCCTTGAACCGTTCGAACGCTTCAAGTGCCACTAGCCGCTATTTGCGGCAGAGCTTCCCGGTTTCCTTGCAATAAGCGGCAAGAACATCGCCCTTGAAGTCGAGCTTTCCGACGTTCTTCATCGTGTCGGCGATGACTTGCGGAGTCACTGCTCGATACCGTTTCGCCACCGCGCTCGACTGGAAGGCCAATACCGATCGAAGGTCGGCGATGCTCAGATGCTCGGCATAAGCTCGGCCCGTTGCAGAAAGCAGCCGCTCGCGTCCCGTCTCGAAGACGCGATCCGCACTGGCCCGAAGCTTGGCCTGGTCGTCCGGACTCAAGTTCTGGATGATCGTTGATCAGCTCCTCAACCTCGCTCTTCTTCATCATTGGGAGAATGGTCGACAAGGTTCCGACCTCGGCAAGCTTTCGCCCGAGCCGAAGCGCATCGAGTGATGGCTGAGCAGCGGCGGCAAGGAGGATCAGCATTACCATTCCGCGAAGCTCCCGTCCTTTGCCGTGAAGATCGGATTGCGCCAGCGATGGCGGTCCTTGTCGGCCTCGCGCACCGCCGCTTCGTCGACATCGACACCGAGGCCCGGTCGCTCGGGCACCGGAAGATAGCCGTCGACAGGCGAAAGTGCTTCCTTGTTTATGACGAAGTTGAGGAGGTCATGCCCACCGGTGTTGTAGTGGATGCCGAGGCTGATCTCCTGGATCGCGTGGTTGGGTGTGCATGTCGCAATCTGCAGGCAGGCACCGAGCGCAAGCGGCCCGAGAGGGCAGTGGGGGGCAACCGCGATGTCGTAGGCTTCCGCCATCGCGGCGATCTTACGGACTTCGAGAATTCCGCCAGCATGGCTGAGATCGGGCTGGATAATATCCACCGCACCTTGCTCGAAAAATGGTTTGAAATCCCATCGCGAATAGAGCCGCTCGCCGAGTGCGATCGGGGTCGTCGTGCACGCCGCGATCTCGGGAAGCCCGTCCATGTTCTCGGACAGAAGCGGCTCCTCGATGAACAGTAACCCCAATGGCTCCAGCACCTTGGCCAGCTGCTTGGCGAGCGGCCGGTGGACTCGTCCGTGGAAGTCGAGCCCGACTTCCATACCCTGCGCTTGGGCCGCTTCGACACGCTTGACGACATCGCTGAACTGCTTGTTCGTGCCGATCCAGTTGAGCTCGGCGGTCGCGTTCATCTTGACCGCGTTGAAGCCTTGCGCCTTGCGGCCCGCTGCTGCCTCGCCGATCTCATGCGGACGATCGCCGCCGATCCAGGCATAGGAGCGGACCTTGTCGCGCACCTTGCCACCGAGGAGCTGCCAGGCCGGTAGCCCTAGCACGCGGCCCTTCAAATCCCACAGCGCCTGTTCAAGGCCCGCCAGCGCGGACATGATCACCGCGCCGCCGCGATAGAATCCGCCGCGATAGCCAACCTGCCAGATGGCTTCGATGTTGAAGGGGTCCGCGCCAATGAACCGGTCGCGATAGGCTTCGAACACGCCTTCGACCGCTTCTGCCCAGCCCTCGAGGCTCGCTTCGCCCCAACCGAACGCGCCGTCCTCGCTCTCGACACGCACAAACAGCCAGCGCGGAGGCACCAGAAAGGTCTCGATCTTTCCGATCTTGCGTTGGGTCATGATTCCGCCTTGTTCGCCTGCGCGCCGCCCTTCGCTCCAACCTTACGGCCAGCAGCATCGTCGTCATCCGGAATCTCGCCGATCTTCTTGATCGGCACGACCAGGCAGACGCTCGACGCCGGTAGCACGTTGCGCCAGTCGGCGATCAGCTGCTTATAGGCGCGCCCAACGTTGCGGATCTTTCGATCAAGATCGAACAGCCCAAGGGGGTTCACATTACCGTTCTGCTCGCGAAGCGCGGTGTCCCAGTCGACCTGGTCGGTGAGGCTGTACCAGGTGAAGCCGACGGTGGGGATGCCGACGTTGCGGAGGCGAAGGACGTTGGCCCATTCCTTCCACAGCCATTTGACCGCCTCGTCGCCGTGCGACCCTTCCCAGAGGTTCGTCTCGGTGTGCATCACCGGCAGGCGGTAGCGATTATAATATTGCCGCGTGATCTCGGTATAGCCGAAGGTCTCGCCCGCCGCGACCGTGTGCCCGTCGGCGAACACGCGATGCTCGTTGAGCTGATAATAATCATTGCCGAAGATGCAGTGCTGCTTGAGCTGGTGCTCCAGGAACCACTCATATTCCTCGCGGGTCATGCCGTTGTCGAGCAGGTACTGATACATCCCGCTGTCTACGCGTCGACCGTAATTGAGATCGAGGCTCAGGAACCGCATCTGGTTCAGCACTTCGGCGCGGCCGATCGCGCCGGGCGAATCCGCATGATAATATTCCGACGATTCCGACTGGATGAAGATCGCGTCGTGGCGTCGCTTGAGGATCTCGATCATCCCCATGACGTTGGCCTTGACCAGGTGCTTTAGCGCCGTGACGAACGATTTGTCGTCCTTCTTCTGCTCGTTCCACCAGCCGTATTTCGCGGAGAAGACCGCGCAAATGAACATCTCGTTGATCGGCGTGTAGAGCTGGACCCAGGGAAAGCGTTCGGCGAACTCTCCAGCATAGGCCGCGAAAAGTCGCGGGAAATCGGGGTTCTGGAAATTGCCGATCCAGTCGGGAACGCCGAAGTGGCAAAGATCGACGATCGGAGTGATGTCCCGGCGCTTAAGCTCGGCGAAGGTCTGATCCGCAAATTCCCAGTCGAACTTATTGGGCCCGAGATAGGTCTTGTGGATCGGCGGTCCATAGCGGAGGAAATTGATCCCCACTTCCTGGACGCAGTCGAAATCCTCGCGCCAGCGCTCATAGTGACCGCACACCGCCATCTCGTCGACACGGGTCTTTCCGTGGTTGATCGTCGGGATGCTGTTTTCGATCCCGGTCGCGAACATGAAGTTGGCGATGGGTCAGTCTCCTTGGGGTTTCATTCATTTCCGGTTCCGAGGCGAACCGCCGCGGCAGCACCGATAGCGGCCTCGGCGACAAACGAAAACCTACGGAGCCAAGTCGCCTCGTCGAGGTTTTCCGCTATGGGTAGGAAAAAGCATGCGCTGGGCAGATGGTTTCATTGCAGTCGACTGGGGCACGACCAACCGTCGTGCCTATCTTATCGATTCTCGCGGCAAGTGCCGCAAAGAATTCGAGGACGGGAAGGGCGTTTTGTCGGTCCCGGAAGGTGGTTTTCCTGCCGCGATCGCGGAAATCCGAACACGGCTTGGCGACAAGCCATTGCTGCTTGCCGGAATGATCGGATCGAACCGTGGGTGGAAAGAGGCGCCCTATGTGCCCTGCCCCGCGGGGATCGACGAGCTGGCTTCAAAGCTGGTCTGGGCAGGTGAGCGGGAAGCGATCGTTCCAGGTGTCTCCTATATCGGCCAGGGACGCGCGGACGTGATGCGCGGCGAGGAGGTGCAACTGCTCGGCGCCGTCGCAGCCAAACTCGTCGATTGCGATGGACTCGTCTGCCATCCCGGCACTCACAATAAATGGACGGCGCTCCATCAGGGCCGAATCCAGAGCTTCCGAACGGTGATGACCGGTGAGCTTTTCAGTCTTCTGAAGGAGCACAGCATCCTCGCCGACCTGCTTAAAGGCAAGGTGTCCGACAACCGGGTGTTCCGCGATGCCGCGAGATACGCGATCTACAACGAGACGCTACCTGCGGGCCTGTTCTCAATCCGCGCGAGTGTGCTCCTGGGCCAGATGAAGAAGGAAGACGCGGCGTCTTATGCAAGCGGCCTTCTTGATCGGCACCGACGTGCGCATCGGGCTCAAGGTTCCGACCAGCGCGCAGATCATGGTGATGGGCCGGCCTCAGCTCACCAAGCTCTACGTGGCAGCGCTTAAGGAGGCGAACCGCGAGACTGCCGAGCTCGATGGTGAGCAATGTTTCCTCGCCGGCATTCAGCAAATCGCGAAGGAGATGAAGTGAGCGCCAAGGACCTGCTGCACCGCTATCTCGACGAATGCCCGCTCGTCGCCATCATTCGCGGGGTCACCCCGGATGATGCCGAGGCCATCAGCGATGCCATCTTCGAAGCCGGCATAAGGATCGTCGAGGTGCCGCTTAATTCGCCCGACCCGTTGAGAAGCATCGAGCTCATTGCGCGGCGCTTTGGTGAGCGCGCTTTGGTCGGCGCCGGAACCGTGCTCGACCCAAAGCAGGTTCAGCAGGTCAAGGATGCAGGTGGGCGGATCATCGTCTCACCGGATACCAACACCGACGTGATCGCCGCTGCAGCAGCAGCCGGGCTGGTATCGTCACCTGGCTATTTCACGCCATCGGAGGCGTTTGCCGCCATCCGAGCCGGCGCCCACGCGCTCAAGCTCTTTCCGGCCGAAGGCGCGAGCCCCTCGGTCTTGAAGGCCCATCTCGCCGTCCTTCCGGGCGACGTTCCATTGCTCGTGGTTGGAGGTGTAAAGCCCGACAGTCTGCGTCCGTGGCTCGATGCTGGAGCGACCGGCTTCGGCCTTGGCGGCGGTCTTTACAAAGCGAGCCAATCCGCCGCTGAGACGCTTGAAAAGGCGCGCTCTTATGTCGCGGGGCTGACGGCATGACACCGATTCGGATCGCGATCATCGGCTACGGCAAGATCGCCGAGGACCAGCACGTCCCCTCGATCAACGCCAATCCGCGTCTTGAGCTGGTCGCCTCATCGAGCCGCTCGGGCCAGGGCGTCGGCGAAAAATTCGCCGACTGGCGCGAGATGATCCGAAAGGTCGAGGGGCTGGAGGCGGTGGCGATCACCACGCCGCCGGAGCCGCGCTATGCGATCGCGAGAGAATGCATACAGGTCGGCCTCCATTGCCTGCTCGAAAAACCACCGACGACCGGGCTTGCCGAGATTGCGGACCTCGATTGCCTCGCTCAGGTCCAGGGCGCGACGCTCTTCACCACCTGGCATGCGCAGCATCATTCGACCGTGGAGTCGGCAGCGCGAGCGCTTGCCGGGAAGCGCATCAAGTCGATGCAGATCCGCTGGCACGAGGACGTCCGCAAATGGCATCCAGGCCAGCAGTGGATTTGGGAGCCAGGCGGCTTCGGCGTGTTCGACCCCGGAATCAACGCCTTCTCGATCACGACCAGGATTTTCCCCGGCGGCCTGTTCGTCCAGGCAGCCAGCCTCACTTATCCGTCGAATGCCCAGACTCCGATTGCCGCGGACGTCACCTTCTACAGCCCTCAGGCGGACGGTCCGCTCACCGCGAGCCTCGACTGGCGGCGGACCGAGGGCGAGGAATGGACGATCACCGTCGAGACCAGCGAGGGGATGAAAGTGTGCCTCGAAGACGGTGGCGCGCGCTTGCTCCTCAACGGCGAGCCGAGCATGGACGATGGCATCGGCGAATATCCTGACATCTACCGAGCTTTCGTCGATTTGATCGATGAAAGGCGCAGCCTTGTTGACGTGGCGCCGCTCCAACTCGTTGCTGATTGCCTCCTCGTCGGCCGCCGAACCGAGGTCGAGCCGTTCAACGGCTGATGGAGCAACTTGGGCCTACAAACATTGTTCTCATTGATTCGCTTTCGTAACGACATGCGGGCGACCTTCGGAATTTGGACGTGGCACAGTTGAAGACAGACGAACTTACCCAGGCTGACGAAGCATTTGCGAGCAACCGCTTGCTTTCGACCTTCCCGCGAGAGGCGCGAGCGCTCATCGAGCCGTTCGGCAACATGGTCGAGCTCGCGCCGGGCGAAATTGTCCTCCGGCGCGGTGAGCAGGTTCGGTCCAGTCTCTTCCCGGTCGGTCCGACGATGGTCACGATGATGATCGAGTTGATCGGCGGTCGATCGATCGAGGTCGCTTCAGATCGGCAAGGGCGGCGCAGTAGGTGGAATCGTCAGCTGCGGCCATGCGCCGGCGTTCACGCGCGCCGAGGTGCTCGTCGGGGGCGCGGCCTACAGTGTCTCGATGGCGGCGCTCGAGGACGCGAAGTCGCGCTCGAGCTTCATCGGCAACATTTTCTGCCGTTATTCGGATTATTTGCTCTCTACCGTGATGCAGTCGGTCGCCTGCAATGCATTTCATTCCATCCCGGAGCGCACAGCGCGCTGGCTGCTCTACGTGCAGGACCGCGCTGGCGACCGTATCGAGCTTACTCAGGAGGCGCTGGCCCAGCTGCTCGGAGTCCAGCGAACGACGGTGAACGCCGTCATTCAGGAGCTTTCGTCTGAAGGCGTGATTGCGACCGGGCGGGGCATCGTCCGGGTCGATCGACCGAGCCGGCCTCAAGCGTCGCGCGTGCGAATGTTATGACCGGCTGCAGGAGCATTATGCCGCGGTGATCGGCGTGGGCGGCCGGGGAGCCCAAGGCAACAGCTGATCAGCCGGCCAAATTCCAGCCGAGCGTCTCGCCGGCGTGGAACGGCACCAGCTCGATTCCATTCGACCGTATCCGTTCGGGCACCTTCACCTCACCACGCTCGAGCGTGATCGTGCCATTGTTCAGCGGCAGTTCGTAGAAGCGCGGCCCGTTCAACGACGCGAAGGCCTCGAAATGATCGAGCGCGCCATCTTCCTCGAACACGGTTGCGTAGCTTTCGAGCGCGAATGGCGCGTTGAAGATGCCAGCGCAGCCGCAGCCGGACTCTTTCGCCTCGCGAGCGTGGGGGGCACTGTCGGTGCCAAGGAAGATGTTCGGCGCGCCGGACGTGGCGGCCTTGCGCACGGCAAGCCGGTGCTGCTCGCGCTTGGCGACCGGAAGACAATAAGCGTGCGGTCTCAGCCCGCCGGCGAAGATCGCGTTGCGGTTCATGACGAGATGCTGCGGGCGTCACCGTCGCACCGACGTTCGGGCCAATATCGAGCACGAAATCCGCAGCCTCGGCCGTCGTGATATGCTCGAGCACGATCTTCAGCGCCGGAAAATCCTGGACGATCCGTAGACAATATGCGCTCGATGAATACAGCCTCGCGGTCGAACACGTCGATCACCGGATCGGTGACTTCGCCGTGTACGCACAGCACCATTCCGATCCGTTGCATCCGCTCGAGCGCTGGATAGATGTTGCGCACGTCGGTCACGCCGCTCGCGCTGTTGGTCGTCGCTCCAGCGGGATAGAGCTTGGCAGCGATCCAGATGCCGTTCTCGAAACCGTGGGCGATATCATCGGGCCGGGTCTCGTCGGTTAGATAGCAGGTCATGAGCGGCGTAAAGCCCGCTCCCGACGCAGCGATGATTCGCTCGCGATATGCGGTCGCCGAATCTGGAGGCCGTCACCGGCGGAACAAGGTTCGGCATCACAATCGCCCGCGCGAACTGCCGGGCCGTATATGGAGCGACCGAACGCAGCATGTCGCCGTCGCGCAGGTGCACGTGCCAGTCGTCGGGTCGGCGGATGGTCAGCGTTTGCGAAGCCACGAGCCGTTCCCTAACTGAGACCCATGGCCGCGACCACCCACCGTTCGACGACTTTGACCGACCGTGCTGTCCTCCGCCTTTCCGGCGAGGACGTCCGCGGCTTCCTGCAGGGCCTCGTGACCAGCGACGTGACCGGACCTTTGCCGGTTTGGACGGGCCTTTTGACGCCGCAGGGGAAATGCTTGTTCGACTTCCTTGTCTGGGCGGATGGCGACAGCTTATTGCTCGACTGCGAAGCGGAGGCTTTGGGCGATCTCGTCAAGCGGCTCTCGATCTACCGGCTACGTCGCGTAATCCGCATTGAGCACGACACCGCCGTTGCGGTGCACTGGTCAGCCGACGCTTCAGAAGGCAATGCCGACCCTAGGCTGCCGGAGCTCGGAAGGCGCTGGCTCGGTGTGGCGGCCGAACCAGCGACCGGATGGCTCGAGCATCGCCTCCGCCTCGGCGTGTGCGAAGGCAGGGCCGAGCTTGGCGACCTGCTCTGGCTCGAATGCAATGCCGCCGAGCTGAATGGGGTCAGCTTCACCAAGGGTTGCTTCGTCGGCCAGGAGAATACTGCTCGCATGAACTGGCGGCAGAAGGTCAACCGTCGGCTTTTCGTCGTTCGGCGAGATCGCAATGAGCGCTCCAGGGTTGACTATCCCGAGCTCGGTCTTGCAGTCGTTCACGCCCGTGTCGATGCTGTTCCTGACGGCGCGATCCTGCCCGAATGGCTGAAGGACGCACTCGCTCATTCCAGCACCGCGTAAGCACGAACCGGAAAAGTCCCCATGCCGCGAACCTTCGGGCGGCACTGCCGAGAATCGGAAGCCTTCGTCCGGAAGCTGGCCGAGCCCGGTCATATGCTCGCAGATCACAATTCCAGTAGCCAGCAGCTTCGTATGCACAGGCCGGGTTCGAACCCTCGTGTCGTCGATATTGTTGCTGTCGATCCCGACCAGGGCCGCGCCATGGTCGGCCAGCCATTCGGCCGCTTCCTTGGTCAGGAAAGAATGGTCCTTGCCGTAGCGATCGGTTCGCCAGTGACGATCCCAGCCGGTGTGAACCAGCACGGCCTTCCCCGCGACATCCAGGCCGGTCAAACGCTGCCAGGTCGACCGCGATGTCACTATCCCAGGGCTGCCGAACCACAACGCCGCGCAAATCCGCGATTGATTCTAACGGCAGGTCGGCAAGGTCCTTGCCGTCGGCGTAGCGGTGGAACGGCGAGTCGAGATAGGTGCCGGTGTTCGCGACCATGTCGATTCGGCCCATCTGGAAGGTCGAGCCATCCTCGTAGTTCGCGGCAGTGCCTTCCCGCTCCCAAAAGTCGCAGATTTGCGGGCCCGGAAGTCCCGGATAGGTCGTCATGCCATGCTCGATCACATGGCTGAGGTCGACGATCCTTTTCTCCTGACGATCCGCCATGACGCAAAAGCTCCGATAAGCAGCCAAAGAACATTGAGCGAGGCGGATGGGATGGCGCGGTGCCACCATCCGTTGACGACGAAGCCTGCGGCGCCGACGATGTTCATGCCCTGGTAGACGAGCGACTGTCCCGTCAGCCGTCCCGCCGACAGTAGCAGATAGGCAAGCAGGATTAGTGTCGCACCGGCCCAGCCGACGACCTCGACCGCAACCTTCGATGGCGGTCACGCCGCCGCGAGCCTCCGCAAGGACGTACCTGCAGGATGCCGCCAGCCTTGAAATATTCGAGCTCGTTGAAGGTATCGATCCGGCAGCGCGCGGTGAACGTCCACTCCTCGCCTTCGTCAGGAGTTACTATTACCTCGACGTCCTGGCGCGGGGTCAGGTTGGCAATGCCCCTGATCGTATATTTTTCCTTGCCCGTCAGGCGGTGGGTTGCCGCATTCTCCCCTTCGCGAAATTGCAGAGGAAGCACGCCCATGCCGACGAGGTTGGAGCGGTGAATGCGCTCGAAGCTTTCAGCGATCACCGCTCGGACGCCAAGCAGAACCGTTCCCTTCGCCGCCCAGTCACGCGAGCTACCGGTGCCATATTCCTTTCCGGCGATGACGACGAGGGGCCTTCCGTCTCGCTCGTAAAGCATCGCCGCGTCGTAGATCGGCATGATCTCTTCGGTCGGCGCATAGCGGCTGAAGCCGCCCTCGACATTGTCCAGCATCCGGTTTCGAATTCGAATGTTGGCGAAGGTGCCGCGCATCATCACTTCGTGATTTCCGCGGCGCGAGCCGTAGCTGTTGAACTCGCCGCGGCTCACCTGCCGCTCGAGCAGATAGCGCCCGGCCGGGCTGTCGGGCTTGATCGCGCCGGCGGGCGAGATGTGATCGGTCGTGATTGAGTCCCCGAAGATCGCTAAGGGCCGCGCGCGCTCGATGTCGGCCGGCTCAGCCGCCTGCATCGTCATGCCGGTGAAGTAGGGCGGATTCTGGATGTAGGTCGAGCCAGCCGGCCAGCCGTAGGTCTCGCCGCCCTTGATTTCGATCTTCTGCCAGCGCTCATCACCACGATAGACGTCGGCATAGCGACGACGGAACATCTCCGAATGGACGTGAGCGTCGATGAGCGAGCGGATCTCTTCGTTCGAAGGCCAGATGTCCTTGAGGTAGACCGGTTCGCCATTCGAGGCGGTTCCGAGCGGCTCGTTGATCATGTCGGAGCGGACCGTGCCCTTCAGCGCATAGGCGACGACCAACGGCGGCGACGCGAGATAATTGGCGCGGCAGTCGGGCGACACTCGGCCTTCGAAATTGCGGTTTCCGGAAAGGACGCTGACTGCAACGAGGTCGTTATCGTTGATCGCCTTGCTGATTGTCTCGGCCAGGGGTCCCGAATTGCCGATGCAGGTCGTGCAGCCATAACCGACCAGGTCGAAATCCGAGCGCGTTCAAATCATCGCTGAGGCCGCTCTCGTTGAGATAATCGGTCACCACCTGGCTTCCCGGAGCAAGGCTGGTCTTCACCCATGGCTTCACCTGCAGGCCCTTCTCGCGCGCTTTTCGGGCGACGAGGCCAGCGCCGATCAGCACCGACGGGTTCGACGTATTGGTACAACTCGTGATCGCGGCGATCGCAACGTCGCCGTTGCCGAAGTCGAACTGTTCGCCCTCGACCGAAACGCGCGGTTCGTTCGCCTTGTGGTAGGTGCCGTCGAGCTCGGCATTGAACTGCTCATCGACGTCGCCCAGAAGGACCGCGATCCTGAGGCCGCTTCGGACCGGCGAGCGACGGCTCGATCGAGTTCATGTCCAGCTCGAGGGTATCGGTAAAGAGGGGATCCGCCGAGCTCGGGTCGCGCCATAGCCCCTGAGCCTTGGCATAGGCGCGCACCAGCGCGATTCGCTCCTCGTCGCGACCGGTGAGCTTCAGATAGTCAATGGTTCGCTCATCGATCGGGAAGAAGCCGCAGGTCGCGCCATATTCCGGTGCCATATTCGCGATCGTCGCGCGGTCGGCCAGCGGCAGGTTCTCGAGGCCCGGCCCGTAGAATTCGACGAAGCGACCGACGACGCCCTTCTGCCGAAGCATTTGAGTGACCGTCAGAACAAGGTCGGTTGCAGTGATCCCGTCGTTGAGCTTGCCCTCGAGGCGAAAGCCGACAACCTCGGGAATCAGCATGCTGACCGGCTGGCCGAGCACTGCCGCCTCGGCCTCGATCCCGCCCACTCCCCAGCCGAGCACGCCGAGCCCGTTGACCATGGTCGTATGGCTGTCGGTGCCGACGAGGGTGTCGGGATAGGCAAGGGTTTCGCCATTCGGGTCCGCGTCGGTCCAGACGCACTGAGCGATATGCTCGAGGTTGACCTGGTGGCAGATGCCCGTGCCGGGCGGGACGACCTTGAAATTATCGAAAGCCTTGCTGCCCCACTTGAGGAATTCGTAGCGCTCGCCGTTGCGTTCGATATTCGAACTCGACGTTCTTCTCGAACGCCGTCGCATTTCCGAATTCGTCGACCATCACGCTATGATCGATCACCAGGTGAACCGGAACGAGCGGATTGATCTTCTGCGGATCGCCACCGAGCTTCGCCATGGCGTCGCGCATCGCCGCAAGGTCGACAACGGCGGGAACGCCGGTGAAGTCCTGCATCAGCACGCGCGCCGGACGGTATTGGATCTCGCGGTTGATCCGCCGTTCCTTCAGCCAGTCGACCATGCACTGGAGATCGTCGCGAGTGACCGTCTCGCCATCCTCGAAGCGAAGCAAATTCTCGAGCAGGACTTTCATCGAGAATGGCAGCCGCGACAGGTCGCCGAGCGCTTGGGCGGCCTTCGATATCGAGAAATACGCATAGGTCTTGCCCTCGACCTCGAGGGTCGAGCGGGTGTTGAGGCTGTCGTGGCCAGTGGGGATCATGGTTCTCTTCGCCTGTGAACGTGCGAGGGTCTACACGCCGAAAATGGGGATGCGCGTGCCCTTAGCAATCCGGCCCCAGCGCGGCAAACCGAGGCATTGACCATATTGATTTGCGATGAACTGAAATGGCGCCGGGCCGGATTGCCGGGCGCCCCCTCCACATTATCTCATAGGTGTAATAATCACGGATTTCTGGGATTTTATGGGAGGAGCAACGACAGTGACGGCTGACGCTCACGACAGCGACTATTTCCGCCGCCGCGCCGCCGAAGCTCGCGCTGCTGCGTCGAAGCAAGGGCCGCAGCGATGATGCGGCCGTCGCCGGCGAGCTTGCGCTTGCTTATGCCGCGCTTGCGCGCCGCCGGGCGGCTGCCGATGCCGAGGCAGCGACGCCGGCGATTCCGCTTTCCGAAACCGCCTAAATCCAGCCGCGCTTCTTGAAGTAAAGGTAGGGCCCGATCGCGCTCGCGAGCATCAGCGCGAGCGAGACCGGATATCCGTAGTGCCAGCTGAGCTCCGGCATATAATGGAAGTTCATGCCGAAGATTCCGGCGATCAGATGTCGGCGGCAGGAACACTACCGCCGCCCATGAAAAGAGCTTCATCGCCGCATTCTGCTCAATGCTGATCAGATCCCAGCGAAGCGTCCAGCTGGAAGGTGAGGCTATCGACCAGATAGCTCGCATGCTCGCTCAGTGAGGTCACGTCGGTGGTCAGGCTGACGAGGATGGTGGCGGAATCTCTCGTTCGTCCTTCCGCATGGAAGCGGTTGGAGCCGCCGAGGAAGCCAGCATGCCGGAGTGGTTGCACGCCGAGTAGCGGATTTTGGTCAGGTAGTCGTCTGCGCCCTGCCGATGCGCGTGAGTACGTGCCTCAGCTTCTCGACCGGATTCGCCTTCCTCCTGATTCGTCTGGAAGATCTCTCGGCGCAATTCTTCCATGGTCGTCTGCTCACCCGCTCGATCTCGTCCGCGAGGCGGTCGATGATTGCATCGAGAAGGCGCACCAGCGCCAGTCGGTCCGTCCTTGACGATTCCCGGCTCGTGCGCGCATGATTTTGGAACATCGGCACCGGTTTGGGCGTTGCATAGCGAACGGTGACAGCCGGTTGCCAGCCAGAACGAAGCTGATCGGTGTCGTCGTCGGATGCTGCTCGTCGACGCCGCGCAAGTGCGCTGATCGTCATGTCAGAGCGCCGTTCCTCTCGTAGAGGCGGCTGGACGGCTCGATCCTCGGCCATCTCGTCCTCGGTCGGAACATCGACACCGGACGCAGCGCTCGACAAGCCTCTCCTCCTCATGGGTCGGCTCCTCGAGGTCGATCCACGCCGCATCGTCGGGAATCTGCTCGACCTTGGCGTCGATGATGCGTCCGTCGCATCCGGGGCCATAAGTGCGAAGCATTGCGAGCGTGTCTCGGCTGAACGACAATTCTTTGCAAGCGGCCAGGCTTTGCTAAGCTCCTTGCAATGACAGTCGCAAAGCCGCGCTCGTCGGCATTCTCCATCGTTGCAGCCGCGGCCGCGATCGAGCTTGCGATCGGCCGACATCCCATCTGCACGTGTGGAACGATCGAGCTGTGGGTCGGAGCCGAGACAGCCCGACGCACCAGCCAGATGCTTGTCGACTGGTACAGCCTCAGCCACATCGTTCATGGATTGCTCTTCTATGCCGCTCTTCGGCTCCTGTTCGCGGCGCCGGCCCATCGAGTGGCGGTTCCTCGCCGCCTTGTTCGATCGAGAGCCAGTTGGGAAGTGTTCGAGAACACGCCGATGGTCATCGACCGCTATCGCGAAACCACAGCAGCGCTCGGCTACAGCGGCGATAGCGTCGTCAATTCGGTCTCCGACATGCTGATGATGTGCGCCGGATTTCTCGTCGCGCGCAGCTTCCCGTTTTGGGGCTCCGTGCTTGCGATCCTCGCGCTCGAGCTGATCCCGCTCTTCGTCATCCGCGACAATCTGGCGCTCAACGTCTGGAACCTGCTTGCGCCCAACGCGCACGTCGCCGCCTGGCAGGCGGGACACTAACGGCACTATTTTCGTTGCGACACCCATGGTGAGGTTGATGCTCGGGAGAGCTCAGTGAGATCTGCAGTATTGCATGTGTCCGCATCGTTGTTGCTTGCGATGACGCTCCCGCGCACGCGGGCGAGCTGTTCGGCGGCTCTTCGTGCATGACGTGAAGCTTCCGACCGACAAGAGCGGCATCGAGAACGGAGCCGATATCATGCTCGGCTATCGCGGCGGCCCGATCGGCCACACGCCGCTCCAGCCCTATGTTTTCGGCGCTCTGAATACAGCCGGCGAGACGAGCTACGCCGCCGCCGGCCTGTCCGCCAAATTCGGGCGGAATATCTATATCCGGCCGGACCTCGGGCTCGCCATCCACAATGGATCCGCCGCCAGATATTATCGGACCGACAGAATCGCCTTCGGCAGCCGGGTCCTGTTCGAGCCCGAGCTCGCCATCGGCACAAAGGTCAATCGACGCCTGAGCGTCGAGGCGAGCTGGGTGCACATGAGCCACGCACAGCTCTTCAGTCACGAGAACCCCGGCATCGACAATCTCGGCGTGCGGCTGAACCTCGCGCTTTAGCGTCCCGATCATCACTTCCGGCTTGACCACCCGGTCGAACGTCTTCTCATCGACGAGCCCGAGCTCGAGCCCGCTTCCTTGAGCGTCTTGCCGGTCTTGTGCGCATGCTTGGCGATGGCCGCCGCGTTGTCGTCGCCGATCTCGGGGCGAGTGCGGTGACGAGCATCAGCGACCGGTTCATCAGCTCGTTGATGCGCCGATATTGGGCTCGGCCCCCTCGAGCGTCCGTCGATGTGAAGCTTCCATGCCGATCGAAGAGTTGATCGAACGGATCACATTGGCGCCGATCAGCGGCTTGAACACGTCGAGCTCGAAATGGCCCTGCATGCCGCCGATCGTGACTGCGACATCGTTGCCCATGACCTGGCCGGCGACCATCGTCAGCATCTCGGCCTGGGTCGGGTTCGACCTTGCCGGCATGATCGAACTTCCGGGCTCGTTCTCGGGCAGCTTGAGCTCGCCAGATTCCGCAGCGCGGGCCGGAGCCGAGCAGTCGAATATCGTTCGCGATCTTGGTGAGCGCGACCGCGATGACGTTCAGTACGCCCGACAGCTCGACCAGCGTGTCGTGCGCCGCGAGCTCAGCGAATTGTTGGGCGCCGAAGTGAAGGGAAGTCGAGTCGAGCTTGGCGACCTCGTCGGCGAAGGCCTTCGGCAAAGCCTTCGGAGCGTCGAGTCCGGTGCCGACCGCGGTCCCGCCCTGCGCCAGCCGAAGCACGCGCGGCATCACGCTCTCGACCCGCTCGATGCAGTCCGCGATTTGCTGCGCGTAGCCCGAGAATTCCTGCCCCAGCGTCAGCGGAGTCGCGTCCTGGAGGTGAGTGCGGCCGATCTTGACGATCGAATCCCAGCGCTTCGAATGTTCCGCCAGCCGGCTGTGCATGGTCTTGAGCGCCGGCAGCAGCAGCGCGCCCACGGCCCGTGCCGCCGAGATGTGCATCGCGGTCGGAAAGCTGTCATTCGACGACTGGCTCTTGTTCACATCATCGTTCGGATGGACCGGGTCCTTGCCTCCGCGCTTGCCGGTGAGGATCTCGTTCGCCCGGCCGGCGATTACTTCGTTTGCATTCATGTTGGACTGCGTGCCCGACCCGGTCTGCCAGATCACCAGCGGGAACTGGCTGTCGAGATCTCCGCGCGCGACCTCGCTCGCGGCCTGCTGGATCACCTCGGCGATCTTGGGATCCAGTCCACCGATGCGCGCATTCACCCGAGCCGCAGCCTGCTTGACGAGGCCCAGAGCATGGACGATTTCGAGCGGCATCTGCTCGCCAGGCCGAACAGGAAATTCTCGATCGGAACGCTCGGTCTGCGCGCCCCGATAAGCGTCGGCGGGAACTTCGATTGGGCCGAAGCTGTCGCTTTCGGTACGGGTCGCGATGAGCATCATCCCTCTTCGTCATGCTGAACCTTTTCAGCATCCATCCTGATGTGGGCGCACTGCTCGAAATCGGGCCCTGAAACAAGGCGCGCGACCGCCATTGAGGGACGCTGCGCAAGCTAGGGCTCAAGTTGACGTCAAAGACGTCACTTTTTTCGCGTGAAGTCCACGCTGACGACGTTGGAACCGTCGTCTTTCTTGTCGACCTTGACGCCACTCTTGTCGGCTTCGGCGCGTCGTTCTCAGCTTCCTCGTGATCCTCGTGCGGTGTTTCCTCGGAACCAGCCTGGAACGTCAATGCAAACTCGACGGCGGGATCGTGGAACTGAGTTACCGCCGCGAACGGTACGTGAAGCGTCGCGGAACACCTCCGAAACGACAGCCCGACCGAGAAATTGTCCTCCTCGACCTTCAGGTCCCAGAAGCGGTGCTGAATGACGATCGTCATCTCGTCGGGAAGCGCTCCATCAAGTGCTTGGGGATTGCAACGCCTGGATATCGAGTTCTGAAGGTGATGTAGAAATGGTGCTCGCCGGGAAGCGCGCCAGTCTCCTCGACCTCGCCGAGCACGCGCCCACGACCGCCCTCAGCGCGTCCTGCACGATCTCGTCGTACCGGATCAGGCTTTCGGGAGTCTCGTCCGTCATGGCTTTCGTGGTAGCGGGCGAGCGAGCCCGGTCAAGCGGAGTCGAACATGCCCATCGACGCAACCTTACCCTATGACGACAACAATATCTTCGCCCGAATCCTTCGCGGAGAGCTGCCTTCGAAGAAGGTCTACGAGGATGAGCATGTCCTCGCATTTGAGGATATCAACCCGCTCGCGCCCGCCCACATCCTCGTGATCCCCAGAGGACCTTATGTCTCGTGGGACGACTTCTCGCGAAAAGCTTCGGACGCGGAGATTGCGGGCTTCGTCAGGGCCATCGGTCGCATCGCGCGTGACTTAGAGCTGGTCAAACCGGGCTACCGGGTCCTTGCCAACGTCGGCCGCGACTCGGACAGGAAGTGCCCCATCTCCACGCGCACATTTTCGCGGGACGCCCGCTCGGGCCGATGCTCGCGCGCTAGAATAGGCCCTTATCGAATTGGGATTGCCCTCTCGTCGCCAACCGTTAGGGTCACGGCACGAACTAGCCTTCTGAGGGGAAGACCATGGCCACTGTAGCACCGCGGGCACCGGGTCGCGGCCGAATTAAGCCGCTGGACGAGATCCTCGCCACCGCCGAAAAGAAATCGCTCAAGCGTTCGCTCGGCGCCTTTCAGCTGACATTGCTCGGGATCGGCGCGGTCATCGGCACCGGAATTTTCGTTCTCACGGCGACCGCCGCCCAGAAGGCGGGACCGGGCATGATGGTCAGCTTCATGGTCGCCGGCGCGGTCTGCGCCGTGGCTGCGCTTTGCTATTCAGAGCTTGCCTCGATGGTCCCGGTCGCGGGCTCCGCTTACACTTACTCCTACGCCGTAATGGGCGAGATCATGGCTTGGATGGTCGGCTGGGCGCTGATCCTTGAATATGCGCTTGGGGCAAGCGCGGTCGCGGTGGGCTGGTCGGCTTTATCAGCGGCCTTCTCGATTCCATCGGGGTTCACATACCCCATGCCTTCAAGGTCGGCCCGCCGATCCAGTGGGGCTTTCTCCAGGGCGGCGAGGCCGGGGGCCTCATCAATCTGCCTGCCGTGCTCGTCGTTGCCTTTGTGACGACCTTGCTCGTGATCGGGACGAAGGAAAGCGCGACGTTCAACGCCGTGCTCGTGGTCATCAAGGTGACCGCGCTCACTCTGTTCCTGATCATCACGCTACCGATGATCAGCGGTCACGCTGCCAACTTCCATCCGTTCGCGCCGCGCGGTTGGGGCAATCCGTTGAGCTCTTCCGGGACCGGCATCCTTGGCGCTGCCGCGTCGATCTTCTTCGCCTATGTCGGTTTCGACGCCGTCTCGACCGCGGCAGAAGAAACCAAGAACCCGCAGCGCAACGTCCCGATCGGGCTTATCGGGAGCTTGTTGATCTGCACGGTCTTCTACCTCCTCGTCGCCGCAGGCGTGATCGGCGCCTACGGCGCCCAGCCGGTAATCGATCCGGCGACGGGCGCTTTCCTCAAGGAAGGCTCGCCGGCGCTTTACGCCTCCGCGGCCTGCCAGGCGGCGCATGCTCCGACCGTTTGCTCGAAGGAAGCGCTGGCCCACATCCTGCGTGAAGTCTCCAACCCGCTATTTGGCAATCTCGTCGGGCTCGCTGCGGCGATCGCGCTTCCCTCGGTCGTGCTTCTGATGATGTACGGCCAGACGCGGATCTTCTTCGTGATGGCGCGCGACGGCCTGCTTCCGGACTGGCTGTCGGCGGTGCATCCACGGTTCCGGACGCCGCATATCGTGACCATCATCACCGGCATTTTCGTGGCGATCGCGGCTGCGTTCCTGCCAGTCGGCACGCTCGCGGATTATTCGAACGCGGGAACATTGTTCGCATTCGCGGCGGTGTCGCTCGGCGTGATGATCCTGCGCAAGAAGGACCCAACTCGTCCGCGACCGTTCCGGACGCCGGCGATTTTCCTGGTCGCACCGCTCTCGATCGCTGGCTGCGTGCTGCTGTTCGTCAACCTCAACGTGGAATCGAAGCTGCTGTTCGTCAGCTGGACGGTGATCGGCCTCGTCGTCTATTTCCTCTATGGGTACCGCAACAGCCACCTCGCGCGCGGCGTTGTCGAAGTTCCGGAGCTTTCCGCGGAGGCGCCCGGTTCCGTCGGCATTGCGCCAATGCCTCGTGCGCCGGCACCGCCCCAGGACATCGAGGACTAAGCGAGCAGGTTTCCGGCTAGCGCCTTGAGGTCCGCGTCGGGGCGCGCGCCATAATGTTGGATCACTTCGGCCGCGCAGATCGCGCCGAGCTTCAGCGAGCGCTCGAGAGCCGAGTCCCTTTGCTTCGCCCGCAAGGTATCCGGCGGCGAACAGGTCGCCGGCTCCCGTTGTATCGACGAGCGCGTCGATGCGGCTCCGCTGGGACCGAGGATCTTTGCCCGTTGGCAAGCGCGAACGCGCCCTTTTCGCTTTGTGTGACGACAACCGTCTTCACTTCTGCGGCAACCGCCAGCGCTGCTTCTTCGGCGCTTTCGTTCTTGGCGGAACTCACGATTTCGGCTTCGTTGGCGAAGAGGATGTCGACCCGGCGCTCATGCATCAGCTCCCAGAGGTCGTCGCCGATGCCGTTCGACGACGAACGAAATCTGAGAGCGTGAAGGCGACGGTCGTGCCGGCCTCGCGGGCTGCGTCCATGGCCTTGTACATCGCGGCGCGAGGTCCCGCCGGATCCCATAAATAGCCCTCGAGATAGAGAATCTTCGCCTCGGCGACCTGCGCCGGATTGACTGCGTCGGGGCCCAGCATCTGCGCCGCTCCGAGGAACGTGTTCATTGTTCGCTGAGCATCGGGCGTGACGAGGATCAGGCAACGCGCCGTCGCCCCGACGTCGGTCCGAAGATCGGTTCCAAACTCGACACCGAGGCTCTGGATGTCATGCGCGAAAATGCTGCCGAGCTGGTCGTCCGCAAGCTGCCCGATGAATCCCGATTTCAGGCCGAGCGAGGCGATTCCAGCGACCGTGTTCGCTGCCGATCCGCCGCTGAGTTCGCGGCCCGGCCCCATTGCGGCGTAGAGCCGCAGTCGCTTCGGTTTCGTCGATCAGGCGCATCGCACCCTTGTGCATGGCCTCGGCTGCAAGGAACGCGTCGTCGGCGTTGGCGATGTACGTCAACGATAGCATTGCCGATAGCGAGCACGTCGAGGCGTCGGTCGGTCATGGGGTCTCCGGAATTGCAGGGAAAGTCGCGCGCCTAGCGGCGTGCGGGTGATCGGGCAACATTGCGTAGTGTCGCACGATTAGGCATCGTCCAGTCATGCGCCGATTAATTTTTGCAACCACCCTTTTGCTCGCCGGCTGCGCTACCACCCCGCAGCAGACGGCCACTCCAACGCCACCGCCGCAGCCAGTGGTTCCGGTCGAACGGCAGTCGACCCAGCTGGCTGGGCTCAGCGCGTCGGAGCTCACGTCCCATCTTGGCCGACCCGCGCTCCAGATTCGCGAAGGGCACGAGTCTCGAAGCTGCAATTTCGCGGCCGCTTCTGCATCCTCGACGCCTACCTCTACCCTGGAGCCAATGGCGCGCTTCGAGTGACGCCACGTCGATACGCGGCTTCCCTCGGGTGCCGATGTTGATCAGGCGACCTGTCTCTCGAGCCTCGAGGTCGCGAGCTGAGCACGAGCCCATCGCGCTGCATCTGCGATCACCGGGTCGGGATCGCCACTATGCGTCTCGACTGACGGGAGGAGCTCTGCATCGCCGCTGTTACCGGCGGCGATCAGGCAGTTGCGGATCATCCGCTTCACGCCGATTCGCTTGATCGGCGATCCGGCGAACATCTCCCGGAATGACTGGCTCCGTCGAGCGCGAGCATAGTCGACGAGCCGCGGCGCAGCCAGCTCTGCTCGGGGCAGGAACGCACGGTTGGCGGAAGCAGCATCGGCGAAGCGGTTCCACGGGCAAGCTGCGAGACAATCGTCGCAGCCATAGATGCGATTGCCAATCGCAGCCCGGAACTCTTCGGGGATCGGTCCATCGTGCTCGATCGTGAGATAGGAGATGCAGCGGCGGGCATCGATCCGGTGCGGCCCGACGAAGGCGCTCGTCGGGCATGAGTCCAGGCATCGGGTGCACGATCCGCAATGCTGTCCCTGGCCGAGCCGGCTCATCCGGCTCCAGCTCGAGGCTGGTCAGGATCACCCCGAGGAACAGCCAGCTACCATGCTCGCGGCTGACGAGATTGCTGTGCTTTCCCTGCCAACCGATGCCGGCCGCACCCGCGATCGGTTTTTCCATTACCGGTGCGGTATCGACGAAGACCTTCAGCTCGGACGGCGCCTCGTTGACGATGAAGCGGGCAAGCGCTTTCAGCGCCTTCTTGACCGTCTTGTGATAGTCGCCGCCCTGCGCATAGGCCGAGATTCGGCAAAGCTCGGGTCGCTCCGCGAGCGCGAGCGGGTTCGCGGCCGGGCGCATAGCTCATCCCCAGCGCGATCGCCGACCTCGCCTCCGGCCACAGCGCGAGCGGCGAGACGCGGTGATGAGCGCGCGTCTCCATCCACTCCATCGTGCCGTGGTGTCCAGCCTCGAGCCAGCGGGAAAGGTCGAGCCCGGCACCTTCCGCGGCGTCGGCTCGCGCGAAGCCGCAGGCGGCGAAGCCGAGCTCGGCCGCTTTCGACCTTATTGCTTCCTCAAGGCGTTGCCCCTTATGCACGGGCGCGCTCTACATCGGCGGCGGATAGTTTCGTAGGAAATTCAGTGCTCCAGCAGGTTTCGCAATCCGTCGCTTCGATGCAGAATGCGGTCGAGGTTCAGGACCTCGTCAAGGATTTCGGGGAAACTCGCGCCGTCGACGGTGTCACGCTGAAGGTTCCGAGCGGCTCGATCTACGGCCTTCTAGGCCCGAACGGCGCCGGCAAGACGACGATCCTGAGGATGTTGATCGGGATCATCGATCCGTCGAGCGGCTCGCCGCCGGATACTCGGCCGCGAGCGGCCGCTCGAGGCCGCGGCAGAGGTCGGCTACCTCCCCGAAGAGCGCGGTCTCTATCCCTCGATGCATGCGCGCGAGGCGATCGCCTTCATGGGCGCGCTAAGGGGATTGCCGCACGCCGAAGGCCGCCGCCGAGCCGATGCCTTGCTCGCCGAGCATAATCTTGGCGAGTGGGCGAAGCGGCCGATCCGCTCGCTCTCAAAAGGGATGGCTCAGACCGTACAGCTGCTCGGCACCATCGTCCACAAGCCCAAGCTGCTCGTGCTCGACGAGCCTTTCGCCGGGCTCGACGCGATCAACCAGGGCCGTCTCGAGGAACTGATCCGCCGCGAGACGCGCGCTGGAGTGACGGTCATCTTCTCGACCCACGTGATCGCCCACGCGGAGCGGCTGTGCGAGGAGATCGCGATCATCGCCAAGGGCAGGGTTGCGTTCGACGGCCGAGTCGACGAGGCGCGGGCGAAGCTTCGCCCGGTTGTTCGACTGCGCACCCGCGCGACCGACGGCGAATGGCTCTCAGCGATTCCCGCAAACGCACGCCTCGAAGGCGACGAATGGGTGTTCGAGCTTCCGGAAGGCGGCCCCGAGCCGCTGCTCAAGACCCTGATCGATGGCGACGCCGGCATCGAAACGCTAGCGATCGAGCGGCCGGGCCTGCATGACGCCTTCGTCGCGATCGCCGGCGCCAGCGCAGCGCAGGCAATGGGTGAGGCGACAATGATCCGCTTTCTCCGCTCCGCCTTGGTCATTGCGCGCCGCGATTTTTCCGCCACTGTCCTCTCCAAGGCCTTCATCTTCTTCCTCCTTGGACCGTTGTTTCCGCTTCTTCTGGGTGGAGTATTCGGCGGCATCGGCGCGCGCGTCGCAACGCAGACCTCGCGGCCTGTCATCGCCGTCGTCTCAAGCAACGCCCAGTTCGATCGGCTTTCGAACGCTCGCGAGCAACTGGCCCAAGCCATGGGCGAGGATGCGGTGGTCAGTCTCATCCATTATTCGCCGCAGCCGGATGCCGCCGCTGAGGAACAGCGCTTGCTCGCGAGCCGTAATCCACCGGTTCGAGCGGTGCTGAGCGGCGACCTCGAGCGCCCGCAGCTGACCGGCTCGATCGCCGATGATCCGGCCACGCTCGGGCAGCTGCGCCTGCTGATCGCCGACGCTCGCGACCCCAGCGGGGCAACCCCGATTGTGTCCGTAACGAATGTGCAAAGCTCTTCCGGGTCGCTCGTCAAGGATCGAGCGCTGACCGCTCAAATTGGCGAGATGCTGCTCTTTTTCCTGACGATCCTCCTCTCCGGGAATGCTGCTCAGCCAGCTGATTGAGGAGAAATCCAACAAGATCATCGAGGTGATTGCGGCCGCTGTTCCGATCGACGCCTTATTCGTCGGGAAGCTGTTTGCGATGCTTGCGGCCTCGGTCGTCGGGATCCTTGTCTGGATAAGTGCCGGAGCGCTCCTGATCCAGCTCGTGAAGCATGGCGGAGTTGCGACCTTGCCCGCGCCGCGCGGTCGGCTGGTCCGGGTTCCTCATCCTGTCGGTCGTCTATTTCGCAATGAACTATCTGCTGCTCGGCGCCGCGTTCCTGACCATTGGTGCGCAGGCGTCGACGGTCCGTGAGGTTCAGACCATGTCGATGCCGGTCACGTTCGGCCAGGTAATTATCTTCGGCTTCGCATCGACGGTGATCGGCTCGCCGGATTCGCCGACCGCGCTTGCTGCCACGGTCTTTCCTTTGTCCTCGCCGATGGCGATGCTCGCCCGGGCCGCGCAGGAACCGCAATGGTGGCCTCACATCGCCGCAATTCTCTGGCAGGCGCTGTGGGTCGCGCTGATTCTGCGCCTGGGTTCGCAACTGTTCCGCAAGACGGTGCTAAAGTCGGGCCCCCGCAGCAGCTGGTGGAAGCGCAACAGGAAGAACGCGCAAAGCGCCTAGCCTATGGCTTCGCGCGCCATTTCGGTGAGCTTCGCCATCAGCGCGCGATGCGGGAAAGGGCCGTGGCTGATCCGCGCGACACCGGCTTCCGCCCAGATTTTCTTTTCCGGCGCTCCCGGGAACGCGATCACGTTGAGGGGCAGGGGGACTTCGCGGGCGACGCGCTCGATCTGCTTGGGATCCGACAGACGCGGAACGAAGAAGCCACTCGCGCCGGCAGTCGCAAATGCCTTGCCGCGCTCGACGACCTGATCGACCAGCGCTATCGTCATGGATCTCGGTCTTCAGGAACAAATCGGTGCGCGCGTTAATATAGAAATCCGTTCCGACCGCGCCGCGGATGGCCGCGATCCGCCGCACTTGAAGATCGAGCGGATGAAGCCCTTCGCCGCCGACCAGTTGATCCTCGAAATTGCAGCCGACCGCGCCGGTTTCCTTGAGCCTTGCCGACATTGGCTGCGCCAAGCTCGGGATCGGTTGAATAAGCGCCTTCGAAATCGACGGTCAGCGGCAGATCGACCGCGCTCATGATTCGCCGCGCATTGGCGAAGACGAAGTCGAGCGGAACCTTCTGGCCGTCGCCGAATCCCGACGCGTCGCCCACCGGGTGGCTACCGGTCGCGAGCGCCTTTGCGCCGGCGTCGGCGACCGCCTTCGCGCTCCCCGAATCCCAGATGTTGTAGAGGATTACCGGATCGCCGGGCACATGAAGCGCGGCGAATGTCTCGAACTTGCTCGCCATGATGCGGGTTCGCCTACGCCCGAGGCGTGCCGCGCGCAATCGCCGGCTGCCGTCATAAAAATGCAACACGACCGTCACAATGGATTCGCGGAACGCTCGCTAGGGCGACCCAGGGTTTCATTCGGAGCAGGAGGCCGACCCGCATGAACAAGTTTTTTCTTGCGCTCCCAGTCCTTGCGCTGGTTGCTGCTTGCCACGGCAACTCAGGCAACAATGCCAGCGGTTCCACATCTGGCGCGCAGATCACGGGCGCGGGTTCGACCTTCGTCTATCCGGTCCTGTCCGCTTGGGCGGCCGATTATCAGAAGCAGGCCGGGACTGCGGTCAACTATCAGTCGATTGGTTCGGGCGGCGGCATTTCGCAAGTTGAGGCCGGCACCGTAGACTTCGGCGCCACCGACCAGCCGCTCGCCTCGGATGAGCTCGCCAAGAACAATCTAGCCCAATTCCCGGTCGTCGTCGGCGGCATAGTTCCAGTCGTCAACATCGCCGGGCTCGACGCCGGCAAGCTCAAGCTCACTGGCCCGATCCTCGCCGACATCTACCAGGGCAAGATCAAGACCTGGAACGATCCGGCGATCGTCAAGATCAACCCCGGCTTGAACCTCCCCAGCTCGGCGATTGCTGCCGTCCACCGCTCGGATGGCTCTGGGACGACCTTCAACTTCACTCACTATCTCAGCCAGGTCAGCCCGACCTGGAAGGCGGGACCGGGCGAGGGCAAGACGGTCAATTGGACCGGCGGCGTCGGCGGCAAGGGCAACGAAGGCGTCGCGGGCTATGTGAAGCAGCTCCCGAACTCGCTCGGCTATGTCGAATACGCTTATGTCGTCCAGAACAAGATGACCTACGCACTCCTCCAGAACTCGGCCGGCCAGTTTGTAGCGCCGAGCGCGGCCTCCTTCGCCGCGGCGGCGGCGAACCGCGGACTGGAAGAACGCGAAGGACTTCAACCTGGTTATGACCAACGCGACGGGCGCTCAGGCCTATCCAATCGCTGCGAGCACCTTCATCCTTATGCCCAAGCAGCCGAAGGACAAGGCGCGCTCGGATGCTGGGGTGGCCTTTTTCAAATTTGCGCTCGAGAAGGGTCAGGCTCAGGCCAACAAGCTCGACTATGTCCCGTTGCCCGCTGAGCTAGTCCAGCAGATCGAAAGCTATATTTCGCAGAATGTGAATTGAACTCGGCGGCCGCCTCGATCGAGCCCACTACGGAGATCCGCAAGAGCGGGGCCGGCGCTGATCGCGCATTTCAGCTGATCACCGCCGGCGCTGCCTGGTTCGTACTTTTGCTGCTCGGTGCGATCGCCTTATCGATGGCCTGGGGCGGCCGCCTTGCCTTTCAGACGTTCGGATGGCGCTTCATCACCAGCTCGGACTGGGATGCCGTAAACGGCCATTTCGGCGCGCTTGTGCCGATCTATGGAACGCTGGTGACCTCGGCCATCGCCCTGATCATCGCGGTTCCGGTCAGCATCGGTATCGCCTTGTTCCTGACCGATATCGCGCCGCGTTGGACCCGTGGACCGATCGCCATCGCGATAGAGCTGCTGGCCGCTATCCCGAGCATCATTTACGGCATGTGGGGCCTGTTCGTGTTCGCGCCGTTCATGGCGACAAACGTCGAACCGTGGTTAGCCGATCATCTCGGCAACAACGCGATCGTCGGCTCCTTGTTCACCGGGCCGCCGATCGGAATCGGTATGCTGACCGCCGGCATCGTCCTTGGAATCATGGTGATCCCATTCATCGCCGCCGTCGCTCGCGAGGTGTTCAATGCAGTCCCCCCGCCGCTGCGCGAATCGGCCGTGGCATTAGGCTCGACGCGGTGGGAAGTGCTGAGGTAGCGTGACGCTGCCGTACACGCGCTCCGCAGTCATCGGTGCGATCTTCCTCGGGCTCGGACGGGCGCTCGGCGAGACCATGGCCGTCACCTTCGTGCTTGGTAATGCGCACGATCTTTCGGCCTCGCTGCTGATGCCGAGCAACTCGATCGCCGCGGCGATCGCCAATGAATTTACCGAGGCCGACACCGACCTTTACCGCTCGTCGTTGATAGCGCTGGGGTTCCTCCTGTTCGTGGTCACCTTCATCGTGCTCACGATTGCCAAGCTGCTTCTGCTCAAGGTCAACAAGCAGATGGGAAGGACACACTGATGGCAATTCCCGCTCGCCGCCGGATCGCCGATGTCTTCGCCTTCGCCTTCGCGACCGCCGCGACCCTGTTCGGCCTTGTCTGGCTGTTCTGGATCCTGTGGACGACGCTGCGCCAGGGCGCCGCTGCGTTGAACCCGACCCTGTTCACGCAAATGACTCCGCCGCCGGGCTCGTCGGGAGGCATCCTTAACGCCCTCTACGGCAGCTTCGTCATGATCCTATTTGCGATTATGATCGGCACGCCGGTCGGAGTGGCTGCCGGAACCTATCTTGCCGAGCACGGTCGCAACACCCGCGTTGCCGCAATCGTCAGCTTCATCAACGACATCCTGCTGAGCGCCCCGTCGATCGTCATCGGCCTCTTCGTCTACGAACTGGTCGTGCGCAGCGTCGGCCATTTTTCAGGCTTCGCGGGCGCGCTTTCGCTCGCCATCATCCTTGTCCCGATCGTGGTCCGCACCACGCAGGAATCCCTGCTCCTGATCCCCGACACGATGCGCGAGGCGGGCTTCGCGCTCGGCCTTCCGCGTTGGCGCGTCACTCGCCAGATCCTCTACAAGGCAGCGATGAGCGCGATTCTGACCGGGATCCTGCTCGGAGTTGCGCGGATCGCGGGCGAGACCGCGCCGCTACTCTTCACCGCGCTCAATAACCAGTTCTGGAGCGCGGATCTCAATGCACCGCTTGCGAACCTGCCAGTGGTGATCTTCCAATACGCGATGAGCCCTTATGACGAATGGCACACGCTCGCTTGGGCGGCGCGCGTTCGTACTCACCGCGTTCGTGCTCATTCTCAATATCCTCGTCCGGCTGCTAGCCCGGAAAGGCAGACAAAGATGAACGATTTCGCCCCGGCGCTTCGAATCACGCCCGCCGAAATGCAGGCGCCGTCACCTTCCGCCGCGGTCTCGGTCGATATCCGTGACCTCAACTTCTATTACGGCAAGGGCCACGCTCTCAAAGACGTGAGCATGGCGATCGCCGCCAATAGCGTCACCGCGATCATCGGCCCGTCGGGCTGCGGCAAGTCGACGCTGCTTCGCGCCATCAACCGCATCTACGAGCTCTATCCCGAGCAATATGCGCGGGCTCGATCGCGATCCAGGGTCGCAATGTCCTCGACCGTAGATATCCGCTGTCGGATCTTCGGCGATTGGTCGGCATGGTATTCCAGAAGCCAACGCCGTTCCCATCGTCGATCCGAGCCAATGTCGGCTTCGCGCTGTCTTATTACGAGCGCCTCTCGAAGTCCGAGATGAACGACCGGATCGAGGCAGCGCTTCGTCAGGCGGCGCTGTGGGACGAGGTCAAGGACAAGCTCAACCAGAGCGCGCTCGGTCTGTCGGGCGGCCAGCAGCAGCGCCTGTGCATTGCTCGCACTATCGCCGTCCGGCCGGAGATCCTTCTTCTGGATGAAGCAACCTCAGCGCTCGATCCGATCTCCACCGCGAAGGTCGAGGAGCTGATCCACGAGCTTCGCGAGCAGTTCACGATCGTCATCGTAACGCACAACATGCAGCAGGCCGCGCGCGTCTCGCAGAGCACGGCGTTCTTCCACCTCGGTGAGCTCATCGAGCTCGGAAGCACGAGCGACATCTTCACCAACCCGCGCGAACAGCGCACGAAAGACTATATCACCGGCCGTTTCGGCTGATTGGAGCGATCATGCAGCAAGCCCGTGAACACACGCTCAAGGCCTTCGACGAAGATCTCGAGCGCCTGCGTGCGCTGATCTCGCAGATGGGCGGCTTCGCCGAACATGCGATCGGGGAAGCGATGCGCTGCCTTGTCCAGCGCGACGTCGAAGGCGCTGCAAAGGTGGTCGAAGGCGACAAGAAGCTTGACGTCCTCGAGGTCGAGACTGAACGCCAGGCAGTCCAGCTGATCGCGCTTCGTGCGCCCATGGCGAGCGACCTTCGCGACGTTGTCGCCGCGCTCAAGATCTCCGGTGTCGTTGAGCGCATTGGAGACTATGCCAAGAACATCGCCAAGCGCGTCCCGCTACTCGAGAACATGGGCAAGAATGAGCCCTTGTCGCTGCTTCCGGAAATGGCGCGAATTGCGACCGAAATGGTGCACGATGTCCTCGATGCATTCTTGGAACGCGATCCTGAAGCCGCCGTGCGTGTGTGCGAACGCGATTCCGCGGTCGACGATTTCTACGATTCGATCTTCCGGACGCTCCTCACGCACATGATGGAAAATCCACAATCGATCGGACAGTCGGCGCACCTCCTGTTCGTCGCCAAGAACCTGGAGCGGGTCGGCGACCATGCGACCAATATCGCGGAAATGGTCTATTATGCCGCGACCGGGGTCCACATGACCGATCGCCCAGGTAAGTCGGGGAGCTAGGACGAATGTCGGTAAAGCGCCTCCTACTTGTCGAGGATGATCGCGCCCTTGCGGATCTGGTGATGTTCCACTTCCAACGCGCCGGCTACGAAGTGACCCGAACGGGCGACGGCGACGAGGCCCTGATCCTCGTCGATGAAGTGAGACCCGACATCGTCCTTCTCGACTGGATGATAGAGGGCGTCAGCGGCATCGAGGTGTGCCGCCGCCTCCGCCGCCGGGCGACGACGGCCAATGTTCCAATCATGATGCTGACGGCTCGAGGCGAGGAGAGCGACCGAATCCGTGGGCTCGAGACCGGTGCCGATGATTATGTCACAAAGCCGTTTAGCCCGCGCGAGCTCGTCGCCCGCGTCGGCGCGGTGCTTCGGCGCGTCCGACCGGCCCTTGCCGGCGAGCAGCTCGCTTATGCAGACGTTGAGATGGACGTTACTGGACATCGCGTTCGCCGCGACGGAAAGCCCGTGCCGCTCGGGCCGACCGAGTTCCGCCTGCTCAAGCATTTCCTGGAGCATCCGGGCCGCGTGTTCTCGCGCGAGCGGCTGCTCGATGCAGTGTGGTCCCACGATCCGGACATCGACACCAGGACCGTAGATGTCCACGTACGCCGGCTCCGGCAGGCACTGAACTCAGAAGATCGGCCAGACATCATCCGCACCGTTCGATCGGCCGGCTATTCGCTCGATACCGACGCCTGAACGTTCCGCGCTGACTTCGAAATAAAACGGCCCGCCGAAACCCGGCGGGCCGTCCCTTGTCAGCAGTTCGAGCGCGCCTAGCGGATGCTCGACCCGACATAACCCTGAATCCGCTTCACGAGCGTGGCTGGAAGCGGGACATAATCGAGACTGTTCGCCTGCGGCTGGCCTTTGGTGAGCGCCCATCCGAAGAACTTGCGCGCCTGCTGGCTCGCGGCCGCATTCTTCGGCTGCCGGTACATCAGCACAAAGGTTGTCGCTGCGAGCGGGTAGGAGGCCGCACCCGGCGCATTGGTCATCACGAGGTTGAAATCCGTCGCATGCGCCCAGTCCGCAGTGGCCGCAGCGGCCGCGAAGCTCTTCGCGTTCGGGGCGACGAACTTGCCGGTCGAGTTCTGCATCATCGTATAAGCAAGATTGTTCTGCTTCACATAGGCATATTCGACATAGCCGATCGAATAGGGGAGCTGTTTCACGTAGCCCGCGACGCCCTCGTTGCCCTTGCCACCGATGCCGCCATTCCAGGAAACGGTTTTGCCTTCGCCAAACTTGGACTTCCAGCCGGGGCTGACCTGGCTGAGGTAGTGAGTGAAGTTGAAGGTCGTGCCCGAATTATCGGCACGGTGAACGGGCGTGATCGCCTTTGCCGGGAAATGCAGGCCCGGGTTGATCCTCGCGATTTGGGGATCGTTCCAGGTCTTGATGTTGCCGGCATAGATATCGGCGAGGACTGAGCCACTCATCTTGACCTGGCCGGGACGAGCTCCCGGGATGTTGATGACCGGAACGATGCCGCCGATCACGACCGGGAATTGCGCGAGCCCCGCTGCCTGGAGTTCCTCACTCGAAAGCGGCTTGTCGGTCGCCCCGAAATCAACGGTGCCCGCCTTGATCTGCGCAATTCCGCCGCCCGAACCGATCGACTGATAATTGATTTCGTCGCCGCCGGCTGCCTTGAAGTCGGACGCCCACTTCGCAAGGACGGGATAGACGAAAGTCGATCCCGCGCCGGTGATGGTGGCGTCGGCGCCGGTTGCCAAGGCCAGGCTCGTCGATGCCGCCAGAAAGACGATGGAACGAGAGAACATATTCATTTGAAGATACCCCCGAGGGTGGAAACGGGCCGCGGCACTCCTGCCGCCGCCCCCACCGTCCAGCTACGCTCGGGGGGCGACTTGAAAGTGACGAGATTATTGCCGTTCTGTTTCAGCGCGGGAGCGTGACGACCTTCACGACTGATGCCGAAATAGCACAGGTCAGAGAAGTGAATTAGCCGGGCCGGGACGGCTGTCACAAATTTGTCCATCGGCCGTCACAGAATTGTTTGTCAGCCCGATTAGCGCGGCCCTTAGAGTTTGCAGACTCGTCTTTGGAGACGCCCCAGGGGGGGCGAAAATAGGAAGGGGCCACGTTAATGAAAGTCTCTCATCGGCTCGCCGCCGGAGCCGCGCTTGGCGCTATCGTGATGACGTCGGCCGCGCCGGCTGTAGCCAGGCCGAAGAAGCACATGGTCGCTCGCAAGCGTGCCTGGGATTCCCGCGATTTACAAATTCGCGACCTGAAGGCTCAGGTCCAGGCGCTGACGGCGCGGATGGACGCCGAGGAGGCTTCGCAAAAGACAAGCAGCACAAGCCACCGAGGCGGCGCAGGCACAGGCTGCGAACGCACAGGCCACTGCTGCGGCAGCGCAATCGCAAGCGGCGACCGCATTGACCCAATCACAGACCGCGCAGACTGAAGTCGCAAGCGTTCAGAAGGCGGTTCCGCCGCTCGAGAAGGCGATCAAGACAGGTTGGTTTGCCGATACCAAAATTACCGGCAAAGCGTTCTTCAATGTCAGCAACATCGACCAGACGGACCGATCTCTGCGACAGATCGGCGACATATCCAGGAAGGCACGCAGACCGGAGCTCAAGCGCTTCTACGTCGGGATCGACCACAAGTTCAACGACGTATTCTCCGCCAACATCACGACCGACTTCGGTACAATTCGAATGGCACCAGCAAGGACGTCCTGGTCGTACGTGAAGAAGGCCTATGTGCAGGCCAAGCTCGGCGCCGCAATTTCAGGTCCGGATCGGCGCCGCCGACCTGCCTGGGTGCCGTTGCGGAAGGTACTCTACGGCTATCGGTTTGTCGAGAACACGCTGATCGACCGGACCAAGTTCGGAACGTCATCCGATTGGGGCGTCCACCTGGGGGCATCTTCGGCAAGAACCTCTTCAGCTATGCGATTTCGGCGATCGATGGCGCCGGATACAAGACACTGTCGCGCAGCTCGAACACCCTCGATCTTGAAGGTCGGCTGAGTGCGAACCGGTCAAGAACGTAACCCTGGCCGTCGGGGGCTACACCGGCAAGCTGGGAAAGAGCAATGGGACTGTGAGAACTGTCTATCACCGCGCAACCCGTTTCAACGCTCTTGCAGCATATACCGACAGCCGCATCCGGGCTGGCGTCGAATATTTCTGCTGCCAAGAACTGGAACAACATCACGACGGCGCCCGAACGCGGCCCCGCCGCCGCTGACGATCAACGACAAGTCCGATGGCATGGTCAGGGTTCGCGTCCTCGGCCTTCAACCCGAAGATGGCGGTGTTCGGCCGTTACGATCTGGGTCAGGCCCAGCAAGGACCTTCATCCGGGGTTGAAGGACCAGTATTTCAACGTCTGGGCTCAACTACAAGCCGATCAAGGAGATCGATCTTGCGCTCGTCTACAAGCGTGACCGGCAAGGAACGGGACCTTCCGGCCACCTCAAACGGCACGATCGGCGGGGCGGACACGGGAATTTACAGACGAAATCGGACTATTCGGTCAAGCTCCTCTGATTTTTGCATAGACCAGCCTTTCGATCTCCTCTCCCTTTAGGCTCGGAAACGCCGCCCCCTCGTCCGCGTGGCGAGGGGGCGTTTCGACTGGGACTGATGGCGAACCAAGAGCAATCGGCTACACCGGCCACAATGCCGGTCATCGATCCTCGTCCGCGCGCGCTCGATCGATGCACTCGACGAACCAACGCGCTGGTCGAACGGGGGACGGTATCGGCTCGCCAACTCACGGGCGCTCGAAGCTCTGCTCGGACGGATATTGAAGGGAAGGATGTGCGGCTCGCCATCCGGCCATCCTCAGGCGCTCGAGACAGATGCTCGCCAATCGACCCGCCGACGTCGACGTGACCGGATTGTCGAACCCGGGCGTCCGTGGCGCTTTCGATTCGACCCGTGTCGGAAGAGGCGGTTCTGGTTCGGCATGTTCACGGTCCGATATGTTTCTGCCGAAAAGATGCGCGTCGATTTGTCGCCAACGCCAGCCACGAGTTGCGCACGCCGTTCTCCACCATCGGCTTGGCTATGCCGAGACGTTAGCCGAGGAAGACGGACCTCCCCGCGGAGTCTTCGCTCCAGTTTCGGGCGCATCATCCGTGACGAGTCGCGGCGCATGCTCCGAATCATCGAGGACCTGATGAGCCTGTCGCGGATCGAGGCCGACCGGTTCCGTTGCGCCGTGGGAGCGGCGTGCGCTGGCGGAAGTCGTCAATACGGAACTAGCTTGCCGCGATGCGGCATCGCAGCGAGCAGCAATCGTGATTGAGGGTCGACATCGCGGACGTCTTCCGCCAGTGCGCGGCGATCGTGCCCAGCTGGTTCAGGTGGTCGACAATCTCGTCAGCAATGCGTTGCGCTATGGTTGCGACAAGCCGGATTCCACGGATCGAAGATCGACTCTTGCCTCCGAAGGCCGATGGACGCTGTCACCTGTGTTACCGATCATGGCCCTGGAACTCCCGTGAGCATCTCCCTCGGGTTACCGAGCGCTTTTATCGGGTCGATGCAGCTCGCAGCCGCGAGTCCGGGGGCACTGGCCTTGGACTTGCGATCGTGAAGCACATCGTCGAGCGCCATAATGGCTCGATTGAGATCAAGACACGTCGGGATCGGGACGAGCGTCACGGTGCGGCCTTCCAATGCGGGGGGCTGAGCGAACTCAGGCGCGAAGTTACAGCTCGGCAGGCGCCTTTCGACCTGCTCGATCGTGTAGGGCTTTCTCAGCCGCGGGCGGTCGCTGCCACTTTCTCGGCGGATTGCCAGTCGGCATAGCCGCTCGTCAGCACGAATGGCACGCCCCTGTCGATCGAGAGCATTTCGCACAAGGAAAGACCAGGTCGCCGCGAATGTGTACATCCATAGCGAGCATCGATGCTGCTCGTCATACGACCATCTCGCGCGCCGCTGCCATGTTGGGCGCCGGCCCGACGACTTCGCACCCCAATTCGGCGAGCAATGTCGGCGGTGAATGGGGCGACCACTGGCAAATCCTCGACAACAGGATCCGGCGGCCCTTGAGGACTCGGCTCGCCGCCCTTCGGGCCTGTCTTAGTGGACAAATCTCGCGACGACATCTCGATACGAACGCGAGACCTTCACTTGGGCTCCCGAATCGAGCAGCACCAGAAAACATTCGCCGTTGGTATGCGGCTTCACCTGTCGGACGAGGTCGAGATTGACGATCGTCGAGCGGTGCACGCGCTGGAAACGGCGCGGATCGAGCCGTTTCGAGGTCTTTCATGGTTTCACTGAGGATCAAGGTGTTGTCGCCCGTTTGGATGCACATGTAGTCGCCCGCTGCGTCGATGCGCTCGATCGTGTCGACGTCTACCCTGAAGATCTGGCCCTGGTCCTTGATGTTGATGATCTTTTCGAAGCGATTGGACGCCGGCGCGTCTCGCGACGCGTCGGCGAGTCTCCTCGGCAGCCTCGGGCGCGTGTTCGGCTAGCGCCTCCTTCAGCCGGCCGGCTTCTTCCGCGCTCCGCTGTTCGGACAGCCGCTGGCGCACCCGGTCCAAGGTCGCCGCAAGCCGGTCCTCGTCGACGGGTTTCATCAAATAGTCGACGGCCTGCGCGTCGAACGCGCGGAGCGCATGATCGCTATAAGCGGTGACGAACACGAACAGCGGCAGTTCGACGTCCATCAGTCCTTGGATGACCGAGAAACCGTCGAATCCGGCATCTGAATGTCGAGGAAGACGAGGTCGGGTTTGTTGGTTTTGATCTGACGGATCGCCTCGCGCCCGTTCGCAGCGGTCGCGACGACCTCGACGTCCTCATGGGCTTGCAGCCGCAGCTGCAGGCCCTGGGTCGCCAGTGGTTCGTCGTCGACCAACACGGTCCGGATGGTCATGAGGCACTTTCTCCGGTTTCATAGGGGATTTCGATGATAACGCTGAAGCCGCCGCGTTCGTTCTGTTTGGACCGAATCGATGCGCCCTCCATAGGCTTGAGACAGCCGATCGCGAATGTTCGGGAGGCCCGACGCCTGTGGAAGGGTTGGCGGCGATATCGGCTCCATCGGCGGAGCCATTATCGATGCTGCTCGGTCGAGCCGAGCGGCACGGCGAGCACCGCCCCGCCGCGCGCGAGGTCGCGTCCGGCGAGGCGAGGTCAGCCAGAGCGAACGTCGCAGCACCGGCCAGCGGATTCTCGTCGCAGGCCTTCGGCCGGCGGCGCGCGCGCAGCGGCAGCGGCGCGGCGGACCGTCGGTGCGAGTGGTCCAGCGACGGCTTCGGCGCGGCCGCGCGTCGACGCGCGGCGAGCGCCGTCTCGCCGTTGCCCTTGCACGCACTCCGGGTCCGGGCCGTCGAGCGGCAGGCCGGTGAAGAACTTCGCCGCCATGCAGCCGCCGCGGCAGGCGTCGAAGGCCGAGCACGACGTGCAGGCGCCGCCGGTCTGCGGCGCGCGCAGCTCGGCGAACAGGTCGCGACGTCGCGCCAGACGCGCGTCGAAGCCGCCGGCGTCGCGGACGTTGCCGGCGAGGAAGTTCTCGTGGATCGCGAACGGGCAGGCGTAGACGTCGCCGACCGGGTCGATCAGGCAGACCACCCGGCCCGCGCCGCACAGGTTCAGCCCGGGCAGCGCGTCGCCGTAGGCGGCGAGGTGGAAGAACGAGTCGCCGGTCAGCACGTTCTCGCCGTGCGCGACGCAGCCAGTCGTAGAGCTCGCGCTGCTGCGCCGGCGGTCGGGTGCAGCTCGTCCCACACGTCGGCGCCGCGGCCGGACGGGCGCAGCCGGGTGATCCGCAGCTGCGCGCCGTAGCGGTCGGCGATCGCCTTGAACTCGTCGAGCTGGCCGACGTTCTGCCGGGTCATGACGACCGAGATCTTGAAGCCGCGCGAAGCCCGCGTCGTGCAGGTTCTCCATCGCGCGCATCGCGGTGTCGTACGAGCCCGGCGCCGCGCACCGCGTCGTTGACCTCGGCGGTCGCGCCGTCGAGCGAGATCTGCACGTCGACGTAGTCGCTGCGCCGCGAGCCGCCGCGCGATCTCCGGGGTGATCTTCACGCCGTTCGTCGAGAACTTCACGCCGACGTGGTGCGCGGTCGCGTAGTCGACGCAGCTCCCAGAAGTCCGGCCGCACGGTCGGCTCGCCGCCGCCGATGTTGACGTAGAAGACCTGCATCCGCTCGAGCTCGTCGATGACCGCCTTGCACTCGGCGGTGCGTCAGCTCGCGCGGGTCGCGCCGGCCGGACGAGCGACAGGCAGTGCACGCACGACAGGTTGCAGGCGTAGGTGAGCTCCCAGGTCAGGCAGATCGGCGCGTCGAGGCCGAGCTGGAACTGCTCGACGAGCGGGCGAGCGGGCGTCGCGGTCATGCGCGCCGTCTCGCGCGATCATCTGTCGGACGCGGCGAGCGTGGCCAGCGCCGCGCGGTAGCGCGGCAGCTCGGCGTCGCGACGCCCGCCGCGAGCGCAGGCGTCGCGGGCGGTCGGCTGCGTCGCCGAGCGCGCGCACGACCGCCAGCAGCGTCGGGCTCTTCAGGAACGACAGCCGCCGGGTGCCGAAGTGGTAGAGCAGCGCGCCGAACCGCTCGGGCCGGATCGACACCTGCGGGTGCAGCCGCCAGGCCGCGTCGAGGTCGAACGCGGCCGCGGCGACGGCTCAGTAGACACCGCACATGCCGTCGATCGAGACCTCCTCGACGAGGACGTCTTCGACGACAGTCTCGTCGGCGTCCGTCGGCCTCGTCCGGCTGCTCGGTCGTCGTGGGCTCGTCGGTCATGGTCGACTCCTTGCGTCGAGATCGATTTCGTCACCGAGTGCCGAATGAGCCGCGTACGTTAACGTCATCGCGTGACGGAAGAGCAAGACCCTGACGGCGAAACCCGGCGCGGACGGCCGCCCGGCACGAGCGCGCGCGAGCTCGAGGTCATCGCGCTGCGTCTGTTCGCCGAGCAGGGCTTCGACGACACGACCGTCGACCAGATCGCCGCCGAGGCCGGCGTCAGCCGGCGCACGTTCTTCCGCTACTTCGACTCGAAGTCCGAGGTGCTCTGGAGCGAGTTCGACCTCGAGGTGACGCAATCTGCGCCGCGAACTCGCCGCGCTGCCGACGACGCTGCCGGTCATGGACGCGGTGCGCACGGCCGTCCTCGCGGTGAACCACTACCGCGCCGACGACGTGCCCGAACTGCGCACGCGGATGAGCCTGATCGGCGCCGACGCCCGAGCTCGCGGCCAGCGCGGCGGTGCACTACGACGCGTGGGAACGCGCGATCATCGACTTCGTCGCGGACCGCTCGGCCAGCCGGCCGATTCGCTGTACCCGCTCGCGGTCGGCCGGGCGACGCTCGCCACCTGCCGCGCCGCGTACGAGCGCTGGACGGCGCGCGCCGACGCCGATCTCACCGTCTACCTCGACGCCGCCCTGCGCGCGCTCGCCGCCGGATTCGCCGACGACGTGCTGGTGACGCGAACCACGCCCCACGGCTCGGCGTCCTCGCCCCTAGCGGCGACCTGCCCGTTCGGAGAGGGCCTCGCACATCTCAGATGTCGTTCGCGGTGCCCTTCGGCATGTCGAACGTCTTGGACGCCATCAGGTGGCCGTCGAGGTAGATCTCCATAGTCTGGCTGCCCGACGGCAGCGGCAGGTTGCGGTAGTCGGCCTTGAAGTAGCCCGCGCCCATGACGGTGATGTTGTTGCCGTTGCGGGGATGAGCGGTGATGAGTGAGTCGGCCACGCCCGCGGACGGCTCGTAGTTGACGCCGTACTGGTAGAAGCGGATCGAGAGCCGATCACCCTCCTGGAACCCGGTGAAGTCGAAGGCGAAAGTGGCGCACCCGGCCTTGCCGAGCATGCCTTTCGACGGGCGTGCGATGACATGCGTGATCGTCGCACCGTGCAGGCTCTTCGGCTCGGGCTGGTGCAGTTGCTCCAGGCTGACCTCGACCTCGCGCACGTGCCGGTAGAACTGCTTGACCGCGTCGGACTCGCCGCCGTAGATGACCAGGAAGAGGTCGTCCAGGCGTAGTGCGGCGAAGTACCCGGTCAGGTAGTACGAGCCCCGGTCGGAGATGCGCTCGACGATCCGGTCGAACTGGCGGCGCGCCGACTCGGCGTCGCCCTGGACGACGGTCAGTTCTGCCTGGCTCGCCATGAAGATCTCGTTGTCGGGTTCGAGGGCCAGGGCGCGGGAGATGTTCTCGCGAGCACCGGTGTAGTTCTTGTCGAGCATCTGAGCGAAGCCGAGGGAGTTGTAGAGCGCGGCCGATTTCGCCGACGCGGTGTCGACCGCCTTCTGATCGTTCTCGATGGCGTCGGCGAGGCCTTTCTCGTTGAGGTTGAGGTAGAGCTCGACCTGCGCGAGCGCCGTCCAGGCCTCGGAGTATTCGGGGCACGCGTCGACGACGCCCCTGAGCGTCTCGGCGCCCTTCTTGAAATCGGTATTGGCCTCGGTCACTCCTTCGGCGTACTGCCCGATGCACTGCGAGGACGGCTTCGGGATGTCCCGCGCGGCGATCTGTGCCAGGCGGGCGCCTGCCACCACGGTCATCAGGATGGCGAGCGCGGTGAACCCGACCTGGGTGGGCCTGTTGCCGATGGTGAAGGTGAGGCCGAGCAGGAACAGCGCCAGCGCGAGAATGCTGACGACAGCGAGAGCGCTGTTGTGCTTGTCCAGCCAGCCACGCTCTCCTGCGCCTCGGCGCGCGCCTCTTCGGACAGTTCCAGCTCGTGCGTCTGCGTCTCGGCGACGCGGGCGTCGTACTCGTCCGGGTTGGACGGCAGCGAGATGGCGAGCGAATCGGCCTGGTCCTGGGTGTTCGCCTGCGCGGCGAGCGCAGCCGAGACCGATCGGTCGGACACGGCGTTGGTCAGGTAGTCGAGATCGATCGCCCGCCAGGCGGCCTCGCGCCGGTCGTCGCGCTGCTGGTCGAGCGCGCTCCGTTCGGCGACGCCGTGCAGGCCGGCCTCGACGGCTGCGGCGTTGGCCTGCTGCGAGCCGCTGCCACCTCGGTCTGTTTCGCCGACCACACCGCGGCGAGTACGCCGGCCAGGGTCGTCAGCAGCGTCACGGCGAGGACGGTGACGGTGACGACCACCTTGAGCCGGGCTCTGGTCATGTGCTCGGCGTGCTGGATCTCCTCGTGCGCCGCCTCGAGCGGGTTCTCCATGGCTACAGCTCCAGGTACGCGAGAAGTGCGGCACCGCCGAACAGCGCGATCCAGCCGGGAATCGCCAGGACCAGCCGGCTCGCCGTGGTCTTGCCGAGCCGGGCCAGCGTCAGCAGCGCCAGCGCTAGGACGAGGCCGAGCGACAGATAGAGCATGTTGTCCTCGTGGTGGCGCTCGTCCGCGGCGAGCGCCTCGTACCTCGCCGGGTTGGAATCGCTGTCGTAGCTGAGCACCTTCTGCACGTCGTCGGCGTACGCCGTCACGTCGAAGGACCCGTTCGTCACGTAGTCGGGATCGTCGTAACCGGCGAACACCTGCTGCATCGCGCAGGCCGCCTGGGCATCGAGCTCGGTGAGGTTCGAGGTACTGGTCACGGGGCACGTCGTGGCTGCAAGGCGTGAGCCTCGTCGCCCAGGTGGGTGTAGTGCTCGAAGTTGTTCTGCGCGGCCGAGGCGGTCGCCTCGGCCTGGCTGCGCAGCTGCGACGCGACGATCGACGCCGACACCGCGTCCAGGGAGTACCGGCTCGCCTTCGAGGCGTGCGTCTCGGCGCGCCACCCGACGACCGCACCGAGCACCGAGACGAGTGCGATCGACAGGGCCAGGATCAGCGCGAGCCGGTTGTGCTCGAAGCATTCGCGTGGTCGGTGTGGACGGTCTTCCGTGGCTGATCGTGGGCGTGCTCAGGTGCATTCTCGTGGGCAATCTCGTGGTGCTTCTCGATCTCGTGGGTGGCCTCCGGCTGGTGCCGGACGGCATCGCCCAGTCCGGCGGCTGCGCGGCGGAGGGCGGCTGGGCGCTGGACATGGCGGGACTATAACGATCATCGCCGCATCGAGCACGCGTTCTCGGGGGGTGCCAGCAGGTCATTTTTCCGGGTGGTCCGCGTGCAACAGGCACGTCTGAGCACCATTGCCGCGCATGCGCCGATCCCTGGTCTTTTCAGGCAATTCCTGTCGTATCTCTCTGCGCCGCACCGTCCGCGCCGTCCAGCCAGGAGCGCAGCTGCTCGTAGATCACGGGGTCGTCGAGCAGGTGGAAGTGGGTGCGTGCCGCCGAGGTGGAACAGCCGGTCGACCTCGAACTCGATGCGCCGAGTCGCGTTCGGCCGCCCGGTGCCGTGCGCGCTCACGTGCTCGACGAGCAGGTCGTGCGCGAACGGGCCGTCGGGCGCTTCGACAGCGTCGCCGACGCCATCGAGTACGCGACGCCGGGCAGCAGCGTCGCCGGCGTGCACCCGGTCGACGAGCCGCTCGTCGGGGTCGAAGTCGCGCCAGTCGTCCTCGATCAGCGACGCCGTAGCGCAGGTCCTTGATGCCCGACGCTGCGCCGGTTGAGGTAGTCGGCGAACGGCCGGGTCTCGGGCAGCCGCGCCAGCGGGTGCGTGCCCGCGTTGACCGCGCGCTCGAGCGGCGCGCCGAGGTGCGGCGTGCCGAGCCCGACGATGTGGCGCAACGGCTTGACCCATACGAGGTCGTGTCGGCGGCCTGGTGCGCGGCGGAGCGGACGATCAGGCCGCCCATCGAGTGCCCGACCAGGGCGATCTCGGTGACCGGCACCGGCCATCTGTCGACCAGCGATTCGAGGTAGCCCGGCGAGCAGCCGGCCGTTCTCGGAGATGTGCAGCCCGGTGTTGTAGTGCAGGTACAGCGGCGTCCAGCCCTGCTCGTCGCGCAGCAGCGAGCCGTAGGTGACGTCGCGGTCACCGCAGTTGCGTTCCGCGCCGTACCACCAGAAGCGGTCGTTCTCGCACAGGCCGTGGGCGAAGACGACGATCCTGCCGGTCGGCGCCTCGACGTCGTGGACGACGTTGACCGGCACGCGCCGCAGTCGTCCGTCATGGGTGCGCAGGCCCATCACCGGCGCGAGCGCGGTCGCTGCGTCGGCGATCCGGTCGCCCAGAACCCGTTGAGCGCGCTGATCGCGAAGTGGCCGCGCGGCGTGTCGGCTAGGACTCGGTGGTCGGTGGCCGGGCTGCGCGGCGGCGACGGCACCCGCGACAGCGGCAGTACTTGCACGCCGAGGCGGCTGCTCTCCGTAGGCGGTGGCCGCGATCGCGTCGTGGATGAGCCGGGCGGGCAGGGCGACCGGGCCGAGCAAGCCGAACAGCCGGCTCGCGAGGGCGTGGTGCACGTCCCGCGCGATTTCGGCGATCTCGCCCAGCACCGTCCCGAGCACCGCGCCGCCGTCGCGCATCTCCGCTGGCTGCATTGATCGAATATCCCAGCGCGTTGGACCACAGGACCCCGCCACCGACTTGCGCAGCGGCCCCCTGCTCGCCGACGAGGTGCTCCTGGCCGACGAACTCGTCGAGGGTCCGGGGCCGCATCCGGGCTGCGAGCGGCTGGCTGCCCGGCGGCGACTGCAGATGCTTCGGGACGGGCTCCCGGACGTGTCGGCTGGGCACGCGGTGATGTTACGCAGCTTTGCCGCGGCTGGGCCGTGGAGGGCGCCGACGGTCGCCGCGGGCCGGGCCGATCGGCGGAGCCGCCGGGCCGGCCCGTCGGTCGGCGGGCCGGCCATTCGCCAAGTATTCGCCGGCCAATCGGCGGAGCCGCCGGGCCGGCGCGCCCCGGGCCGGCCGATTGTCAGAAATTCGCCGGCAGCATACAAACGCCGATTCCGGCCGG
>CAWAWT010000008.1:0-115615 GCA_963785855.1 uncultured Alphaproteobacteria bacterium
CGAAGGCGATGATTGGTTGCGATCGCGAACTCGCTTACGACCTCCTCGGCCAGCAGGCCGCCGCTCAGGCGGACTATCGTGCCGCGATGAACGGGAGCGACGGCGACAAGGCGCGTCGCCGAATGGCGCTCAGCCTCGCCATCAGTGGCGACAAGGCGGGCGCCCTGGACGCGATCGCGCCGCTTTCTGCCAAGGGCGATTTCGCGTCCCCACGGGTCCGCGCGTTCGTTCTCGCTCTAACCGGCGACCCGGGCGGAGCGATGCGGCTGATTAACGCCGCGATGCCCGGCAGTTCCGCAAGTGTCGCACCGTTTGTCCAACGCCTTGCCTCGCTCGCCGCGGGACAAAAGGCAGCTGCGGTCAATCTCGGCATCTTTCCCGATTCGAGCAATTCGGTCATCGCTTCTACGGCCACTTCGGCCTCCGCGGCAACTCCTCTGAGCCCACCTTCGAGCGTGCAAATGGCGCAGAGCGTGATCTCTGATCGCCTTGCGGGGATTGATGCGCTGCTCCGCGCTCCTTCCGCTTCGCCGCGGCCTGCGCAACCGGCCTTGCAAGCGCACCCTCGTGACTGATCAGCCGCAGCCCAAAGCGGTGCAGGCCGCGTACAGTCCCGAGGTGAAGTCGGTCAGCGTCCAACGACTGGGTGCGCCGGTCCAAGCCAAAATCTGGCTTCAGCTCGCGAGCGGTCACGACGCCGGCGCGCTTTCCGCCAAGTTTCGAGCGGCTGAAGTCCGAAAACCCCGATCTGTTCGACGGTATTCCGGGCTATGTTGCCGAGAATAGCGGCGATGCCCGCCTCGTTATCGGACCCTTCCGTGGTGCATCGGATGCGAGCATCTTCGCCGACGACCTGCGAACGATCGGCGTCGCAGTCTCTCGCTGGACCAATTCCGATTCCGACAGGATTGTGCCAGTTGCGGCGGAATGAGCCTTCCCACCGGCGTCGCGGCGCCATCCCGAGCAGATCGCGCGGCCGTCTCCACCCTGAAGATCGTTCGGGCCCGCGCGGGCCGCGCGACATTTTCCAGCGGGACCGCGACCGGATCGTTCATTGCGTCGCCTTCCGGCGGCTTCGTCACAAGACCCAGGTGTTCATCGCGCCCGACGGCGACCATTATCGGGTTCGCCTCACCCACAGCCTCGAAGTTGCGCAGATCGGCCGCACGATCGCTCGCGCGCCTGGGTCTCAACGAGGACCTTACCGAGGCCCTGTGCCTCGCCCATGACCTCGGCCATCCTCCGTTCGGCCATGCGGGGAAGATGCGCTCGATGCCGCGCTCGCCGACGCTGGCGGATTCGATCACAATGCGCAGACGATCCGCATCGTGACCAAGTTGGAAAACCCGTATCCCGGCTTCGACGGCCTCAATCTCAGCTGGGAAGCGCTCGAGGGACTGGCCAAGCACAACGGACCAGTCGAGCGACCGAGCTGGGCGCTGGCGGAGGCCAATGGCGAGTGGGACCTCGAGCTCGGCACCTGGCCGAGCCTCGAGGCGCAGGTGGCGGCAATATCGGACGACATTGCGTACGATAACCACGACATCGACGATGGGCTTCGCGCAGGATTACTGAACCTCGATGAGCTGATTGCGCTGCCGATCGTCAAGCGGATGTGGGATGCGATTGCCGAACGGCACTCAGGCATCGCGATCGAGAAGCGACAGCGCGCCTTGGTCCGCGACATGATCGGCTCGATGGTCGGCGACGTTGCTTGCCGAGACGGAGCGCCGGGTTCGCAGATCGCGCGTCGAGACAATTGAGGACGTTCGTTCGGCCGGGCGCCCGCTCGCCGGCTTTTCCGATGAGCTTGGCACCGAGGAGCGAGAGCTCAAGCGCTTGCTTTACTCGCGACTGTACGGACTGCCGGAGCTGGTCCTCGTCCGCGATGAAGCGGAGCGCGTCGTGGCGGATCTTGCTGCCGCTCTATCGCGCCGACCCTGCGCTCCTCCCCCCCGACTGGCGAGATTCAGGCGACCATCCAAGCAACTGCGCATGATCGGCGATTTCATCGCCGGCATGACCGACCGCTTCGCCATCGCCCGGCACGAGGATGTTGTCGGCCCGGTGAACCTTCCCTCAGACCAACTCTAGCGGGCGTGACGTGCGGCGGATGCTGCGCTAGACGGCCACGCCTTCCAGCATTGGTGGACTGACTTGAGCCTCTACGCCCAATATGCCGCGCTTCTCGACGGAGTGCTCGACGATCTCGTTGCCGAGGGCGCGCTTCCCGCGGACCTCGACGCGCAAGAACGTGACGGTCGAGCCGCCGCGCGATCCTTCGCACGGCGATCTTGCGACCAATGCTGCGATGGTGCTCGCGAAGCCCGCTGGCACGAACCCGCGTTCGCTCGCCGAGCTGATCAAGGCGAAGCTCGAAGCGATGCCGCCGGTGATTTCGGTTGAGATCGCCGGCCCGGGCTTCATCAATCTTCGCCTGACTGCGGATGCCTGGCGGGACGAGCTTCGGACGATCCTCAACGAAGGCGATGGCTACGGCGTGTCGACGATCGGCAGGAACGAGCGGGTCAATGTCGAATATGTCTCCGCCAATCCGACCGGGCCGCTGCACATGGGCCATTGCCGGGGCGCCGTAGTCGGCGACAGTCTCGCGCGGATCCTCGAGGCGGCGGGCTTTCGGGTTACCAAGGAATATTATGTCAACGATGCCGGGGCGCAGGTCGATACGCTCGCACGCTCGTTGCACCTGAGGTATCGCGAGGCGCTCGGCGAGGACATCGGCGAGATTCCGGAAGGATTCTATCCCGGCGACTATTTGAAGCCGGTCGGGAGTCGTCGTTGCGGCGGATTACGGCAATGATCTGGTCGAAGCGCCGGAAGAAGAATGGCTCCCGGCCTTTCCGTAAAGTTCGCGATCAAGGCGATGCTCGATCTGATCCGCCACGATCTCGGGCTTCTCGGGATCCAACACGATATCTTCTCGTCCGAAGAGCACATTCAGCAGTCGGGCGCCGTCGATCAGCACGATCCACATGCTCCGCGAAAAGGGTCTCGTCTACGAAGGGACGCTGGAGCGGCCCAAGAGCCTCGATCCGCACGACGAGTGGGAACCCGTCGAGCTGACGCTGTTCCGCTCGACCCAGTTCGGCGACGATCAGGACCGGCCGATGAAAAAGTCGGACGGCAGCTGGACCTATTTCGGCGCCGACGCAGCCTATCATTGGCAGAAGTCGGAGACTGCGGACCACCTCGTGAACATCTGGGGCGCGGACCATGCCGGGACGGTGAAGCGCGTCCAGTCGGCGGTGAAGGCGCTGACCGATGGCCGCGTCGATCTCGACGTCAAGCTCGTCCAGATGGTCCGGCTCTTCCGCGGCGGCGAGCCGGTCAAGATGAGCAAGCGAGCGGGCGATTTCGTGACTCTTGCCGATGTCGTGAACGAAGTTGGCAAAGACGTCGTCCGCTTCATGATGCTGACCCGCCGCGCCGATGCGCCGCTCGATTTCGACTTTGCAAAGGTGGTCGAAGCGTCGAAGGACAATCCGGTTTTCTACGTCCAGTACGCGCATGCGCGGATCAGCTCGCTGAAGCGCAAAGCTGCAGAGGCCGGCGTGGATCTGAAAGATCACGGCAGATCTGTCGCTGCTCGACGAGGAGGAGTTGTCGCTGGTGAAGCGGGCCGCCCAATATCCGCGCGTGCTCGAAGGCGCTGCGTTGGCTCATGAGCCGCATCGGATCGCTTTCTATCTTTATGATCTCGCGGCCGAATTTCACGCCTTGTGGAACCGCGGCAACGATGTCCCAGAACGGCGCTTTCTGCTTGAAAACAATAAACAACTGTCTCGCGCACGGCTGGAACTTGCGCTAGGGATCGCGCAGATCATCAGGAGCGGCCTGGCGCTGATGGGGGTGGCGGCCGCCGAGGAGATGCGCTGACATGAGCGACGCTCGAGCATCGCAAAACACCGAACGCCTGCCCTGGATTGCGAACGAGAACGATTCCGGCGGACAAAGCCACTGGCGCGGCACGCGCCGAATTCGGGCCCAGGGGTCATGGCGGCGCTCTCCGTCGCGGCCCTGCTTGCTGGTTCTGGCGCTCGCTTATTGGATCGCGATGCACAATTGGGAAAATCCCATTCCGCAGAGGACGGAGGTCGTTCCCAAGGCGACAACCACCGTCATTCGCGAACCCAAGAAGCAGGTTTCCTCGCACGCTCGCGCGCCACATAAGCCGCGCGCGACTGTCCAATCATCGCCGCTTCCTGCCGTGCGTCCGACCGTCCAGAGACCTGTCCCGCTCCAGTTGCCGCAGTCTCACGTTGCCGCTCGAGCGAAGTCGTCCACTCCTCGGACCGAAGTCGCAAAGGCACGACCCGCGCCGCAACCGAACTCGGCTGCTCAATCGCCGAAAGTGGAGGTTGCGAAGCTCCAGCCGACGACCGACCTCACTCCGCGAGCTGTCGCAAGCGCCAATGATCGCAGGCGCCCGCCCGCGGCCGCCCGGCAGACGGCGCCTGCGCTGCCGCCGTCTGCCTATGCGATGCGCGGACCGCCATCCTTCATGACACGACCCTACTTCAATTCGCCGCAGTTGCAGGGCCGGGTCGTCCAGGTCGGCGCCTTCAAGGACATTCACCAGGCGAAACTCTGGTGGGGACAGATGTTGCGCGCATATCCCCAGGTCGGTCCAGCTGCAGCCGTCGGTCATCGAAAGCCGCTATTCGAACGGAGTGCCATTACTATCGCTTCGAGATCGGCACGAACTCACCGGCAAGTTCCGTGATGCTGTGCCGGATGATGCAGCAAATCAACTTGAGTTGCTCAGTCACCGGTCTTCCCGGGAAGAGGGACGACCTGGTGAGCGACAGCCGATCGTACGACGATCAACTACCGTGGCTGCAGCCGGTCGATGACGAGGACGAGCCGCGAAGTATTTCCGCACGGAAGATGCTCGCGGCGCTTAGCCGTGGTCACCGCTGCAGCGCTGATCGTTGCCGGCACGTTCTTCTGGCTTGGCCACCGTGGTTCGGAAGTGAGCGGTCCGCCCGAGCTGATCCGTGCGCCGTCTGATCCCTACAAGATCAAGCCGCCCAACCCGGGCGGATTGAACATCAGCGCAGAGAGCCAGACAGCGTTCGAAACCAGCGCCGGCGAGGACAAGGATTCGCAGCTCGACACCAGCAAGCTGCCCGCGAACACGGTCGTCAAGCCGGCGGAAGAAAGTCCGAAAACGAACGACCACGCCGGCCAAGACGCCCGCTCCCGCTCCGGTCGTCGCGGCTCCCGATGCTCCGTCCGTGCCCAAGGCCAACTGGCGGCACCGGAAGCGTGATCCAGCTCGGCGCCTTCGGCAACAAGGCCCAGGCGGAGCGTGCTTGGATCGCTCTGTCCGCCCGGTTCTCTTCGGTCGCAGCGTTGAACAAGATGATCGTTCCGTTCGAACACGGTATTCGCCTGAGAGCGGGCGCGGTGTCGGCTGCCGACGCCAAGCAGGTCTGCGACACGCTCAAGTCGGCCGGCGAAAATTGCTTCATCGCGCAATAAATCTCGGCTGATGCAGGCGGCGATCTACGGGCTTGAGGGGCTCGATCTCAAGATCGGCGAACGCGATTTCATCCGGGATTCCGATCCGGTCGGGTTCATCCTGTTCAAGCGCAATTGCGAAACTCGCGATCAGATGCTGCGACTCACGGATTCCCTGCGCGATCTGACGGGACGAGCCGACCTGCCAATCTTGATCGATCAGGAGGGCGGACGGGTCGCGCGAATGAAACCGCCCGAATGGGCTGCTTTTCCCGCCGGAGAGCGCTTCGCCGAGCTTTTTCAGCTGGCGCCCTCGTCGGCGATCGAAGCGGTGCGGGCCAATGCACGAGCGATCGCGCTTATGCTGCGCGACGTCGGCGTGAACGTGAACGCACTGCCGCTGCTCGACGTTCGGCAGGAGGGGGCTAGCGACGTCATCGGCGACCGCGCCCTTGGCAGTCAGCCGATGCAAGTCGCGGCACTCGGTCGAGCGGTGCTCGATGGAATGGCCTCAGCGGGTGTGATCGGTATCGCCAAGCACATGCCGGGTCATGGCCGCGCGCTTGTCGACAGCCACCAGGATTTGCCCATCGTGACCGCCAGCCCGGAAGAGCTCGAGAAAGATCTCGAGCCGTTCGAGCGGCTCGCCTCCGCGCCGATGGGGATGATGGCGCATGTCGTCTACACGGCGTGGGACTCGGAGCATCCCGTCTAGCCAGTCGTCATTCGTGATCGAACGGATCGTCCGTGAGCGAATCGGCTTCGGCGGGTTCCTGATGAGCGACGACAGCAACATGAACGCCTTGGCGGAAGCCAGGCCGAGCGTGCGGCGGCATGCGTCGCGGCCGGTTGCGACGTCGCCTTGCCCTGCAATGGCGTCCTCTCCGACAATGTCGAGATCGCCAAGAGGCTCGGCGAGATTAGCGACGAGGGCGCGGAGCGGCTGGCACGGGCGATGGCGGTCACTGCGAGCGGCGTGGACGGCCCTGATTTCGCAGAATCGGTCGCGGTGCGTGATGAGCTTCTCGCCCTCGTTTGAGAGGGCGACTTATCCACAATCGTCTGTGGTTGCGCCTTCGCACGTCCACTAGCTGTGGTATTATCTGCAGCCGTGGACGAGGAATTCGACGAGCGCCCGATCCGGCAGTCGGATGAGCTGACGCTGAGCCTCGACGGCTGGGAAGGGCCGCTCGATCTGTTGCTCAGCCTCGCCCGCGCGCAGAAGGTCGATCTCGCCCAGATTTCAATCCTTCAGCTGGTCGAGCAATATCTTACGTATCTCGCCGAGGCACGAGCTCTAAAGCTAGAGATTGCGGCCGATTATCTGGTGATGGCGGCTTGGCTCGCCTACCTCAAATCCTGCCTCCTTCTACCTAAGGATCCGGAGCAGGATCCAAGCCCGGAAGAGATCGCTTTTCGCCTGCAAATGCGGCTCCAGCAGCTCGACGCCATGCGCGAAGCGGGAGCCCGACTGCTCGGACGTGATCGCATCGGTCGCGACGTATTCGTCCGCGGCGCTCCGGAAGGTTTGCGGCTGATCCGCACAGCGGCATGGCAGGTGCGCGACTTCGACCTGTATCGCGGCCTACGGCGCCGTCCGCGCGCGCACTGCGCCGGCGACTGCACGTGGTCCATGCCCGCGCGGTGATGACACTCGAGGAAGCGATCGAGCGGGTCAGCCGAATGATCGGCACGGCGATCGAATGGACCTTCCTGGAAAGCTTCCTGCCTTCGACGAAGGACGCGCAATTTCGTCGTTCGTCGCTTGCGTCGAGCTTCCTCGCAGCGCTCGAACTCGCCCGGCGCGGCCGCCTCGACATCGCGCAGGACGAGCCTTTTGCGCCGATCAAGCTGAGGGTCGCGGCGTGATGGAGGAGCTCATCCGCGCCATTGAAGCGACCTTCTTCGCTTCCGCGAGACCGCTGACGTGTCGAGGAGATCGTCCGAGCACGTCGGCGAGGGCGACGTGGAAATCGCGCTCGGCCAGCTTGTCGAGCATTACGAGGGCCGCGGCGATCGAACTCGTGGAGCGCGGCGGGCGCTGGCATTTTCAGACGGCTCCCGATCTCGCTCACCTTCTTCGCCGGACCCGCGAGGAGCCGCGGGGATTGTCTCGAGCGGCGACCGAGACACTGGCGATCATCGCCTATCATGAGCCCGTTAGCCGGGCCGAGATCGAGGCGATTCGCGGTGTCCAGATTTCCAAGGGCACGATCGACGTGTTGATGGATGCGGGTTGGGTTAGGCCGGCTGGGCGCAGGGAGGGCCCCGGTCGGCCGCTGCTCTACGCGACGACGATGGAGTTCCTGGCGCACTTCGGTCTAGGATCGCGAAAGGATCTCCCTGGAATCGACGACCTCAAGGCGGCGGGGCTTCTCGATCCCCTCGACGAAAGCGTCTTCCAGCTTCAACTGGAAACGGAAGCCGAGGCGGACTAGATAGCAGCGCTAAAGGAGTTTCCCCCATGGGCGGTCTAAGCATTTGGCATATCCTGATCCTCGCGATCATTCTCCTGCTCTTGTTTGGCGGGAACCGCTTCTCCTCGATGATGGGCGATGTCGCAAAGGGGCTGAAAAGCTTTAAGCAGGGCATGGCGGACGAGGACGACGAAAAATATCGTCGTTACGACGATCAAAGGCGTAATGAGCCTCCCCGGCAGCTTCCGCGTGAGGACGTCCGGCCGCAGGAGCCAATTGACGTAACGCCGCGTCGCGAAGAGCCAGTTGCTCCGCCGCCCCCACGCGATGACGAGGCCCGTTAAAGGCTAGACAGCCGCATGTTCGGTATCGATTCCAGCGAGCTTGCCGTCGTCGCCATTCTCGCGCTGATCTTCATCGGTCCCAAGGATCTGCCCAAGGTGATGCGCACCGTCGGCTATTGGGTCGGGCGAGCGCGCGGCATGGCGCGCCATTTCACCTCGGGGATCGAAAATATGGTTCGCGAGGCCGAGCTTGAAGAGATGGAAAAGCGCTGGCGCGAAGAGAATGACCGCATCATGAGCCAACATCCGTCGGACGCGCATTATCCGGACCCCGGTCGGCCAGCCGTTCGGCCCAATGAGACGCCGTCTGCCACCGAAGCGCCGGAACCGAAGTTGCCCTTTGATGAGATTCAGCCCGAGGACGAGGTTCCGGTCGAGAAGCGCCCACTACCGTGAAGGACATCGACGACACGAAACGTCCGCTGCTCGAGCATCTGATCGAGCTCAGGCGACGATTGCTTTGGTCGCTCGCGACACTCGTCCTCCTATTTTTCATTTGTTTCCATTTTGCTGAGAACATTTTCGCTGCGCTCGTTCAGCCGCTGCTGAAAGCAGGGCAGGGTCGGCTGATTTATACCGACGTCTTCGAGGCATTTTTCGTGCAAGTGAAGGTCGGGCTGTTTGCTGCGCTGATGCTGAGCTTTCCGATGATCGCGACACAGCTGTGGCGATTTGTCGCGCCCGGCCTCTACGCGAAGGAAAAGAAGGCCTTCCTTCCATTCCTGATGATGACGCCCTTTTTCTTCATCGGCGGCGCCTGCTTCGCTTATTTCGTCGCGATGCCGTGGGCACTTCGCTTCCTGCTGAGCTTTCAGGGTAATGTTGGTGGGATCCAGCAGGAGGCGCTGCCGGGCGTCGGCAACTATCTCACTTTCTGCACGCGGTTCATTTTCGGATTCGGTGCAGCGTTCCTTCTCCCAATCCTGCTCATGATCCTCGAGCGAGCCGGCATCGTCACGCGCGAGCAACTTGCGAAATCGCGTCGCTACGCGATCGTCGCTGCGGCCGGAGTTGCTGCTGTGCTCACTCCTCCAGACGTCGTTTCGATGCTTCTGCTGCTTGTGCCGCTCTACGGCCTCTATGAATTCGCTATCCTGGCGATTTCGGATCACACACTGGCGGGCGGCCCGGAAGGCCGCTCGATCAGGCTCTGTTGTGGCTGTGCCCCAGATAGAAGAGGGCCCGGAAGCGCCACCGGGGGGGGGGAGGGTTGGCGGTTCCGGGCCCATTTAATTGGATAGCGAGAGCGGGGGGGCAAAAGGTCACTATCCGAACTGCATAACGCGGCTTCAAAAGAATGGGTTCCGCGATTTTCTCAATATTCCTGCATTTTTTTTGGCGTAGCCGTAATGAATTGGCCAGCGCTCTTAGAAAGGCGGAAATATCGGTAAATCCACGCTGTAGCGGCCAAGTTTTCGCTCAAGCGCCGAGCGGAGCTGTTTTGCCAGTCCTCCGATGATGCGTTCGAACTGGATCTTTTCTGCCATTTCCTCCTCGTCAGGGACAAGGACCGGGCTGCTGACGGTCAGCCGCGCGGTAAGCTCGCTGGTTCGCCGGAGCGAGATTTCGATCGGCTCCGAGGGGCAGCGCAACATTGCAAACTCGACCATTTCGGTCATGAGAAATGCGACCGCCACGGCCACATCCTGCGTCGTGTTCACGCCGTCGAGCTCCAGATCGATGCGGAGCGATCGCGCAATCTCAGGAGCGCCCGCTCGAAGTTCCGCAGCCAGCTCGGTGAGCAGCGGACGCATTGCGATCCCGCGATTCTCCTCCATCTCGGCAAAATGGTTGCGGTGGACGATCGATAGCGCGCCAACGCGGCGGCTGATTTCCAGCGTACGCCGACCGGGCTTCGGCGGCGGTCGCACTCCGACCGTGGATATTGAGCAGCGAGGCTATGACCTGGAGGTTGTTCTTGACGCGGTGATGAACTTCGCGGACCAGTCGCCGCTGCCCTTCGAGCGCGACCGTCTTATCCACATCGGATGCCTCCACCCGAGCAACCGCTCGGGCAAAAGCGTCGCGCAGCTCCTGAATCTCCTTCGATGGGCCGAGCTTTCGGGGCAAGTCGAGTGCTTGCCCCGGCTCGTAACGGACGACCGCCTGTTCGAGGCGTTTCAGTGGTCGGATCAGCAGCCGGCTGACTAACAGCCACGTGATCATTGCAGCCGCAATCCACATCAGCACGGGCAGAAGGAGCACCAGGCGTTCGAACGTCGTGATTCGCCGATCGGACGCGCCGATTCGCGCGAGCAACGTTACCGCGGGCGACAGACCATTCGCTAAGCTTCAGGGGTTCCGAGGCGTCGGGTGCTTCAAGGATTCCAATCTCGTGCGATCCATCGCGCATCGTCAAACTGGCGATTTCGCCCGGCGCGTCGAGCGCCGCGCCTCGCAGCTCAGAGGTCGGCACCAGAGCTGTCGCCATTCCACCGATCACGCCCACGCGGATTGCGACTCCCCTCGAATCGGGAGCAATTCTGATTTTTATGTCGCCGGGTGCAACCATCGGAAGCTCGCCTGTCTCGCCTACCGAACCGGCAGAGCAGATGGGATGGCCATCGCCTGTTTCCAGCTCGAAGCTTTGGGCCACCGCCGGAGCAACGGACAGCGATCGCATCGCTCGATCGCATGCCGCGCTTTGCCCGCCCGCCAAAGCACCATTGGTTGCGATCCGAAGCGCAAGCGCGTTTCGAGCAATCAAACCCTGGATCGCTTCGGCGGCGGCTCGAGACTGGTCCTCGGCGCGGCCTTCCAGCGCCTCATTGGCCTGCTGGATTCCGCTTTCTCCAAGCCAGGTGAGCACGATCCCGATCGGGAGCAGGACCGCGGTCAGTATGAGGAGGAACTTTGCCGCCGTAGACAGACGCGCAAAGTTTTCGGCCGCGCTCACCGCGCGGCCCGCGAGCTCTTAGCTGAGCTTCCCGATAAGGTTGAGGAAGTCGTCAGGGACGGCCTCGCGCAAGGTGTCGTCGTAAACCGACCGAAGCGCGCGACCCAAGTCGCCTTTCCGAGCTGTGCGTTCGGAGGATTTGGACTTCTTCGAGTGCCTGGAATGACCGGCTCCCTCCGTCTCGCTTCCCTTCTTCGCACTCAACTCCTCATCCCCCTCAACGCGGGTTGTAGCCGCGCTCATACAAATCTCTCTAATGGGTGCAATGGCTTCGCTTATCCTGCCCCGCTTCGAAACATAACGAGCCGGCCGCCGCGCGGCTGATTGTCAGCTCGCGGCGCGCCGGTTCAGTGTTCGGAAACCAAATCGAGACTGCTTGGTTCCACACGCGAGCCACTTCTCTTGGGGGGCGGTGCGGCGACGCAACACATGGTTCTTCCAGGGTTGAAACAATTCGGCCGTCTCGCCAAAGACGCCGCAAGCAAAGATTTCGCGGGAGTTTGATGATTATGTCCCTTGGCCAGGAACTCGCACCGCACCTGCCCTTCCTGCGGCGCTATGCGCGCGCATTGACCGGCAGCCAGGCGCATGGCGACGCTTTCGTCCGGGCAACGCTCGAGGCGATCGTCGCTCAGCCGGACGAATTTCCGCGCGACGTCGATCCGCGGCTCGGCCTCTACAAGACGTTCCACGCGATCTGGTCGACGGCAAACATCGAGGAAGGCGAGGAACCTTCCAAGAGCCCGGTTGGTGCGGAAGGCATTGCCCACGCGCGTCTTTCGCGAATCACTCCGCTGTCTCGGCAGGCGCTTCTCTTGACTGCGCTCGAAGGCTTTTCATCGGAGGACACCGGCTATCTGATCGACGTCAGTCCCGCCGACGTCGATTCGCTAGTTGCCGAAGCGCTCGAGGAAATTGAACGGCAGACGCTCGCCGATGTTTTGATCATCGAGGACGAGCCGATCATTGCGATGGATATCGAGACGATAGTTCGCGATCTCGGGCACAACGTGACCGGAGTTGCCGTAACCCGCGACGAAGCGGTCGCCCAAGCGCGCCAAAGCCCCCCGGGGTTGGTTCTCGCCGACATCCAGCTCGCCGACGATTTCTAGCGGCATCGATGCCGTGAAGGACATTCTCGCCGAATTTTCGGTGCCAGTGATTTTCATCACGGCCTTCCCCGAGCGGTTGCTAACCGGCACTCGACCGGAGCCGACATTCTTGATCACCAAGCCGTTCCAACGCTCAACCGTGAAAGCGGCAATCGCCCAGGCGCTCTTCTTCGACGCTGCGACCGTTCCAGCAGTGTAACCGCGGAACACGACTCGCCGCGGCGCGTTGGCCGGGGGAATTGTGATTTCGTGACGAGAGCATAATGGCTGATCCGAGGCATTCTGATCCTTCGATCGTCGAGACGACGACGGAGGCGCGCGCTGGCTCGACGCCGGGCGTGGCGCGGAATGTCCTGGTGATCAGTACATTACTGGTGATTATTATTTTCGCAGTGATCGTCTTGGTTGGGCGAAGCTGAGCACCTACCTCTCGTCACGGACATCGTTCAGGTTCGAGCTAACCGCGCAAGACCATGGTCGAGCGCTCGTGCAGGGTGGGGTCTAGTTTGACAGAGAATCTTCAAGAGGATCGACCAGCTGACGCTTCGGCTGAGCCGATCCCACTGTCGGATCCCGAATTCAAAGACCAGCTGGCTGCGGTCATCCCGCACTTGCGCGCCTTCGGGCGTTCGCTTTCGGGAAGCCGTGATCTTGCCGACGATCTGGTGCAGGAAACGCTCCTCAAGGCTTGGGCCGCGCGCAAGCGCTTCCAGGCCGGGACCAACATGCGCGCGTGGACATTCATTATCTTGCGCAACTTGTTCCTGAGCCAGATGCGCCGCGCTCGATTCAAGGGCGAGTGGGACGATATCACCGCCTCGAAGATCCTCGCTGCTCCTGCCAGCCAGGACCGGCATATCGAGCTTGGCGACATGCAGCGCGCGCTAATGCACCTTCCGCAGCCGCAGCGCGAGGCACTGATCCTCGTCGGAGCAGGCGGCTTCGCTTATGAAGAGGCGGCTGAGATCTGCGGCTGCGCAGTCGGAACGATCAAGAGCCGCGTCGCGCGCGGCCGGGTGGCGCTCGAGCAGTTGCTGTCTAGCGGCAAGCTGCCGTCACGAAGACAGCACAAGACGGACCCCGACAAGTCCGCGCTTCAGACCATTATGGGCGAAGTCGACGCGCTCAGCCGCGATCACCAATAAAGGATTGTTTGCATCCCGGCCTTCGTCGGGATGACTTATCACCGGTCAGCTCAGCTTGCGAAGCAATTCCGCGAAATTGCGGTCGCACGGCTCCGACGCCGCCGCCTCGAAAGCACGGCGGAGCGCGATCGTGATGCCCTCTTGTGCAGGCGGCACATCCACCCGGATGATTCGGCGGTCACTATTGTGAAAGTCCGACATCGCAGCCTGTTCTCGTTCCAGCTTCATTGGGATTGCAAACGACCCAAAGCGCGAGGAAGTTTCCTGAAGATGCGACCAATCCATGTGAAATGCAGCCGATGAGTTCGCGCTTCGCGAGCATTGCATTCGCAAGGCCGAGAGTGGGCAATCGAGCGAGCACTTAAACATTCGCCTTTCCTGCGCGAAGCTTTGGCCGCGCGGTCGGAAATCGGCGAAATTTTTCTTCGGGCAGGCGCGGCTGATGCCGCCGCGGCTGCTTTGACCAGCTACGCCGAACTCTCGCTCGAGAGTTGCTTGCGCCGACAGCGATACGGGCTCGCTCTAGCCGTGGCGCTGGGGGATCTTTCGAGCGAACTGCCGCTCGAGCGAGTTACAGAGTTCCTTTCGGACTTCGCGGACCAAGCGATCGATCAGGCCGTCAAGGCCGCCATCGCGGAACGCGTACCCGACGCGACGCCGGCCGGTTTCGCAGTCATCGCTCTGGGCAAGCTCGGCAGCCGCGAACTCAACTATTCGTCCGACGTCGACCTACTGCTGCTGTTCGATCCTGCGACGATGCCGCGTCGTCCACGCGACGATGCGGGCGAAGCGGCCGTCCGAATCGGGCGGCGGATCGTCGAGCTGCTGCAGAAGCGGACCGAGGACGGGTATGTTCAGCGCGTCGACCTGAGGCTCCGGCCTTCGCCCGAGGTTACCCCAATCGCGCTTCCGATCGACGCTGCAATCTCGCATTACGAATTCGAGCGCTCTACCGTGGGAGCGTGCGGCCTTCATTCGCGCTCGTGCCGCCGCGGGCGACGTTGTGCTTGGCCAGCGGTTCCTCGACTCGATCGAACTGTTCGTGTGGCGCCGCTCGCTCGACTTCGGCGTAATCGAGGAAGTGCGCCAGATTTCCGCAAGAATTCGCGACCATTTGGCTCAGGGAGCAAAGATGGGCGCCGGATTCGACCTCAAGCGAGGCCGCGGGGGAATCCGCGAGGTCGAGTTCTTCGTGCAGATTCAGCAAATGATCCACGGCGGCCGCGATGCCGCGGTTCGCCCCGCGGCGACCCTCGATGCCATTCAAGCACTGCTATCGGCAGGTCGCCTTGACGAAGTCATGGCGGGGGAACTTGCAAGTTCATACCGCCTCCTCAGGACGATCGAGCATCGCGTGCAGATGGTCAACGACGCGCAGACGCATTTGCTACCCGCCGACTCGCCGGCTCTGGACAATGTCGCACAGCTTCACGGACTTGCTACCGGCGAAGACCTGATTGCCTTGATTGGCCCCCATACCGAAGAGGTGGGGCGGATCTTCGACAGCCTTGCACCCGACGAGCGCGACGTCCTTTCGAGCGACCCCGACATCCTCAGGGACGAGCTGGCCACGCTCGGCTTCGCCGATCCCGAGCGCGCTGCGCGGCATGTATCCCATTGGCGATCGGGGAAGCCGCGGTCGCTCCGATCCCCGGCCGCTCGTCAGGCGTTTGAGGCGATGCTTCCCGCGCTTCTGCCAGCGATCGCGGCGGGTGCTACCCCTGATCATGCGCTCAACCGGCTCAGCGATATCGTCGAACGCTTGTCGAGTGGCGTGAATTTCTTTCGGCTTCTCGAAGCACGGCCGCAACTCGCGCAATTGCTTGCGAAAATCCTCGCCCATGCGCCCGCACTTTCGAACCAGCTCGCACGGCGTCCCGAGCTTTTCGAAGGGCTTTTTGATGCCTCGAGCTTCGCGATGCCGCCGTCGGCGCAGGAATTCGCCGAAATCCTCGCCGCCGCGATGCTGGGAAAGCCCTATGACGTCGGGCTCGATCGGGTTCGAAGACTGGTCAACGAACGCAGGTTCGCTCTCGGTGTCCAGCTGATCGACCGCCATCGCGATCCGCTCGACGTAACCGAAGGCTATGCCGGCGTAGCCGAAGGTGCGCTGATCTCGCTGGCCGAGGCCACGCGCTCCGAGTTTGAGGAAACGCACGGTCGGATTCCGGGCGGCGAGTTGGTGATCCTCGGATTGGGTCGGCTCGGCGGTCACTCGCTCACCCATGCGTCCGACCTCGACATCATTTACCTTCACACCGCGGCGCACGACCGTACGTCAGACGGCAAAAAGCCGCTTGGCTCAAACGACTATTTCAATCGCCTCGCGAGCCGTGTGACCGCAGCTCTGAGCGTTCCGACCGCCGCCGGCCCGCTCTATGACGTCGACGCGCGGCTCCGTCCGGAGGGTTCCAAGGGTATGCTCGTCGTTTCGCTTGAAGCGTTCGAGCAATATCAACGCAAAGAAGCATGGACTTGGGAGCATATGGCGCTGTGTCGCGCCCGCCCGGTTTTCGGCTCGCCCGAGAGACGCGCACAAGTCGCCGAGATGATCGGCTCAATTCTCCAGATGCCGCGGGATCGCGCCAAGGTCGTCGGGGACGCAGTGAAGATGCGCGCCGACATGGCGCGCCACAAGCCACCGAAGAGCGCGGTGGATGTGAAGCTAGGGCCCGGCGGGCTCATTGACCTGGAGTTTGCGACGCATGTGCTCCAGCTGACGACGCACATCGGCCTCGACACACGCCTAGAGAATGCTTTGGAAGCACTTGCCGCGGAAGGTTTTGTTCAGGCAAATGTTGTAGAATCGCTAAAGTTGCTATCGCGAATGCTCGTCATGATGCGCCTGGTCGCTCCGGCGGACGTCAAGCCGACGTCCGAAACGTGGCAGCTCGTCGCCGACGCTTGCGGCGCCTCCAGTTGGAACGGACTCCTTGCCGAGCACGACGCGGCACGGCAGAGCATCGCCGAGCTTTGGAACAACATCAAAGAGGGCTCGCAATGATCAACGAAGGCGAAAAAGCGCCCGCAATCACGGTTGAAAGGAGCGATGGCGGCAAGATCGACCTAGCATCGCCCGGTCAGCCGCTGGTGCTCTATTTCTATCCCAAGGACGACACGTCCGGCTGCACCCGCGAAGCGCAGGACTTCACCGCTCTCGCCGGTGATTTCAATGACGCAGGCGTCATGGTCCTTGGCGTTTCGCGCGACCCGATGAAGAGCCACGAGAAGTTCATCGACAAATATCATCTCGCCGTTCTGCTCGTATCGGATCAGGACGGCCGGATTTCTGACGCGTTCGGAACTTGGGTCGAGAAGTCGATGTACGGCCGCAGATATATGGGCATGGAGCGCGCGACTTACCTGATCGGAGCCGACGGCCGCGTGCTCAAGGCTTGGCGAAAAGTGAAGGTGAGCAATCACGCTCGTGAAGTGCTGGGAGCGGCGCGGGAGCTGGCGACGGCCTAGCATCGCCGCCCGCGCGCGATCACTGAATGGACGGCATTGGTGATGCCGCGGTGAAGCTACGGCCGTCAAAGTGCTTCCCGTCGGACCGCCGTTTCACTTCCCGTCAGAAACGTACCGGCGCTCGCCGGTCGCCGGGTCATACCAGACCGTGACCAGCTTCCCGCTTGCCGGGTCGACGAACCTTTCATCAGTCCGCCGCCAATTGCCTCCTGGAGGACGGCCGATCACGCGACCGTAGATCGGTTCGAGCAATCCAGTGACGATCGCGACCAATCCAAAGATCAACAGCACGGGCCCGCCGCCAAACTTCCAGAGCGCGAGTCCGCAGATCGCTAACAGGCTGCCAACGATCAGCGCCAAGCTGCGCCATCCGCCGTTCATGATTCCGGTTCGATCCGGACTGCAGTTCCGTAAGCAACGACTTCGCTCATCGTCTGGCCGATCTCGCCGGAATCAAAGCGCATCATGACGACTGCGTTCGCGCCCATAGCGGTGGCGTTGGTGACGAGCCGGTCGATCGCATGGCGGCGGGTTTCCTCCACCAACGCTGTATATTCCTTGATCTCGCCGCCAGCGATCGAGCGCAGCGCCGCAGCGAGATTGCCGCCGATGCTTCGACTGCGAACAACGACTCCGAACACCTGGCCGATTGCTTCGACCGTTCGGTGCCCGGCGACATTTTCGGTAGTGGTGACGATCATGCATTCCCCCCTTCGTCGAACAAGGCTAGCCCGCGCCGTGCCCCTGCGCCAGATATTCGGCACTGCGCATTTCTTCGAGACGGCTGACAGTGCGCTGGAATTCAAAGCTCCCAGAGCCGGCAGGATAGAGGCCTTCCGGCTCGGCGTCAGCGGCGGCGAGCAGCTTCACTTTGTGCTCGTAAAGCGCGTCGATCAGAGTGACGAACCGCGCTGCTTCGTTGCGCATGTCGGGGCCCATCACCGGAATGCCGACGATGATGACGGTGTGATAGCGGCGGGCAATTGCAAGAAAATCGGCCGCGCCGCGAGGCTCGCCGCATAGTCGCTTGAACGAGAAAACAGCGACGCCCTTCAAGCTCTTGGGTACATGAAGCGTCCGGCCCCCACCGACATCGATGTCCTCGACTGGAACCTTAGCGCGATCCTCGACCGGATAATCGGTCAGCTGGAAAAAGGCGCGAGCAAGCGCTGCCGTTGCTTCGCGACCGTTCGGCACGTGCCAGACAGCGACGCCGGTCAGGCGCTCGAGACGATAGTCGGTCGGGCCGTTTACTGGCACGACCAGCAAGCGCTTTTCGATGAGGTCGATGAAAGGCACGAACAACTCCCGGTTAAGCCCGTCCTTATAGAGATATTTCGGCGGTCGATTCGACGTCGTGACCACCTTCACGCCTTCCTCGAGCAGCTTCCCGAATAGTCGCGAGAGGATCATCGCATCGGGCGGGTTCGTTACCTGCATTTCGTCGAAGCACAGCAGCTTCGCCTCAGCCGCGATTTCCTGTGCGACAGCTTCGATCGGATCGGCTTCGTGACGCTCGCGGATTCGACTGAGGCGCGCGTGGGTCTCGAGCATGAACTCGTGGAAGTGCACTCGGCGCTTAGGCTCGACATCGATGTGCACGAAGGCGAGGTCCATCAGCATAGACTTGCCGCGTCCTACGCCGCCCCAGAGATAAACTCCGGCCGGGCCTTTCAATTCGGAACTGAACAGACGCGAAAAGAGGCTGCCGCTGCCACCGATCTCCGAAGCGAGCCGGTCGAGCGCCGCGACGGCGCGCTCCTGCGCTGCATCGGGTCTGAGTTCATTGGCAGCAACTAGCGCATCGTAAGCCGCTCGGACCGGATCGGTCATGCAGGTCCGTTGCGTTCGCGGATGCGCTTTAGAGTGCCGGTAAAGCTGTAGCAGGGCTGGTCGTTCTGCCTCACCACGCCCTGGAGGAATGCGTGGCCGCGCGTTTGCTTCACAAGCTCGACATGAGCGTCGAGCGGCGCGTTCGGGCGCCCACGCGCGAGGAAGTGCGTGGTGAGGTCGAGTGTCACATAATGGCCGCGCTCCATCCCCGCGCACAGTCCGCCCGCGAACATCGACATATCGATGAAGCTCATCACGGATCCGCCGTGGAGAGAGCCGCCCATGTTCATATGTTCCTCGGTCGGGAACATCCGGCAGACCGCGCGGCCCAGCCCGTCAGGCTTGAATAAGAGGCGCCCGGTAGCTGCCGCGAAGCTTCCGCGCGGAAAATCGCCCCAGCTGTACCATCCAGGATTATCGGGATCGGGCGTCGCACCAACTGGGGCGCCAACGTCCTCCATCAGCTCGCGCTGTTCCCCCTCCTCGCTCATCAGCGGCGTTCCTTAATGTTATGCGGCGCGTTCCGCGATGAGCTTCTTCGTCTCGGCGATCGCTTTGGCCGGACTCAGCCCCTTGGGGCAGACGTTTGCGCAGTTCATGATTGTGTGACAGCGATAGAGGCGGAACGGATCCTCGAGCTCATTCAGTCGCTCGCCGGTCGCTTCATCGCGGCTGTCAACGATCCATCGGTAAGCCTGGAGCAGGATCGCCGGCCCAAGGAACTTGTCCGAATTCCACCAATAGCTCGGGCAGCTGGTCGAGCAGCAGAAGCAGAGGATGCACTCGTAGAGGCCGTCGAGTTTCTGTCGGTCCTCGGGCGACTGGAGTCGCTCGCGCGAGGGAGCGGGGCTCGACGTTTTCAGCCAGGGCTGGATCAACGCATATTGGGCGTAGGCATGGGTCAGGTCGGGCACGAGGTCCTTTACCACGTCCATGTGGGGCAGAGGGGTGATCTGAATTTCGCCCTTCTGATCGGCGATCGCGGTCGTGCAGGCGAGGCCATTGCGGCCTTCCATGTTCATTGCGCAGGACCCGCAGATCCCCTCGCGGCAGGACCGTCGGAACGTCAAAGTCGGGTCTATCTCATTTTTGATCTTGATGAGGGCATCGAGGACCATCGGCCCGGTAGTGTCGAGATCGATCGTATAGCGATCCCAGCGGGGATTGGCGCCGCTTTCTGGGTCGTAGCGGTAGATCTTGAAGGTCTTCTGCCGCTTGCCATCCTCGGGCTTCCACTCGCGGCCCTTCGTGATCTTGCTGTTTTTGGGAAGCGTGAATTCGGCCAAGCGACAACTCCTTGCTTGGACGCGCCGCTAGCACGCGGGACCGTCGAAAGAAAAGATCGCCCCCCAAGATGGATGGACCAACGGGTCGAATGAACCGAGGAACGGCGATCGAAAGGCCGTGTTGACGGAGCTGGAAGGAGAGCGACCGATGCTCGGAAAAGCCGACGCAACCCCAATGATCGCGGTCAAGGACCTCGATCGGGCCAGGAAATTCTATGAAGGCACGCTCGGCCTCAAAACCGATAAAGACTGGGGAGGCGAGGGCGTCACCCTCAAGAGCGGAGACACGCAAATCAGCGTCTATCGTTCACAGTTCGCCGGCACGAACAAGGCAACCGCGCTGACCTTTGACGTGGATGACATCGACAAGGAAGTCAGCGAGCTCAAGGAAAAAGGAATTTTCTTCGAACATTATGACCTGCCAGGCCTCGAGCAGGACGGCGATCTCTATGTCGGAGAAGGGATGAAGACTGCTTGGTTTAAGGACCCCGACGGGAACATCCTCAGCCTGATCCAGAGCGACTGACTGTGGAGCCAACGAAAAGGCCGCCGGGCGAACCGGCGGCCTTCTTCGTGATGCTTTCTTGCTGCTTCAGCCACCAAGAACGTCGATGACTTGGGTTACTGCATAAGTGGTCGGGTCGACCACGTAATAGCCGTTATTGTAGACGTAGCGGCCGTTCGGATCGAGGCTGCACTGCGAGACATAGTCGTGCGGCAGCATGCCGAACGGCGTAAAGTCGTAACTCGGCCCGAACTGCGTCAACGCGGGTCAACCGTTTCCACGCCACGCAGGTGCCGTCCTTGACCTTCTGGTGGTTTCGATATTTTGCCTTAATATCCTTGAAAACTAACGGCTTGACCGAAATCAGAAAGATCGCCGGGGAGGATGCCGGCGGCCTTTTTTTACAAGCGCCGTCGCGCCCTTAGAAGGCGTTCAGGATGCGCGTGATCGCGTAGGTCGTCGGGTCGACGACGTAGATGTAGCCATTCTGATAGACGTACCTGTACCGCGGCCCGAGGTGATAACGCGTCACATAGGGCTGCGGCAGCGCACTATAGTTCGTGTAACCATAGCTTGGGCCGAACCTGTAGCCCATGCGATAAGCTTGATGACGGGTCAGGCGCCGCGACTGGACGCACATTCCGTGCCGCCATTTCGTGCATTGAACAGCGTTTGTATAACGCGGGCCGGCCAAGGAAGGGGTCGCCGTGAGCGCCACACCAGCAACGCCAAGGGCGAGCATGGCCTTCATCATTGATATTCTCCTTTTGAATCTTCTGGTGTGAAACGAGCGCGTCGAGGTCGGTTTCCAAGTCCGTCTGCGACGGTGAACGGGATTTAATCTTGCTCATCTATCGGCCAGTCGTGGTTGCGGGTTGGGAGGCACCTCGCTAATCGGGCGCCGCGCTCCTTAGAGGCGACGACTTCCCACGAACCGCCGCCGCGACAAGCAGAAAGGTTGAAGCCAGCTCATGGCTCGAAAGAAGATCGCACTGATCGGCGCCGGAATGATCGGCGGAACCCTCGCTCACCTCGCCGCGATGCGCGAAATGGGCGACATCGTCCTCTTCGACATCATGGAGGGTATCCCCGAGGGCAAGGCACTCGACATCGCCCAAGCGGGCCCGATCGACGATTTCGACGCGACCCTTAGGGGCAGCTCCGATTACGCCGACATCGAAGGCGCGGACGTCTGTATCGTCACGGCCGGCGTGCCGCGGAAGCCGGTATGAGCCGCGACGACCTTCTCGGGATTAACCTCAAGGTCATGAAGGCGGTCGGCGAAGGCATTCGCAAGCACGCCCCCAAGGCGTTCGTCATCTGCATCACCAATCCGCTCGACGCGATGGTCTGGGCGCTGCGCGAATTCTCCGGGCTCCCGCACAACATGGTCGTCGGCATGGCTGGCGTGCTCGACAGCGCGCGCTTCCGCCACTTCCTCGCCGACGAGTTCGACGTCAGCGTCGAGGACGTAACGGCCTTCGTACTTGGGGGCCATGGTGACACGATGGTCCCGGTGGTGGAATATTCGACTGTCGCGGGCATCCCGATCCCCGACCTCGTGAAGATGGGCTGGACGAGCCAGGAGAAGATCGACGCTATCGTCAAGCGCACTCGCGGCGGCGGCGGGGAGATCGTCGCACTTCTGAAGACCGGCAGCGCTTATTACGCTCCTGCGACCAGCGCGATCGCGATGGCGGAGAGCTTCCTCAAGGACAAGAAGCGCGTTCTTCCCTGCGCCGCGCATCTTTCGGGCCAATATGGCGTAAACGACCTCTATGTGGGCGTTCCGTGCGTGATCGGCGCAGGTGGCGTCGAACGCGTTGTCGAGATCAACCTCAAGGGGGACGCGGAAAACAACTTCCAGCTTAGCGTCGATGCAGTCAAAGAGCTGCTCGAAGCCTGCAGGCAGATCGACAATAGCCTCGCCCGAGAGGCGGTCGCATGAGCATCCTCGTCGACAGAAAGACGAAGGTCATCACGCAAGGGATGACCGGCGAAACCGGGACGTTCCACACGCGCCAGGCGCTCGATTACGGAACGCAGATGGTCGCCGGCGTCACTCCGGGTAAGGGTGGAACCGAGCATATCGGCTTACCGGTCTACGACACTGTGCACGAAGCGGTCGCGAAAACGGGCGCGACGGCGTCCGTCATCTACGTTCCGCCGCCTTTCGCAGCGGATTCGATCCTCGAAGCAGTCGATGCCGAAGTGGCGCTGATCGTCGCTATCACGGAAGGGATTCCAGTGCTCGACATGGTGCGGGTAAAGCGCGCGCTTTCCGGCTCGAAGTCGCGCCTGATCGGGCCCAATTGCCCAGGCGTTTTGACACCGGGCGAGTGCAAGATCGGCATCATGCCCGGCAACATTTTCAAGAAGGGCAGCGTCGGAATTGTCAGCCGCTCGGGCACATTGACCTACGAGGCAGTGTTCCAGACCAGCAATGAAGGGCTCGGGCAGACCACCGCGGTCGGAATCGGGGGCGATCCTGTGAAGGGCACCGAGTTCATCGACGTGCTCGAAATGTTCCTCGCCGACAACGAAACCCAATCGATCGTAATGATCGGCGAGATCGGCGGAAGCGCCGAGGAGGATGCTGCCCAGTTCCTCGCCGACGAAGCGAAACGTGGGCGAAAGAAACCGGTTGTAGGCTTCATTGCCGGACGCACCGCGCCGCCGGGCCGCCGGATGGGTCACGCCGGCGCGATCGTTTCGGGCGGCAAGGGCGACGCCGAAAGCAAGATCGCTGCGATGGAAGCGGCTGGGATCGTCGTCAGTCCGAGCCCATCTGAACTTGGCAGGACGCTGAAGGAGCTGCTGGTTACAGCATAGCAACATGGTCGACAATCAAGCCACGTACTCCGAGCGCGACGCTGGACCGAGCTGGGAGCGGCCGAACTGGCCGTTGGAGGAGCTCGATGAGCTGAACCTCGGCCTCGATCCAACCCAAATGACGATCGAGAAAGTGCGTCAGGCGGTTTCAGAACGCACGGTTTCCACCGGCTCCGACCCGGAGGAAATTCGCCGCGCCGCCGACGACAGTATCCGCGCGATGATGTTGATCCGGACCTATCGCGTGCGCGGCCATCTCGCCGCCGACCTTGATCCCCTGCACCTCGCGCGCCGCAACGTGCCCGCCGACCTCACACCCGAATTTCACGGCTTCGGACCGAACGACCTCGACCGACCGATCTACATTGCGGGCACGCTCGGCTTCGAGACCGCGACCGTCCGCCAGATCGTCGAGGTGCTGCAGAACAATTACTGCGGCCACGTTGGCCTTGAACATATGCACATCAACGATGTGAACGAGCGGCGCTTTCTCCAGCAGCGGATGGAGGGCAAGAACGCGGAGATCACATTCACGATTGAAGGCAAACAATCGATCCTCGCCAAGGTCATACAGGCCGAGCAGTGGGAAAAATTCCTTGCCCGCAAATATGTCGGCACGAAACGGTTCGGCCTCGACGGCGGTGAAAGCGCTGTTCCGGCGCTCGAGGCGGTGATCAAATATGCGGGTTTGATGGGCGTTGAGGAGATCGACGTCGGAATGGCCCACCGGGGTCGCTTGAACATCCTCTCAAATGTGATGGGCAAGCCCTACCGAGCGATCTTCAACGAGTTCGCGGGCGGCGCGACCAACCCCGCTGACGTGGGCGGCTCGGGCGATGTCAAATATCATCTCGGAACCTCGTCGGACCGCGAGTTCGACGGCGTGAAGGTCCACCTTTCGCTTCTTCCTAACCCGTCGCACCTCGAGGCGGTCGACCCGGTCGTCCTCGGCAAGACGCGAGCGGTGCAGACGATCAAGGGCGACGCCCAGGGTGACAAGGTCCTCCCGATGCTGCTCCACGGCGACGCTGCCTTCGCCGGGCAGGGCGTCGTATGGGAATGCCTCAGCTTCTCTGGGCTCCCGGGCTATGGCACCGGCGGCACGATCCATTTCATCATCAACAACCAGATCGGCTTCACGACCAGCCCTCAGTTCGGCCGGTCGTCGCCCTATCCATCGGACGTCGCCAAGGGAATCCAGGCGCCAATCCTCCACGTCAACGGCGACGATCCAGAGGCGGTCACTTTCTGCTGCAAGCTTGCGACCGAGTTCCGGCAGACCTTCAACCGCGACGTCGTCATCGACATGTGGTGCTATCGTCGGTTTGGCCACAACGAGGGCGACGAGCCGAGCTTCACTCAGCCGCAAATGTATGCGGGTATCAAGAAACACGAGCCGATCAGCGACATTTACGGCAAGCGCCTCATGGAAGAGGGAGTTGTCGACAAGGCCTGGATCGACAAGACCACGGCCGAATATGTCGCGCACCTTGAGGAGGAGTTTGAGGCCGCCGTCTCGTACTTGCCCAACAAGGCGGACTGGTTCGAAGGGCGTTGGTCGGGACTTGCAAGTCCGGATGAGCCGGTGCTCGGCCGCCGCAACACCCAGACCGCGATCAGTGACGAAGAGTTGGCCGAACTCGGGAAAATCCTGACGAACGTTCCAGACGACGTCCACGTCCACAAGACGCTGCAGCGAATCATCGACGCGAAGAAGGCGATGTTCGAGAGCGGCGAGGGCTTCGATTGGTCAACTGCCGAGGCGCTGGCGTTTGGAAGCCTGCTTGCGGAGGGGAGCGGAGTTCGCCTCTCGGGGCAGGACAGCGGTCGCGGGACCTTCAGCCAGCGCCACGCGGTTTGGGTCGACCAGCAGTCGGGCCAGAAATATATCCCGCTAACAACCGTCAAAGGCGGTGGTTTCGAGGTGCGCGACAGCCCGCTTTCCGAATTCGGAGTGCTCGGCTTCGAATATGGCTATTCGCTCGCCGACCCAAAGACTTTGGTGCTTTGGGAAGCGCAATTCGGCGACTTCGCCAATGGCGCTCAGAGCATCATCGACCAGTTCGTCGCAGCCGGCGAAGCGAAGTGGCTTCGCGCAAGCGGACTGGTCATGCTGCTTCCGCACGGCTTCGAGGGCCAGGGACCGGAACACAGCTCAGCGCGGCTCGAGCGCTATCTGCAGCTTTGCGCCGAGGACAATATGCAGGTGGCGAACTGCACTACGCCGGCCAATTACTTCCATATCTTGAGGCGGCAGATGCGCCGCGGCTTCCGCAAGCCGCTCGTGCTGATGACCCCTAAGTCGCTTCTGCGCCACAAGCTTGTGGTCTCGAATGCGGCGGACTTCACCGGGGAAAGCCACTTCCGGCGGATCATGTCGGATCTCAATCCGCCCGCTGAAGGCGAAACCCGGCGCCTCGTGCTTTGTTCGGGAAAGCTCGCCTACGAGCTCATCGAGGCTCGCGACCAGGGCGGCGATCTCGGTGTTGAGGTCGTCCGAATCGAGCAGCTTTATCCCTTCCCGTCGGAGCCTTTAGTCAAGCGCCTGAAGGCCATGCCTAGGCTCCAGGATCTGGTCTGGGCGCAGGAAGAACCGAAAAACAACGGCGCGTGGATATTCGTTGAAGACGTGCTCGAGCAATGCCTTGCGGATGCCGGATTTAAGGGCATGCGGCCGCAATATGCTGGCCGCAAAGCCACCGCTTCACCCGCGACAGGCCTTGCCAAGCGCCACGCCGCCGAGCAGGCAGCCTTGATTGCCGCAGCGCTGGGCCATAGCAGCCGCGCCGAAACGCCCGCGCTCATAATCCATTAAAGGGAAAGCATGGCCACCGACGTCCAAGTCCCAGCCCTTGGGGAATCGATCACCGAAGGCACGCTCGCTGAGTGGCTCAAGAAGCCAGGCGAAGCTGTCGCGGCGGACGAGCCGATCGCAAGCCTTGAGACGGACAAGGTTAGTGTCGAAGTTCCCTCACCAGTTGCCGGAGTGTTGACCGAGCAGGTGGTCAGGGCAGGCGACACGGTCGCGGTCGGCGCGGTGATCGCCCGGATCGAGCAAAATGCGACCGCCAGTGTCTCTACTCCTGCATCGTCGCCGGCAATTGCCGCGGCGGAAGCGACGACCAATCCGGCGGGCGCCGGCGAGACGCCCGCCCTAAGGGGCAATTCATCGGCGCCGGTCGCCCAACCCGAGGCGGATGACGATCAGGTTACAACTCTGTCGCCAGCGGTGCGCCGCGCGGTGCTCGAATATCATGTCGATCCAACGAAAATTCGCGGCACCGGCAAGGACGGTCGTCTCACCAAGGATGACGTGATCGCGGCTGCGGAAGCACAGAAGACTGCCCCAGCGGCGGTCGCTCTCGCCCCTCAGACGAAAGCGCCGTCAGCTCTTGCGCAGTCGGCGACGCAGACCATAGCTGCCGCTGCGTCCGGAGAACGCCGGGAGGAGCGCGTCAAAATGTCGCGTCTTCGCCAGACGATCGCGAAGCGCCTCAAGGACGCACAGAACAGTGCCGCGATGCTGACGACGTTCAACGACGTCGACATGAGCGCGGTGATCGAGGCGCGCGGTCGCTACAAGGAACTGTTCGAAAAGAAGCACGGCATCCGCCTCGGCTTCATGGCCTTCTTCGTGAAGGCCTGCGCGCTGGCCGCAAAGGACGTGCCTTCGGTCAACGCCAGCCTCGAAGGCGACGAGATAGTCTATCATGAATATCTCGACGTCTCGGTCGCAGTGTCGGCGCCCAAGGGTCTCGTCGTGCCGGTCGTGCGCAATGCCGACCGCATGAGCTTCGCCGAGATCGAAAAGACGATCGCCGAATATGGCAAGAAGGCGAAAGAAGGCACGCTCACCGTCGACGAGATGAGCGGAGGCACCTTCACAATCTCGAACGGCGGCGTGTTCGGCTCGTTGCTATCGACGCCGATCATCAACCCGCCGCAGTCGGCGGTGCTCGGAATGCACCGGATTGAGGAGCGACCGGTAGTGAAGGATGGGCTGATCGTCGCCCGTCCGATGATGTATCTCGCGCTTTCCTACGACCACCGGATCATCGATGGCCGCGAGGCGGTCACGTTTCTCGTGCGCGTCAAGGAAGCGATCGAGGATCCCACGCGACTCCTCATCGATCTCTGAGGGAATAGAATGGCTGATTTCGATTTCGACGTCTTGGTGATCGGCGCCGGCCCTGGCGGCTATGTCGCTGCGATCCGCGCCGCGCAACTCGGTCTTAAGACCGCATGCGCCGAAAGTCGCGATACGCTCGGTGGCACTTGTCTCAATGTCGGCTGCATTCCATCGAAGGCGCTGCTGCACGCTTCGGAATTATTCGAGGAAGCGCATGACGGGACGCTCGCGAAGTGGGGCGTGAAATTAGGCAATGTCGAGCTTGATCTCGGCCAGATGCATGCGACGCGCCTCGAAGCGGTGAGGGGCCTCACGCAAGGCATCGAGTTCCTGTTCAAGAAGAATAAGGTCGAGTGGGTCAAGGGCCATGCGAGCTTCGTCGACGCCCACACAGTGAAGGTCGGCGACCGCAAGGTGACGGCCAAGAATATCGTAATTGCCACCGGCTCTTCGGTGACCCCGCTGCCCGGAATCACCATTGACCAGGAGCGGATCGTCGATTCCACCGGCGCACTCGAGCTCGCCCAAGTTCCGAGGCGCTTGGTCGTGATCGGCGGCGGCGTCATCGGTCTCGAGCTCGGCTCGGTGTGGCGTCGTCTCGGCGCCCAAGTGACGGTCGTCGAATTCCTCGACCAGATTCTTCCCGGCTTTGACGGTGACGTCCGCAAGGAGGCCAACAAGATTTTCAAGAAGCAGGGCTTCGAATTCAAGCTTTCGACCAAGGTGACCAAGGCCGAGCGCATGGGGGACACCGTCACGCTGACACTCGAGCCTGCCGCAGGCGGTGCATCCGAGACGATCGAAACCGACGTCGTGCTCGTTTCGATTGGCCGCAAACCGAACACCGAAGGTCTCGCGCTCGAACGGGCGGGCCTCGAGGTCAATCAGCGCGGCCAGGTCGAGACCGACCACGAATTCCGCACGAACGTGCCGGGCGTCTGGGCGATCGGCGATGTGATCCCCGGCCCGATGCTCGCGCACAAAGCGGAGGATGAGGGCATTGCGGTAGCGGAGAATATCGCCGCCCAGACCGGGATCGTAAATCACAACGTAATCCCATCGGTAGTCTACACGATGCCGGAGATCGCGGGCGTCGGCCTCACCGAGGAGGACGCGAAAAAGGAAGGCGAGGTGAAGGTCGGCAAGTTCCCGATGCTTGCCAACAGCCGCGCCAAGACCAATCGCGAGCCCGATGGCTTCGTGAAGGTCATCGCTGATGCTAAGTCCGACCGCGTGCTCGGCGTATGGATCATCGCGTCTGTCGCGGGCACAATGATCGGCGAAGCCGCGCTGGCGATGGAGTTCGGCGCAACGAGCGAGGACATCGCCTACACGTGTCACGCCCACCCGACACACGAGGAAGCTCTCAAGGAAGCGGCTATGGCCGTGACCGGGAAGCCCATTCACATTTGATGCGTTCGGCTCCCTAAATGGCGAAGCTGCACGACGACTGGAAAGTCCTTCCGCATGGCCGGCTGACCGAGGTCGAACCGCGCCTGCTGACGGTTGTCGGCACGGTCAAGATGCCGCTTGGCAAGTTCCCGCGGCGGATGACGGTTGTTGGATTGAGCCGAAACCGCACCGTCATCTTCAGCCCGATCCCACTCGGTGACCGCGAAATGAAGCGTATAGAGGCTCTGGGGAAGCCCGAGTTTATGGTGGTGCCGAATGGCTACCATCGGCTCGATTCCCGTCCCTGGAAGAAGCGCTATCCCGGCATCAAGGTCCTGTGCCCTCCAGGAGCAAGATCGAGGGTCGAGGAGGCGGTCGCGGTGGATGCGACGACCGATATCCTGAATGACCGCGCAGTCGATTTCATCACCATCGACGGCACCGGAGAGAGCGAAAGCGCGCTGGTCGTTCGCCGCGCGCACGGCACTACGCTCATCGTCAACGACATCATCGCGGACGTTCGTCATCCGCGAGGCCTCGGCGCGAAAGTCATGGCGCGCGTTTTCGGTTTCGGCGTTAAGCGGCCCCGCATTCCGCGCGAGGTCCGGCACAGCTTCATCAAGGATGAGGAGGCGCTTGCAACCCAATTGCGCGCGTGGTCGGAGGTCGTGGATCTGAAGCGCCTGATCCCATCGCATGGCGACATCATCGATCGCCCCAAGCGCGTGCTTCAGCGGATCGCCGACAGCTTAAAGTGATGCAGTAAATGCTGATGATCGGCGCTGCCTTCTCTCTTGTGGTCGCGGCGGTTGCGCATCCCGCCGATCTCGCGCCCTTCAGCCCGTTCGTAGGATCCTGCTGGCGGGCCGATCTCAGCGCGACTGTTCACGACACGCATTGCTTCCAAAAGCTTTACGGCGGCGCGCATGTGCGCGATCGGCATGAGGTGCGGGAAAATGGGAAGACGATCTACGCCGGCGAGACGATCTACAGCGCCGACGGCTCTAAACTCGTATTCACCTACATCAATTCGCTTGGTGGCGTAGGCCACGGAACCGCTCAAGCGGACAAGATCAAATTGCGTTTCGTCGGGCGTATGCGGGGCTCACCTACTGATGCCGAGCAGGCGCTCAATTCTGAATGGCAGCTCGTTGATCCCGACCATTACGAGGTCCGTTCACTGGTTCCTTCCACAGGCGGACCGATCAAAAAGCCGCTCGTCTTCACGCGAGTGGGGAGAAAACCGCAGAATTAAGGGGCTCGGCGGGGACATTGGTTCGAATCGCGAGGTCGCGTTGCCAGCGTGCGACGTCGATCCACTTACCGAACTTGAATCCGACTGCTCGTTCGACTCCTGAGAGCGTAAACCCGAGCTTCTGATGGAGCGTTGAGCTCGTGTCATTGGGAAGCGCGATCCCAGCGAAGGCGGTTACGAAACCCTGCCGTTCGAGCGTGCCGAGATGCGCGGCAAGCAATCTCTTTCCAAGGCCTCGACCCTGAGCGGTTGGCGCGAGGTAAATGCCCGTCTCAATGCTCCACCGATACGCCGCTCGATCACGCATCCGCGAGGTGGATGCATAACCGACGACACGGCCCTCTAACTCGACCACCAACCAAGGGTGGGTAGGATTTCCGATCCGAGTTGCGATTTCATCCGCATCGGGCGCCACTTCCTCAAAAGTGAAGTGACTGTTTTCGACATAGGGTCGATAGATTGCCGCGATCGCAGCCGAATCATTGCGACCAGCCAGTCGGATAAGCGCGTCCATCACTCGGGCTGATACAGCACAACCCAACCGCCATTGCGGCGAGATGTTCACCGCTCAGTGAATTACGAGACCCATGATTTGATGAGCTCAAGCAGGCTGAGATCGCGGCTGTCGATACGCGCGGGCTCGACCGACGGGCATTCGAGGCAGCGCGCCTGGATGCTCGGTCCAGCGAGGATCGAGCGGACCTCCGTCAGCATCTCGGCGAGCTGCTGCTGGGGAGCGCGCGCGACCGAGGCAAAGGCGTCATCCGGCACCGCGGCACTATCATCCCGTTCGTCGGCGAGCGTTTCGATGAGCTGGTCGCGGAAGCTCTTGTGGGGCTCGAGGTAGCGGACCCGCCGCTCGTTCCCGAGACCGGCAAGTTGCGCCGCCTTGGCGACAGCATCGTCGATATTGCCGAAACCGTCGACAAGTCCGAGCTGGTGCGCCGTGCCGCCGTCCCAAACGCGTCCCTGCGCAATTTGATCGACTTGCTGCGGGGTTTTGTGGCGCGCCTTAGCGACCAGGTTCAAAAACCGGCCGTACATCGAATTGACGCCCGACTGAATCAGCTGATTGGCCTCGGGCGAGGGGCCTTTCAGGAGATCTGGCTCACCTGATAATGGTGAGGTCTTCACACCGTCGGCGCCGATGCCGAGCTTCTGCAGGGTGCCCTGGAAGCTGGGGATGATTCCGAACACGCCGATCGATCCGGTAATCGTCGAAGGTTCGGCATAGATGAAGTCGCCGGGCGTCGAAACCCAGTAGCCTCCAGAAGCAGCGACACTTCCCATCGAAACGACGACAGGGATCCTGTTCGCCTTGGCCTCGAGGATCGCTTGGCGGATGCGTTCCGACGCAAGCACCGAGCCGCCGGGGCTGTCGACCCGCACGACCAGCGCCTTGATGCCGGCGTGGCTTCCGTCCTCGATCTCGTTCGCAATCGTGTCGCCGGCGGCAGTGACCAGGCCCGGCTTTGCCGTCGACGATCATGCCGGCGATCGTGACGATCCCAATCGGTCCGCTTGGATTATCCTCGACGACGTCCGAGACATAAGATGCGAGTTTGATCCGCGCGAAGCCGCCAGAGTCTTTCTTGTCGGCGCCCCCGAGCTCCGCCAACCGCTCTTCATATTCGCGCCGACTTCCGATCTTATCGACGAGTCCGTTGGCGAGCGCAGCCTTCGCCATGTCACCGCCGGCGGCGTTGATTGCCCCATTCATGTTGCTGAGGAACAGTTGGACATTGGCCTTGGGACGCGCTTGCTTCACGCCTTGCGTCCAGCTTTCCAGCTGCGCCTGATCGAGCGCCTGTGCGTTCTCCTTCGCCGCTGGAGACATATCGTTGCGGATGAACGGCTCAACCGCTGCTTTGTAAGTGCCCACGCGGTAGACATTGGCGGTTACGCCGAGCTTATCGAGCAAGCCTTTGTAATAGAGATTGCTTCCGCCAGGTCCGGTGATCAGCACTGCTCCGAGCGGGTTAAGCCATATTTCCGATGCGGCTGAGGCAAGCTGGTAGCTGTCGTTCGTGTAGCCTACGCCATAGGCGATCACCGGTTTGCCTGCCGAACGCACGCGCCGAACTGCGTCGGCAAGGTCGCCGATCGCCGTCTGTCCGCCCCCGGTGAAGCCGTCTAGGTCGAGCGCAACGGCCTTCACGCGGTTGTCGCTGCTAGCCTTGTCCAAAGCTTGGACAAGATCGCGCAGGCGATATTCGCCAAGGCGGTTGCCGCTCGCGATATCCGACCAACTCGCCCGCGACGGCTGTTCGACCACGCTGCCGTTGAGATTGAGGTCGAGGACCCCGTTTCGGACCGGCGCCGGGCGCGCCGAAAGCGCGCTGTAGAGTATTCCGAAAAAAATCAGCATTACGATAAGGACAAGCGCGTCCTTGATCCCGACTAGAAGCTTCCAGATTGCACGGACGAATTTCATTGGAAAACCTCTGATTGTTCGCCGCTCTCGCTAGCCGAGAATAATCGTCATTGCGAGCCGACCACAGCAATCCGTTGCAGTGGATTGCTTCGTCGCTTGTCTCCTCGCAATGACGAAGCCATGGACGCTACGGCGAACATTTCTACGGAAGAGCGCCGTCCCTGGCGGTCCGAGCTTCGCGCCACCCTAAGGCTCGCCTGGCCACTGATTTTCGCCAATCTTACGCAGCAGGCAATCCAGGCGACCGACGTAGTTCTTCTTGGACGCCTGGGTGCAACTCAATTGGCAGCGGCAACGCTTGCACTCAACCTCACCTGGACCTTCAGTATCTTCCTGCTCGGCCTCATCACTGCCTCATCTCCGATGATGGCAACTGCGCTGGGCGAGCGGTTCAATGCCGTTCGAGATGTTCGCCGTACGTTCCGCGCGGGACTTTGGCTGATCGCCATTGTCATGCCGCCTTATTGGCTGCTCATGTGGCACGTCGGCTGGCTCATGCTCGCATTCGGACAATCACCCGAGCTCGCGCGGCAGGGCCAGCAATTTCTTCGCGCTTACATGTGGCTTGTCGCGCCGTGGCTGATCTTCCAATTGCTGCGAAACTTCGTCGCGGCGCTGGAGCGCCCGCGGGTCGTCTTGTGGCTCAGCATCGCTGGGATCTCGCTCAACGCCATCATCAGTTGGTCGTTGATGTTCGGACATTTCGGGCTTCCGGCGCTTGGCATTGTCGGCAGTGGTATCGGGAGCACGATCACCTGGCTCATCCTCTGCGCCGCGATGGTCGTCGTCATTTCAACGGACCGCGGCTTTCGACGTTTTCACTTGCTGGGCCACTGGTGGCGGTTCGATCGCCACCGGACCGTCACAATGATCAAGCTTGGTTGGCCGATCGGCGCCACCATGGGTCTGGAGATCGGCGTTTTCGCGCTCGCGGCTTACTTCGTGGGCTGGATCGGCGCGCCGGCGGTCGCGGCCCACGCGGTTGCGCTGCAGCTCGCGGCGATCACCTTCATGGTGCCGCTGGGGCTCGGGCAAGCCGCGACGGTGCGGGTCGGGCTCGCTCTTGGCCGGAAGGACGAGGCTGGGATCGACCGCGCCGGCTGGACGTCATTGATCATGGGCGTTGGGTTCATGGGGGCGATGGCGCTGATTATGTGGAGTTTCCCGCGCCAGCTCGTCACTCTGTTCCTCGCCGATGTTCCGGAGAACGCTATGGTCATTGGCCTCGCGGTCAGTTTCTTGCACGTTGCCGCCGCCTTCCAGCTAGTCGATGGAGCTCAGGTGATCGGCGCGGGCATGCTGCGGGGGTTGCACGATACACGCTGGCCGTTGCTGTTCGCGCTTGTCGGCTATTGGATCGTCGGGCTCGGCATCGGCTCGTGGCTGGCATTCGGCGCCGACTGGAAGGGGGTAGGCATCTGGATCGGGCTGGCGACGGGGCTTGCCTCAGTCGCAGTCCTGATGCTCGCGCGCTGGATGATGCGCCATCACCTCGGTCTGACACGCTCAGCGCACTTGTAAGCGCCGACCCTGAAAAAATCCGAAGTTCGAAGCGTTGACGGATGAACGGTGCACAACCATATGCCAATCATCGTTGGCACTCTCGGGGTGAGAGTGCCAGCTGCAAGTTCAACCTTTGAGAGAAGCAAGAGAGGGTTCAGACCTATGGGTTTCAGGCCGCTTCATGACCGCGTTCTCGTCCGCCGTGTTGAGGCTGATGAGAAGACCGCCGGTGGAATCATCATCCCCGATACCGCCAAGGAGAAGCCGCAGGAGGGTGAAGTCGTGGCCGTCGGCGGCGGTGCCAAGAACGAAGAGGGCAAAGTCAGTCCGCTCGACGTCAAGGCCGGCGACAAGATCCTGTTCGGCAAATGGTCGGGCACCGAGGTGAAGATCGACGGTGAGGACCTCATCATCATGAAGGAAAGCGACATTCTGGGCATTGTTGGTTGACCTCAACCAGCTCGGGATCGTCTGAATTCCTTTTTCTTCCAATTCCCAGCTTCGAACCTGTTCGAAGCCGAAAGCATGAAAGGGTAGCCACATGGCAGCCAAGGACGTGAAATTTAGCCGCGATGCGCGTGAACGCATTCTCGCCGGCGTCGATATCCTCGCCAATGCGGTGAAAGTGACGCTTGGGCCCAAGGGCCGCAACGTCGTCATCGACAAGAGCTTTGGTGCTCCGCGCATCACCAAGGACGGCGTCACCGTCGCCAAGGAGATCGAGCTCAAGGACAAGTTCGAGAACATGGGCGCGCAGATGGTGCGCGAGGTGGCCTCCAAGACCAACGACATCGCCGGCGACGGCACGACGACGGCGACGGTTCTCGCCCAGTCGATTGTCCGCGAAGGCATGAAGTCGGTCGCTGCCGGAATGAACCCGATGGACCTTAAGCGCGGGATCGACCTTGCGGTCCAGAAGGTCGTCGCGGATCTCAAGAGCCGCTCGAAGGATGTGTCGGGCTCCAACGAGATCGCTCAGGTCGGGATCATCTCGGCCAACGGCGACCGTGAGGTTGGCGAGAAGATTGCCGAGGCGATGGAGAAGGTCGGCAAGGAAGGCGTGATCACGGTCGAGGAGGCCAAGGGCCTCGAGTTCGAGCTCGACGTCGTCGAGGGCATGCAGTTCGATCGCGGCTACCTCAGCCCCTATTTCATCACCAACCCCGAGAAAATGCAGGTCGAACTGTCCGACCCCTATATTCTCATCCACGAGAAGAAGTTGTCGAACCTCCAGGCGATGCTCCCGATCCTGGAAGCCGTCGTCCAGTCAGGCCGTCCGCTCCTGATCATCGCCGAGGACATCGAGGGTGAGGCCCTGGCGACGCTCGTCGTCAACAAGCTTCGCGGCGGCCTCAAGGTCGCGGCGGTGAAGGCGCCGGGCTTTGGCGATCGCCGTAAAGCGATGCTCGAGGACATTGCGATCCTCACTGCTGGCGAGATGATCAGCGAAGATCTCGGAATCAAGCTCGAAAACGTCACTGTGAACATGCTCGGCGAGGCCAAGCGGGTCACGATCGACAAGGACAATACGACGATTGTCGATGGTGCTGGAACGCGCCAGACCATCGAAGCCCGAGTTGGTGCGATCCGTCAGCAGATCGAATCGACCACCTCTGACTACGACCGTGAGAAGCTTCAGGAGCGGCTTGCCAAGCTCGCTGGCGGTGTCGCGGTGATCAAGGTCGGCGGAGCGTCCGAGGTTGAGGTGAAGGAGCGCAAGGACCGTGTCGATGACGCGCTTCACGCGACCCGCGCAGCGGTCGAGGAAGGCATCGTTCCGGGCGGCGGAACGGCGCTTCTTTACGCGATCAAGGCTCTCGATGGGCTGAAGGGCGAGAATGACGACCAGACCCGCGGCATCGATATCATCCGCAAGGCGCTCCAGTCGCCGGTCCGGCAGATCGCCGAGAACGCCGGTCATGACGGCGCGGTCGTCGCCGGCAAGCTGATCGACGCCAATGACCCGACGCTCGGGTTCAACGCCCAGAGCGAGGAATATGAGAACCTCGTCCAGGCGGGCGTGATCGATCCCACCAAGGTGGTTCGAGCAGCGCTTCAGGACGCAGCTTCGGTCGCTGGCCTGCTCATCACTACCGAAGCGACGATCGCTGACGCTCCGGACGACAAGCCTGCTCCCGCGATGGCCGGTGGTGGCATGGGCGGAATGGGCGGAATGGACTTCTAAGTCCGACGCCTAGTCTGACGAATTGGAGGGGCCGGCGGAGCGATCCGCCGGCCTTTCTTCATTATGGGCCATGTCGTTTAGCATCGCATCGGCGTCGTTGAGTTGGCTCGACTGCTCTGCAGTGGGCGCCTGCGGCTCGTCCTTGCGGCAGGCGGCCAGGAACAAGAGCGCGCAAAGAAGCAACTGTCTCACTGCACAAAAGTAGCACAAAAAAAGGGCCGCTCCTTAACGGAACGGCCCTTTCTCTTTAGCTTCGAGAAGAAGCTTACTTGTTCTCGGTCGCGTTGGCAGCCGCGGCGCCCGCATTGTCCACCGCATTGCCGGCGTTTTCGACGGCGTTGCCGGTGGCATTGAGCGCGTTGTCGGCAGCATTGACCGAATCGTTGGTCGCGGCGTTGACGTCGGTCTCGGCATTGTTCTCGACCGCAGTCTCGTTTGCGGCGTTATTGTCGGTGTTGTTCTTGTTACACGCGCCAAGGCCGAGCGCGAGGACCGCAACGGTCACAATCGCAAGTTTCTTCATGATCGTTCCACTCCCTTCGAATGGCCCCCTGAGGGACCCCCTCGACCTTCCCGTGCGAGACGTTCAGGCCAGGCGGGCGGGAATAGCTTCAATCTCTATTGCTGCACAAGGGATTATTTCAATAAGATGAATTGACCATATAAAGATATCTTTATATCGTTAAGTCGTGATTGCGGGACTCCCACTAGCTGACCGATTTCAGGCGCTTGCCGATCCGACGAGGCTACGCATTCTACTTCTTCTTCGACTGATGGAGCTTTCGGTCGGCGAGCTCGCGCAAATTCTCGGGCAAAGCCAGCCGCGCGTGTCGCGCCACCTCAAGATCCTCGGCGATGCCGGCGTGCTGGAGCGTCGCAAAGAGGGCAGTTGGGTGTTCCTGACGCTTGCCGCTTCCGAGAGGATCGCACCGGTTTTTGCGCTCGTTGATGCGTGGGCCGATGGCGCGACGCAGTCGCTGTTCATTGCCGACTCGGCGCGAATCGAGGCGGTTCGGGCAGAGCGCGCCGAGGCGGCCAACCGCTACTTCGCTGGCCATGCGGAGGTTTGGGACCAGATTAGATCGCTCCACGTGGCCGAGAGCGAGGTCGAGCGAGCGATTGGCGAAGCTTTGACGGGACGACCTCTTGGTCGCTTTGTGGATGTCGGCACGGGCACTGGCCGGATGATCGAGCTGTTCGGCCCGCGATGCAACTCATGCGATCGGCATCGATCGCTCGTCGGATATGCTTCGCGTCGCACGCGTGAAGCTGGAGGCGGCAGGAATCGCATCCAGCCTTCGCCAGGGCGACATGTATTCGCTTCCGCTCGCCGACCAAAGCGCCGATACGATCGTGATCCACCAGGTGCTTCATTATGCCCATTCGCCGGCAACGGCGATCGCTGAGGCGGCGCGTGTGCTGGCGTCTGACGGGACCCTTCTTGTCGTCGACTTCGCCGCCCATGAGCGCGAGGAATTGCGAGTACGCGACGCGCATATCCGTTTGGGATTCGAAGACGAGGTGATGGGCGGTTGGTTCGGCGCTGCTGGCCTCGATGTCGACCAGGTGCGGCATTTGAGAGGCGGCGAGTTGACGGTGACCCTTTGGCGAGGCGTGAAGGCTGCAATCCCACAGCGGAGGGCGGCGTGAACGCGTTCGAAAGCCTGAGCCAGCACCGGCCTTTGTTTGCCGAAGCGCGCGGCGATATTCGGGTAAGCTTCGAATTCTTCCCGCCGAAAACGGAGAGGATGGAGCAAAATTTGTGGGAGTTGATCAGAGACTCTCGAGCCGCTCCATCCGCGGTTCGTTTCAGTGACTTACGGTGCCGCGGGCTCGACGCGCGAGCGCACGCATGCGACGGTCGACCGGATCCTGAAGGAAACGAAGCTCACGCCTGCTGCGCATTTGACTTGCGTCGGCGCCACCCGCGAGGAAATTGACGAAATCGCTCGCGATTATTGGAACCTTGAAGTCCGGCACATCGTCGGGCTGCGCGGTGATCCGGCGGAGCCCGGAACCAAGTTCGCATCTCATCCCGCAGGTTATGCAAATGCCGCGGAGCTGGTCGCTGGATTGAAGGCCATCGCGCCCTTCGACATCTCGGTTGCCTGCTATCCCGAAATTCACCCGGACTCGGGAAGCCGCAAGGACGATCTCGACAATTTCAAGCGCAAGGTGGACTCCGGCGCGGACCGCGCGATCACCCAATTCTTCTTCTCGCCCGACTGTTTCTTCCGGTTTCAGGACGCGGTTGCTGCCGCTGGAATGGACATCGAGATTGTGCCGGGAATCCTCCCGGTTTCGAACGTCGCCCAGGCACGGCGGTTCGCACAGACCTGCGGGGCGAAAATCCCGGAATGGTTGAACGGCTTGTTCGAGGGGCTCGACGATCTTCCCGCCGCGCGCCAGTTGATTGCCGCGACAGTCGCCGCCGAGCTGTGCGGCCAGCTTTATGCCGGCGGTGTCCGCTGCTTCCATTTCTACACGCTCAATCGCGCCGAGCTTGCTTACGCGATCTGTCATCTGCTCGGAGTACGCGCCCAACCATGACCACCGCCGAGAACCTCCGGGCCGAAGCCGCCAAACGCATTCTCATCAAAGATGGCGCTTACGGCACGCTAATCCAGCAGCATCGACTTCAGGAGGTGGACTATCGCGGGCAGCTGGACCTCGCGAAGGACCAGCGCGGCAACAACGATCTACTCAATCTGACCAGGCCGGACGTCGTCCGCTCGATCTGCGAAAGCTTCGCCGATGCAGGTGCGGAGATCCTCGCGACCAATACCTTCAACGCCAATGCGATCAGCCAGGCGGATTTCGCAGCCGAAGCTCTGGTGGTGGAGATCAATCGCGCGTCAGCGCAGAGCGTTCGTAGCGTCGCCGATCGCTATTCGGCGAGGGATGGAAAGCCGCGCTGGGTCGCGGGCGCGATCGGCCCAACCAACAAGACCCTTTCGCTGTCACCAAACGTGAATGACCCTGGCTTCCGGGAAGTCGATTTCGACCAGGTCAAGGCGATCTATCGTCAGCAGGTCGATGCACTCGTCGAAGGCGGCGTCGACTTCATCCTTGTGGAGACCATTTTCGACACGCTGAATGCGAAGGCCGCGATCATGGCGACGCTGGAGGCAGAACAGGCGCTTGGCCGCGCGCTCCCACTGATGATCTCGATGACTTTGACAGATCTCAGCGGCCGGAACTTGTCCGGTCACACCGTCGAGGCTTTCTGGGCTTCGGTGCGCCACGCGAAGCCGATCACGATCGGACTTAATTGCTCGTTCGGAGCGGCGCAGCTTCGTCCGCATCTCGCCGCGCTTGCTGCGATCGCCGATACGTTGGTGATGGCCTATCCCAACGCCGGTCTTCCAAATGAGCTTGGCGAATATGACGAGGCGGCCGAGCAGACTGCAGCTCAAGTACGCGAATGGGCGAAGAGCGGGCTCGTGAATATCGTTGGCGGTTGTTGCGGGACGACTTCCTCGCACATCGCCGCAATTGCCGGGGCGGTGCGTGATTGCACGCCGCGCGCCGTCCCGGCAGTACGCCCCGGCACCTTGCTTGCGGGGCTCGAGCCCATGGTGATCGCTGCCTGAGATGGAGCTCTCGAAGGTTGAACAAGCCGGCGCGGGCGCGCGGTTCGTCAACGTTGGCGAACGCTGCAACGTCACGGGCTCTGCGCGCTTCAAAAAGCTGATCCTCACAGGGGACTATGACGCGGCTGTCGCCGTCGCGCGCGACCAGGTCGAGAATGGGGCGCAGATCGTCGACGTCAACATGGACGAGGCGCTGCTCGACTAGAGCAGGCGATGACGACCTTCCTGAAGCGCATTGCCGCCGAGCCCGACATCGCCAGGGTTCCGGTGATGATCGATAGCTCCAAGTGGAGCGTGATCGAGGCAGGCCTGAAATGCGTTTCGGGTAAGCCGCTCGTGAACTCGATCAGCCTGAAGGAAGGCGAGGGGCCGTTCCTCGAACTGGCGCGCAAGTGCCGTTCCTACGGCGCTGCGGTCGTGGTCATGGCGTTCGATGAGGTTGGCCAAGCCGATACAGTAGAGCGGAAGATTAACATCTGCGAGCGGGCGTACAGGGTGCTGACGCGCGACGGTACCGACGCAAGCGACATCGTCTTCGACCCCAACATCTTCGCCGTCGCGACGGGCATCGACGAACATCGCCGTTATGCGCTCGACTTCATCGAGGCGAACTCGCGAGATCCGCCGCCGCTGTCCCGGCACGCACATTAGCGGTGGGCTATCCAACCTCAGCTTCTCGTTCCGCGGCAACGAGCCCGTTCGCCGCGCGATGCACAGCGTCTTCCTGTTTCACGCGATCCCCGCCGGCATGGACATGGGGATCGTAAACGCCGGGCAGCTCGACGTTTACGATCAGATCGATCCGGAGCTTCGCGAGGCATGTGAGGACGTAATCCTCGACCGCCGCGACGACGCGACGGAGCGGCTAATTGCGATCGCGGAAAAGTATAAGGGCACCGACGAGGCTGAGGAGAGGAAGCTCGCCGAATGGCGCTCGCTACCGGTCACGGAACGTTTATCTTACGCACTCGTCAAAGGCATCGACGCGCACATCCTCGACGACACTGAAGAAGCGCGACTGGCTTTCGCCCGGCCGATCGAGGTCATCGAAGGCCCGCTGATGGACGGCATGAACGTCGTCGGCGACCTGTTTGGCTCGGGCAAGATGTTCCTGCCGCAGGTTGTGAAATCCGCCCGCGTCATGAAGCGCGCAGTCGCCCACCTGATCCCATTCATCGAGGCGGAGAAGGAGAGGACCGGAGCGACCAAGGGCAAGGGCCGGATAGTCATGGCCACGGTCAAAGGCGATGTTCATGATATCGGCAAGAACATCGTCGGCGTGGTCCTGCAATGCAACGGCTTCGAGGTCATCGACCTCGGCGTAATGGTGCCTTGGCAGGACATTCTTAAAGCCGCCGAATCCAATGGGGCGCAAATGATCGGCCTATCGGGCCTGATCACGCCTTCGTTGGACGAGATGGTGACAGTCGCGGGCGAGATGCAGCGGGCGAATATGGAGTTGCCGCTGCTGATCGGCGGAGCAACGACGAGCAAGGCGCACACGGCGCTTCGGATCGACCCAGTCTATACCGGCCCAGTGATCCACGTGCTTGACGCAAGCCGTGCAGTCGGCGTTGCATCCTCACTCGTTTCCGACACGCAGCGCGAGCCGCTGATCGCACTCACCGCCGACGATTACGACAAGCTGAGGAAAGCGCGCCAGCGGAGCGGCCCCAAGGACCTATCAACCCTCGAGGAAGCGCGCGCCAACGCATTTCCGTACGATCCTTCGGGCAAGGCTCCGGCGCCCATTTATCCGGGCTTGCACCATTTCGGCGATTGGCCGCTGAAGGACCTCAAGACTTCAATCGACTGGACTCCCTTTTTCCGCGCCTGGGAGCTTGCTGGCACCTACCCCGCGATTCTCGATGATCCCATCGTCGGCGAGAGCGCACGGAGCCTTTTCAAGGACGCGCAGCAGATGCTCGACCAGCTCATCGCCGAGCGCTGGGTGACGCCAAAGGCAACCGTCGGCCTGTGGAGATGCAAGCGCGAGGGAGACGACCTCCTCGTGCTCGCCGGCAACGACTGGACCCGCGTTCCGATGCTCCGCCAGCAGTTCCGAAAACGCGAAGGACGTGCCAACATGTCCCTCGCCGATTTTATTTCTCCTGATGGCGAGGACTGGATCGGCGGTTTTGCGCTCGGAATCCACGGCCTCGAGCCGCACCTTGAGCGGTTCAAGCAGGCCGTGAACGATTATGACGACATCCTGCTAAAGGCGCTCGCCGACCGACTCGCCGAGAGCTTTGCGGAAGTGCTTCACGCCGAAGTCCGCCAACGCCTCTGGGGCTATGCCGAGGAACATCTCTCGAACGAGCAATTGATTCGCGAGAAATATGACGGGATTCGGCCCGCACCGGGCTATCCCGCCTGTCCCGATCACAGCCTCAAGCCGGTGCTGTTCCAAATGCTCGGGGACAATCCGGGAGAAGTCGCGCTGACCGAGAATTTCGCGATGCTTCCAACCTCGGCAGTGTCGGGCTTTTACTTCGGCCATCGCGACAGCCAGTATTTCGGAGTTGCCAAGATCGGCCGCGACCAACTTTCCAGCTACGCTGAACGCCGCGAGGTTTCGGTCGAGCAGGCGGAGCGTTGGCTTCGCCCGAACCTCGACTAGCCCCCTAACTCATACTAGCGCCGTAACGATGTTCCGACGGCTGATATTTCTGCTCGCCTTACTTCTGATCCCGGCGCTTGCTCGGGCTCAGGGAATTACACCTGAGTTGGTTGCCGAGGGTCCTGCGCCCCCTGGCGGCGAGGTCGAGCTTGCAATTCACATGCGCCCGGCGCCGGGCTGGCACGGATATTGGCTCAATCCCGGCGACGCCGGGCTGCCGATGGACGTGAAGTGGCAGTTGCCGAAGGGCTTTGCGGCCGGCCCGCTCCGCTACCCGGTGCCGGGACGGCTCGAGATCGCTAACCTCATGAACTACGTCTACGAGCAGGATTATTCCGTGCTCGTTCGGCTGGAAGTGCCGGCGAGCGCGCGCGGCCCGATCCCGATCCGCGCCGACGCCCGCTGGCTCGCCTGCACCGACAAGATTTGCGTGCCGGAGCAGGGGAAGCTCTCCCTCGACCTGTCAGTTGGAACCGGGACCCCTAATCGCTCCGAGTTCGATGCATGGCGGCAGGTGCTCCCGCAGCCCCTCGCGAGCTTGGGTAAGTTTGAGACGAGCGGAACCGTGCTCCGAGTAGCGATACCCCTCCCTGCAAGCGTAAGTGTCGACCAGCCATACCTCTTCCCGATGATCGATGGTCCCGTCGACTATGACGCCAGGCAGAGCTTTCGCCGCGCTGGCGATACGCTCGTCGCTGAGCTCCAGCGCAAGGGAGCGACGCCGCGCCAATTCGCCGGTGTGATCGCGCTCGGAAACGGCCGCGGGCTCGAGTTCCGCGCCGAGCCAGGGGCGGTGCCCCAGGGGATGCCGCTGAGCGGCCTGGGCTGGCAGGCGGTGATTTGGGCGGTGCTCGGCGCGATCGCTGGCGGGATCCTCCTTAACCTGATGCCCTGTGTCTTCCCGATTCTTGCGCTTAAGGGCGTGCACATCTCCCGTGCGGGAGGGAACGCGCGCGAGGCTCGCTTCGACGCGCTCGCGTACACGGCTGGCGCAATCATCGGAACCGCGGCCCTCGGCGCAGTCCTGCTCGCGATCCGCGCCGCGGGAGCCGAGGCGGGTTGGGCTTTCCAACTACAGGACCCGCGAACGATCACGCTCCTGTTGCTTCTCGCAGCCGCAATCACCGCCAACCTTCTCGGCCTGTTCGAGCTGCCGGTGGTCGGGGGCGCCGCTCGGACAGTTGGAAGCTTCGGAACGGGCGTGCTCGCAGCCTTCGTTGCAACGCCCTGCGCCGGCCCATTCCTCGGTGCCGCGCTCGGCACTGCGCTGCTTCTTCCGCTAGCCGGATCGGTCCTCGTCTTTGCAGCGCTCGGCTTAGGGCTAGCGTTGCCATTCGTGCTCGTGGCGTACATCCCCGCGCTCCGCAGGAGCTTGCCGAAGCCGGGCGCATGGATGCGGCGCCTTCAGCGCTTTCTCGCCATCCCGATGGGGGCAAGTGCGCTCGCCGCCCTGTGGCTACTTTACCGGCAGGCCGGTCCGATCGCGATGGGAGTCGGGATTGCCGCCACAATTGCTCTGATCGCTTTGTTGTTCGCGGTCGGGCGCAGGCAGCGCGCCGGAACGCGCACAATCTCAGCATTATTTGCGGCTTTGGCCCTTACGGCGCTCGCGATCGTTGTCGTTCCTCGCGTTTCGCACATCGTGGATCACACTTCGACAGCCGAACCGTGGAGCGACTCTCGAGCGGCGAACTACGTCCAGCAGGGACATCCTGTGTTCGTCTACTTCACCGCCGACTGGTGCCTTAGCTGTAAGGTCAACGAAGTGACCTCGATCGACCGCGACGAGGTCCACGCCGCATTCAAGAAAGCAGGCGTGAAGGTGCTCGTCGGCGACTGGACCAACGGCGACCCGTCAATCACCCGGTTCCTCGAGAGCCAGGGCAGGGCGGGTGTGCCCTTTTATCTGTGGTATGCGCCAGGCAAGCCGCCGGAACAGTTACCGCAGGTGCTCACCCCGGCGATGCTTATCTCCCGCGCTCGGACGCTGCAGCCGAGTTAAGCTCGGCACTCCATACTTTCTTGCCTGCAACCGACGTCTCGAGAACCTGCGTCTTTGCAAGTTCCTGCGCGCTCACCTTGGTTGGATCGCGGTCGACGATAATGAAATCGGCCCATCTCCCGGGCTCCAGCGCGCCGATCTTGTCTTCCGCGAATCCTGCGTAAGCGCCGCCGCGAGTATAAGCCGATAGCGCCTGCTCAAGGGTCACACGCTCGCTCGGGAACCAGCCGCCCGAGGGCTGGCCGTTCACGTCCTGCCGGCTGATTGCTGCTGAAAGGCCCGGAAAGGGGTTCGGAGATTCCACCGGGAAATCGGTGCCGAACGCAAGCTTTGCACCGGTTTTCAGCATCGCTTGCCAGGCATAGGCGCATTTCAAACGGGAAGGGTCGAGGCGCTTTTCCGCCATTAGTCGGTCGCTGGTCTGGTGCGTCGGCTGCATCGAGGCGATGATATGCGCTCGCCCGATCCGCGATAGGTCGGCACAATCGACGATCTGCGCATGTTCGATGCGCCAGCGGCGGTTCGTGCCATATTTGTTGTTGAGCCATTCATAGGTGCTGATGACTTGTGCGTTTGCAGCATCGCCGATTGCGTGCGTTGCGAGCTGGAAACCGTGCGACGCCGCCAAGTCGGCGAGTTTCCGCATCTCGGCATCGGAGTGGAATTGTAAGCCCCGCATATCCGGCATGTCAGCGTAGGGCTGCTTGAGCCAAGCGCCACGCGAGCCAAGTGCACCATCAGCAAAAAGCTTGATTCCGACAGCGCGCAAATGATCCCGGTAGAGCCAAGGCGTCGGCCCGGCGAGCGGTAACCCGTCGGAAATCAATAGATAGGCCATGAGCCGAACGTTCAGCGTTCCTTCTTCGCCGGCCCTGCGAAACGCCTGCCAGTCCGCGACGGACGTGCTCATTGCGCCGACGCTGGTCACTCCGTAGCTCAGAAGGATATTCTGGGCCTTCGCGAGCGCAACATCCATTTGCTGCTGCGTTGCTGCCGGTTCGGCCCTGTCTATGAGGTGACGCGCCTTGTCGACGAAGAGACCGTTCTCGATCCGTCCGCCAGACGGCGCCTGCGTTGCGGCTGTGACCCCCGCCGCCTTCATCGCCGCGCTGTTCGCTAGGACCGCATGTCCATCGACGCGCTCTAGCACCACTGGGCGATTGGGAACGATCACGTCGAGGTCGGCGGCCGTTGGAAATCTGTTCTCAGGCCATAATTCCTGGTTCCAGCCGAAACCGATCAGCCAGCGATCGTTCGGATCGAGCGGCTGCGTAAACGCGCAGCCGCTGCTGAAGCTCGGCAATCGAGCTCGTGCCGGTGAGGTTCAAGCCTAGTGCTTCGAAACCGAGGTCCGTCACGTGACCGTGAGCGTCGATGAAGCCTGGGAGGAGGGTCTGCCCATGCTCGTCGACTACAGTTGCAGCCTTCGCCGTTTCGCCCAAATGAAGAAGGCGAATGACCTTGCCGTCGTCGCCAATGAGCAATCCCGAGAAATGCTCGAGATGTCCGCTCGGATCGACTTGGATGCCGTTCGCATTGGTGATGAGTGTGTCGGCGGTCACGGGAGTGGCGATCAGCGCTCCAGCAAGCGCAAGGAACAGCGTTCGTTTCATGGTCGCACCGCTTAGCATTGTTCGGCGTGCGGTGAAGGGCTAGGCCGCGGCTCGATGATGCAACCGCCGTCCATTGACGACATTCGCGCTGCTAAGGAGCGCATCAAAGGTGCGGTAATTCGCACCCCGATGCTGGTGAGCAGGACGCTTTCCGAGATTATCGGCGCCGAGGTCTGGCTGAAATTCGAAAATCTGCAGTTCACCGCAGCCTACAAGGAACGCGGCGCGCTCAACAAGCTCCTTCAACTCTCGAGCGAGGAGCGGCAGCGCGGTGTCATAGCCGCATCGGCCGGCAATCATGCCCAAGCAGTCGCCTATCATGCGAAGCGGCTCGGGATTCCGGCGATCATCGTCATGCCACAGCCCACACCGACGGTGAAAGTCACGCAGACGGCGGGTCACGGCGCCGAGGTCGTGCTGTACGGTGACATGTTCGATGACGCTTACGCCAAGGCGCGTGAGCTCGCACTCGAGAAGGGGTTTGTCTTCGTCCATCCGTTCGACGACCCGCAGATCATCGCCGGCGCCGGGACTGTCGCACTGGAAATGCTCGAAGACGCACCAGACCTCGACGCAATCGTCGTTCCGATCGGTGGCGGCGGACTGATGTCGGGAGTCTCAATCGCCAGTCGGTCGATCAAGCCTGACATCGGCCTGATCGGGGTCGAGGCCGAGCTCTACCCGTCGATGAAGTGCGTGATCGAAGATTGCTTCATGCCGCTCGGTGGGGATACTCTCGCCGAGGGCATTGCCGTTAAGCAACCTGGCGAGCTTACCTCGCGCATCCTCAAGGACTATCTCAACGACGTCGTGCTCGTACCCGAGCGCGATCTCGAGCGCGCGGTAGCAATGCTTGCCGGCATCGAGAAGACCGTTGTCGAGGGAGCAGGGGCGGCGGGCCTCGCCGCGATGCTCGGGGGGGCGACCGATTCCGTGGCAAGAAGGTCGCGACGATCCTCTGCGGCGGCAACATCGATACACATCTTCTTGCCAACGTCCTCGTGCGCGATCTCGTCAGGGAGGGGCGCATTGCGAGGCTTCGAGTCGCCGTCCAGGACCAGCCCGGCGCGCTGGCTGCGATCACTCGTCAGGTCTACGAGGCGGGTGCGAACGTGATCGAAATCCGTCACAGCCGGATCTTCAATGCACTTCCTGCGAAGGACACCGTGATCGAGGTCGAATGCGAGGCTCGCGACGCGGAGACGATCGACGATGTCGTCGTTCGACTTGAAGCCGCTGGCTTCCGAGTCGAACGCGCGGAACTGGATTAAACCCCATCTCTGCCGCAATTATGCTGTCCCTCACCGGGACACAGATGGCTCGCCGACGAAATAGATTCGATCCAAGTCTTTTCTTCGGCGTTTACCAGTCGCATAAACGTCTCTGTAACCAATTGCGCGGGGTCCGCGGGTGAGCGCACCATTTCGCTTTCCGAAATTCTTCGTAACGAACCCTAGCCCGTGCCCGTATCTGCCGGGCAAGGTCGAGCGGAAAGTCTTCACCGAGCTCACGGGGCGGCACTCGAGCGAGCTCAATGAGGCGTTGGGCCGTATCGGCTTCCGTCGCAGTCAGTCCGTCGCCTATCGGCCCAGCTGCATCGACTGCTCCGCTTGCGTGTCGGTGCGTGTGCTCGCCGCCGAGTTCGAGGCGAGCGTAACCCAGCGCAAGCTGATCCGCCGGCACGCCGACCTCGAGGTCACCGCCTGCAAGCCGTGGACTACCGAAGAGCAATATTCGCTCCTGCGCCGCTATCTTGCAGTCCGGCATCCTGGCGGCGGCATGGCCGAGATGGACGAGAGCGACTTTGCGGACATGGTCGAGCAGACGCCGGTGCGGACCTATGTGATCGAGTATCGCGAGCCGTCGACGGATGGTCGTGCGGGCAAGCTTGTCGGCGCCTGCCTTTCGGATCAGCAGAGCGACGGTCTGTCGATGATCTACAGCTTCTTCGACGTCGGCCCGGATTCTCGCAGGGGACTTGGAACCTACATCATCCTCGACCACATCGTCCGTGCTGCGCGCGCCGGGCTTCCCTATGTCTACCTTGGCTATTGGGTCGAGGGTTCCACTCGGATGGCCTACAAGACCAGTTTCCGACCGCTGGAAAGGCTGGGTCGAGACGGCTGGCGGCGCATGGACGAGGCGGAGCCACCGGCAAACGAGTTGATCGTCCTTCCGACGCGGCGCTCGCGCAGCCGGCTTCTGATCGACGCCTAGCGAATTTGGAGGAACCTGCGCCGAGCGATCAGCATCGCTCCAACGACGCAGGTTGCGAACAATCCGACCTCGGCTGCGGCATCGATCACGTGCGCCAAATCGTCTAAAGTGGCATTTGCGAACGGCCGACTGATCTGGTCCAGATGAAGCCGCGAGTTGGGGAAGCCGCTGGCGAGCAGCTCCAGGCTGCCGAGCATCAGACGGCCGCCAAGGAGAGAAATCACGATACCAGAAGTGCCTCCACAGACGGCGGCAATGGCGGCTCCGTGCCGGAGATTTCCGGTTCGCATTGCGAGCGATGCGGCAATTCCGACCGATAGACCGATCAGCGCGCCCTCTGCGGCGCCGGTGATGTTGCCGGGCGAGCGTCCAACAAGCAAAGTGAATGCATCAAGTCCGAGGAGCTTGCCGAACGCGCCGACCAGAAGGCCGCCGCCGGTGCCTCCAACCGCGCTCCAGATGAGCGAAGAGGGTCGAGCGAGCCGCGCGATCGCGACGCCGACACTGACTTCGGCAGCGCCAATCAAGCCAACCAGGACGGTCACCGAAACCAGGACGAGTAGGACCGAGAACGAGCCGGGGCCTTCCTCAACCGGCCGGGATGCCGCAGCGAAGCCATATATGAGGCCCCCGCAGGTTCCAGCAACTGCGCTTCCCGCAATGCCTGCTGACATCGTGACGAGGAATTCTTGCCATCGCCGGGCTGATTCGTCGCGCGCGGGAGGCTGCATAGCGCCGCCTTGTTCGATCACTGTGACCGGCGCGATGAAGCGGTAGCCGTGCTTTGGTACAGTTTCGATAAATCGCGGGCGAGCCGCATCGTCACCGAGCGCGCGCCGAAGCGTTCGGATGCACTGCGTCAGTGCTTCATCGGTCACTGGCACGCCGCGCCAGACACGGTCGAGAAATTGGTCCTTGGATATGAGCTTGCCGCCATCGCTCACCATTAGGGTTAGCGCGTCGAAATACCGGCCATTCAGCTCGATCGGCTCATCGCGTTCGATCAACCGCCGCTCACGGGTGTCCAGCACGAAACTTTCGAAAGCGAAGCTCTCCGCCACCTTTTCAGCTGATCCTCATGACTTGCTCATGCCTTTCACAGGCCGTTGCGCCAAATCTCGCCTAGTCATGCACGGAGGATTGAGAATGGCAAGCAAGGCAGGATCACGCCGACCCACTCCGTGGCGAATTTTTGGATGGGCAGTCCCGGCGGGATTGCTCAGTGTGCCGTGGCTTGCGCAATGGCCGTGGAGTGCCGCCGATTTCATCGTCGCCGCAGTAATATTTGCGATCGTGGGCGTGACCTTCGAGCTGGCGCTGCGAGCGTCTGGAGACATCTCTTACCGCCTCGGCTCGGCTGCGGCGATCGCAACGACATTCCTCCTCGTGTGGATCGATCTCGCGGTCGGGATCATCGGCAACGAGAACAATCCGCTGAACCTCATGTTCTTCGGAGTTATCGCTGTCGCGCTCGTTGGTGGGATCGTTGCGCGTTTTGAGGCGGATGGCATGGCTCGGGCGATGACGGTGGCGGCTGTGCTTCAGGCACTGATCGGAGCTGTCGTCTTTCTCTTCGATGGCGGGAGGACCGAGCCGCCAGGCCGATTTGCCCTCCTTCTACTGATCGAATTCTTTGCCGTCGCGTGGCTGGTGTCAGCCTGGCTTTTCCGTCGGGCTGCGCAGCAATTGGACAAAAGAAAAGGCGGGGCGTTTTGAGCGCCCCGCCGTCTTTCAGAAGCGAAAGGGTTTACGCGACCGCGGCTTGTGGCTCGCTCTCGGTGCCCTCGTCCGAGTTGCGCAGCACGTAGCCGCGACCCCAGACAGTCTCGATGTAATTGGCGCCGCCGCAAGCGAGCGAGAGCTTCTTGCGCAGCTTGCAGATGAACACGTCGATGATCTTCAACTCGGGCTCGTCCATGCCGCCGTAGAGATGATTGAGAAACATCTCCTTGGTCAGCGTCGTGCCCTTGCGGAGCGAAAGCAGCTCGAGCATCGCATATTCCTTGCCGGTCAAATGCACTCGGGAGCCGTCGACTTCGACAGTCTTGGCGTCGAGGTTCACGGCGAGCTTACCGGTGCGGATGACCGACTGTGAATGGCCCTTGGAGCGGCGGACGATCGCGTGGATGCGCGCAACGAGCTCGTCGCGGTGGAACGGCTTGGTCACATAATCGTCGGCACCAAAGCCTAGCGCGCGGACCTTGCTGTCCATTTCGCCGACGCCCGATAGGATCAGCACCGGCGTTGAAACCTTCGCGGTCCGAAGCTTCTTCAGTACGTCGTAGCCGTGCATGTCCGGCAGGTTCAGGTCGAGAAGGATGATGTCGTAATCGTAAAGCTTCCCGAGATCGAGGCCCTCTTCCCCAAGATCGGTTGTGTAAACGTTGAAGCCTTCCGTGCCGAGCATCAGCTCGATGGCCTTAGCCGTTGTAGGCTCGTCTTCAATTAGCAGCACGCGCATCGTGATTTCCCCCGTTTCCGGCCAGAAGCGTTACGCACTCTTAACGGCCTTGAAGCGTCCATTAACCATTCGAGGTCTGAAGGGAAAAGGTTAATATTTCCTAACTGGCTGGATTCCTTCGATTCGTTGCATAGGAGTTACAATTCCGCTCACTGCTCGCCCACCGCTTCTCCACAGGAGCATGAACCGGGTTTGCTCTCGCAAGAAGGCTCGTTCATGGGCCGGCTGTGGATCTTTCTCGCCGCATCCTCTTCATCGACGCGGAAGCGATTGTCATCGACAAGCCCTCCGGGCTTCCCGTCGACACGCCCAGGCGCGGCGGGGATTTCTGTCTCATCCAGACTGGATGAACTCAAATGCGGATTCAAACGCCCGCCGACGCCGATGCACAGGCTCGACACCGATACGAGCGGCTGCCTGCTGTTCGCTCGGGCTCCGAAGGGGCGGGCCGGTTTCCAGAGAGCTTTCGAAACGCGCGTTGTCGAGAAATATTATCTGGCGGTCGTCGGCGGCGAGATTGGCGAGGAAGCTGGAATGATCGATGCACCGCTCGCAAAGCGCTCGAGCGCCGAGGCGGGTTGGAAAATGGTGTCGGATCCGCAAGGGTCTCCAGCGACAACGCGCTGGCGGCGACTGGCGGTTCGCAACGGCTCCACATTGATCGAGTTTCGGCCTCTGACCGGCCGAACACACCAAATTCGCGCGCACGCACGCGCGGCTTTCGGGCGTGGAATCATTGGTGACCGCGTCTACGGAATTCCTGGTGGTCCGATGTTGCTTCACGCCTCGCGCCTGGTCGTTCCGCGCGAAGGCAAGCCCACGATCGATGTCACGGCTCCGTCTCCGGATTATTTCGGGGAGTGGTGCGATGGGGCCTGAGGACGCTCACATTCCAGAAGACGCGCTGAGCGAAACCTTCCTTGCCGCGACCGGCCCCGGCGGCCAGAACGTCAACAAAGTCGCGACCGCGGTCCAGTTGCGGGTAGACCTGTTCAAGCTGGCCCTTACCCCCGATGCCTACGAACGCCTGAAGGCGATCGCTGGCAGCCGCCTTACGGGCGGCGGCGAGATCATCATCACCGCGCGCCGATTTCGAACCCAGGAGGCGAACCGCGCCGACGCGCGCCAACGTCTGGCAGACATGCTTGCGCAGGCCCATATGGTGCAGGCCAAACGCAAGCGGACGCGCCCGACCCGCGCTGCCAAGGCTCAACGGGTGGAAAAGAAGCGCCAGCGAAGCGCGGTGAAGCAGGGGCGCGGAAAGGTGACGTTTGATTGACCTACGACTTCAGGATCGCCGCGGCTGACACGGCCACAATGTATCACGATCTCGCCTTTGCGGTTCAAGGACTGGTCGCGGGTGAGCCTGACGCGGTCGCCAACATGGCCAATGTCGCTGCACTCATTTGGGAAACTCTTCCGGATCTCAACTGGGCAGGTTTCTATCGCAATGTCGAAGGTGAGCTGGTGCTCGGCCCGTTCCAGGGTCGCCCGGCGTGCATCCGCATCAGGTTCGGTGAGGGCGTTTGCGGTGTCGCGGCCGAAACTCGCAAGGTGCAGCGGGTCGACGACGTGTCCGCCTTTCCTGGCCACATCGCGTGCGATTCCGCCTCCGTTAGCGAACTGGTGATACCGATCGTCCGCGATGGCGAGCTCATTGCCGTTCTCGACCTCGATAGCCCGCGAGCCGGCCGGTTCACGAAGGACGACGAAGCGGGCTGTATTCGGCTCGGAGAGTTACTTGCTGAGGCGCTCTAGCCAGTCCCGCCCTTGACGTTGAAGTCCGCATTGGCTTTGAGCCGCTCGAGCTTCCTCTGACGGAACCGAACTCATGCCCATCGAACTCAAGATGCCTGCCCTTTCTCCCACGATGGAGGAGGGAACGCTCGCCAAATGGCTGGTGAAGGAGGGCGACAAGGTCGCGTCCGGCGACATACTCGCCGAGATCGAGACCGACAAAGCGACCATGGAGTTCGAGGCAGTCGACGAAGGTACGGTTGCGAAGATCCTCGTACCGGAGGGCAGCGAAGGGGTAAAAGTCGGAGCGCTGATTGCAATTCTTGCAGGCGAGGACGAGGACGCCTCTGCCGCCGTAAGCGCTGCTCCCAAGGCCGACACCCCTCCACACGCGCCGCCCAAAGCACCGCCAGCGCCCAAGCCCGACGAGACGCCCAAGGCGACGTCCGAGACGCCCGCTGCTGATACTTCGCCTGCGCCTGTCGACCGAACGCCACATCGCGGCGTTGGCGATCGCGTGAAGGCCTCTCCGCTCGCCCGGCGTCTGGCTCAGGCACAGGGCATCGATCTCAACAGCATTGAAGGCAGCGGTCCCGGAGGCCGGATCGTCCGCGCGGATATCGACTCAGCCGTCGGAAAGGCGCCGTCTATTGCTCCTGCGGGGGCCCCTGCCGCCGGAGCAGCACCAGCGCCTGGCGCGCACCTGGTCATGCCCGGACCGATCGAAAAGGAAATCCCACACCAAGAGGTCAAGCTTTCCAACATCCGAAAAACCATTGCGCGTCGCCTCACCGAGGCGAAGCAACAGGTTCCTCACATCTATCTGACGGTCGACATTCAGCTCGACGCGCTCCTGAAGCTCCGCACCGAGCTCAACGCGGGTCTCGACGGCCGCGGCGTGAAGCTCAGCGTCAATGACCTCCTGATCAAGGCACTGGCCCAGTCGTTGATCGAAGTGCCGGAGTGCAACGTCGCCTTCGCAGGCGACCATATGCTCAAATACAATCGCGCCGACATTTCTGTGGCGGTGTCGATCCCGGCCGGTCTTATTACGCCGATCATTGCCGGCGCCGAAGCGAAGAGTGTTTCGGCAATCTCGACTGAAATGAAGGAGCTCGCCGGCCTCGCTCGTGATGGCAAGCTCCAGCCGCACCAATATCAGGGCGGCACTGCGTCGCTGAGCAATATGGGCATGTTTGGAATTAGGCAGTTCGAAGCGGTCATCAACCCGCCGCAGGGTATGATCATGGCCATCGGCGCAGGCGAAAAGCGACCGTACGTGATCAACGATAGTCTTCAGATCGCGACTGTGATGAGCGCGACAGGAAGCTTCGACCATCGCGCCATCGACGGCGCCGACGGAGCGAAGCTTATGCAGGCGTTCAAGCGCCTGGTCGAAAACCCGCTGGGGATGCTGGCTTGAGAAGCTCGCTGCGGCTTCTCCTGCTGACGATCACTGCCACTAGCCTCACCGGTCCGGAGGTGGCCGGAATCATCCTTCATCTACCCAAGGTCAAATGACCGAGCGCAATCCCTTTATCCGCGTCACCGCGATGCCCACCGACACCAATCCATATGGCGGGGTGTTCGGCGGGTGGCTTATGGGCCAGATGGGATTGGCATGTGGATCGTTCGTTTCGCGCCGTATCAAGGGCAAAGCGCTCCTCGTTGCAGCGGACTCCGTAAGATTTCCGGGCGCGATGGCAGTCGGCGATGAGCTCAGCGTCTATGTCGACCTTGTGAAGGAGGGCCGCACGTCGCTGCGCCTCAAGGCCGAAGCAATCTCCCGTCAGCGTGATAGCGACAACGAAACCATTGTGGCGGAGGGCGAGTTCACCTTCGTCGCGCTCGACGACAAGAACCAGCCGCGGCCGATCGCGGCAGAGGAAGAAGCGAATGGCTGAACAATATGATGTGATCGTCCTCGGCTCGGGACCCGGCGGCTATGTCGCTGCCATTCGGGCCGCTCAGCTCGGGCTCAAGACCGCGATCGTTGAACGTGAGCTGCTGGGCGGCATCTGCCTCAACTGGGGATGTATACCGACCAAGGCGCTACTTAGGACCGCCGAAGTCTTTCACTACATGCAGCACGCAGACGCTTACGGCCTCAGCAACGAGAAGCCGTCTTTCGATATCGGCAAGGTGGTCGCACGGAGCCGGGCCGTCGCCAAGCAGCTCAATCAGGGCGTCTCGCATCTGATGAAGAAGAACAAGATTACGGTGGTCATGGGCGAGGGGAAGCTCACCGCGAAGACCAAGCTCTCGGTCACGAGTGCGGATGGAAAGGCGACAGAGCTGAGCGCCAAGGACATCATCATCGCGACCGGCGCGCGGGCGCGCGACCTTCCGTTCGCCAAGGCCGACGGCAAACGCATCTGGACTTATCGCCACGCGATGACCCCGACCGAGATGCCGACCGAGCTGCTCGTTATCGGCTCGGGCGCGATCGGGATCGAGTTCGCAAGCTTCTACGCCGATCTCGGAGCGAAAGTGACCGTCGTCGAGATGCTCGACCGCGTCGTGCCGGTCGAAGATTTTGATGTCAGTGACCAGCTCGCCAAGAGCCTCAAGAAGCAGGGATTGACGATCCTCACTTCGGCTGGCGTCGAGAGCCTCAAGAGCGATGCGAGAGGGGTAGTTGCTAAAATAAAGACCAGCGACGGAAAGACCAGCGAGCAGCGCTTCAGTCACTGCATCGTCGCCGTGGGGATTGTTCCGAACACCGAGAATATCGGTCTGGAAGCGCTCGGGGTGAAGACCACCAAGGGCCATCTCGACACAGATCCGATGTGCCGCACGAACGTGCCGGGCATCTGGGCAATTGGAGACGTCACAGCGCCGCCTTGGCTCGCGCACAAAGCGAGCCATGAGGGAGTCACTGCTGCCGAAGCCATCGCCAAGGAGCTCGGCAACAAAGACGTTCATCCCCACGCGACCGACCCCAAGAACATTCCGGGCTGCACCTATTGTCGGCCGCAGGTCGCGAGCGTCGGCTTCACCGAGGCCGCAGCCAAGGAAAAGGGCTACGAGGTGAAGGTCGGCAAGTTCCCGGCGATCGGTAACGGAAAGGCAATCGCGCTCGGTGAGGTCGAGGGCTTCGTTAAGACCGTGTTTGATGCAAAGACGGGTGAGCTACTCGGCGCGCACATGATCGGTGCCGAAGTCACCGAGCTCATCCAAGGTTATACGATCGGCAAGACTGCGGAGCTCGTCGAGACGGACTTCATCCAGACAGTTTTCCCGCACCCAACTCTGTCAGAGATGATGCACGAGAGCGTGCTCGCGGCATTCGGTCGCGTGATCCACATTTGAGCGCTCCCACCGCCAGCACGCGTACGCTAGTCGTTGCGCTTCTAGCGAATCTCGGAATTGCGATATCCAAGTTCGTCGCAGCCGCGATCACAGGCTCGTCGGCGATGTTGACCGAGGGTGTCCACAGCGTCGTCGATTCGATAAACCAGCTTCTCCTGATGTGGGGCCGTCGCGCAGCGAAACGGCCGCCCGATGCGCTTCATCCCTTCGGATACGGACGAGAACTCTATTTCTGGAGCTTCGTGGTCGCGGTCCTCGTCTTTTCGTTGGGTGCGGGGGTCTCGGTTTACGAGGGCGTCCTCCACATCATGCATCCCGAGCCGTCGGTCTCCCCAATCATCGCTTACGCCGTGCTTCTCGTCGCCTTTTTGTTGGAGGGCTGGTCGACACTCGAGGCTTATCAGGATTTTCGCAAAGCGAAGGGCACGCTCGGCTGGTTCGAAGCGATCCGACGATCGAAGGACCCGCCTTCATTCATCGTCTTGCTTGAGAACGGTGCGGCAATGGCCGGTATCCTTGCTGCCGCCGTCGGTCTGGCGCTTTCGCAGCTAACGGGCGACCCGTTTTTCGATGGCCTGGCCTCGATCGTGATTGGTGTCATACTTGGCTTCACTGCGGCGTTACTCGCCTATGAATCCAAGGGCCTCCTGATCGGCGAAGCGGCCGATCAGGATCTGGTCGAGAACCTGCGTGCCCTCGCGGCCGACATGCGGGGTGTCGTGGGCGTCGGCTACGTTCTGACCGTTCACTCATCGCCGGACCAGATCACAGTGATGATGAACGTCGATTTCGACAACGCCATAACGGCAGGTGAAGTCGAACGAGTGGTCTGCGCAATCGAGCAGGACGCACAACGCCGTTGGCCGCAGGTCCGGCGCCTTTTCGTCCGGCCGATGGAAGGCGCCGCCAACCAATTGGATTATTGAAGCCAATGGCCGAGCTGGACCGCAAGAAAGTGCGCGAGGACTTTTGCCGCGCGGTCAACATGAGCGCCGCCGAAATAGAGAAATGGCTCGATACGGATGAAAGCAGGAAAGTCGGCTGGAAGGGCGCTCTGGGCAAAGCCGACGAAAGCGTCGGCCATGCAAGCGGCCGCCGGATTGTCTCGATCCTACGCAAGAAAGAGTCCGAGCTCACCACAGCCGATTATGAGCATATGCGTAAGGTCGTGGGTTTCGTCCGCAGGCACTCGGCTCAGCGGCCCGACAACATTTATACGTCGCGCTGGCGCTATAGCCTCATGAACTGGGGCAACGACCCAACCAGGGAGGCCTAGCTGTGACCTCGATGCACGACGTGTCCGACCCGCGCAACGCTTCGATTTTGATCAACGTGAACGGCGATCTGAAACCGCGCGCCGAGGCGGTCGTGTCGGTGTTCGACAGTGGCTTCATGCTCGGCGACGGTGTGTGGGAAGGGTTGCGCATCCATAAGGGCAAGCCCGCTTTCCTAGACCGGCATCTCGACCGATTGTTCGAAGGCTCCAAAGCGATCGCGATGGATATCGGTATCTCGCGCGGCGCGTTGACCAAGCGACTGTGCGAGACCCTCGAAGCTAACGGCATGAGCGAGGGCGTGCACATCCGGCTGCTGGTTACCCGCGGAGTTCGCTCTACACCCTATCAGGACCCGCGCGTGGTGGTCGGCGGCGCGACCATCGTCATAATCCCTGAATATAAGGAACCGGACCCCGCGATCTACGAGCGAGGGCTCAAGCTCTTCACTGTCCATGTCCGGCGGGGCGACCCCGCGGTGCAGGACCAGAAGATCAACTCGAATTCGAAATTGAACTGCATCCTTGCCTCGATTCAGGCAACTCAAGCGGGCGCCGACGAGGCGCTGATGCTCGATCCGCATGGCTTCGTCGCGACTTGCAACTCGACTCACTTCTTCATCGTCCGCGGCGGCGAGGTCTGGACCTCCAGCGGCAAATATTGCCTCGGCGGAATTACTCGCGGTCTTGCGCTGGAGGTCGCGCGCGAAGCCGGCATTCCCGCGATCGAGAAGGATTTCTCGCTGACCGACGTTTACGGCGCGGATGAGGCGTTCTTAACGGGAACCTTCGCCGGCATCGTGCCCGTTCGAGAGATCGACGGCCGCCCCCTGATTTGCCCCGGCCCGCGGGTGGAGCGCCTGCGGAAGCTGTACGCCGAGCGTGTCGAGCGCGACGTTGCGGACCAGCCTCGGCCGTGACCATTCGCATCGCCATGTGGTCGGGGCCGCGAAACCTTTCCACCGCGATGATGCGCAGCTTCGAAAGCCGGTCTGATACTTATGTCACCGACGAGCCCTTCTACGGCTGCTTCCTGAAGGCTACCGGCCTCGACCATCCGATGCGGGATGAAGTCATTGCATCGATGGATTGTGGCTGGCGGAGCGTCATGGATCGGCTTTCCGCAGATGCGCCGGGCGGTTCTGCAATCTGGTACCAGAAGCATATGTGGCACATGATGGTTGGGCCGATCGGCTTCGAAGATTTCGCGGGCTTTCGGCATGCATTTCTGATCCGCGAGCCGGAGCGGATGATCGCATCTTATTTGAACAAGCGCGAAGCGGCCCGGTTCGAGGATTTCGGGCTCGAGAAACAGGCCGAATTCTTCGAGCGCGAGGCCGAAAGGCTTGGCCATTCGCCGGCAGTGGTCGACGCAAACGACCTACTCACCGATCCGCAATACATTCTCTTCAAACTGTGCGGAGCGCTAGGAATTGCGTGGGATCCAGCAATGCTCGGCTGGGCCCCCGGACCCCGCGAGACGGACGGAATTTGGTCGGCGCACTGGTACAAAGCCGTGGAGCAGAGCACGAGCTTTGCGCCTCCAGAAGCGAGGCCGTTCGAGCTCCCGCCGGATGCAGAGCGCCTCGCCGAACGCTGCCGCCCTTATTACGAACGGCTCGCCCGGCATCGGATCACCGCAGCGATATGATGGATGCCTTCACCTATTTGTCGGTCCTGCTGTCGATCATACTCGGCCTCGCGATCGCACAGGTCCTGCAGGGCTATCGCGCGCTTCTCCTCGCGCGCGGCCGAGTGAAGCTTTCTGCATCGGTTCTAATCTGGAGCGCTCTCATTTTGTTGTTCGCAGCACAGGCTTGGTGGGCGAGCTTCGATCTTCGCGCGCGGACGCACTGGGACTTCCTTTCCTTCGCCGTAATCCTGCTTCAGATGATCCTACTCTACATGCTTGCAGCGCTGGTGATCCCAGATGTGGGATCGAGCGGCACGATCGATCTGATCGAACATTCCGACAAATATCGCCGATCCTTCTTCAGTTTTCTCATTGCGATGCTCGCGACGAGCATCATGAAAACCCTAATCCTCGACCATCGCCTTCCATCGGCGGTGAACCTTGGATTTCATCTCCTGCTCACGGGCATCGCAGTCGCGGGGATGTTGGGAAGGAGCCATCGTCTGCACGTCGCTTTGGCAAGCACGGCGGTAATTGGCTTTCTTTCGTACGTTACGATGCTGTTCGCGCATCTCTGAACTGCTATTCGCTGAAAATTCGACAATTGGGCAAAGGGGGCAAATCATGCGTCTATGGATTCTCTGCGGCGCCGCTCTCGCTGGCGCGACGACGGGCGTTCCCGCGGTTGCGCAAAATTATGACGAGCGGCCGGCGACGGTTGTGCCAGCGACGACCGGTTGGGACTACGAACGCCGAATCGCGGAAATTCCGATGCGCGACGGCGTGAAGCTTCACACCGTCATCCTCATTCCGAAGGGCGCGAAGGACGCTCCGATCGTTCTGACCCGGACGCCCTACAATGCTGATGGGCTGACGACGAACGTCAGTAGCGGGCACATGGTCGCGGCGCTCGACGGCTACGACAATGCCGCCGACATCATCGTCGACGGCGGCTACATCCGGGTTATCCAGGACATCCGCGGCAAATACGGGTCGCAAGGCACGTACGTGATGAACAGGCCATTGGTTGGAAATCCGCTCAACCCCACCACGGTCGATGACTCGACCGATGCATATGACACGATCGACTGGCTGGTGAAGAATGTGCCCGAGAGCAACGGGCGCGTCGGGATCATCGGCATCAGCTATGACGGTTATGAGCCGCTGGTCGCACTGGTGAACCCGCATCCGGCACTTAAGGTGTCGGTTCCGATGAACCCGATGGTCGACGGCTGGCGCGGGGACGACTGGTTCCATAATGGAGCCTATCGCCAGACGGGCACCGACTATATTTTCGAGCAGGAGGCGACGCGCGACAATAGCGCAAAGTTCGCGTGGAATTCATACGACCTTTACGACGCCTTCATGCGGTCCACATCGGCTGGCGAATTCGGGCGACAGCACGGGTTGGAGCAGGTCGGATTTTGGCGCGAGATCACTCAACATCCCGCCTACGACAGTTTTTGGCAGAGCCAGGCGATGGACAAGATCTTGGGCTCGCAGCCACTCAAGGTTCCGGTGATGCTGGTCGACAGTCTTTGGGACGCCGAGGACATTTACGGCGCGCTTGCCGTTTACCGGGCGATCGAGCCCAAGGATTCGAACAATAACATGGTCTATCTGTCGATGGGGCCGTGGTATCACGGGCAGGCCATCGACGAGGGCCGCAACACAGGCGCCATCCAGTGGGACCAGGACGCATCCAAATGGTGGCGCTACAATGTGCTCGCGCCATTTCTCGCGCACTATCTTAAAGGCGCCCCCATGGACGTTGCGCCGGTCACTGCGTTCCAGTCCGGCACCAACCGCTGGCAGCGGCTGAGTTCCTGGCCGGTCGGGTCGGCGGAGCGGCTTTATTTGCGGCCGGATATGACTGTGGATTTCGCACCGTCCAAAGCACCAACGCGGACGGCAGATTACGTGTCGGACCCAGCGCATCCGGTCACCAACACGCCGCGGCCCGATCGGCCGGTCACATACGAGGATGACCATTGGAAGGCGTGGCTCACTACCGACCAGCGGGAATATTCGACGAGGCCCGATGTGCTGACCTTCACCGGTCCAGTGCTGAGCCAGCCGGTGACCGTCGCGGGCGCACCCGTCGTCCATCTTACGGCGTCGACAAGCGGCACCGATAGCGATTGGGTCGTGAAGCTGATCGACGTTTATCCCGATGAAGTACCGATCGACCGTAATATGAGCGGCTATCAATTCCCCGTCGCGATGGACATTTTCCGCGGTCGCTATCGGGAATTCTCGCTGAGGCGAAACCGCTGAAGGCCAATGCGCCGCTCACTTATGGCTTCGACCTGCCGACGACGAACCATGTGTTTCTGCCGGGCCATCGGATCATGGTCCAGGTGCAGTCGAGCTGGTTCCCGCTCTACGACAGGAATCCGCAGACGTTCGTTCCCAACATCTTCTTCGCAAGAGCTGGCGATTATCGCCCCGCGACCCAGAAGGTGACCGTCTCCGGCCCGCAAGAAAGCTACATCGAGCTCCCAGTCGTTCGTTAGCTACTTGCGCTCGTAGGTGCCGACGATCTCGCCCTGCGCGATCGCATGATTCAGCGCGGCATTCTCGACGTCCACGATCTTGGCGTCGCCTGGAAGCCCGAGCCTGGCCGTATCGAGCGCGAACAGCCTGAAACGATAATGATGCACGCCATGCCCTGGAGGCGGGCAGGGGCCGCCATAGCCGGGCTTCCCGAAGTCATTGCGGACTTCCGTGCCGATCTTCTGCTTCCCTCCAAGCGAGCGGGCTGACGCTGGAATGTCGAAAACGCCCCAATGACGGAAGATGCCGCTCGGCGCGTCTGGATCGTCGATGACTAGCGCGAAACTCCTTGTGCTAGCGGGCGGATCGGACCAGTGGATGGTGGGTGCCTGATCTTCGCCGTCGCAGGTATATTGTGTCGGAATCGGCTTTCCATTTTCAAAGCTGTCGCTGGTGATGCTCAATCTGACATGGGTCGCATTTTCCACTGTGGCTTCTCCGTTCGCTTGATCGTTGCTGCGATTGCTCGCGCCGCAACTCGCCAAGCCGATGAGAGCAAGCGCCGACGCGAAGCTTCCAAACCTGTGGGTCATCTCGGGCCTCCTTGCCGGAAGCCAATCATGAACGAGCCTCGTCTGCCAAGCGTTCCTTCGCTCGTTTAGCGCGGTGTCGAGAACAGAGCCCAAATCGCCAATCGGACAAATGATGTGTTATCTAATCGGACATACCTCGTGTTCACGACAGAAACCGGACACGCGGTTGACCCTTCAGCGCCTCGCCGCTATGTGCCCGCCGGTCCGAAGATGCTGTGATTCACTCATCGCGGGCAAAGAGCTGAACGTTGCTCAACATGCGCGTCGCCAGGCGGCCCAGGTGCTGCTTCGGCTCCGCGCTTTTTCTGTTGAGCAAAGTAACCGCGGGGGCTTTCCCGCACAGACAAGGTGAAGGGCTTCATGCCAACGATTAACCAGCTGATCCGCAAGGGTCGCGAACCGCAGAAGGCCAAATCAAAGGTCCCTGCAATGGAGCAGAACCCGCAGAAGCGAGGAGTTCTGCACCCGTGTGTACACGACAACCCCAAAAAAGCCGAACTCGGCGCTCCGCAAGGTCGCCAAGGTCCGCCTGACCAATCAGCGCGAAGTGATTAGCTACATCCCGGGCGAGGGCCACAACCTCCAGGAGCATAGCGTTGTTCTGATCCGCGGCGGCCGTGTGCGCGATCTTCCCGGTGTGCGCTATCACGTGCTGCGCGGCGTTCTCGACACACAGGGCGTCAAGGACCGCAAGCAGAGCCGTTCGAAATACGGCGCCAAGCGTCCCAAATAATCAGGCCAAAGTAAGCCCCGGGCGCATCTGAAGTCCCGGACAAGGCTGAAGAGAGAAGAGGAATAATCCAATGGCTCGTCGTCGTCGTCCTGAGAAGCGCGAAATTCTTCCCGATCCGAAGTTCGGGGATATTGTGCTCTCCAAATTCATGAACTCCGTCATGTTCGACGGCAAGAAGTCGGTCGCTGAGGGAATCGTCTACGGCGCGCTCGACAATGTCGAAACGCGGCTGAAACAGGACCCGATCCGTGTCTTCCACGACGCGCTCAGCAATGTGAAGCCGGGCATCGAGGTCCGCTCCCGCCGCGTCGGCGGCGCAACCTACCAGGTGCCTGTCGAGGTTCGTCCGGAGCGCGCCCAGGCGCTTGCGATCCGTTGGTTGATCACAGCAGCGCGCGGCCGCTCGGAGAAAACCATGGCTGGCCGCCTTTCGGGCGAGCTGATGGACGCGTCGCAGAACCGCGGCAATGCCGTGAAGAAGCGCGAAGATACGCACCGTATGGCCGAAGCCAACCGCGCCTTCAGCCACTACCGCTGGTAAATATAATACCTATATCTGGGCAAGCCGGATCCGCCGGCTCCCCACATCGCTAAGGAAGCAATTGAAATGGCCCGCAGCCATCCGCTCGAACGCTATCGCAACATCGGCATCATGGCGCACATCGACGCCGGCAAGACGACGACGACCGAGCGCATCCTCTATTACACTGGCAAGTCCTACAAGATCGGCGAAGTCCACGAGGGGACGGCCACAATGGACTGGATGGAGCAGGAGCAGGAGCGCGGGATCACGATCACGTCGGCCGCGACGACCTGCTTCTGGAGCGCGGGTGATGGTCCTGAGCACCGGATCAATATCATCGACACTCCGGGCCACGTCGACTTCACCATCGAGGTCGAGCGCTCGCTTCGAGTGCTCGACGGCGCCGTCGCGTGTTTCGATGGCGTTGCCGGCGTCGAGCCTCAGTCCGAAACCGTGTGGCGCCAGGCCGAGAAGTACAAAGTTCCGCGGATGTGCTTCGTCAACAAGCTCGACCGAACGGGTGCGAACTTCGACATGTGCGTCAGCATGATCAAGGACCGCCTCGGCGCTCGCCCGGCTGTCCTTTACCTGCCGATCGGCCTTGAGAACCAATTCAAGGGTCTCGTCGACCTGGTCGAGAACCGCGCGATTATTTGGCTCGACGAGAGCCTCGGAGCGAAGTTCGAGTATCAGGACATCCCGGCTGACTTGGCCGACGTTGCCGCCGCTGCTCGCCAGGAGCTGATCGAGATGGCCGTCGAGCAAGACGACGACGTCATGGAAGCGTATCTCGAGGGCAACGAGCCGGACACGGCGACACTCAAGAGGCTGATCCGCAAAGGCACACTGAACTTCTCGTTCGTTCCCGTGCTGTGCGGGTCAGCGTTTAAGAACAAGGGTGTTCAGCCGCTCCTCGATGCGGTCGTGGACTATCTTCCAAGCCCGCTCGACATTCCGCCGGTGGAAGGCGTGAATCCGGACACCGAGGTTCCCGACACGCGTGCTCCCTCGGATGACGCGCCGTTTTCGGCGCTCGCGTTTAAGATCATGAACGATCCCTTCGTCGGCACGCTGACCTTCGCCAGAATCTACTCCGGTAAGCTCGAGACCGCTTCGCAGGTTTCGAACTCGGTCAAGGATAAGAAGGAAAAAGTCGGACGCATGCTGCTGATGCACGCCAACGATCGCGAGGACATCCAGGTGGCTTATGCAGGCGACATCGTCGCTCTTGCGGGCCTCAAGGACACCACGACCGGCGATACCCTGTGCGCTGCAAACGCTCCGATCATCCTGGAGCGGATGGAGTTTCCCGATCCCGTGATCGAGGTCGCAGTCGAGCCGAAGACCAAGGCGGACCAGGAAAAGATGGGGATCGCGCTCAATCGCCTGGCTCGTGAGGATCCTTCATTCCGTGTCACCACCGACCATGAATCGGGTCAGACGATCATCAAGGGGATGGGCGAGCTCCACCTCGAGATTCTCGTCGATCGAATGAAGCGCGAATTCAAGGTCGAGGCTAATGTAGGCGCTCCGCAGGTCGCTTATCGCGAGTATCTCGCGAAGCCGGTCGATCTGACTTACACGCACAAGAAGCAGTCGGGCGGGTCTGGCCAATTCGGCGAGATCAAGATTAGCGTCATCCCGGGCGAGCGCGGGTCCGGCTTCCAGTTTTTCGACGAGATCAAGGGCGGCAACGTCCCCAAGGAATATATTCCGTCCGTCGAGAAAGGCCTTCGAGAGACCGCCGAGACGGGTTCACTCATCGGATTTCCGATCATCGACTTTGAGGTCCATCTGATCGACGGCAAATATCACGACGTCGATTCCTCGGCCCTCGCCTTCGAGATTTGTGCGCGCGGCGCGATGCGTGAAGCTGCGCACAAAGCTGGAATCAAGCTGCTCGAGCCGATCATGAAGGTCGAGGTCGTGACTCCGGAAGATTATCTCGGAGACGTGATCGGCGACATCAACAGCCGCCGTGGCCAGATCCAGGGCACCGACAGCCGCGGCAACGCGCAAGTGGTCGAGGCGATTGTTCCGCTGGCCAATATGTTTGGCTACGTGAACCAGCTGCGCTCGTTCACCCAGGGACGCGCTCAGTACACGATGCAGTTCTCGCACTATGACGAAGTGCCTCAGAACGTCGCCGACGAGGTGAAGGCGAAGCTGGCGTAAGCGCAAATTTGTAGTTATGGGCGCGCTCGCGATGAGGGCGGGCCGCCCGAATTCCTTTCAATAGAAGAGGCGTAAAATGGCTAAGGCTAAATTCGAGCGGAATAAGCCGCACGTGAACATCGGAACCATCGGTCACGTCGACCATGGCAAGACGTCGCTGACCGCGGCGATCACCAAGGTCCTCGCCGAGACCGGCGGGGCGACGTTCACCGACTATGCGAACATCGACAAGGCGCCGGAAGAGCGCGAGCGCGGCATCACCATCTCGACTGCGCACGTCGAGTATGAGACCGAGAAGCGTCACTATGCGCACGTCGATTGCCCGGGCCACGCGGATTATGTGAAGAACATGATCACTGGCGCCGCCCAGATGGACGGCGCGATCCTGGTCGTTTCAGCCGCCGATGGCCCGATGCCGCAGACCAAGGAGCACATTCTACTCGCCAAGCAGGTCGGTGTGCCGACGATGGTCGTGTTCCTGAACAAGGTCGACCAGGTGGATGATCCTGAGCTTCTGGAGCTGGTCGAGCTCGAAATCCGCGAGGAGCTTTCCAAGCGCGACTTCGACGGCGACAACATTCCGATCGTCTCGGGTTCGGCGCTTGCTGCCCTCGAGGACAGCAACCGTGAAATCGGTCACGACGCCATCCTCAAGTTGATGAGCGCTGTCGACGACTGGATCCCGACTCCCGAACGTCCCCTCGACAAGCCGTTCCTAATGCCGATCGAGGACGTTTTTTCGATCTCGGGCCGCGGCACCGTTGTTACGGGCCGAGTCGAGCAGGGCATCGTCAAGGTCGGCGAGGAAGTCGAGATCGTCGGCATCCGCGACACCCAGAAGACGGTCGTCACCGGGGTCGAGATGTTCCGCAAGCTGCTCGATCAGGGCCAGGCGGGCGACAACATCGGCGCGCTGCTTCGCGGCGTTGGCCGTGAGGATGTCGAGCGCGGCCAAGTGCTGTGCAAGCCGGGCTCGATCAAGCCGCACACCGACTTCTCGGCTGAGGTTTACGTCCTGTCGAAGGACGAGGGCGGCCGTCACACGCCGTTCTTCGCCAACTATCGTCCGCAATTCTATTTCCGGACAACGGACGTCACTGGCGAGGTTGTGCTTCCCGAGGGCACCGAAATGGTGATGCCGGGTGACAACGTGAACCTGAGCGTCAGGCTCATCGCCCCGATCGCCATGGACCAGGGTTTGCGCTTCGCGATTCGCGAGGGCGGCCGCACGGTCGGCGCAGGGGTTGTCGCGAACATCACTAAGTAATATAGGGCGCCAACCGCGCGATTCTGGTTCAGGGTCGCGCGGTTCGCTTTTGAGTTTATTGAAACGAATTGGGCTTCAGCGGAAGCTGGGGCGCACAGGCTCTTTCGCATCGGTAGGGACATGGACACGCAGAATATCCGGATTCGCCTGAAGGCGTTCGATCATCGAGTGCTCGACCAGGCGACTGGCGACATCGCCGATACGGCGCGCCGCACGGGTGCTCTCATCCGCGGACCCATTCCCCTGCCGACGCGTATTGAGAAGTTCACCGTCAACCGTTCGCCGCACGTTGATAAGAAGTCGCGTGAGCAGTTCGAGGTGAGGACCTACAAGCGGCTGCTCGATATCGTTCAGCCGACGCCGCAGACCGTGGATGCGCTGATGAAGCTCGATCTTGCTGCAGGCGTCGATGTGGAGATCAAACTGGCTTAACCGGCCAGCGCGGGCCAAGGCTCGCGGACATAGGGTGATACCGCCGGAGGCTTGCTCCGGGCTGCGTCCCCGCCGCTCTCTAGGGAGCACTAGCCCAGGCGGGGCACGTAAACATTTGGATGGGCTGCACGCACCCGGCATTTCGCCGTGTGCCTCTGTGGAGGAGTTTGATCATGCGCATCGGCGTGATCGCGAAGAAGGTCGGAATGACCCGCCTGTTCCAGGCAGACGGTCGGCACGTGCCGGTTACCGTCCTGCAGCTGGAAGACGTGCAGGTCATCGGCCGTCGTGAGATGGACAGGGACGGATACACTGCCGTCCAGCTCGGCGCGGGCAAGGCGAAGGCCAAGAATGTCGCCAAGCCGCAGCGTTCCGCATTCGGCAAGGCCGAGGTGGAACCCAAGGCGCGCGTCGTCGAGTTCCGCGTCGACGAAGACGCGCTGCTCGACGTAGGTGCACGCATCAGCGCTGAGCATTTTGTCGCCGGTCAGCTGGTTGACGTTGCTGGCGCCACGCAGGGCAAAGGCTTCGCTGGAGCCATGAAGCGCTGGAACTTCCGCGGTTTGCGCGCCACTCACGGCGTTTCTGTGTCGCACCGTTCACACGGATCGACGGGCAACCGTCAGGACCCGGGTCGCGTGTTCAAGAACAAGAAAATGGCCGGGCACATGGGTGCTCGCAACCGCACGCAGCAGAACCTCGAGATTGTCCGAACTGATCCCATCCGTGGTCTTCTGTTCGTCAAGGGTTCTGTCCCAGGCCACAAGGGGGCCTGGCTGACGGTTTGCGACGCGATCAAGCTACCCCGCCACGAGAGCGCGCCTTATCCGGCCGCGATCATCGAAACGGCAAAGCCGGTCGAAGAACAGGACCATGCACCGGCGGGTCTGGTCGACGAGGGCGCAGTCCACGAAATGCCGGCGCTCCCGAGCGATGAGGAAGTCGCCGCGATCGCAGCCGAGCAGGAAGCTGGAGCGGCCGCCGAGGCGGAAGCTCAGGCCGCGGCCGAGAGCGAAGCGACGAACGCTCCGGCGGACGAGGCGAAAACCGAAGGCGAAGCCGGCGACGAGAGCAAGGAAGGCTGAAGATGAAGGTCAAAGTACAGACCCTCGACGCCGGCAAGGGCGGTGACATCGAGCTCAACGACGAGATTTTCGCCGTCGAGCCGCGTGCCGACATCCTTCACCGGGTCGTCACCTGGCAGCTCATCAACCGCCGCGCTCCGGCGCGGGCGGCTCGTGAGCGCAGCGACGTCGCTCGCACCGGCAAGAAGTTCGGCCGCCAGAAGGGCGGCGGAACGGCTCGCCACGGCGACCGCAGGGCGCCGATTTTCATCGGAGGCGGCAAGGCCCACGGACCGCGCGCCCGAGTGTTCACGTCGAGCCTCAACAAGAAGGTGCGTGCGATGGGCCTAAAGATGGCGCTGTCGTCGAAGGCACGCGATGGTCAGTTGATCGTACTCGACAACCTCGACGTTTCGGAGGCGAAGACGAAGCAACTCAAAACGCAGCTTCAGAACCTCGGCTTCGGCAAGACCGCGCTTGTGATCGACGGGGACGCGCTGAATGTCGGCTTCGCCCGCGCCTCGTCGAACCTCGAGAGTATCAACCTACTGCCGGCGGTTGGCGCGAATGTTTACGACATCATGCGGCACGAAACGCTGGTCCTGACCCGCGCGGCCGTCGAGAAGCTGGAGGGCCGCTTCAATGGCTAGGAAGCCTCAAAGAGCTACGGAAGTGCGTCACTACGATGTCGTCCTGGCACCGCACATCACCGAGAAATCGACGATGCTTTCGGAAGCGAACGCGGTCGTATTCAAAGTCGCGCCCAAGGCTAGCAAGCCCGAGATCAAGGCGGCCGTCGAAGCGCTGTTCAACGTCAAGGTCACGAGCGTGAACACGCTCGTGTCCAAGGGGAAGACCAAGCGCTGGAAGGGTGCGCCCTATCGACGCTCGGATGTGAAGAAGGCGATCGTCACCCTCGCCGAGGGTCAGTCGATCGATATTACCGAAGGGGTCCGCGGCTAATGGCTCTCAAGCAATATAACCCGACGTCGTCGGCACGCAGAGGCCTGATTCTGGTCGACAAGTCCGCGTTGTGGAAGGGCAAGCCGGTCAAAGCGCTCACCGAGGGCAAGCGCAAGACGGGCGGCCGCAACAACAAGGGCCATGTGACCAGCCGCGGGATCGCGGGCGGTCACAAACAAAATTACCGCTACATCGATTTCAAGCGTCGCACCTGGGATGTCCCGGCGACTGTCGAGCGGCTTGAGTATGACCCCAATCGTTCGGCGTTTATCGCGCTCGTGACCTACGAGGCCGGCGAGCAGGCCTACATCATCGCTCCACAGCGTCTTGCTCCGGGCGACAAGGTGATCGCTGGCAAGAAGGTCGACGTAAAGCCCGGCAATGCAATGGAGATCGGTCAGATGCCGGTCGGGACCATTGTTCATAATGTCGAGCTGAAGCCCGGCAAGGGTGGCCAGATCGCGCGCGCTGCAGGCACCTATGTGCAAGTCGTCGGCCGCGATCGCGGAATGGTCATCGTCAGGCTCAATTCCGGCGAGCAGCGCTACATCCGGTCCGACTGCATGGCGACGGTTGGCGCCGTGTCGAACCCTGACAATGCCAACACCAACCTCGCCAAGGCGGGCCGCAACCGCTGGCTCGGCAAGCGTCCGCTGACCCGCGGTGTCGCCAAGAATCCGGTCGACCACCCGCATGGCGGTGGTGAAGGCCGCACGTCGGGCGGCCGCCATCCGGTCACTCCGTGGGGCAAGCCGACCAAGGGTGCCCGCACTCGACACAACAAAGCGACCGACAAGATGATCATCCGGTCGCGTCACGCGAAGAAGAAGGGTTAATCCATGGCCCGGTCCGTCTGGAAAGGTCCGTTCGTCGAGCTTTCGCTGCTGAAGAAGGCAGAGTCTGCTCAAGAGAAGGGTGGCCGTGCGCCGATCAAGACATGGTCGCGCCGTTCGACAATCCTGCCGCAGTTCGTCGGCCTGACTTTCAATGTCTACAATGGCCGCAAATTCGTGCCGGTCTCGGTCAACGAGGAAATGGTTGGAATGAAGCTCGGCGAATTTGCGCCGACGCGCCTCTTCACCGGCCACGCCTCTGACAGGAAGGGCAAGCGCTAATGGGCAAGGCAGCTGCACCCCGCAAGGTCGGCGAGAAGGAAGCCCTCGCGATCGGTAACACGATCCGCGGTTCCGCGCGCAAGCTCAACCTCGTCGCTCAGATGATCCGCGGCCGAAAGGTCGAGGAGGCGCTCAACATCCTGAAGTTCAGCCCCAAGGGAATGAGCGAGGATGTGTTCAAGGTGCTTGCCTCGGCGGTCGCCAATGCGGAGAACAATCACAACCTCGACGTCGACGCTCTGGTGGTTGCTGAAGCAAGTGTCGGCAAGTCGATCTCGATGAAGCGTTTCGCGACCCGCGCGCGTGGTCGTTCGAGCCGGATCGTTAAGCCGTTCAGCCAAATCCGCGTCGTCGTTCGCGAGCAGGAAGAAGCGTAATGGGTCAGAAATCCTCTCCTGTCGGGCTTCGCCTGCAGATCAACCGTACCTGGGACAGCCGCTGGTTCGCGGAAGGCCAGGACTATGGTCGACTGCTGCTCGAAGATCTGAAGCTCCGCCGCTATATTCTGGAAAAGGCGCCGCAGGCGGCGATCTCGAAGGTGGTGATCGAGCGTCCGGCCAAAATTTGCCGCGTGTCGATCTATGCGGCGCGTCCAGGCGTGATCATTGGCAAGAAGGGCGCGGACATCGAGAAGCTCAAGAAAGAGCTTCAAAGGATGACGAGCTCCGACGTGAGCCTCAACATCGTCGAAATCCGCAAGCCTGAGATCGACGCCAAGCTCGTCGCCCAGGGTGTTGCTGACCAGCTCGAGCGGCGTATCGCCTTCCGCCGCGCAATGAAGCGCGCGGTGCAGTCGGCGCTTCGCCTTGGCGCAGAGGGCATTCGTATCACCTGCGCTGGCCGTCTCGGCGGCGCCGAGATCGCCCGCACGGAATGGTATCGCGAGGGCCGCGTCCCGCTTCACACGCTGCGCGGCAACGTCGATTATGCGGAGGCCGAAGCGCACACTGCTTATGGTGTGTGCGGGGTGAAGGTATGGGTCTTCAAGGGCGAGATCTTCGCTCACGATCCGCTCGCTCAAGACCGGCTGATGATGGAGGCCCAGACCTCTGGCGTCCGTCCTGCGCGCGAAGAGCGCGGCAACCGGTAAGCCGAAGGTATTTCAAGATGCTGCAACCCAAGCGCACCAAATTTCGCAAGGCCTTCAAGGGCCGAATCCACGGCAACGCCAAGGGCGGGACCGAACTCAACTTCGGCGCTTTCGGCCTCAAGGCCATGGAGCCCGAGCGGATCACCGCGCGCCAGATCGAGGCGGCCCGCCGCGCGATCACGCGTCACATCAAGCGTTCGGGTCGTCTCTGGATCCGGGTGTTTCCGGACGTTCCCGTCAGCTCCAAGCCGGCTGAGGTTCGGATGGGCTCGGGCAAGGGCTCGCCAGAGTTCTGGGTCGCCCGGGTGAAGCCCGGCCGGATCCTGTTCGAGCTCGACGGCGTCCCTGGCTACCTCGCCAAGACGGCGTTCGAGCGCGCGGCTGAAAAGCTGCCGATCAAGACGAAGGTCGTCGCCCGCCTCGGCGAGACCTTGGCCGGAGAGGAAAAGTAGGATGGCCGCCACCGACGATCTCAAGGTGAAGACCGACGACCAGCTGCAGCAGCAGCTGGGCGAGTTGAAGCGCGAACAGTTCAACCTGCGCTTCCAGTCGGCGACGAATCAGCTGGAGAAGCCGAGCCGCGTCAAGGAAGTGCGTCGCACCATCGCGCGCATCCGGACGCTGCAGACCGAACGTGCCCGCGCACAGGCGCAGGGCTGAGGAGACTGACGAGATGCCAAAGCGCGTCCTCACCGGCACCGTGGTGTCCGACAAGGGTGACAAAACGATCGTGGTTCGTGTCGAGCGGCGGGTGAAGCACCCGCTCTACGGCAAGATCATCAAGCTGTCGAAGAAGTACCATGCTCACGACGCGGCGAACGAATTCCACGTCGGCGAGATCGTTCGCATCGAAGAATGCGCGCCGATCTCCAAGCTGAAGACGTGGACGGTTGTTGATCGTCTTGGCAGCGGCAAGGCGCTGAAGGCCGATATCGCCGACACCGAGGCGGCTTTACCGCCGCCGCCCCAGCCAGCCGTCGCAGCCCGTCGGAGAAGTGGGCGAGAAGCCGACGAAGAAGGGCAAGAAGGCCAAGGCCGAAGACGTCGCTGAAACGGACGCCTGAGCAAGATTTGAGAGGATAAGGGTCGAACCATGATCCAGATGCAGTCCAACCTGGACGTTGCGGATAACAGCGGCGCCAAGCGCGTCCAGTGCATCAAGGTGCTGGGCGGATCAAAGCGCCGCGTTGCGGGCGTCGGCGACATCATCGTCGTTTCCGTCAAGGAAGCGGCGCCGCGCGGCCGCGTGAAGAAAGGCGATGTTCACCGTGCCGTGATCGTCCGCACTGCGAAGGACATCCGACGTCCTGACGGTTCGGTGATCCGTTTCGATTCCAACGCGGCAGTGCTGGTCAACAAGAACGAGGAGCCGATCGGCACCCGTATCTTCGGCCCGGTCGTGCGTGAGCTCCGTGCGAAGAAGCACATGAAGATTATCAGCCTTGCACCGGAGGTGCTGTGATGGCCGCGAGCAAGATCAAGAAAGGCGATCGCGTCGTCGTCCTGTCCGGCAAGGACAAGGGCCGTACTGGTGAAGTGACGAAGGCGATGCCGAAGGAAGGCAAGGTGATCGTGTCGGGGATCAACGTCCATGCACGCCACCGCAAGCCGTCGCAGCTCAACCCGCAGGGCGGGATCGAGCGCAAGGAAGCGCCGCTGCATATTTCGAAGGTTGCGATCGCGACCGGCGACGGAAAGCCGAGCCGCGTCCGCTTCGAATTACGCGACGGCAAGAAGGTCCGCGTCGCGGCCAAGACCGGAGAGCTGATCCATGGCTGACGAAGAGAAGAAGGTCGACGAGGCCGAGGCGCCAGTGGTCGAGCAAGGCCGATAAGGTCGAGCAAGCGCCCAAGGCCGAAGCGAAACAGAAGCCTGAAAAGGCTGACAAAGCCGAGAAGTCTGAAAAGACGGTCGAGAAGGACGTGCGAATGCCTGCGGATTACAAGCCGCGGCTGAAGCGCGACTATGACGAGCGGATCGTCCCGGCGATGATCGAGCGCTTCGGCTACAAGAACAAGCTCGAGGTTCCGAAGCTCGACAAGATCGTGATCAACATGGGCGTCGGCGAGGCGACCCAGGACAAGAAGCGCGTTGAGACGGCTGCTTCGGAAATGGAGCGGATCGCCGGTCAGAAACCGGTGATCACCAAGGCCAAGAAGTCGATCGCCCAGTTCAAGCTGCGCGAGGGAATGCCGATCGGAGTGAAGGTCACGCTTCGTCGCGACCGTATGTTTGAGTTCCTGGACCGCCTGGTCACGATCGCGCTTCCGCGCGTCCGCGACTTCCGCGGTCTCAACCCGAAGTCCTTCGATGGCCGCGGCAATTATGCCATGGGTCTCAAGGAGCAGATCATCTTCCCCGAGATCAATTACGATCAGATCGACAAGGTCCGGGGAATGGACGTCATCGTAACCACCACGGCGAAGACGGATGAAGAGGCGCGCGAACTGCTGCGTCTGTTCAACTTCCCCTTCCCGCAAGAGGAACAGAAGCAGGCCGCCTGAGGGCGCGTCTGCTTCGATTAGGAGAAGAACTTAAGTCATGGCGAAACTGAGTTCGATCAACAAGAACGAGCGGCGCAAGAAGCTCGTCCAGCAGAATGCGGCGAAGTACGCGAAGCTGAAGGCGATCGCGAACGACGAGTCGAAGGACGAGACGGAGCGCCTGATCGCGCGCTTGAAGATGGCTGAGCTGCCGCGCAACGGGAACCCGACTCGGGTTCGTAACCGCTGCGAGCTGACCGGCCGTTCGCGAGCCTATTACCGCAAGTTCCGCTTGTCGCGGATCATGCTCCGGGAGCTGGCCAACAAGGGCCTGATCCCCGGCGTCATCAAGTCGAGCTGGTAAGGATTTACGGATGGCGATGACCGATCCCCTGGGTGATTTGCTCACCCGCATCCGCAACGGCCAGCAGGCGAAAAAGGATTCGATCCTGACGCCGGCGTCGAAGCTGCGCGTGCACGTTCTCGATGTGCTGCAGCGCGAAGGCTATATTCGCGGATATTCCGAAGAAGTGCTCGCGGGCCAGAAGGGCCTTCGTATCGAGCTTAAATATTTCGAGGGCCAACCCGCGATCCATCATCTGGCGCGCGTGTCGAAGCCCGGCCGCCGGGTCTATTCGGCCGCGCGCGAACTTCCGCGAATCCGCAACGGCCTCGGCACGGTGATCGTGTCGACCCCGCGCGGAGTGCTGTCGGACGTCGAGGCGCGAGAGCAGAATGTCGGCGGCGAAGTGCTGGCGGAGGTGTTCTAATGTCCCGCATTGGCAAGAAACCGATCGCTCTTCCGGCCGGGGTTACCGCGACGGTCGAGAGCGGCATGCTGACGGTGAAGGGCCCCAAGGGCACTCTCGCGATGCAGCTTCTCGACGACCTCGTGAAATATGACGTCGCCGAGGGCGAGATCCGCGTGACTCCGCTCACCAGCGCGCAGCGCAACCGCGCGGCCTGGGGCATGCAGCGAACCAACGTTCAGAACCTCGTTACCGGCGTGACCGAGGGCTTTACCAAGGTGCTCGAGATCACCGGCGTCGGTTACCGAGCGCAGGCCCAGGGCAAAAATCTTCGCCTCCAGCTTGGATACAGCCACGACGTGAACTTCCCGGTTCCCGAAGGCATCGACGTCAAGACTCCCGATCAAAACACGGTCGAGATCAGTGGCATCGACAAGCAGAAGGTCGGGCAGGTCGCGGCCGAGATCCGCCGCTGGCGCAAGCCCGAGCCCTACAAGGGCAAGGGCATCAAATACCGCGGCGAATATATCTTCCGCAAAGAAGGCAAGAAGAAGTAGCCATGGCGAAACTCTCCCTTTTCGACCGCCGGCGCCGCCGGGTTCGCACCACTCTTCGTTCACGCGGAGCGGGCAAGCCGCGCCTTTCGGTCCACCGTTCGGGCCGGCACATCTACGCGCAGGTCATCGACGATGCGGCGGGCATGACCGTTGCATCTGCCTCAAGCCTCGACAAGGACCTCAAGGGCAAGACAGGCGCGACCAAGGACAGCGCGACGGCTGTCGGCAAGGCCGTTGCAGAGCGCGCGAAGAAGGCCGGCGTCAGCCAGGTCGTGTTCGATCGTGGCGGCTTCCTTTTCCATGGCCGAGTGAAGGCCCTCGCTGACGCTGCCCGCGAAAGCGGACTGGAGTTCTAAATGGTGCAAGAGACTGAAACCCCTGAAGTCGTGCAGGAAGGCGCCGAGCAGGCGCAAGCCCCGATCGAGACGCCGGCTCCCGAGCAACCGCAGGGCCGCGGTCCGCGTGGCGGACGTGGCGGCGGCCGTGGGCGTGGTGGCGGTGATCGCGGCGGCCGCGGACGACGCGACGATCGGCGCGGACGCCGTGACGACGAGGACGGTGGAGAGGAGCTGATCGAGAAGCTCGTCCACATCAACCGCGTCTCGAAGACCGTGAAGGGCGGCAAGCGCTTCGGCTTCGCGGCGCTCGTGGTCGTCGGCGACGGCAAGGGACGGGCTGGCTTCGGCCATGGCAAGGCGCGTGAGGTGCCGGAGGCGATCAGCAAGGCGACCGCTTCAGCGAAGAAGGCGATGATCCGCGTTCCGCTGCGCGATGGCCGAACGCTTCACCACGACGGCCTCGGCCACTTCGGCGCCGGCCGGGTGACGATCCGTACAGCTCCCGCCGGAACCGGGATCATCGCGGGCGGCCCGATGCGAGCGATCTTCGAGAGCCTGGGCGTGGCCGACGTCGTCACGAAGTCGGTCGGCACGTCGAACCCGTACAACATGATCCGTGCCACGTTCGAGGCACTCAAGGACCAGTCGAGCCCGCGCTCGGTGGCCCAGCGTCGCGGCAAGAAGGTCGCCGACCTTCTCGGTCGCGGAGGCGCCAGCGCCGCCGAGGCCGAGGCTCAGGCTGAATCGGTCACGGAGTAAGAGTGATGGCCAAGATCAAGATCACCCAGACCGGTTCGCCGATCCGTCGCGATAAAACGCAGCGGGCGACGCTCGTCGGCCTCGGGCTCAACAAGCTCCGCCGAACGGTGGAGGTCGAGGCGACTCCCGACGTCATGGGTCAGGTCCGCAAGGTCCAGCACCTGGTGACGGTTGAAGAGGCCGCTTAACCCAATCCGCTCCCTCGGGGGCTGCGCGACAGAAGCGAAAGCGAGTGCAACGACATGAAACTCAACGAACTCAGAGACAATAAAGGCGCGCGTCAATCGCGCGTTCGCGTCGGCCGTGGAATCGGCTCGGGCCTGGGCAAAACCGCAGGTCGCGGACAGAAGGGCGCCAAGTCGCGCTCGGGTGTCTCGATCGCGGGCTTCGAGGGCGGTCAGATGCCGCTCCACATGCGAATCCCGAAGCGCGGCTTCAACAATATCTTCGCGCGCGTTTATGCCGAAGTGAACATCGGCGCAGTTCAGAAGGCGATCGATGCTGGCAAGCTCGATATCAAGGGCACGCTCGACCATGACGCGCTGAAGGCTGCCGGCCTCGCCCGCGGCGGTAAGGATGGCGTCCGGCTCCTCGGCAAGGGTGAGCTTAAGGCGAAGCTCAACCTCAAGGTCGCAGGCGTATCCAAGGGTGCGCGCGAGGCGGTCGAAAAGGCGGGCGGTTCGATCGAGTTGATCGAGCGCAAGAATCCAGCCGAACTCGCTGCTGCCAAGAAGGGCTCGCGCAAGGCCGCCGCAAAGGCGCAAGGCCTAGCCAGCGTCATTGCTGGGGCGGCGCTCCAGCGAGCTGGCCGGATTGCTTTGTCGCTCCGTTCCTCGCAATGATCGGAACGCGGCTTATATGAGCGCTACCGCTTAAAGGGTTTCTACCGAATGGCATCCGCAGCCGAACATCTCGCCTCCAGCATCACTTTTGCCAATTTCCAGAAAGCGACCGAGCTCAAGAAGAGACTCTGGTTCACGATCGGCGGGCTGATTCTCTTCCGGTTGCTGTCGTACGTACCGGTGGCCGGGATCGATCCTGCGGCGATGAGCGCGCTTTACCAGACGCAGAGCGGCGGCATCCTCGACGTCTTCAACACCTTTTCCGGCGGCGCGCTTGAGCGTTTCTCGATCGTCGCACTGGGCGTGATGCCCTACATCACCGCGTCGATCGTTATCCAGCTCGGAGCGACTCTCTACGGCCCGTGGCAACAGCTGAGAAAAGAGGGCGAGACCGGGCGCAAGAAGCTCAACCAGTACACGCGCTACCTCACGGTCGCGATCACGCTCGTCCAGGGATATCTTGCTGTGAAGGGCCTCGAGTTCCAGTCGCTGAAGCAAGGAATCCAGGCGGTTGTCGCTCCGGGTCTCTTGTTCGAGGTCGCGGGCACGGTCAGCCTCGTTGGAGGCACCCTGTTCCTGATGTGGATCGGTGAGCAGATTACGAGCCGAGGCATCGGCAACGGCGTCTCACTGATCATCATGGCCGGCATCATCGCTCGCTTGCCCCAGGCCGTGGCGCAGCTTCTGGAGGGGAGTCGAACCGGATCGATCAGCGGACTGCTCGTGGTCGGCATCATCGTCCTTACCGTCGCTCTCATCCTCTTCATCTGTTTCATGGAGCGCGCGCAGCGTCGCGTGCTGATCCAATATCCGAAGCGACAGACGGTTCGCGGGATGCAGCAAGAGCGATCGCATCTGCCGATCAAGCTCAACACTGCCGGTGTCATTCCGCCGATCTTCGCCTCATCGCTTCTGCTTATGCCGCTGACGGTGCTGAACTGGGCGGGCAGCCGGGCAACGGCGGGCGGCGGAACGACCGACTGGCTGATCACGATCAGCACTTTTCTTCAGCCACATGCTCCCGCCTATATGGCTCTTTACGCCATCGGCATCGCCTTCTTTACCTTCTTCTACACGGCGGTGCAGTTCAACAGCGAGGAGACCGCTGACAATTTGAAGCGCCATGGCGGCTTCATTCCCGGCATCCGTCCGGGCAAGGCGACCGAACATTATTTTGATTATGTGCTGAACCGCATCACGGTCGTCGGCGCGGCCTATCTGGTGGTGATCTGCCTCATTCCGCAGATCCTGTCGGCGCAGGCGGGGCTTAACGTCCAGCTCGGTGGCACAAGCCTTCTGATCGTCGTCAACGTCACCATGGACACGGTGAGCCAAATCCAGAGCCACCTGATCGCGCATCAATATGGCGACCTCATCAAGAAGGCGAAGCTCAAGACCACACCGCGGCGGCGGTAATCGTAACTCGGCGACAGGGGAGAGAGCGCCGCGATGCTGAATATCATTCTGTTGGGGCCTCCGGGGGCCGGCAAGGGCACACAGGCGGCTCGGCTGCAGGCAGAGCGCGGCATGGTCCAGCTGTCGACGGGTGAAATGCTTCGCCAGTCGGTGGCCGCGGGCACGCCGGTCGGCCTCAAGGCGAAGGAGGTGATGGCGCGCGGAGAGCTGGTAAGCGATGCGATCGTAAGTGCTTTGATCGGCGAGCGGCTCGACGTCTCCGCTGAGCAAGGCGCGATTTTCGACGGGTTTCCACGCACCAAGCATCAGGCCGCCGCACTCGAGATCCTCCTTGCCGAGCGCGGTCGTCATCTCGATCATGTAATCGAGCTCGAGGTCGACGAGGATGAGTTGGTGCGACGTATCGTCGGCCGCTTCACCTGCGCCAATTGCGGCGCGCCATATCATGACCAATTCAGGCAACCGGTCGTGCCCGGCGTCTGCGACGTCTGCGGATCGACCGAGTTCAAGCGGCGGCCCGATGACAACGAGCAGACAGTGCGGACGCGAATGGCCGAATATCGGGCGAAGACCGCGCCGATCCTTCCTTATTACGAGGAGAAGGGCCTCGTCCGCCGAGTGACGGAATGGCGTCGGTCGAAGAGGTGGCGAAGTCAGATTGACGCCATTCTGGACTGCACGACCTAGCTGGGTCATCTTGCCCGACCGGAGGGCTCATGAAATATCTTGCGGCACTCGCAATCGTCGTGGCGGCGCCGGCTTCTGCCGAGGTCGTGAGCGCGTCTGCAAATGGGTTCGAGGTCCGCGAGATCGTGCCCCTGGTCGTGCCGCCGGACGCCGCCTTCAGCGCGTTTGGGGAACTACCCTCCTGGTGGGATCCCGGAGCACACCTACAGCGGCAATTCCGCCAATCTCCGGTTTACGCTCGTCCCTGGCGGGTGCCTGTGCGAGCAAATTCCCAAGACGGGCGGCGGCGTCGAGCATATGCGAGTGACGTATGTCGATCCCGGAAACGAGGTGGTGCTGAGCGGTGCACTCGGTCCGCTACTCTATGAAGCGACCGTCGGCGTCATGGACGTCAAGGTGAAGACGATCGCCGGAGGATCGCAGCTCGAGCTCGACTATAAGGTCGCCGGATTTGCGGATGGCGGTGCCGAAAAGCTCGCTCCGGCAGTCGATGGCGTGCTCGCTGGACAGTTGAAGCGTTTTCGGGCCTACGCGACGACGAGGCCGCGAAACTAATTTCGCTCCAGAGTTACGAAGCGAAATGGCGGATGGTCCTTTTCCGCTGGATACTCCGCGACGATCGTCTCGCTCCAGCTTCCTAAGCTGCGCGGGTCTTTTATCGCTGTATCTCCAGTTACGTCCTCGAGGACTTCGGTCAGCTCGACCCGGTCGGCAACCGGCATGAACAATTCGAAAATGTCCGCGCCGCCGATCACCGAGATCCGCTCGCCGCGAGCGAGTTCAAGTGCATTATCGACGTTTCGAGCGACCTCCGCTCCGGGAGAGCCCCAGTCGGGGCGGCGCGTCAGGACAACGTGCCTCCGTCCGGGCAGAAGCCCGGGTAAGCTCTCGAAGGTCCTGCGACCCATCACCATGACACTGCCCATCGTCAGCGCCTTGAAGCGCTTAAGGTCGGAGGGGATGTGCCACGGCAGCTTGCCGCCGCGGCCGATGACGCCGTTTTGGGCCCGTGCGACGACGATTGTGATTGACGCCTTGTCCATGCCTCCGCTTTGACGCGCACCGCCTCGCGTGCCAAGCGCCGGGACCATGAATGACCCGCAAGCGCGACTGATTGCGGAGGTCGAACGCCGGCTCGGCGCGAAGGCCGTCATCACCGACCGGCAAGAGATCGAGCCCTGGGTGACCGATTGGCGCGGTCGAGTGCACGGTGCCGCGTTTGCAATGCTCGCACCTGCTTCGACGGCGGAGGTTGCCGAGATCGCTCGGCTGGCCAGCGAGTATCGCGTTCCGCTGGTGCCGCAGGGTGGGAACACCGGTATGGCGGGCGGGGCGACGCCGCCTGCCGATGGTTCTGCGCTCCTCTTGTCATTGCGCCGAATGAATCGCATTCGCTCGATCAGCGCTGAAGATCGGCTCGCCGTCGCCGACGCGGGCGTCATCCTGGCGACACTGAACGATGCCGCGCACAATATCGGGATGCGGTTTCCGCTGACCCTTGGCGCGCGCGGTAGCTGCACCATCGGTGGACTTACCTCGACCAATGCGGGCGGAACGCAGGTGCTGAAATTCGGAACCATGCGGGCTCTTGTTGCCGGCGTTGAGGCCGTGCTTCCGGATGGCTCGATCCACGATGGCCTCTCGGGACTGAAGAAGGACAATCGGGGTTACAGCCTCGATCAACTCCTGATCGGGGCCGAGGGAACGCTCGGCGTTGTAACCGCCGTCGCGCTTCGGCTCGTGCCCGCCGTCGCTGCTAGAGCGGTCGCCTGGACGGGGGTTGAAAGCCCGTCGCGAGCGCTCGATCTGCTGCGCTTTCTAGAAGCTCGGACGAGCAGTATCGAAGGGTTCGAACTCGTACCTGACAATTCGCTGCGCCTCGTCCTTGAACACATCCCGCAAACTCGAGCGCCGCTGTCGGGCCATCACAAGTGGCTTGTGCTTGTTGAAGCAACAACGTCGAACTCAGACCATGACATCTCGGCCGAGCTTGAGCAGCTTATGGCCGCCGCGCTGCAGGAGGGCATCATCGATGATGCCGTGCTTGCAGCAAACGAGGCGCAAGCGGAAGCATTCTGGAAGATCCGCGACAGCATTTCCGAGGCCGAGCGCGCCGAAGGCCAGACGCTTGCGCACGACATCTCTGTAACGGTCGCGAGGATGCCAGCCTTCCTCGTAGATGCGGCGGCCAAGGTCGAGCTCGCCTTTCCTGGGGTCACCGCGAGCGGCTTCGGCCACCTCGGAGATGGCAACATCCATTTCCACGTCCGCGCCGCCAGTCACGCCGCTCCCGATTGGTACGAGCGCGAGGGTTCCAAGATTACCCGCTTCGTCGACGATCTCGTCACTGAAGCTGGAGGATCGATCTCTGCTGAGCATGGCATCGGGCAGTTGAAGCGTGAGGAGCTGGGCCGGCTCGCATCGCCGGCTCGGATCCATATGCTGCGCGCAATCAAGAACGCGCTCGATCCGCTCGGAATCATGAACCCGGGCAAGCTGGTGCCTTGAGCAGAATTCACTTCACCGGGGCTTCTAAACCGGGAATGTGACAGCGGAGAACCGAGAGGCCCCATGGAAGTCGAGATTAGCGCAGAAGCCAAGGACAAGCGGATCAACCGGCTTGTCGCGATCAGCGTGGTCATATTCTCCGTCGCGGTCGGCCTCGGGAACATCAAGGACGGGAATATCGTCCAGGGCATGGCCCAGGCGCAGGCCAATTCGCTCGATCGCTGGAACGAATACCAGTCGGCGCGAACGAAGCTGCACATTGTCGAGACGGCGCGGGCGCAGCTGGCTGCTACAGGCGGCGCTGGTGCTGCGTCCGTCATTACGAAATTCGATGGGGATGCCGCAAAATATTCCGCCGAGAGCCCGAAGCTCGCCAAGGAAGCGCAGGGGTTTTCCGACCAATATGATGCGCTGAATGTCCACGACGATCAGTTTGATGCCGCTGAGGCGTCACTTGCCACTGCCATCTCGATCGCTGCGGTGGCCGCGCTGACCGAGAGCTGGGCACCGCTGATCGCGTCATGGATTTTCGGCGGATTTGGCTTGTTCATGACCATTTGCGGATTCGCCGAATGGCCTTTTCACCCGGATATCCTGGTCACGATCCTCGGGTGAATGTGAACCGGCGCGACCGGCAGGGCTCGAACCAGCGGTACCGATTAGAAGTCTTGCGGATAATGCGGTGTCGCGATGATGATGGAGTAAATCAGCAAGACCTTCGGCTGATCCCGGCTGGGATTCGTCATTTCCCGACTTCCGGATTGATATTCGCTGCTTCGCCGGCGCTGATTATCGTTAGCTCAACGCTGCGCCGCCAAGGTGCCCAGCTTTGCACGTGGTTGGCGCGCCCGGCAGGACTCGAACCTGCGGCCCCAAGCTTAGAAGGCTCGTGCTCTATCCAGCTGAGCTACGGGCGCGCACCGGCGAATGACTAACCGCAATTGACGGAACAAGGAACTGCGCTAACCGCTCCTCGGATGAGTGGGGGGGTTCAAAGGATTGAGGCGCGCGAGCTGCGTGGTGCGCACTTCCGCTATTTCGATTTCGTCCTCGTCGCATTCGTCGTGGTCCTTCTCCTCTCGAACGTGATCGGCGCGGAGAAGCGCTCCTTCGTGACGCTCCCCGGAATTGGTGCCTGGCCGTTCGGAGCGGGCATCCTGTTCTTTCCGATTTCCTACCTCATCGATGACGTGATGACGGAAGTGTACGGTTACGCGAGGGCACGTCGAGCGATTTGGACCGCCTTCGTAGCCTTGGCCTTCATGGCGCTGATGGAATGGACGGTCGTCCACCTCCCTGTCGCCCAGGGGTGGACCGGGCAGGAAGCCTATGAGCGCGTGTTCGGCTCGGGATGGCGAATCATTCTCGCGTCAATGATGGCGTTCTTCGTTGGTGATTTCGTCGAGTCTGCGACCATGGCCAAACTGAAGATCTGGAGTGAGGGCCGGAACCTCTGGATGCGCTTCTGGGCCAGCACGATCGTCGGTGAGAGCATAGACAGCCTGATTTTCTACCCGATCGCATTCTATGGCATGGCGGACTGGCCCGTGAGCTCACTCCTTGAAGTGATGGTCAGCCAAGTCGTGCTGAAGGTCAGCTGGGAGGTGTTCCTGACGCCGGTTACCTATGTCGTGGTGGGCTGGCTCAAAAAGCGTGAGGGCGTCGACGTCTACGACGTCGGGACCGACTTCACTCCGTTCAGGATCGACGCCTAAAGAGTAAAATCACAGCCCATATCGCCAGGCCGAGCGAGAGCACCGACGTTACGATGATGATCGGCTCGCCCATCAGCGCCGGGCCTTCCGACACGATTCTGGCCACGTGGACGGCGAACATCAGCGCGAAGACCAGACCGGTAATAGCGACGTAGATGCGCATGTTGACCCTAGGCTGCGACGGTCTCGAGCAGCCCTTCGAAGAGCCGCAGACCGGCCATGCTGCCGTGCGCGGGCTCGACCACCCGCTCGGGGTGCGGCATCAGCCCAAGGACATTGCCCGCATCATTGAGGATTCCCGCAATGTTGCGCGCGGATCCGTTGCACTGGTCGAGATAGCGGAAGGCGATGCGGCATTCGCCCTCGAGACGGTCGAGCGTCGCTTCATCGGCCTGATAGTTGCCGTCGTGATGTGCAACGGGGAAGGAGATCTCCTCGCCCAGGTCATATCTCGAGGTGAAGAAGCTCTGGCTGTTTTCCACCCTTAAGGGGACGTTGCGGCAAACGAAACTGAGCCCCGCGTTGCGCATCAGAGCGCCGGGCAGCATCCCGGTTTCGGTCAGCACTTGGAATCCGTTGCAGATGCCTAAGACGGGAACGCCGCGAATTGCAGCATCCTTCACTGCCTTCATGACCGGTGAGCGCGCCGCCATCGCCCCGGAGCGAAGATAATCCCCGTACGAGAAACCGCCGGGAATGCCGATGAAGTCGGTCCTGTCCGGGAGCTTCGTCTCTTTGTGCCAGACCATCACCGGCTGGCAGCCGGTCGCCATCTCCAGTGCGACTGCGAGGTCGCGGTCACAGTTGGACCCGGGAAAGACGATGACCGCGCTTTTCATGCGTTTTCCAGTCGCTCGATCCGGAAATTCTCGATGACCGTGTTAGCCAGCAGCCTGCGGCACATCGCCTCGATGTCGGAATCGCTCGTGCCCTCGGCAAGGTCGAGCTCGATCAGCTTGCCGGCACGAACGTCGTTGATGCCGCAGAAGCCGAGGCCCTCCAGGGCATGGTGGATGGCTTTCCCCTGAGGGTCGAGAACCCCGTTCTTGAGCGTGATGAAGACGCGCGCTTTCATGTGATCGCCTGCAATTTCGTAGCGGTGCTGCCCCTATGACTGCGGCTCGGCAGACGGGCAAGCTTTACCCGGTCTTTACCCAACACTCCCAGAATGTTCGAGAAGCCGGTCAGTTCTTCACCGGCATTCGGGGAGGATTCGCATGGTCGGCATTGCCATTGCCATGTTCATTACCGTGTTCGGATGGGGTTCGCGGGCCTTCGGCTGGGACGATCCGGACGGCAAGATCCAGCTTGCACTCGGGGTTTGTTTCATCCTCGGCGTGCTTTGCGGGTACAAGGTAAAAAGCTAAACCGGCACGTTCGCTCAAGCGGCCCAAATTCCGACCAGCGCGGCGATCGCAACCAGCAACAGCAAGGCGTTCATTGGGACAAGCAGAGTGACTGGGAGCCGGCGCAAGTCCGGGCGCTCCAGCGTATCGTGGATTTCACGCCATACCGCCGCGATCAGGCAGAAACCGGCGAACACGATTAAGACCGTGCCGGTAAGCTTCCCCACCCACGATGGAAGCATGTCCTTGAGCAGGGCTCGCGCGCCAATTCCCGCGGCGAGGGCTGCGATGGCGGTGCGAACCCAGGCTGCGTAGGTCCTTTCGGCGGCGAGCAGCGTCCGGTCGGCCGCGAGGATCGTCCGACGGTCGAAGTCGTCCGTCAAATGATCTTTCCTTATGTCGTTCGATTGCTGCTTGAGCTTTCGCGTCCCCGATGGCGGTTGTTCATCCACTTGCATGACCTCGACGGAAGCGATGGCTCGAATAGCGACTTGACCCAGCGGCTTGCAACCGTGTCAGCAGCGCCGTAGCGGCGATCTCCGGAGGCCTCATATGGAAGACCTTATGGTCAAGGCGACGACCAGCCCGATCTCGACCCGCAAGCATGGCGGCGTTCTGATCGTCTGCTCGAACAACCCGCCGGTGAATGCGCTTTCTGCGCCGGTGCGGCTGGGGCTGGTCGCGGCAATCTCTGAAGCCGAAGCCGACGACAGCGTTCGCGCGGTCGTCATTTGCTGCGAAGGCCAAACTTTCTTCGCCGGCGCGGACATCACCGAATTTGGCAAGCCGCCGAAAGACCCGTGGCTGCCTCAAGTCGTCGACACGATCGAGAATTGCTCGAAGCCGGTGGTCGCTGCGATCCATGGGACGGCGCTCGGCGGCGAACTCGAGGTCGCCCTCGGCTGCCATTATCGAGTTGCCGACAAATCGGCGAAGCTCGGCACTCCGGAGGTAAAGCTCGGACTTCTTCCGGGTGCGGGCGGCACCCAGCGACTGCCGCGGGTTGCGGGCGTGCGCAAGGCTCTCGAAATGACGGCGATGGGCAATCCTATCGACGCTTCCCAGGCGTTTGACTGCGGCCTCGTCGACCGAATCGCCGAAGGTGACCTCATTCCCCATGCTGTGGCATTCGCCGAAGAGGTTCGTGATATCCGCCCGCTCGCGAAATCGTCCGAACGGCAAGACCGGTTCGCTGGCATGGACCGGAACATCTTCGAAGACTTTCGGACGGAGAATGCGAAGAAATTCCGCGGCTTCGAGGCGCCCCTCAAGAATATCGAGGCGGTCAGGATCGCGACCGAAAAGCCGTACAGTGAAGGCGTTATCGAAGAGCGAAAGCTGTTCATGGAGCTGATGAGCGGAGAACAGTCGGCGGCTCAGCGCTATTTTTTCTTCGCCGAACGCAAGGCGAGCAAGATCGAAGGCTTACCCGAAAACACCGAGCCGCGGCCGATCCGCAAGATCGGGGTGATAGGTGCAGGGACGATGGGCGGCGGGATTTCGATGAACTTCCTTTCCGTGGGAATCCCAGTGACGATCGTAGAGATGGGGCATGAAGCGCTCGAGCGCGGCTCCGGCCTGATACGAAAGAATTATGAGGCGAGTGCCGCAAAGGGCAAGCTGACGTCGGATGAGGTCGAAAAAGCCATGGCCAATCTCCGGCCGACGCTCGATTTTGCAGCTCTCGCCGACTGCGATCTCATCATCGAGGCCGTTTACGAGAACATGGACGTCAAGAAGGAGGTGTTCGGCCGCGTCGACAAGATTGCGAGACCGGGCGCGATCCTTGCGTCAAACACGTCCTACCTCGACATCAACGAGATCGCAGCGAGCATTTCTCGACCTGCCGATGTCGTTGGGATGCATTTCTTCTCGCCGGCGAACATCATGAAGCTGCTCGAGGTGGTTCGCGGCGACAAGACGGCGCCCGACGTGCTTCTGACTGCGATGACGATCGGAAAGAAGATTCGAAAGGCGCCTGTTGTGGCGGGCGTCTGTCACGGCTTCATTGGCAACCGCATGCTGATGCCGCGGCAGATCGAGGCGACCAAGTTGCTTTTGGAAGGCGCGACCCCCGAGCAGGTCGACCGCGTGCATGTCGAATTCGGAATGCCGATGGGGCCGTTCCAGATGGCCGACCTTGCCGGCGTCGACATCGGCTGGCACCGTGACCCGAACCGCATAGAGACGGTTCGCGATGCGCTTTGCGCAATCGATCGCTGGGGGCAAAAGAAGGGCGCGGGCTTTTACGATTATGATGAGAAGCGCCGGCCGAGTCCGTCGCCGGTCGTGCAGCAGATCCTAGAGGATTTTGCGAAGAAGGAGGGCGTCGAGCGGCGTCAGATCAGCGACGAGGAGATCGTCGAGAGAACGCTCTACACGATGGTCAACGAAGGCGCCAAGATCCTCGAGGAAGGCATCGCCCAGCGCGCGTCCGACGTGGATGTCGTTTGGGTCTACGGTTACGGCTGGCCGGTCTATCGCGGCGGTCCGATGTTCTGGGCTGACAGCGTCGGCTTACCAAAGATCGTGGATGGGCTGAAGCGCCAGGAAGAGCGGATGAAGCCGGAGTTCAGCTTCTCAAAGCTTCTGCTCGAAAAGGCCGAGAAGGGCGAGTTTTTCACGCGATAGGCCGCCGCTCCTCGGCAAGCAGACTCAGCATTGCGACCGCCACTCCAGCAATCGCTGCGCTCGTCAGGAAAGTCGCCGAAGGACCCTGATGGTCCCACAGCCAGCCCGCCCCAGGCTCGCGAGCAGCATCCCGATCCCGGTCACGAAATAATAGGCGCCGAAGCTGGTGCGCACGCAGCTCTTCTGTCGCGCTGTCGGCAATCATTCGGGAGAAGATTCCCTGCGTCAGCGCCATGTGCGCACCCCACAAAGCCGTTCCCAGGACGAGGCCGGAATAAGTGTCCGTTTCCGCGAGGACGAGATTTCCGGCAATCAGTGCCAGCATTCCTCCGAACAGGATCGCACGCGGTTTCATGCGATCGCTAAGTGCGCCTGCAGGATAGGCGAGGGCGACGTAAGCGAGATTGAAGATCGCCAAGGTTATCGGAGACATGGCTTCGCTCAGCCCGATGTCGATCCCCTTCAAAATAAGGAAGGCTTCCGAAAAGCGTGCGAGCGTGAACAGGAAGCCGACCTGGAGGAGGCGCGTCGTGTCCTTGTCGAGCTGCCTGAAACCGCTGAAAAAGGGCGACGTTTTGAGCGGGGCCAGATGTTGTTCGGGCTCCCGGAGCACAAACCACGCAAGGATGAATGAGACGCCCGCTGGGATGATCGCGATCCAGAAGACCGCGCGGATGTCGCTTGCGAGGAGCGCCATCGAGTCCGATTGCAGCGAGCGGCGCAATGGAGCGCTCCTGCAGTGTCCAGCGCTTGGCGCAGCCCGAATGCGCGGCCGCGGATTTCGGGCGGCGTTTCGTCGGCGATCATCGCGTCGCGCGGGGAGCCGCGAATGCCCTTGCCAATGCGATCCGTGAACCGTGCGAGCATCACCAGCGGCGCGCTCGTCGCCAATGGGAACAAGGGCTTCGAAAATGCCGCTAGCCCATAGCCGCCGACGATCCAAGGCTTGCGCCTCAGGCTTCGGTCGGAAGCACGGCCGGCGAATAATTTCGCGAAGTTCGACGTGGCCTCCGCGGCACCGTCGATCGCGCCGAGCGCGTTCGCTGGAAGTCCAAGCACCATCGTAATGAAGGCCGGCAGGAGCGCGTGATAGATTTCGCTCGAGAGATCCATGAACAAGCTGACGAAGCCAAGGACCCAGACGTTGCGGGGAAGGGAAGGGCGAGTAGCCATCGACGTTTGAGTAGCGATGCTACCTGGCGAGGCAATTGGATTAATTCGTCGCGTATTCAACTCGCAATGACGCATCTGTCCCGGCGCAATATTGCGCCGAAACGAAACCTTTGTTACGTCTGCAATCATGCTCGGAGGGAGCTCGACACCAGAAGCGATTGCGGCGCGGTTCACGGGCGTCGCGCAGTTGTGGGTTATCGAAGCGCCGGGGGAACGCGCCGAACGCAGCAGGCGCCAATTGCTATCAGCCATTGCAGCGCACGAACCAGCGACACTCAATGAGGTGGCGGAAGCTGTCGATCGCGGCGCGCCTGCGGTCAGCCGAGCGATCGAGACGCTCGTGCGCTCAGGATTGATCTGAGCGGACGCAGGACCCGGACAACCGTCGCCGTATAGCACTTCGGCTGACGGAGGCCGGGCGCCGCGGGCGTCTAACGAGTCATCTCACGGGAAACCCGAATCTCCAGCGGAAACTCGAGCGTCTGGCGCAGAGCGAACTTCGCGCCGTGGAGCGACGCGATCGAGATCCTCGAACGCAGGGTCTAGGATTTCGGCGGTGCTCAGTCCTGCTTGTTGACCGTTGCCCATGCACGATGTTCGGCTTCCTTGTGGGATACGCCTTTCTTCTCGTAGCCCTTTTCGATGTGTCGGGCTTTACGCTTTTCCTTGGAGGTATGTTTTCCAGGCATGGCTTACTCCTTGAACTTCCACGCTCGAGTTGAACAACGCCTCAAGGCTACGAGCGTTGCCATGCTGCATTGCAACATAAGGCCCAAACTCCTACATAGCGCGTTCGAATTTTCCGGGAAAAATGAGAATGAACCTGCGTAACGTCGCGATCATCGCGCACGTCGATCACGGCAAGACGACCCTTGTCGACCAGCTTTTCCGACAGTCCGGCACCTTCCGCGATAACCAACGCGTCGAGGAGACGGGCGATGGACTTCGAACGCACCTCGAGAAAGAACGTGGATCATCATCCTCGCCAAGTGCACTTCGGTGGAATGGAATGGCATTCGGATCAACATCGTCGACACGCCCGGCCACGCCGACTTCGGCGCCGAGGTCGAACGCATCCTGTCGATGGTCGACGGTGTGATTCTTCCTCGTTGACGCTGCCGAAGGTCCGATGCCGCAAACTAAGTTCAGGTGACGGGCAAGGCGCTCGCGCTCGGGCTTCGTCCAATCGTCGTCGTCAACAAGTTCGACCGCCCCGACGCGCGTCCCGCAGAAGTCCTCGACGAAGTGTTCGAGTTGTTCCTCAACCTCGACGCCAACGATGAACAGCTCGACTTCCCCACGCTCTATGCTAAGCGGCCGCGCGGGCTATGCGGGCCAAGCGGATAGCGTCCGTGAAGGCGATTTGACGCCTTTGTTCGAGACGATCGTCAGCCACGTTCCAGCGCCGAGCTTCAATGCTTCGGGCGAGTTCAAGATGCTCGCCACGCTGCTCGACCGCGACCCGTTCCTTGGCCGTATCCTCACAGGCAGGATTGAAGAGCGGATCGATCAGCGTCAACGACCCGATCCGCGCAATGGATGTCAACGGCAATGTCGTTGAGGACGGTCGTGCGACGAAGTTGTTCGCGTTCCGAGGCCTCGAGCGTGTGCCGGTCGATCGCGTCGAAGCGGGCGACATCATTGCTATTGCCGGCGTCATAAAGGCGACCGTGTCGAACACGATCGGACAGCCTGAGATCGTCGAGCCGCTGCACGCGCGCGAGATCGATCCGCCCACCCTCAGCATGACGTTCGCGGTCAACGACAGCCCGTTCGCCGGTAAGGATGGCGACAAGGTGCAGAGCCGCGTCATTCGTGACCGATTGCTTCGGGAAGCCGAGGGCAATGTTGCGATCAAAGTCACCGAGACCGCCAGCGGCGAGGCCTATGAAGTTGCGGGTCGCGGCGAGCTCCAGCTGGGCGTTCTCATCGAGACACTTCGCCGCGAAGGCTTTGAGCTCGGGATCAGCCGTCCGCGCGTGCTGTTTCGCGACGGGTCAAACGGCCGTGAGGAGCCATATGAGACTGTGGTCATCGATGTGGACGACGAGTTCTCCGGCACCGTCATTGACAAGATGGCGATGCGCAAGGGCGAGATGACCGACATGCGTCCCTCGGGCGGCGGCAAGACGCGACTGACGTTCTCGGCGCCGTCGCGGGGCCTGATTGGCTATCACGGCGAGTTCCTGTCCGACACGCGCGGCACGGGGATCATGAACCGACTGTTTGAGAAATACGGACCTTACAAGGGCCCAATCGCTGGCCGCCAGAACGGCGTCCTCATCTCGATGGAGCAGGGTGCCGCTGTCGCCTACGCGCTAAACGCGCTGGAAGAGCGCGGCATCCTGTTCGTCTCGCCCGGCGAGATGCTTTACGAAGGCATGGTCATTGGCGAGAATGCGAAGCCGCAGGACCTTGAGGTCAATCCGCTAAAGATCCAAGCAGCTGACCAACTTCCGCGCCTCGGGCAAGGACGAGGGCATTCGCCTGACGCCGCCAAAGCGTATGAGCCTGGAGCAGGCGATCGCCTATATCCAGGACGACGAGCTGGTCGAAGGTTACGCCCAAGGCGATCCGAATCCGCAAGCGCTTCCTCGACCCGCACGAGCGTAAGCGCGAGGCGAGAAAACTCGAGGCCGCTTAAGCGCTCCTTGGATGAGTTCTGAGGCCGCGCACATTAGGCGGATATTCTCGGTCATCGACAGCGCGCGGGCGGCGGCCTGGAGCGGCGGCGTAACGAATTCATCGCTTCGGCGATGGACCGAACGTCGATCGGAAACAGCTGCATCAAATGGCGCATCGGAGCGACCCGTCGCGTTCGCGCTCGTGGTGCCGCTTGGCGCTTATGCGTTCGTCAATTCGGGCTGGTCTTCAACGTCGCTGCGTCGCATCCGCATACGAGGTTCACCGAATGGATCACGCACGAGACGATGATCCATTCGGTGCGAGCGCCACGCAGCGGACATCGTCAGCGCCGGCCCGGTTCAACCAGTCCCAGCTTCTGGCTGGCTTCTGCGCCGTACGAGGCTCATTGCGTCGCGTGCCACGGCGGGCCTTCGGCGGCGCGCACATTGGGTCGAGCGGGCTCGGAGCCCAGCCCGCCCTATCTGATCGACGCACTCCGAATGGGTTCAACCTCGCAGCTGTTCTGGATCGCGCAGAACGGGATCAAGATGACGGGCATGCCGTCGTGGCGCGGCTCGATGTCCGAGGCGCAGATCTGGAACGTGGTGGCGTGGCTCGAGGCGAGCACGAAGCTGCCGCCCGCAGACGCTATACTGCGTGGCGCTCGCTCGGGGTGTGCAGCAGTGTCAGCGGCCCTTGGCCAAGGTCCAGGATCACCTTCCACTCGTCGTCCGTCACCGGCGCCACCGACAGGCGCGACTGGCGGATGAGCTCCATCTTGGCGAGCCGCGGCTCGGCCTTGATCTCGTTGAGCGTCACCGGCCGAGCGAACGGCTGGACCGGTTCGACGCGGACCGAGACCCAGTTGGAATCTTCGGGTCAGGCTGGGCCTCGCGGGCGATCCGCATGATCCCGACGACCGCCTTCGTCGGACATGCTGTGATAGAAGAACACCTCGTCGCCCGTCTTCATCGCTTTGAGATGGAGGCGCGCTGCATTGTTGCGGACGCCGTCCCATTCGGTGCCGCCGTCGCGCACCAGGTCGGCCCAGCTGTAGCTTTCGGGCTCGGACTTCATCAGCCAATGGGCCATCTCGGGAGCCTCCTGTTCGTCTCGGTACCATCGTCGACGAGCTGAGTGAAATGGCCGATGAAGCGTGAACGCATCGGCTGTGGATAACCAGAGAAAACTGAACAAATTGAAAGGGTTCCGAATTCCATCCCGAGTCGCGAACGGTTCATCGCCGATCGCTTGGACTTTGAGGAACCATCACCTATCTGGAGCTTCAGCAATTGAGAGCGACGAGCCAATAGCGCAGTTAGACGCGGGGCTCGAGAGGCAAGACGGGCATTCCCCGCTGGACTTAAAAGTGCGCCGATGAGCGCCTCCAGCGGGCCGCCCGCCAATTAGAGGGCAAAGGAAAAGTGGTCAAATTGTTCGGTGGGCGCATTGCGTCTGCGCTGGTGGGTATTTGTGCGCTTGCGCTGGGTTCCAGCGCAAACGCCGGAGCCGTGCAGGTTTCGCCGATCCATTACAATCTGACGCCGCGGTGAGCGCGATCGACGTCGACGCCACGGCGAAGCCGCTTGGTGACACCGCCGGGTCCGTCGCTTCAACGATGCGCAGAGCCGGTTGTGGCCGCTACGACCGCGGTGACCACGGTTAGCGGAGCGGTGATCCAGCACGCAGCCGGCGCAATCCGTGACGGTGCCTCTGAGCGCGTCGATCGCGACAGAGGCGGCGTGGCTCTACAACGCCGGCTGGCCGCTCTATGCATTGGTCGACAGAAATATGCCACCAACACCCAGCTCGACGAGCAGACGCAACTGCCTCGCCACTGCGGTCTATTTCGAAGCGCGCGGCGAGAGCCTCGAAGGCCAGCTCGCCGTTGCCCACGTCGTGATGAACCGCGCCGCGTCGGGCCGCTATCCGCCCGATTGGTGCAGCGTCGTCAAGCAGCCGGCCCAATTCTCATTCGTCCGTCATGGACAGTTCCCGCAGGCCGACACGAATTGCGACGCATGGCGCCGGGCCGAGGCGATCGCCGAGCTCGCAGTCGCGAACATCGTGCCAAGCGTCGCTCAGAACGTGCTTTGGTACCATGCCGATTATGTCGCTCCGTCGTGGCGCAATAATCTTCAGGAAGTCGAGCAGATCGGCGCGCACATCTTCTACGCGTCCTGATCGGAAAGGTTTATGGAGGGCGGTGAGGCGCTTCGGACCCATGTTCCGGGCGCCTTCTTCGTTTCGGCGCTCCTGGGAGCTTTGCTCGCCGTAAATTCGGTTCACAAGGGATTCGCACGCAGACCTTTACGAGCGAGCATCCTCCATCCGCCGGAAACTCGCAAGGAATTTCGGCGCTTCGGGGAGGGCTCGCGAGTGCTGAGGATTCTGATCGTCGAAGACGATTCGCAATTGGCGATAACGCTAAAATATCTCGTCGAGGACAATCCGCGCTATCGAGTTGTCGCCACCGCCGAGGATGCCGACACGGCCATTGCGGCGGCCGAAGAGCATGATCCCGATCTGGTCCTTCTCGACCTTCATCTCGCTCACAGCACGACAGGCTTCCCCGTCGCCGTCCGGCTCCATGAGCTCGACGTTACGTGTCTTTTCGTCAGCGGCAAAGCGCCGAGCTTTCCGATGCCGGACCTGGCGCTCGGCTGCCTGATGAAGCCGTTCACGGCCGAGGAGGTCCACCGCTCTCTCGCGATGGCCGAGGACATGTTGCGGGGTCGCGAGACGGTTCGCCCAAGGCCGCCGAAAATCTCACGATCTATGAAGCGGAAGAGGAGCCAGCCGTCGCTGAAGCGGGCTACATTCCCTCGAAGCGGTCGCTTCGGACGCGTCTCGAGCATTGGATTCCTCGGGGCATCAGCACTAGGCAATTGCCGGTTGCAAAGCCGTTCCTGTGGGAAGTGCAGAGGCTGGCGCCAAAGCCATGCCAAGGCCAATATTCTACTCTTCGTGCGCTCGTTCTAAGACGACGGTTGGCGGCTAGAGCCGCATCATTCCGCGGCACGGCTCGCGGAGGCCCATCGTATCGTTCGTGAGCGGTGCGCCGGCGTCGAGCAGCGCTTGTCGGCGGCCCTTCATCTCGGCGCTGCGCTGCACGTCCTCGAACTCGAGCAGTTCCGAAGGCATTCGTGCCCGAGCGTTCGATCGACGAAGGCGGCTGTCCGAGGCCAGCGGGCGGCATCGGTGTGAAAGCCCGCATAAGCTCCATTTCGAAAGAAGGTTGCGATTGCGATGTCGGCGACCCCGATGTCGCCAAAAAGAAAGCTGTTGGCAGGCAACTCGCGCTCCAGATAGTCGAGTGCGGCAGGAATGTCCTCGTTTTGAGCGACTTTGCAATTCGAGCTTCATCGCCGGGCTCGCCCCAGACGAGAGGGCGGACGATCTTCTGATAGAACAAGCTCCAGATGAAGAGATCGCCGAGGCGAGTGTCGGCATATTCCTCGTACCAGCGGGCCCGCGCGCGGTCCTTTGAATTGGCTGGGAACAGGGAATGGCCGGGATAAGTCTCGTCGAGATAGCCGCAGATCACCGAGGAGTTGCAGGTGCTGAAGTCGCCGTCGATGAGGACTGGGACGCGACGGAGCGGACTGAGGCGCGCAAATTCGTCATTGCCATAAAATGGCGTGATCGGGGTCCACCTCGTAAGCGAGGCCCTTGAAGATTCAAGGCCGCAAGGACCTTTCGGACATAGGGACTGACGAAGCTGCCGATGATGCGGATCACGGGCTAGGGACTGGCTCTTTTTCGACAGCACTGCAACGGGCTAGACACGCTGCATTTGTAGCGCTACAGATGTAGCGTCACCGAATGAAAGGGTCCGTCATGCTTCGCTCGATCACCCCGTTGCTTGCAATGGGCTTCTTCGCCGCCTCCTGCGCTCTCGCGTCCGAGCCCATTGCCGTGCCGCACTTCGACTTGGTCGAGCTGCATGCCGGCGGAGATGTGACCATCGTGCCCGGTCCGTACAGCGCGTGACCTTGGTCGCGGGCAGCAGCGAATTCACCCATTTTCGAGTTCGCGACGGCAATAAGCTCGAAATTTCGCACCTCGTGCAACAATCGTTGCCCGCACACCTACAACCTGCATGTCCAGATCGAGAAAGTCCGAAGGTGCCCGATGTGGCGGTCAGCGCGGGTGGCACAATCGTCGCACGGGGCGGATTTGCGATGCAGCGCGAGATCTCCGCCGCGGTCCAGGCTGGTGGTACCGTCGACCTTCGCGCAATCGAAGCCGATGATATTTCAGCAGCGATCAACGCTGGCGGCGACATTTACGTTCACCCGCGCGCCAGACTGAATGCGGCGGTGAATGCCGGCGGTGAGGTCCATTATTCGGGCAACCCGCAGGTATCGATGGCGGTTGCCAACGGCGGTGACGTGCGGCGCGCCGTTATTAGGCGAGTTCCTTTACCGCGGCGCGGTCGACGGTGAAATCCAAACCCACGGTCGAGAAGGGCGCGGAAGGCATTGTAACCGCCTGTCCCGGGGTGGAAGGCGTGGAAGAAGAGCTGCGGGCTCGCCATCGCGTCCTGGCGCAACCGAAGCATGCTCGGCGCTACCCACTCCCGGGTCGAGCGGAGTAACGGCTCGCCCTGCTTGGTATAGGGGCCCAGCGGGATCGTCGCCGACGGCAACGCCAATTCCATATGACGGGGTCGAGAAATCATTGCCGGCGTAGACCACGTAACGGCCCTTCTGGAAGGTCACGAACGGTCCTTCGATGGGATGACCCTCCCAATCCTGGTCGTTGGTGAGGACGATCCGATTTTCCCCGATAAGGGAGCGGCCGTCGGCCGCGATTCGTTGAGCCCGCAGCGGGGTCGTCATTGCATCGACGATTGTCGTCGCCCTGAGGCCAAATTCGCCAAGGACGCCTCGCACCTGCCTCCAATTGTCGAGCGCAGCCTCGATGATCGGTTGCATGAGGAAGAACGGAGTCATCGGGCGTTGCAGGTTTGCGAAGGGAACGATTGCCGCCGCAAAGGCGGCAGGACGGTGGTCCGCTTCCGTCGCGAAGAGCTCGGCGATGAGCTCGGGATGTTCCCGCAGCGAGCATCGCGAGCGGCCGGGGCCAAATGCTGTTCGTATCGTCTTTCCAGAACAGATAGCGTTCGCCTGCTGCATCGATGAACAGGTGTAAATCAATGACGCCGCCGCTCATTTTCGGGCTGGCTCGCATCGAAGCCGAGGCTGGTTGTGTTGATCGGCTCGCCGGTGATCAGCGGCGTCCCAGTTGTCAACCCACGGACCGGTGGGGGAAGACGAACGCGCAAGCCCGATTGCGAGCGCATTGGTCGACTGACGCGCGGTAAATACCGTCCAATATTCATTCCCGGCCTTCACCATCTCAGGCGCCCAGAAGTCGGCGACGGCGCGGCCCTTTGCTGCCCATTCGGGCTCCTCGCCTTCCGGAAAGACGAAGCCTTTCGGCTCCCAATGCTCAAGGTCCGGCGAATGAAGGATCGGGAAAGCGTCGGGTGCGTCGTTCGACGTCGCGACCAGCCACCATCCGTCATCCGTCTTGAGCACTGCCGGATCGCCATAACCCGCGAGGATTTGCGGCGAGACGTTCTGTGTCAGCAGCGGCCGCCATGGGAAAGCCGCGGGCGGCCGCTCCTTGGCCCGCGCGTATGCGTGCGGCATTCGCGTTCCGAAGTCTCTAGCCAGCTCGCGGAAGAACAGGGTGAAGCTCCTGCCGAGTTGCTGTCGGGATGAAATAGCTGCGCGATTGGCCGTGGGCGGCGACCTCGATCTGGAAGCCATCGCCTTCATGATGCGGAGTAACTTCAAACTGCATGGGGTGGCCAGCCTACGGGGGTGGGATCTTCGCTGGAAACCCTTCAGGCAGGCCTGGCGATCCCTAAATCCGAAAGAAGGCCCGCGCCGTTGCCCAGGCGCGAGCCTTCCCACTCCAGGGATATTCGACCGCGGTCTCCCGGAACCGCACCGGCCGCAGGGGAATGCACGCCGGCCATCATCGCCTGACACGACAGCCGATCCCCGACAACGCGCCGGATTTTTCGTCCCGCAAAGACACACTCCCGGTCTTCGCACTTTCCAGGTGGCACGTTGCCGCAGCACAGTCAGGCAAGTCGGTTCAGCAAAGATGGTTAGCGAGCGGGCAGGGATAACCGTTGAACACACAATCTCATGGCGTGACGGCAACAACGTCCGATGAGTTTTGCAGGTTGATCGCGAGCACTCGGCAGATCTTCGAGATTCCTAAGGGGGATAAGGAACGCCAATGTCGAACATGAGTGAACGTATCCGTGAGATCCTCGGCGAGCACGCCCGGCTTCCGGTCGACTTATCGACGCTGGCCGACAACGACGACCTCTACGATGCCGGTATGACGTCGCACGCTTCAGTCCAGGTAATGCTCGCACTCGAGGAGGGATTCGACGTCGAATTTCCCGACTTCCATGCTGACTCGCAACGTCTTCAAGTCGATCGGCAGCATCAGCGTTGCGATCAGCCAGATTGATCAAGCGGCGGCAGCATGACCGTTTCGATCCCGGGCAGTGCATTCGTCGCGAGCGTCGAGCTCGATTCCGACGCAAAGTTTCTGCAGCAGGTCCGCGAGATCGCCGATGAGGTCGCGGCCAAGTACGCTGGCGACGTCGATGTCAACGCGCGCTTCCCGAAGGAAAGTATCGACGCGCTCAAGGAAATCGGAGCGCTGTCGGCATTCCTTTCACCCGAGCTTGGCGGTCGTGGAGTATCGTTTGAGGCGCTTGCGGAAGCGTGCTTCATCCTCGGCAAGCGCTGCGGCGCGAGCGCTATGGTCTTCGCGATGCATCAGATCCAGGTCGTGACGCTCGCTCGCCATGCAGCCGAGCAGCCATTCTTCAACGATCATCTGCGCCGCCTCGCCGCAGAGCAGCGACTGGTCGCTTCGGTTACCTCCGAGGTTCGTACAGGCGGCGACATGGGTAGCTCAATCGCAGCGGTAACTGAGCTCCAAGACGGGTTCAGTTTCACCAAGCAGGCGCCGACCGTTTCGTACGGCGCTTACGCCGACGATCTCTTGACTACCGTTCGTCGTTCACAGGATTTGGAAGCCAACGACCAGGTCATCGTCCTGACGCGCAGCGACCAGCATAAGCTCGACCCGCAAGGCACCTGGGATCCGTTCGGCATGCGCGGCACCTGCTCGCCCGGCTACGTCGTCTCGGCCGATTTCTCGTCCGAACAGGTGGTCGAGCTTCCGTTCTCGGAAATCGCTGCGCAGTCGATGGTGCCGATCTCGCACATCCTGTGGTCGCATTTGTGGCTGGGGATTGCCACCGACGCCTTCGACCGTTCGCGCGCCTTCGTCCGCGCCGCCGCCAAGCGCACTCCCGGGGTGCACTCCGCCGGCTGCGCACAAGCTTTCCATTGTGATGGGTGAGCTTCAGCTGCTTCGCGGCGAAGTCAAAGCCGGCCTTGCCGATTATACCGAACATTTCGACGATCCCGAGTGGCTTATGACCATGGCCGCGGCGCTTCGCTTCAATAATCTCAAGATCGCCGCGTCTGAGCAGGTATCGCGCATCTGCCAGGGCGCGATGGCGGTGTCCGGAATCGTCGGATACAAGAACGATACGCCGTTCGCGGTCGGGCGGCACCTTCGCGATTTCCATGTCGGCGTGCCTGATGATCGCAAACGATCGCATCCACGCGACCAACGCCAGCCTGCTCCTCATCGCCAAGGACGTGTAAGCGCGTGGCCGACTTCCGCGAGGGAACCCCGGAGGAGTTGGCATTCCTGGCCGACCTCGTCGGCGCGGGGCTGGTGATCGAAAGCGGCGTCCCGGGCGTCTATGGATTCAACGGGACCTTCATCGATATCCGCGATCGGATGGGTGATCTCGTCACCCGGCAATACGGCCGACTGACCGCACCGAAGTCATGCGGTTTCCGCCGGTGCTCCCGAAGACGGCCCTTGAAGACACGGGCTATATGAACAGCTCCGCACCTCGGGACTTCGGTGTTCGGGTTCGAGGGGTCGGAGAAAGAGGCCGCGGAGCTCGGCTGCTGCGCCGGCCGAGCACGAACCCTGGCCGCACCTCGCGCAGACGGATCTCGTCCTCACTCCGGCGGCCTGTTATCCAGTTTATCCAGCGGTTGCGAAGCGCGGGCCGCTGCCCACTGGCGGCGTTTGCGTAGACGCTGGCGCCGGCCTTGTCTTCCGAAACGAGCCGTCGGGCGACCCTGCTCGCCTGCAGATGTTTCACCAGCGCGAGATCGTTCGCATCGGCGAGCCTGAAACGGTGTCAGCCTGGCGCGACAAATGGCGCGACCGTGCAATCGACATTCTCACATCGATCGGCCTCGATGCGCGCTTCGACGTTGCGTCCGATCCGTTCTTCGGGCGGTCCGGCCGGATGCTCGGAAAATCGCAACGCGAGCAGGCGCTGAAGTTTGAGGTGCTGGTTCCGATCGCTTCACCGGAGCCGACCGCGATCGCGAGCTTCAACTATCATCGGGAACATTTCACTCACCTCCATCACATCGCGATGGAAGGCGGCGGCGAGGCACATACTGCGTGCCTCGGATTCGGCTTGGAACGCTGCACGGTCGCGCTTCTGCGCAAGCACGGCTTCGAGCCGAGTTCATGGCCTGCAGACGTCCGCAAGGTCCTCTGGGGATGAACGCCCAGACGGCCATCTACGTCCCGCATCCGCTGCACGCGCCCGATCGTAAGCGCACCGCGAAACGAATTGCTATACCGATGTTCTGATCGAGCTGCTTCACTCGCGCCGGTTCGAGCCGGTCGCGGCTCTCGGCCATCTCGTCCGCACCGATTTCGAGGGCGACCAGTTCACCTTCTTCAAGATGCCCCCCGGTGACGTGGAGGCGCTCTACGGCGTCGATATTCACGAGATGCAGCCTGTCTGGAACGCTGCCCAACCAGATCCAGCGTCAAATCGAGCTAAAGCGAACGATGCTGGTGGAGCTCGACTCCTTTACCTGCCCGACACTGCCGCCACGGATTACCTGCGCAATCACGTGAAGAGCACGGTTGCGATCGAAGCGATCAATCAGGAGGCCGAGACCCTCCGCTACTTCCACAATACCGGGCTCCACGAACTGTCGAAGGGGGATTATCGCGGCGTTTTCGGCTTGAACGGACGGCCTGCCGAGATGCTTCCGCCCTACCTCGAGGTGGTGCGCTTCGACGCGGGTGAGGCGCTCAAAGGTGAAGCGTTGCGCGCAAGTCCTGCGAGATACTCGGCGGCGCATCTTGATCGTCGTCCGACAGTGAACCCCTTGCAGACTTTCGGAGAGCAGCTGGCTGTCGACCTTCCGCGCCTTCTGGAAGGCGACGGCCACGCATTTCATGCTTATGCTTTCGCCACGGTTCGGATGGCGGGAGCATCGTTCGATCTCCTTCGGACCCATGTGGATTGGCTAATCGACGCGAAATCGGCCGGCGCGTTCGATCCCATCGTCGAGGGTTGTCAGATCCTGTCGTTCAGACTGGCACGCCGCAAGGCCTTCGATCCGACGCCCGCAATCGCTGAAATGGCCGAGGCATGGGAAGAAGCGATAGCGGGCCTTGACCACACGATAAGCTGATGCGGATTCCCGTCGAAGGCTGGACACCTGAACGCGTCGTGTTCGGAGACGATGTCGATGCGAACTTTGCGACGTCGTTCGATGCGCCGGTTGACGGAGAATTGCGGTTTGACGGCATCGCGACGCTTGCGACCATTCTCCTGGACGGCGTTGTCGTCGCCAACTCTCGGTCGATGTGGGTTCCGGTCGAAGTGCCAATCGCCGCCGGCTCGCACACGATCGAAATATGCTGTCGAGCGCTTGCGCCGGAGCTCGAATTACAAAGAAAGCCGCGAGCGCGCTGGCGACAGAAGGTCGCCGGTCACAACAATTTGCGCTGGTTTCGAACGACTCTGAACGGCCGAGCGCCGGGCTTCGCGCCCGGGCCGCCAATCGTTGGGCTGTGGCGGCCAGTGTGGTTCGTCGCTGGCGAGGCGCGCTTTGAGGTCCGTGCGCGCATCGAAGGTGGGGATGGCATCGTCACTATAACAACGGACCTGCCCGACGGGACTCGCGTCAAAGCGGCCGAATTGAGCGCAGCAGTGAAGGACGGTCGTGCCGAGCTGCGCGTGCGCTCCCCGGAGTTGTGGTGGCCGCATACCCACGGCCACCCGCATCTTTACGACGTGACGGTCGAGGGGCATGACATTCGGCGTCGGATTGGTTTCCGGACGCTGGCTTCGTCCCGGGACATTCTTCGCGACGGATTGCGACCCCAGATCAACGGCGTCGATGTGTTCGTGCGCGGAGCGCTGTGGACCCCGGTTCCTTTTGGCGAAGAGCGCTCGAACTCTCGAAACCGCACGCGACCATGGGCTGAACGCCGTTCGCCTGCCGGGCACAATGACGTACGAGACGCCGCAATTTCACGACCTCTGCGATGAGCTCGGGATCCTCGTTTGGCAGGACCTCATGTTCGCCAATTTCGACTATCCATTTTCCGATCCCGATTTCCGTGCGCTCGTAGACGAGGAGCTCGATGCGCTGATCGATATCATAGGCGGCCGGCCGAGCACCTTCTGTGTCTGCGGCGGGTCGGAGATCGAACAGCAGGCGGCGATGCTGGGGCACGACCCGGCGCTCGCGCGGCCGTCCTTCTTCGCCGAGGAGGTGCCTGTCGCGCTGGCGGAAGCGAACGTCGATGCGCTCTACGTCCCGTCCGCGCCGTGCGGCGCCGATCGTCCGCTGCTGCCCGGGCAGGGCGTGTCGAACTGGTTCGGGGTCGGTGGTTATTTGCGGCCCTTCGCCGAGATCCGCTCGGCTGGCGTGCGCTTCGCTTCGGAATGCCTCGCGATCGCCAATGTCGGGGACCACGTTCCGCATCCGCATGACCCCATGTGGAAGAACGGGGTGCCGAAGGATCCGGGGACTGACTGGGACTTCGACGACGTCCGCGATCATTATTTGAAGCAGCTTTACGACGTCGATCCGGAGCAGCTTCGGACGAGTGATCCCGATCGATACCTCGCGCTTTCGAAAAACGTCTCCGGCGAGGTGATGTCAGAGGTGTTTGGCGAATGGCGCCGGCCTGCGTCCGGATGCGGCGGTGCTTTCGTACTGTGGCTTCGCGATCTCGTGCCGGGGGCAGGCTGGGGTCTCATTGACAGCGCGGGAGCGGCAAAGCCCGTGCTTCGTGACCTGCGCGGGGTTCTGGCGCCTGTGGCAATCTGGATGACCGACGAGGGCATGGGCGGTTACGCCGTGCACGTCGCGAACGACGGGGCTGATGCGCTTGATGCCACTGTCGCTGTAGAGCTCAGCCATGACGGCAGGCGCGTCGACGGCGGGCAGCTGAACATCGAGGTTCCGCCGCATTCTGCGTGGACCGGTGACGTCGAGACGATCATGGGACATTGGGCGGACGTCGCTTACACCTATCGCTTCGGTCCGCCCGCGCACGATCTGGTGATCGGTCGAATTGCGCGCCGATGGTGAAGTGCTCGGAAGCGCGCCGACGCTATCCACTTGGTCGGGCGCAGGCGGCATGAGGCCCGTCTATATTCAATCCGGTTTCCACACCGTCGCGGGGATCTTCCAGCGGGCGACCTCGGCCACGATGGATACGGCGGTCCTGATCGTTCCGCCGTTCGGTTGGGACGATCAGACGTCCTACCGCCCGCGCTATGATTGGAGCATTGCGCTGGCGGCACGGGGCTTCGCGAGTCTGAGGATTGATCTTCCCGGTACCGGCGATTCGTCTGGTTCGACGCGGGACAAAGGTCTCGTCGATGCCTGGACAACGGCCGTGAGCAGCGGCGTCCAATGGCTGCGCAACGCCGGTGCTCGCCGAGTTGCAGTCGTCGCGCTCGGCGGTGGCGGCCTCGTGACTTTGCAGGCAATTGCTGCGCGGCGCTGTCGTTGACGATCTCGTCCTCTGGGGCATGCCGACGACCGGCCGCGCGCTGATCCGCGAGATCAAGGCGTTTGGCCGGCTCGAACAATTTCAAACCGGCGAGCCGCCCGAGGATATTACCGATGGCGAGCTGTGCGCCGGCGGCCATCTGTTTACGTCCGAAATGCTCGCTTCACTCGGTGAGCTGAACGCCGCAACTCTCATCGAGGAAGGCCATCCCTCCCGCGCTTTGGTGCTAGGTCGCGACGGCACAGGTCCCGACCAGGCCCTTCTCAATGCCCTTCGTGACTCGGGAGCCGAAGCGCGCGGCGATCCCGGCCACGGCTGGGGCGCCGCAGTTGCTCGCCCGCAGTCCACATCACCGTGGCCGATCTTCGCGACCGTTAGTGATTGGCTAGCCGAGCACGCCGAACCAGGTGATCCGTTGATCGAACCCCGCTCCGGCGTCGCGAAATTCGACACCGTTCACGAACGGGCAATCGCCTTTGATGGCGCCGGCCAGCAGCTCTACGCGGTTATCTCTGAACCGGTGGACGCCATTGCGAGTGGCACGGTCGTGCTTTTCAACGCGGGCGCGATCCGACGAATCGGCCCGAACCGAATGTGGACCGAGGCGGCGAGGCGCTGGGCGGCAGCGGGCGTCGCGGTCATTCGCCTTGACGTTGAAGGCATCGGCGACGCGGGCGGCAAGAATACAAATTATGTCGCGGGCGATGAGAGTTTCTACGTGCCGTCCCTGACCGCACAAGCGCGAGCGGCGCTGGACCTCGCGGTCGAGCAGGGCCTGCCGGATCGCTTTCTGCTCGCGGGCCTGTGTGCGGGCGCATTCTGGTCGTTCGAGGCGGCGGTAGCCGATCCGCGCGTGAGGTCCATCGTGATGCTGAACCCGCGCCTGCTCGCCTTCGACCCGGATTCGGAAGGTAACCGGGAAGCGCGAAAGCTGGGCCGCCTGCTTACGCGCAAGGGTCTTCGCAACCTGGTTCGCGAAAAGCGGAAGCTGCGACGTCTCTCGCGTTTTGCGGCGTATTTGCTGAAATCGCCCTTGCGGATCTTGCGCCCGACCGAGCAAAACTTGGGCGACAGTGTGTCGCGGGCATTCCGGACAATGCACGCGCGCGGTCAGAGCATCACCATCGCATTCTCGGGCGACGAACCGCTTCACGATGAGCTGCGCCAACAGGGGAAAATCGCAGAGCTCGAAGCCATGGACGTCAGCTTTCACGCGCTTCCATATACGAGCCACACGCTTAAAGCCGGTGAAGGCGCAGGAGGCAGCGAACGCGATTCTCGACGCAGCTGTCGAGAACGCATTTGCGCGCATCGAACCTCATCGCGCGGGGCGCATGCGCGAACAAATCCGAGCGTCCCGATAACTTGCTCTTGACCGAGGGTGGCGTGTCGCGAGACAATGCACGCGGAACCGAGCCGAGCCTTTTTGGGGGGCAAGCGGCCGTGCAGATAGTGCCGACATCAGCTTTCGCGATTCGCGAGCGCATTGGCGCGCGCCTGAATTGCGCGCGCCTCGCGACTGCGGGAGCGCTTGTGGCTTCCGCGATTCTTGCCATCACCGCTGCCGCCGCACTCCCGTCTTCGGGATCCACAAACCGCGCAGCGTCCGCGCCGCAGCCAATCAAGCCGCGATATCTGGGCGTGATCGCTGAACCGCAGTCGGCGCCCGTTGCTGATACCGATCCGACGATCCGGCGCTTCACCGGAAAGGTCGGCCAGGATCTAAGCGACTCGCTGGCCGCCGCCGGCGTGCCGGAGCTGCAGGGCCGCGAATATGTCGCGCTTGCTCGCGCGTGCAGTCCCACTCGCGAACGGCCTTAGCGTCGACGACCGGTTCGACCTTGTTCTTCAGCGCAATCCTTCCGACGGAAGCCTCGGACAGCTGCTTTATGCGGGCATGGACCGGGTCGCACGCGCCGATATCGAGCTCATGAAATGGACCGATGGCAAGCATGTCATCTGGGTCAACGCCGACGGCGTCGGCGGCGACGGCAGTGAAGCGATGCGCATGCCCGTCAATGGCCGCGTTACTTCGGGCTTCGGCGAGCGCTTCCATCCGATCCTCGGCTACGAGCGGTTCCACGCTGGCCTCGACCTTGCCGCCGCTGCCGGGACGCCAATCGTCGCCGCCGCGGACGGTAAGGTGCTTCGCGCGGGTTGGACCGGCGGCTACGGCCAGGCAGTAGAGATCGTTCATTCGGGCGGCATTGAGACCCGCTACGGGCATATGAGCCGCATCGCTGCTTATTCGGGAGAGGTCGTGCACCGTGGCGACGTGATCGGCTATGTCGGCTCGACTGGCCTATCCACCGGCCCGCACTTGCATTTCGAAGTGATGAAGAACGGCCGACCGGTAAACCCGATGTCGGTCAAGTCGATCGCCAGCGGCCCCGGCGTGCTCGAGGGGCAGAAGCTCGTCCAATTCCAGAACCAGCTGCGGCAGCTTCTTGCTGGTGGGGCACGGCTAGTTGATTCCAAGTAGTGCAGACTGGCGTTTCACGTACGAGCGTAATGCGCTTTGGCACCCGGTCGAGATCGGGTAGCTTGCGAGTTTCTCGTCTTTGACGGTTGTTGAGCGGTTGCGCGCCGGCGTCGAAACCGGGCCGTTCTTCAATCGGCGGGCACTCCCGATCTACGCGCTCGCCATCGCTCAAATCCTCATTGCTTTCATCGCCTTTCGGCTTTGCGGCTTCCGCCTTGCGCCGGGAATGAGCCTGGGCGTACCGCTTTGGGCCTTGTCGTTGATTCCCGCTTCGTGGGCGCTCAGACGCATCCGACATGAACGCGCTGCTGGTACAATTGAGACGATCGCTCTCGTCTGCCTACAGGGCGTTGCAAGTTACACGATCCTTCTATGCCTCACGACGATTGCGGCACCAGACGCTGATCGGCTTCTTTCCTCCGTAGATTTAGCTTTTGGCTTCAGCTGGCCGGAGTTCGCGGCGGATGTTCAGCCATTCGCTTCAGTCCTGCATAGCCTCTACGCGACATTTCCTTGGCAGCCATTCGGCATCCTGCCATTGCTGTTCCTGTTCCGAAAGGAGCAGAGGGCGTGGAGCTTCGTCGCGGCGCTCGCTGTTGGCCTAATTCTCACAGCAGCAATATACCCATTCGCACCGGCCCAAGGCGCGGTTGCCCACTTTGGTGCGACCAACTACCCGGGCATCGGGCCTGAAGCGTGGAACTTCGGGATCGCCATCCACCTAGTCCGCGATGAACATGTGCGCGTCGTTAGCTCAACACTCGTCGCTGGCCTCGTTTCATTCCCGAGCTATCACGCCGCCGCCGCGCTAATCTACGGATGGGCCGCGTGGCCACTTCCCGGCATTCGGTGGTTCTTCGTTGTTCTGAACCTCGGCATGGCCATATCGGCGATCATTTGCGGCGGCCATTACCTCGTCGACATCCTCGGAGGCGCGGCTGTTGGGACGGCATCTGTCTGGCTTGCCTGCATGCTTTCTAAGCGGGGTCTCGCGCCATGAGGCGCCACGTTTCGCCCGCCGTACCGCTCGAAGACCAGCGGATAACACTGTCCTTTCCGCGACGGACCTCCCTCATCCTCGGCCTTCGAGGTAGTTCATCTCCTCAACTGGTCCGCTATCGAGAAGAAAATGCCGAACGTAGAGCGTGGAAGAACACGTATCAGCGCGACAAGAATAGGCGATATGGGATCTTACATCGACTGCCTCATTCCGAAGGTGCGAGATCCCGTCCTCGGCGGCTAATCTGAGAAGCTAAGTAGGCCGCGGTGATCCCGACCGCCAAACCTGCCAGAACATCGCTTAGGTAGTGTCCTCCGACTATTAGCGCCGAGCCGCATAATCCGACATTTAGAAGAGCGATGAGCGGACGCACGCGTTTGAATGGCCACATGGCCCAAACGAAAATGGCGGCACCGGCTGCATGGTAGCTTGGAAACGAAACCATGCCGGTGAAATATTCCGCCGAGATCACCCTCCCGCCACCCTTGATTGCCCGGATGATAGGACCAAATTGCCACGGCGCACGGATGAGCGGAAACGCTGCTGGGTCGGCATGAAGGTACCAAAATGTTCCGAGTGCCGGCGCGAGCGGATAGATCAATGCCGTGAGCAGGCAAGCTATCGTTCCAGCAAGTACGAACGTCCAGCCTCGGTCTTCGCGCCCGGTTGCAAAGAGGGAAATGGTTACGATCAGCGGTTGCCAGCGGAAGCTCCGGTAAAATACGACCAGGACTGTTTGCAGCCGCGGGTGCCACGCGAACAGAGACGCATAGGTTGGCCAGTCGAACCCAAGGGCTTTGTCAATGGCTCCGAGCGCGGCATCCGCGAATGGCCGGCTCAAGGCCGTCATGGGGAACAGTATGAAAAAGGTGATGACCCCCTGCGAGTAAACGAGCGCCGTCGCTTCCATGGTGCCAGTCAGTCGTTCGTGCCCAAAGCGCCTCAGAAGGAAAGCTGCGAGCAACAACCCCAGAACCCATAATGGAACGACTGTCGCACTCGTCAGCTTCAAGGTGAAGCCGTTGCAGGGATAAGGACAGCAGCCAGAACGAGTTCTGCGGCAAGGATTCTGTAGATCCAAAACGAGCGCGGATCGAACGGCGATTGCAGTTCGATGTCAGAGATTTTTGACGTCACACTCCCCCATCCTAGAGAGGACAACACGCTAACCGAGGAATAGGAACGTATCAAAGACGGCGGCATTTACTATATCGCAAGCGAGCGCGGGGTAGGGCGCTGTGTGGATAGGAAAGGCGCTACCCCCCGATGTTCGATCAATTCAGCAGCAGAATGAGCGCCCGTTCGGCGGCACTACTGCTGACGATCGACAATCGGCTCGACGTGATCCTGAAATACTGGTTGCTGGTCGCGGGCTTCGTATCGGCGGTCCGGATCGCAGCGACGCCGCGCCCTTGCCTGTCGCGGGCTTTTCGACCTTTGCATCCTACATGCTCGTGATTGTAGCGCCGTTTGCGTCGACCCTGCTGGCGCTCCGCTGGTTTGCGAACGGGCATTTGCAACCGCAGCCTGCGACCAGGCTGGCGCGCGCCGGCAAATGGTTGCGCATCAGCCGGCTCGAAGCCGAGCGATCATCCCCTTTACGGCACCGGCGGGATCATGGTTTCGCTGCTCTTCGGCATGATGCTGAACGTGCCAATCCGCGCCGCCGAGTATCTCGCGGCGATGCCGCCGATCCCGGCTGCACAGCCCCGTTGGTTGTCGGTCCTGCATTTCGCGATGACGGCGGATGTCGTGCTGTTCTCCAGCCTTTACATGATCGCCTTCGTCGCGGCGCTGCGCCGCGTGCCGCTGTTTCCGCGGCTGCTGCTCGCGATCTGGCTCGGCGATCTCGCGATGCAGCTCGCGACGGCCCAGATGGTGGCCTCGACGCACCTTCCGCCTGGAGTCGCTACGGCGCTGCAAGCCCTGCTGGTCGGCAATGTGAAGAAGGTGCTGATCAGCATGGCGCTTTGGCTGCCTTACTTGCTGCTCTCGACGCGGGTGAACGTCACCTATCGTCACCGCGTCCCGGCTCGGTCTTAGCCGCTTGTTGAATCTGCGATCTTCGCGACAAGCGCGGTGAAGCGATTTGCGCGTCCGACGCAAAATCGTAACAAAATCCGGCCCTTGCGTCGTGGATTTTGTGTTCGGTGGGCGACATATCGTCCGAAAATGAGACGAATTCGAAGGTTAACGTTCCGTCGATAAGCCGACATAGATATCATAGTGATTTCAAATACTTAGCGCATAATCCGCCAAAAAGATGTTCTTGATCAAAGTCAAAAAACTTTGGTTGACAAAAAGTTAACCGAGTTGCAGCCCTTGAACAGCTGAGCGCTCGGGGGGCGACAGCCACGGACCGTTTTACTCGGTTCCATTGGGTCCGTGGCCGAGTGGATTTCAGCGTTACGCCTCCGCGACCACGCGCAGCCGGAAACTCATGCCCATTGGGGGGGCAAGGGTGCTTGTGGAAGGAATTGGTAAAATGAAGACTTTCGTTCGCATGCTGAAGGACCAGTCGGGTGCTTCGGCAGCCGAATATGCGCTGATCCTGGCGATCGTCGGAAGCGCGATCGCGTTCGCGGCCGTGGCACTTGGCGGCTCCATCTCGAACGCGATGGGCAACGCGAAGAACTGCATCGACACGCCGCCGACTTCGTCGGGCGCTACCTGCTAATAATCTTGGATGGGCCGCCTTCGACGGCGGCCCTCCTTTTCGCGCTGCACTGCGGCACGTGTAGCGTTCAGTTTCGTGTCCGGGGGGACGGGCGATGATGTCACGGCAAACAATGATCGCACTCGCGGGGGCCCTGGTTCTTGGGGTCGTTGCGGTATTTCTTCGCGAATAGCTGGCTCAACGGAGCCCAGCAGAAGGCCTATGCTGGCGGCACGACCAAGGTCGCCGTGGCGGCTGCGCCGCTCGCCTACGGATCCGATATCACGCCGGACAAGGTCCGCTTCGTCGATTATCCGAACACCAGCATTCCGCCCGGCGCCTTCACCGACAACGTGAAGCTGTTGCCTCCGGGAAAGAAGCGCGTCGCGCTGATGCCGATCTCGGTCAACGAGCCGATCCTCGCCGACAAGATTTCCGCCGAAGGGCAGGGCGCGTCGATCGCGGCGCTGCTCCCCGAAGGCATGCGCGCGGCGAGCGTGCGGATCAACGACGTCTCGGGCGTTGCGGGCTTCGTCCAGCCCAACGACAGCGTCGACGTGCTGATCACGCGCCAGCTCCCCGGCGCCGACGGCAACCAGCAGGTCACCGACGTGCTGCTCCAGAACGTCCGCGTTATCGCGATCGACCAGCAGGCCAAGAATGCCGACGGATCGCCCAAGGTGGCGAAGACCGCGACTCTCGAGGTTGCGCCGCTCGACGCTCAGAAGCTCGCGCTCGCGCAGCAGATCGGCGACCTCAGCCTCGTTCTGCAGCAAGCCGGGCGAGCAGAACAATCCGGTCGTCGAGACGGTCAGCCTCAACGACCTCCGCTACAACATGTACGGCGGCGCGCGTTATCCGGCGCCGGCGGTGGTCGGCTCTTACGGGAGCGGGCTTGGCGGCGCCATGGCAGGGGCGATGACGCGCACGGCGAGCGAGATCTCATCGGCGTCCGCTCCGCACCAGGCGCGGCGCTTTACCGGCGTCAAGAAGGCCGCGGCCTGCAGCAGCGCCCAAGCAAGTTCAGGTGTGGCACGGAACTAAGAGCGAGCAGGTGGAGGTGACCAGCCATGCCGGCTAAGCTCTTCAAGCGCTTTGCGCTTTGCGCGGCGGCAGGCGGGGCGTTGCTTGCCGCGCAATCCGCCTCCGCCCAGGTCAGCGTCGCCGACGGCGTTCACGCCGGCGAGCTCGACGTTCCTGTCAACAAGAGCCAGGTGCTTCGGGCCGACCGCGCCTATTCCAAGGCGCTGATCGGCAATCCGGACATCGCCGACATCGTGCCGATCAGCGACCGGTCGGTCTACGTGCTCGGCAAGAAGACCGGGACGACCAGCCTGACGCTCTACGACCGCGCCAATCACCTGATCGCGGTGGTCGACATCGTCGTCGGGCCGGACGTCACGACGCTCAAGCGCCAGCTGTCGGACTTGCTTCCAGGCGATGCCATCTCGGCGCGCATGTCGAACGATTCGGTCGTGCTCGAAGGCATGGTCAACAACGCGGTCGACGCCGACCGCGCGGTCCAGATCGCCGATACCTTCGCGCCGGGCAAGGTCGTCAATCTTCTCTCGATGGGCTCGGCGCAGCAGGTGATGCTCGACGTCCGGTTCGCCGAGGTGAAGCGCTCCGCCCTGTCGCAGATCGGCGTCAACTGGGGTGTGATGGGCGATACCGGGAAGCTCACCGGCAATCTCGGCGGCGGGACCAGCACCACCCGTTCACTGACCCGACTACCGGCGAAGTGATCGGTTCGCAGATCCTCCGCGGCGCGATCACCGACAGCTTCGGGATCATCTCACGCACCTTCCGCGCTTTCGGAGCCAATTTCAACGTCCAGCTCGACGCGCTCGAGCGCAAGGGCGCGATCACCACGCTCGCCGAGCCGACGCTGGTCGCGCTGTCGGGCGAGACCGCGAGCTTCCTCGCAGGCGGCGAGTTTCCTGTGCCGGTCGTGCAGAACGGAGGCGGTGGCGGCGGTGGCGGCGGGAACAACGGTAGTTCGGCGATCACGGTCGAATGGAAGCCGTTCGGCGTCAGCCTCTCTTTCACTCCGACGGTGCTTGCCGACGGCGTCATCAACATGGTCGTCGCGCCGGAAGTGAGCTCGATCGATCCGACCGCGTCGATCGTGATCAACAACCTGACCATCCCTGGCCTTCAGACGCGGCGCGCGAAGACCACGCTCGAAATCCGCGACGGCGAGAGCTTCGCGATGGCCGGCCTGATCCGCAAGGACTTCCAGGACACGATCCGTCAGGTGCCTCTGCTCGGTTCGCTGCCGATCATCGGGACTCTGTTCCGCTCGACCGGCTTCCAGCATGAGGAGACCGAGCTGGTGATCATCGTCACCCCGCACCTGGTGCGGCCGGTGCCGGAGGGGGCGCTCAAGCTTCCGACCGACCGCGTCGGGCCGCCGAACGAGGCGGACCTGCTGCTCAACGGCCGGACCGACACGGGCGTGCCGCCGGCGGCGCGGCCGTTCGTCGTACCGGCAGCCCCGCCGCCGGCCTCCGCCGCCACCGCCGGCCGGTGGCGGAATGGCGGACGCGAAGAAACCCATCGGATTCGAGAAGGACTATGGCCATGTCCTCTAGGCGCTTCTGGCTGCTGGCGATCGCTTCCGCGGCGCTCGCGGCGTGCAACACCGCCCAGACTCACATCGGCGACGAGGACCCGGGGTTCGGCGAGGCGGTCAAGTACAATGCCGCGATCCAGACCATCAATCCGGCGCCCGTCTACGCGGCGAACTCGACGCAGCCGGGAAGCAACGGCGAGGTCGGGGCTGCCGGCAGTCAAGCGCTACCGCACCGACAAGGTCAAGGCGGTCGAGACGATGCAGACGACCAGCGGCGCACTGGCGGCAGCGGCAGCGGCAGCGGCGGCGGTGAGCGGCGGCCCGCAATAAGGATGCGACGGCATGATGCGCTCGGTGCGAAGGCTGTGGAGAAATACTGACGGCGCGGTCGCGCCGATCATTGCCCTGTCGCTGACTGCCCTGATCGGCGTTGGCGGCCTCGCCTTCGACTATGCGCATCTCGCGGCGATGGACACCGAGCTTCAGGATGCCGCCGATCACGCGGCGCTCGCCGCCGCGACCCAGCTCGACAACGCGAGCGACTCCCAAACGCGCGCAACGACTGCGGCGAAGAATCTGATCACGAACACGACCCGCTTCGCGAAGCAGGATTCGACGCACAACGGCAACGTTAAGGTTGTGACTGTTGAGTTCTACCAAAGCTGGCCGTCGACGACGACGACGAACAGACGGAACACTATCGAACTACGTCAAGGTCACCGTCGATACGCGCGCGGCCGATTATGCGCTCACTCCGGTGGTCGGCGCACTCTACGGGGAGCTCAATGCGAAAGCCGTCGCCGGCGTGAGCAGCGCGGTGTGCGGCGTCGTTCCATTCTTCGTCTGCAATCCTGCCGAGCCCGCCGGCAACACCGATCCGCAATATCCGGTCGGCGGGCTCGATCCGGGCACCGGCGTGGTCATGGCGCAAGGCGGCACGCAATGGGGACCGGGAAACTTCGGTTTCCTCGACCAGCTCGGCAATGGCGCGAACGGTGTCGCGGCGGCCCTCGCGTCCAACTCGCTTTTCGGGCTCTGCCAACAGACAGGCAACGTCACGACGGAGCCGGGCAACGTCCTCAACGCCGTTCGTGACTTCGCTCAACCTGCGTTTCGACTTCGATCCCGGCAATGCCTCGGCATGCAAGAACGGGCCCTGCACCGCGTCGGCGAACGTGATCAAGGATGTCCTCAAGAACACCACTGGCAACAAGCAGTGCCAGAGTTGGGCACAGGCGGCGCAAGCGCTTGCCGACGTTACGACGAACCTGACGCCGCCGCGCTACTTTCCAAGGTCGAACGCAACGCTTCCCACCAATGTCGTTCCCAAAACGATGGGATCGCCGCGGGATATCTGCCATTATTTTCAGAACTCCGCAGGCAATTATCCACTGTGTTCGAACAATCGTATGGGCAACGGTAACTGGGATCGCGCCGCTTATTTCAGAACCAACCATCCGAGCACGGCGTGGCAAACCGACCCGGAGCTTGGGCCGAATGTCACGAGATATCAAACTTATCTGTGGGAATCCAAAGATCCGTCGCGGCTTCCAACGCAGACAATCGGCACGACCAAGGCTTACGGCGCACCTCAATGCGAGCTTCCCGGGATTACGCCCGACCCTGCGGGCGAGGACCGGAGGCGCATCACTGCCGCGGTGGTCAATTGCCACTCCCAGAGCCTCAACGGGAAAAGGACGCTCAAAGTGGCGGGTTACACCGACATGTTCCTTGTCGAGCCTAGCGTGCCACGGACGAGGTGTGCTGGGTGCGGAAATTTCACCCTGGCTGGAAGCGGCACCGAGTATATCAACGCGTACGGTTCCAACAACGACATCTACGTTGAGGTCATCGGGGCGTCCGGAACGGGACAAGGGGGCGGGGTTCCGGTGATCACCCAGCGCTCGATCCCGCACCTCGTCGAGTAGGCCCGAGATGTTGCGGCGTTTTATCGGAGATAATTCGGGAATCGCGGCGGCGGAGATGGTGCTCGTCGCGCCGCTGCTGATCGTCCTCATGTTCGGCGCGACCGAGCTCGGCTATTATTTCTACTCCGAGCACGTGGTGGTGACGCCGGCGCGTTCGACAAGCGCGACAAGCACACCGAGCTCAAGGTCGAGCTTCACCAGCGGCTTCTCGACCTCATTAACCTGCAGGCGCTCGACCAGATGTCCCGGCCCCAGATCGAGGCCGAGGTCGGCGACATCGTCGCGGAGGAACTGGCCAAGCAAAACCACGCGCTCAACAATGCCGAGCGCAAGAAGCTGGTCGGCGACGTCCTCGACGAATTGCTCGGCCTTGGCCCGCTCGAACCGCTGTTGAAGGACCCGACGATCACCGACATCCTGGTCAACGGCCATGGCAGCGTGTTCGTCGAGCGCTTCGGCGTGCTCGAGCCAAGCCCGGTTCGATTCAAGGATGAGCGGCACCTCGTTCGGATTATCCAAAAAATCGTCTCGGCGGTCGGCCGCCGCGTTGATGAATTGTCAGCCGATGGTCGACGCTCGTCTCGCGGACGGTAGCCGCGTCAACGCGGTCGTTCCGCCGCTGGCAGTGGACGGCTCGTTGGTGTCGATCCGCAAATTCTCGCGGGTCCGATTGGCATGGCGCGGCTGATCGAGATCGGCAGCATCCGTCGAGGTGGCCGAGGTGCTGCAGGCGGTCGTTGGATGCGGCGTAGGCTTCGATTTCCGGCGGCACCGGCTCCGGCAAGACGACCTTGTTGAACGCACTGTCGGCTTTCATCGATCATCGCGAGCGGGTGGTGACAATCGAGGATTTGGCCATCAGCTCCAGCAGCCACATGTCGTGCGTCTGCGAAACCCGTCCTTCGAACATCGAGGGGGACGGGCGAGCGTCACCCAGCGCGACCTGGTCCGCAACGCGCTGCGCATGCGCCCGGACCGGATCATCGTGGGCGAGGTCCGCGCCGGAGAGGCGTTCGACATGCTGCAGGCCATGAACACCGGCCACGACGGCTCGATGACCACGGTTCACGCCAATTCACCCCCGGGATTGCCCTGGCACGCGTCGAGCAGATGATCGGCATGGCGGCGGCTGACTGTCCCGCGCGGTCCGCCCGCAGCCCAGATCGCGTCGGCCATCGACGTCGTGATGTAGGTCGCGCGATGGCCGACGGCCGGCGCAAGTGTGTCGCGTTTCGGAAATCGTCGGTATGGAAGGGGAGGTGATTTCGGTTCAGGAGATCTTCCGCTACCGGCAGACGGGCGTGGGCGCCGACGGGGTGGTCCAGGGCCGCTTCGAGGCGACAGGAATTCGCCCGCGCTTCCTCGATGAGGTCATGGCGCACGGCATCGACCTTTGCGCCGATTTGTTTCGGCCCGACGCGAAGTTCGAAGCATGAACCCGGCGTGGATCCGCGCGCTGGTGCTGGTCTGCGTGTTTGCCGCGGTCGTGCTCGGCGCGGAAATCCTGATCCGTTCGTTCGCCACCAATCGCGCGCATAAAAAGGGAATCAATCTCCGGCTCAAGATGATTGGCCGCGGCCAGAGCCACGGTGACACCATGAACATCCTGCGGCGGACTGCGTCCGGTGTGCCGGCCGGGCTTCCCCCGATCCTCGATCGCTTGGCGCGGCGCTTCGAGCGGATGCTGATGCAGGCCCAGGTTACGTTTCCGACCGCGCGCCTGATGCTGGTCATAGTGATCGCGCCCGTCGCGATATTTTTCACGATGCTGCTGTTGATGGCCTTGTGGTGGGGAATTGGCATCAGCTTCGGGCGCATTGTTATCAGCGCCACCTTTGCGGTGGTGCTTGGGGCTTTGTTGCCGATCATGGTGCTGAATTTCCGCGCGACCCGCACCCGCAAAAAGATGCAGGAGCAATTCCCGGTCGCGCTCGACGTATTTGTTCGCGGGCTTCGCGCCGGGCACCCGATCGCCGCCGCGCTCGATCTGCTCACCGTCGAAATGCCGGACCCCGTGGGAACCCAGTTCGGGATCGTCGTCGACGAAGTGACCTATGGCGCGGAGCTGCGCGATGCATTGCAGAGCATGGCCGA
>CAWAWT010000009.1:0-13557 GCA_963785855.1 uncultured Alphaproteobacteria bacterium
GAAGTTCCCTGCGTCAGCGCCATGTGCGCACCCCACAAAGCCGTTCCCAGAACGAGGCCGGGATAAGTGTCCGTTTCCGCGAGGACGAGATTTCCGGCAATCAGTGCCAGCATTCCTCCGAACAGGATCGCACGCGGTTTTGTGCGATCGCTAAGTGCGCCTGCAGGGTAGGCGAGGGCGACGTAAGCGAGATTGAAGATCGCCAAAGTTATCGGAGACATGGCTTCGCTCAGTCCGATGTCGATCCCCTTCAAAATCAGGAAGGCTTCCGAAAAGCGTGCGAGCGTGAACAGGAAGCCGACCTGGAGGAGGCGCGTCGTGTCCTTGTCGAGCTGCCTGAAACCGCTGAAAAAGGGCGACGTTTTAAGCGGGGCCAGAGGTGTTTGGGCTCCCGGAGCACAAACCACGCAAGGATCAATGAGACGCCCGCTGGGATGATCGCGATTCAGAAGACCGCGCGGATGTCGCTTGCGAGGAGCGCCATCAGTCCGATTGCGGCGAGCGGCGCAATGAGCGCTCCTGCAGTGTCCAGCGCTTGGCGCAGCCCGAATGCTCGGCCGCGGATTTCGGCGGCGTTTCGTCGGCGATCATCGCGTCGCGCGGGGAGCCGCGAATGCCCTTGCCAATGCGATCCGTGAACCGTGCGAGCATCACCAGCGGCGCGCTCGTCGCCAATGGGAACAAGGGCTTCGAAAGTGCCGCTAGCCCGTAGCCGCCGACGATCCAAGGCTTGCGCCTCAGCTGCGGTCGGAAGCGCGGCCGGCGAATAACTTCGCGAAGTTCGACGTGGCCTCCGCGGCACCGTCGATCGCGCCGAGCGCGGTCGCTGGAAGCCCAAGCACCATCGTAATGAAGGCCGGCAGGAGCGCGTGATAGATTTCGCTCGAGAGATCCATGAACAAGCTGACGAAGCCAAGGACCCAGACGTTGCGGGGAAGGGAAGGGCGAGTAGCCATCGGCGTTTGAGTAGCGATGCTACCTGGCGAGGCAATTGGATTAATTCGTCGCGTATTCGACTCGCAATGACGCATCTGTCCCGGCGCAATATTGCGCCGAAACAAACCTTTGTTAGTCTGCAATCATGCTCGGAGGGGGTTCGACACCAGAAGCGATTGCGGCGCGGTTCACGGGCGTCGCGCAGTTGTGGGTTATCGAAGCGCCGGGGGAACGCGCCGAACGCAGCAAGCGCCAATTGCTATCAGCCATTGCAGCGCACGAACCAGCGACACTCAATGAGGTGGCGAAAGCTGTCGACCGCGGCGCGCCGGCGGTCAGCCGAGCGATCGAGAACGCTCGTGCGCTCAGGATTGATTGAGCGGACGCAGGACCCGGACAACCGTCGCCGTATAGCACTTCGGCTGACGGAGGCCGGGCGCGGGCGTCTAACGAGTGATCTCACGAGAAACCCGAATCTCCAGCGGAAACTCGAGCGTCTGGCGCAGAGCGAACTTCGCGCCGTGGAGCGAGCGATCGAGATCCTCGAACGCAGGGTCTAAGATTTGGCGGTGCTCAGTCCTGCTTGTTGACCGTTGCCCATGCACGATGTTCGGCTTCCTTGTGGGATACGCCTTTCTTCTCGTAGCCCTTTTCGATGTGTCGGGCTTTACGCTTTTCCTTGGAGGTATGTTTTCCAGGCATGGCTTACTCCTTGAACTTCCACGCTCGAGTTGAACAACGCCTCAAGGCTACGAGCGTTGCCATGCTGCATTGCAACATAAGGCCCAAACTCCTACATAGCGCGTTCGAATTTTCCGGGAAAAATGAGAATGAACCTGCGTAACGTCGCGATCATCGCGCACGTCGATCACGGCAAGACGACCCTTGTCGACCAGCTTTTCCGACAGTCCGGCACCTTCCGCGATAACCAACGCGTCGAGGAGCGGGCGATGGACTTCGAACGACCTCGAGAAAGAACGTGGGATCACCATCCTCGCCAAGTGCACTTCGGTGGAATGGAATGGCATTCGGATCAACATCGTCGACACGCCCGGCCACGCCGACTTCGGCGCCGAGGTCGAACGCATCCTGTCGATGGTCGACGGTGTGATTCTCCTCGTTGACGCTGCCGAAGGGCCGATGCCGCAAACTAAGTTCGTGACGGGCAAGGCGCTCGCGCTCGGGCTTCGTCCAATCGTCGTCGTCAACAAGATCGACCGCCCCGACGCGCGTCCCGCAGAAGTCCTCGACGAAGTGTTCGAGTTGTTCCTCAACCTCGACGCCAACGATGAACAGCTCGACTTCCCCACGCTCTATGCTAGCGGCCGCGCGGGCTATGCGGGCCAAGCGGATAGCGTCCGTGAAGGCGATTTGACGCCTTTGTTCGAGACGATCGTCAGCCACGTTCCAGCGCCGAGCTTCAATGCTTCGGGCGAGTTCAAGATGCTCGCTACGCTGCTCGACCGCGACCCGTTCCTTGGCCGTATCCTCACAGGCAGGATTGAAAGCGGATCGATCAGCGTCAACGACCCGATCCGCGCGATGGATGTCAACGGCAATGTCGTTGAGGACGGTCGTGCAACGAAGTTGTTCGCGTTCCGAGGCCTCGAGCGTGTGCCGGTCGATCGCGTCGAAGCGGGCGACATCATTGCTATTGCCGGCGTCATAAAGGCGACCGTGTCGAACACGATCGGACAGCCTGAGATCGTCGAGCCGCTGCACGCGCGCGAGATCGATCCGCCCACCCTCAGCATGACGTTCGCGGTCAACGACAGCCCGTTCGCCGGTAAGGATGGCGACAAGGTGCAGAGCCGCGTCATTCGTGACCGATTGCTTCGGGAAGCCGAGGGCAATGTTGCGATCAAAGTCACCGAGACCGCCAGCGGCGAGGCCTATGAAGTTGCGGGTCGCGGCGAGCTCCAGCTGGGCGTTCTCATCGAGACGCTTCGCCGCGAAGGCTTTGAGCTCGGGATCAGCCGTCCGCGCGTGCTGTTTCGCGACGGGTCAAACGGCCGTGAGGAGCCATATGAGACTGTGGTCATCGATGTGGACGATGAGTTCTCCGGCACCGTCATTGACAAGATGGCGATGCGCAAGGGCGAGATGACCGACATGCGTCCCTCGGGCGGCGGCAAGACGCGACTGACATTCTCGGCGCCGTCGCGGGGCCTGATTGGCTATCACGGGGAATTCCTGTCCGACACGCGCGGCACGGGGATCATGAACCGACTGTTTGAGAAATACGGACCCTACAAGGGCCCAATCGCTGGCCGTCAGAACGGCGTCCTCATCTCGATGGAGCAGGGTGCCGCTGTCGCTTACGCGCTAAACGCGCTGGAAGAGCGCGGCATATTGTTCGTCTCGCCCGGGGAGATGCTCTACGAAGGCATGGTCATTGGTGAGAATGCGAAGCCGCAGGACCTTGAGGTCAATCCGCTAAAATCCAAGCAGCTGACCAACTTCCGCGCCTCGGGCAAGGACGAGGGCATTCGCCTGACGCCGCCAAAGCGTATGAGCCTGGAGCAGGCGATCGCCTATATCCAGGACGACGAGCTGGTCGAGGTTACGCCCAAGGCGATCCAAATCCGCAAGCGCTTCCTCGACCCGCACGAGCGTAAGCGCGAGGCGAGAAAACTCGAGGCCGCTTAAGCGCCTCCTTCGATGAGTTCTGAGCAAGGCAGATACGGCATAACAGCGCCGGTTCACTGCGGCCTGACGGCATAACGATTCTACCGCTTCGGAGATGGTCCAACGTCGACCGGAAACAGCTTGTTTCAAATAGCGATCAGAGCGGCCAATCGCGTTTGCGCTCGTGATGCCGCCTGGCTTTGATGCGTTGGTCAATTCGGGTTTGGTGCTCGCTCGGGGGTGTGCGGCAAACTCAGCAACTCTTGGCCAACTCCAGAACCACCTTCCACTCCCCGTCCTTGACTGGCGCAACCGACAGACGTGACTGGCGGATCAATTCCATCTTGGCGAGCCGTGGCTCGGCCTTGATCTCGGCAAGCGTTACCGGTCGCGCCAACGGCTTGACGGGTTCGACGCGGACCGAAACCCAGTCGGAATCCTTCGGGTCAGGTTGAGCCTCGCGCGCGATTTCGCATGATTCCGACCACCGCTTTTTCGGACATGCTGTGATAGAAAAAGGCCTCATCGCCTGTCTTCATGGCTTTGAGATTGAGACGCGCGGCATTGTTACGGACACCGTCCCATTCGGTGCCCCCATCGCGAACTAGGTCCGACCAGCTGTAATTCTCGGGCTCGGACTTCATCAGCCAATAGGCCATTCGCTGGGACCTCCTGTCTCGTCTTGGTACCATTGTCGGTGAGCCGAGTGAAATGGCCGATGAAATGCGCCAGGCCAGCTGTGGATAACCTTAGAAAACTGAATGAATTGAAAGAGTTCCTAATTCCATCCCGAGTCGCGAACGGTTCATCGCCGATCGCTTGGACTCGTCGGAACCATCCCCTATCTGATTTTTAGCAAATGAGAGCGACGAGCCAGTAGCGCAGTTAGACGCGGGGTTCGAGAGGCAAGACGGGCATCCCCCGCTGGACCTTAAAAGTGCGCCGATGAGCGCCTCCAGCGGGCCGCCCGCCATTAGAGGGCAAAAGGAAAAGTGGTCAAATTGTTCGGCGGGCGCATTGCGTCTGCGCTCGTAGGTATTTGTGCGCTTGCGGTGGGTTCCAGCGCAAGCGCAGGAGCCGCGCAGATTTCGCCCATCCACTACAATCTGAAGCCCGCAGTGAGCGCGCTTGACGTCGACGCTACCGCGAAGCCTCTCGGTGCTTCCGTCGCGTCCGTTGCTTCGACGCTGGCAAAGCCGGTGGTCGCCGCTACGACCGCCGTGACCACGGTCAGCGGAGCGGTGATCCAGCAGCAGCCAGCGCAATCCGTTACGGTGCCCCTGAGCGCTTCGATCGCGAGGGAGGCCGCTTGGCTTTATAAGGGCGGCTGGCAGCTCAACGCGCTCGTCCAGAAATATGCCACCAATACCCCGCTCGATGAGCAGACCAACTGCCTCGCCACCGCGGTTTATTTCGAAGCTCGCGGCGAGAGCTGGAAGGTCAGCTAGCCGTTGCCCACGTCGTGATGAACCGCGCAGCGTCGGGCCGCTATCCGCCCGATTGGTGCGGCGTGGTGAAGCAACCGGCTCAATTCTCCTTCGTCCGTCATGGACAATTCCCCCAGGCCGACACGAATTGCGACGCATGGCGTCGGGCCGAGGCGATCGCAGAACTCGCAGCCGCGAATATCGTGCCGAGCGTCGCCCAGAACGTGCTCTGGTACCACGCGGATTATGTCGCCCCGTCGTGGCGCAACAATCTTCAGGAAGTCGAACAGATCGGCGCGCACATCTTTTACGCGTCCTGATCGGAGAATGTTTTAGGAGGGCGATGGGGCGTTCCGGACCTTGGTTTTGGAGCGTCTTCTTCGTTTCACCGCTGGTTCGACTCGGCTCGCCGTAAATTCGGTTCACAAGGGATTCGCACGGGACTCTTTCGGAGCGAGCATCCATCCGCCGGAAACTCGCAAGGAATTCCGGCACTTCGGGGAGGGCTCGCGGGGTGCTCAGGATTTTGATCGTCGAAGACGATTCACAATTGGCGATCACGCTAAAATATTTGGTCGAGGATAACCCTCGGTATCGCGTCGTGGCCACCGCCGACGATGCCGACACGGCGATCGCTGCGGCCGAAGAGCATGATCCCGATCTTGCGCTTCTCGACCTTCACCTGGCTCATAGCACCACAGGATTTTCCGTCGCCGTCCGTTTGAATGAGCTCGGTGTCACCTGCCTGTTCGTGAGCGGCAAAGCGCCGAGCTTTCCGATGCCCGACCTTGCGCTCGGTTGCCTGATGAAGCCGTTCACCGCCGAAGACGTTCATCGTTCGCTTGCGATGGCGGAGGATATGCTGCGCGGTCGCGAAACGCTCCGGCCAAAGCTTCCCGACAATCTCACCATCTATGAAACGGAAGAAGAGCCCGTGGTCGCTGAAGCCGGCTATATCCCTTCGAAGCGTTCGCTTCGGACTCGGCTCGAGCATTGGATCTCGGGGCATCAGCACTAGAGATTGAGGAATAGCGGCCGCCAAGACCGCGTGAATGAAAAACTGCCTATTTTCAGCTTGTTAATGGTCTGCGCCACGACCCTAACGGCTGCCGACAGCGCCCATTGTGACGCGGTTCCGTTCACGCTCGGCAAGCCGGCGGTTGGCACGGCCGACGGTCGACACCGTCCAACCCAAAACCAGCGAAAAGCCTGAACTTGGAGCAAAGCCTAAAAAGGCGAAGTTCAAGCCTGCGCCCAAGCCGCGACTCTACTCACGTTGCGATGATCAAAAGACGAAGACGAAGGTCAGCTAGAGCCGCATCATTCCGCGGCGCGGTTCCCGCAAGCCCATCGTATCCTTAGTTAGTGGTGCGCCAGCGTCGAGAAGCGCCTGGCGACGACCCTTAATCTCCGCGCTTCGCTGTACGTCCTCGAACCTCAGCAGTTCCGCGAGGCAGTCATGGCCGAGCGTTCGCTCGACGAAGGCGGCGGCCCGCGGCCAGCGGGCTGTATCGATTTCGAATCCCGCATAGGCTCCATTTCGAAAGAAGCTTGCGACCGAGATGTCGGCGACCCCGATCTCGCCGAATAGAAATCGGTCGGTGGGCAACTCGCGCTCCAGATAGTCGAGCGCAGCGGGGATGTCCTCGTTGAGTGCCTTGGCAATGCGCTTTTCGTCGCTCGGCTCGCCCCAGACCAGAGGGTGGACGATCTTCTGGTAAAACAAGCTCCAGATGAACAGATCGCCCAGGCGCGTGTCGGCATATTCCTCGAACCAGCGCGCCCGAGCGCGGTCCTTTGGGTCGGTCGGGAACAGTCGATGGCCGGGGTAAGTCTCGTCCAGATAGCCGCAGATGACCGATGAATTGCAGGCGTGGAAGTCGCCGTCGATCAGGACGGGAATACGTCGGAGCGGACTGAAGCGCTCAAATTCGTCATTGCCGTAAAATGGCGTGATCGGGTCGACCTCATAGGCGAGCCCCTTGAGGTTCATGGCCGCGAGGACCTTGCGGACATAGGGACTGACGAAGCTGCCGATGATGCGGATCACGGCTTGGACCTGACTCTTTTTCGGCAGTACCGCAACGGGCTAGACACGCTGCATTTGTAGCGCTACAGATGTAGCGTCAATGATTGAAAGGTTCGCCATGCTTCGCTCGATCGCCCCCTTGTTCGCTATGGCGTTTTTCGCCTCCGTTCCTGCGCTCGCGTCGGAGCCCATCGCAGTGCCGCACTTCGACTCGGTGGAGCTGCACGCCGGCGGAGATGTGACCATCGTGCCTGGCCCGGTGCAGCGCGTGACCTTGGTCGCCGGCAGCAGCGAGTTCACCCATTTTAGCGTTCGCGGCAATAAGCTCGAGATCCGCACCTCGTGCGACAATCGTTGCCCGCACAATTACAACCTGCAGATCCAGATCGAGAGCCCGCAGGTACCCGATGTTGCGGTCGATGCGGGTGCGGACAATCGTCGCCCAACGCGGATTCGCGGTTCAGCGGGACATCTCCGCCGCTGTGCAGGCTGGTGGGACTATCGACCTGCGGGCGATCGAAGCCGACGCTGTCTCAGCCGCGATCAACGGCGGGGGCGACATTTACGTGCGCCCGCGGGCAAAGCTGAACGCGGCGGTAAATGCCGGCGGTGAGGTCCATTATTCGGGCAACCCCCAGATATCGATGGCGGTCGCCAACGGCGGCGACGTTCGGCGCGAGCATTATTAGGCGAGCTCCCTCACCGCAACGCGGTCGGCAGTGAAATCCAGGCCCACGGTCAGGAGGGCGCGGAACGCGTTGTAGCCCCCTGTCCCTGGGTGGAAGGCATGGAAGAAGAGCTGTGGCTCGCCATCTCGTCCGGGAGCGACCGAAGCATGACCAGGCGCCACCCACTCCGGGCTCGAGCGGAGCAACGGCTCGGTCTGCTTGGTGTAGGGACCCAGCGGATCGTCGGCGACGGCGACCCCAATTCCATATGACGGCGTCGAAAAATCATTGCCGGCGTAGAACAGCCAATAACGGCCCTGCTGGAAGGTCACGAACGGGCCTTCGATGAGATGGCCTTCCCAATCCTGGTCGTTGGTGAGGACGATCCGATTTTCGCCGAGAAGCGAGCGGCCGTCGTCCGCAATGCGTTGAGCCCGCACGGGGGTCGTCATCGCATCGACGATCGTCGTTGCCCTGAGGCCGAACTCGGCGAGGACTGCGCGCACCTTTTTCCAATTGTCGAGCGCCGCCTCGATGATCGGCTGCATCAAGAAGAACCGCGTCATCGGGCGCTGCAAGTTTGCCCAGGGAACGATTGCCGCCGCAAAGGCGGCGGTGCGGCGATCCTCTTCAGCTGCGAAGAGGTCAAGGATCAACTCAGGATGCTCGCGCAGAAGCATTGCGAGGGGCCGAGGCCAGATGCTGTTCGTATCGTCCTTCCAGAATAGATAACGCTCGCCTGCCGGATCGATGAACAGGTGCGAATCAATCACGCCGCCGCTCATTTGTGGCTGGTCGGAATCGAAGCCGAGGCCAGTCGTGTTGATCGGCTCGCCGGTGATGAGCGGGGTTCCGTTATCAACCCATGGACCGGTCGGGAATGGGGAACGCGCGAGCCCGATTGCAAGCGCGTTAGTCGACTGACGCGCGGTAAACACCGTCCAATATTCATTGCCGGCCCTCACCATCTCCGGCGCCCAGAAGTCGGCGACGGCGCGGCCCTTTGCTGCCCATCTGGGCTCCCGACCCTCGGGAAAGACGAAGCCCTTCGGCTCCCAATGCTCGAGGTCCGGCGAATACAGGATCGGGAAAGCATCCGGCGCGTCGTTTGACGTCGCGACCAGCCACCATCCGTTATCCGTCTTGATCACTGCCGGATCGCCATAGCCGGCGAGGATTTGCGGCGAGACGTTCTGTGTCAGAAGCGGCCGCCACTGGAAAGCTGCGGCCGGTCGCTCCGTTGCCCGCGTGTATGCGTGGGGCATTCGCGTTCCGAAATCTTCCGCCAGCTCGCGGAAGAACAGCGTGAAGTCCTGCTCGAGTCGCTGTCGGGACGAAATAACTGTGCGATTGGCCGTCGGTGGAGACCTCGATTTGGAAGCCATCGCCGTGGTGGTGCGGAGCAACTTCAAACTGCATGGATTCGTCCGCTTACGAAGGGTGAACTTCGCTAAAGAACCCTTCAAGCAACCTCGCGATCCCCGGATCCGAAAGAAGGCCCGCGCCGTTGCCCCGGCGCGAGCCTTCCCACTCCAGGGATCTTTGACCGCGGTCTCCCGGAACCGCACCGGCGGCAGGGGAATGCACGCCGGCCATCATCGCCTGACACGCCCGCCGATCTCCGACAACGCGCCGAAATCTCCTGTCCCGCAAAGACACACCCGCGGTCTGTGCACTTTTCAGGTGGACGTCGCCGCAGCACAGTTGGGCAAGTCCGTTCAGCAAAGATCGTAAACGAGCGGTCAGGGATAATCGTTGAACACATCTTTATGGCGTGACTGCAACAAGATCCGATCAGATTTGCAGGTTGATCGCGAGCGCTCGCCACTCTTCGAGTTTCCTAAGGGGGATAAGGAACGCCAATGTCGAACATGAGTGAACGTATCCGTGAGATCCTCGGCGAGCACGCACGACTTCCAGTCGACCCAACGACGCTAGCCGACAACGACGACCTCTACGATGCCGGCATGACGTCGCACGCTTCAGTGCAGGTCATGCTCGCGCTCGAGGAGGGATTCGATGTCGAATTTCCGGATTCCATGCTGATTCGAAACGTCTTCAAGTCGATCTGCAGCATTAGCGCAGCGATCTGCCAGATTGATCAGGCAGCCGCTGCATGACCGTCTCAATCCCAGGAAATGCATTCGTCGCGGGTGTCCAGATCGATTCCGACGCGAAGTTCCTGCAGCAGGTCCGCGAGATTGCGGATGAGGTCGCGGCCAAGCACGCCGGGGAGGTCGACGTCAGCGCGCGCTTTCCAAAGGAAAGTATCGACGCGCTCAAGGAAATCGGAGCGCTGTCGGCGTTCCTTTCGACCGAGCTTGGGGGTCGCGAAGTCTCGTTTGAGGCGCTCGCGGAAGCGTGCTTCATTCTCGGAAAGCGCTGCGGAGCGAGCGCTATGGTCTTCGCGATGCACCAAATTCAGGTCGTCACGCTCGCGCGCCATGCAGCAGAGCAGCCATTCTTCAAGGATCACTTGCGCCGCCTCGCCGCGGAGCAGCGCCTCGTCGCGTCGGTCACCTCAGAGGTTGGAACCGGTGGCGACATGGGTAGCTCAATCGCCGCCGTGACTCCGCTCGATGACAGCTACAGCTTCACCAAGCAGGCGCCGACCGTTTCGTACGGCGCTTATGCCGACGATCTTTTGACCACGGTCCGTCGTTCGCAGGATGCCGAGGCCAACGACCAGGTCATCGTCCTGACGCGCGCCGACCAGTACAAGCTCGACTTGCAAGGCACATGGGATCCGTTCGGCATGCGCGGTACCTGCTCACCTGGCTACGTCGTCTCGGCCGATTTCGCGTCCGAGCAGGTGGTCGAGCAGCCGTTCTCGGAAATAGCAGCCCAGTCGATGGTGCCGATTTCGCACATCCTGTGGTCCCATTTGTGGCTCGGCATCGCCACCGACGCCTTCGACCGTTCCCGCGCCTTCGTCCGCGCCGCCGCCAAGCGCACTCCGGGCGTCACTCCGCCAGCGGCGCACAAGCTTTCAATTGTCATGGGTGAGCTCCAGCTCCTTCGCGGCGAAGTGAAGGCCGGCCTTGCCGATTACACCGAGCATTTCGATGATCCCGAATGGCTGATGACCATGGCCGCGGCGCTGCGCTTCAATAATTTGAAGATCGCTGCCTCGGAGCAGGTGTCGCGCATCTGCCAAGGCGCGATGGCCGTTTCTGGAATCGTCGGATACAAGAACGACACGCCGTTCGCGGTCGGGCGTCACCTTCGCGATTCCATGTCGGCGTGCCTGATGATCGCCAATGATCGCATTCACGCGACCAACGCCAGCCTGCTCCTAATCGCCAAGGACGTCTAATCGATGGCCGACTTCCGCGAGGGAACTCCTGAGGAGTCGGCCTTTCTGGCCGAGCTTGTCGACGCGGGACTGGTGATCGAGAGCGGTGTCCCGGGCGTCTACGGCTTCAACGGCGCATTCGTCGACATCCGTGACCGGATGACGGACCTGGTCACAAGGCAATCGGCCGACGATCGAACCGAAATCATGCGGTTCCCGCCGGTGCTTCCAAAATCAACGCTGGAAGACACCGGTTACATGAACAGCTTCCCGCACCTCGGCACTTGCGTATTTGGGTTCGAAGGATCGGAGAAGGACGCCGTTGAGCTCGGCTGCTGCGCCGAAAGGCACGACGCGTGGCCGCATCTTTCGCAGACGAACCTCGTCCTCACACCTGCAGCTTGCTACCCGGTCTATCCGGCAGTCGCGAGGCGGGGACCGCTGCCCACTGGCGGTGTGTGCGTGGATGCCGGCGCTGGCCTCGTCTTTCGCAACGAGCCGTCAGGCGATCCCGCGCGCCTCCAGATGTTCCACCAGCGCGAACTCGTCCGTATCGGCGAGCCCGACACGGTCGCAAGCTGGCGCGACAAATGGCGCGACCGAGCGATCGACATTCTCACGTCAATCGGCCTGGATGCGCGCTTCGATGTCGCGTCGGATCCGTTCTTCGGCCGGTCAGGTCGGCTGCTCGGAAAATCGCAACGCGAGCAGGCGCTGAAGTTCGAGGTGCTGGTGCCGATCGCCTCTCCCGAGCCGACGGCGATCGCGAGCTTCAACTATCATCGGGAACATTTCTCGCACCTCCATCAAATCACAATGGAGGGCGGCGGCGAGGCACATACTGCGTGCCTCGGCTTCGGGCTGGAGCGCTGTACTGTCGCTCTTTTGCGCAAGCACGAACTCGACCCGGCTTCATGGCCTGCGGACGTGCGCAAGGTGCTCTGGGGATGAACGCTCAAACCGCCATCTACGTCCCGCACCCGCTGCACGCGCCCGATCGCGCGTACCGCGAAACGAACTGCTACACCGATGTGCTGATCGAGTTGCTGCACTCGCGCGGGTTCGAGCCGATCGCGGCTCTGGGCCACCTCGTTCGTACCGATTTCGAGGGCGACCAGTTCACTTTCTTCAAGATGCCGCCCGGTGACGTCGAGGCGCTTTACGGCGTCGATATTCATGAGATGCAGCCCGTCGGAACGCTGCCTAACCAGATCCAGGCGCCAACTCGAACTCGGCCGAACGATGCTCGTCGAGCTCAATTCCTTCTACCTGCCTGACACCGCTGCTACGGATTACCGGCGCAATCACGTGAAGAGCACGGTTGCGATCGAAGCGATCAATCAGAAGGCCGAGACGCTTCGCTACTTCCACAATACCGGGCTCCATGAGCTGTCGAAGGAGGATTATCGCGGCGTTTTCGGCTTGAACGGCCGCCCTGCCGAGATGCTTCCCGCCCTATCTTGAGGTGGTGCGCTTCGACGCGGGTGAGGCGCTCAAAGGCGAAGCGTTGCGCGGCAAGTCATGCGAGCTACTCGCGGCGCATCTTGCTCGTCGTCCGACAGTGAACCCCTTGCAGACTTTCGGAGAGCAGCTGGCTGTCGACCTTCCGCGCCTTCTGGAAGGCGACGGCCACGCATTTCACGCTTATGCTTTCGCCACGGTTCGGATGGCTGGAGCATCGTTCGATCTCCTTCGGACCCATGTGGATTGGCTAATCGACGCGAAATCGGCCGGCGCGTTCGATCCCATCGTCGAGGGTTGTCAGATCCTGTCGTTCCGACTGGCACGCCGCAAGGCCTTCGATCCGACGCCCGCAATCGCTGAAATGGCCGAGGCATGGGAAGAAGCGATAGCGGGCCTTGACCACACGATAAGCTGATGCGATTCCCGTCGAAGGCTGGACACCTGAACGCGTCGTGTTCGGAGACGATGTCGATGCGAACTTTGCGACGTCGTTCGATGCGCCGGTTGACGGAGCATTGCGGTTTGACGGCATCGCGACGCTTGCGACCATTCTCCTGGACGGCGTTGTCGTCGGCAACTCTCGGTCGATGTGGGTTCCGGTCGAAGTGCCAATCGCCGCCGGCCCGCACACGATCGAAATATGCTGTCGAGCGCTTGCGCCGGAGCTCGAATTACAAAGAAAGCCGCGAGCGCGCTGGCGACAGAAGGTCGCCGGTCACAACAATTTGCGCTGGTTTCGAACAACTCTGAACGGCCGAGCGCCGGGCTTCGCGCCCGGGCCGCCAATCGTTGGGCTGTGGCGGCCGGTGTGGTTCGTCGCTGGCGAGGCGCGCTTTGAGGTCCGTGCGCGCATCGAAGGTGGGGATGGCATCGTCGCTATAACAACGGACCTGCCCGACGAATCGCGTCAAAGCAGCCGAATTGAGCGCAGCAGTGAAGGATAGTCGTGCCGAGCTGCGCGTGCGCTCCCCGGAGGGTGGTGGCCGCATCCCCACGGCCACCCGCATCTTTTTACGACGTGACGGTCGAGGGCATGACATTCGGCGTCGGATTGGTTTCCGGACGCTGGCTTCGTCCCGGGACATTCTTCGCGACGGATTGCGACCCCGG
>CAWAWT010000010.1:0-127184 GCA_963785855.1 uncultured Alphaproteobacteria bacterium
GGCTAGCAGCCGCCATACTGTCCTCGTCGGCACCGAGCCCGAGCGGATCGGACCGCACTTCAACTGGAGGAATGGGGTTTCGGCGACAAGCCCGAGATCGCGCCCGTGTTGATGCCCCGCCTTCGCGGATGTCCCAACCGGGCTTGTCCTCCCCGGCTGCGATCAACGCCTCTGCGCAAAAATCTGCCCAATCGTCTCGCGCGCCGCGGGTCGATCGGGATGAGCTCCCTTTTCAAGCATCGGCGGCGGCGCCATTCGTGCGGTGAAGCGTCGGTCTTCGAAATAGCGCAGCTTTCGCGCGCGGATCGGCGACAAGCCCGAGACCAGCACCAATTCGTCACCGGCTGGAAGCTGCATGACCTCACCCGGAGTCAAAAGCGGGCGGGAGGTCTCCTGCCGGCTAACCATGACATGAGCGAGCCGAGGCGCGAGGCGATGGCCCGCGTAATTGCGCATCGAACGCTGCTCGGTCGCGGTTCCAAGCGCGTCGGAGATGCGCTTTGCGGTGCGTTCGTCGTTGCTCGCAAAGGTGACACGCACGTGGCAATTATCAAGGATCGCATTGTTCTCGCCATAGGCCGTGGCGATCTGATTTAGGGACTGGGCGATGAGGAACGCGCGGATCCCGTAGCCCGCCATGAATGCGAGCGCCGTCTCAAAGAAATCGAGCCGGCCCAATGCCGGAAATTCATCGAGCATCAGCAAGAGTCGCGTCGAGGATCGCTCTCGGGGGCGTAAAGCTGTTCGGTCAGCCGTCGACCAATCTGGTTGAGGATCAGGCGCACCAGAGGCTTGGTTCGCGAGATGTCGGAAGGGGGAACGACGAGGTAGAGCGAGAGTGGGCGCTCTCCCGAGACGAGGTCGGCGATGCGCCAGTCGGAGCGCGAGGTGACCATTGCGATCGTTGGATCGCGATAAAGTCCGAGTAACGACATGGCGGTCGAGAGCACGCCCGAAGAATCCGTTCTCGGACTTGTTGAGGAGCTCACGCGCGGCCGAGGCGACAACGGGGTGAACCCGAGGCTCGTCCGGCGTCCCTGAGATGGTTGGTCGTCATCATCGCTCGAAGGGTTGCAGCGAAACTCCGCGCGGGATCGGACAAGATGCTCGCAACGCGCGCCAGGGTCTTTTCCTCCTCGGCATAAAGCACGTGGAGGATCGCGCCGACGAGAAGCGCATGCGCGGTTTTGTCCCAATGGCTTCGGCGTTCGAGCGCACCTTCGGGATCGACCAGGATGTCGGCGATGTTCTGGACATCGCGCACTTCGTCCGCGCCGCGGCGGACTTCCAAGAGTGGATTGTAACACGCGGAGCAGAGGTCGGTCGGATTGAACAAGATGCAGTGCGAGAAGCGAGCGCGCCAGCCGGCCGTTAGCGCCCAATTCTCACCCTTGATGTCGTGGATAACGGCAGAGCCGGTCCAGCTGAGAAGCGTCGGAATGACTAAACCGACCCCCTTGCCGCTCCGGGTCGGGGCGAACGCGATCACATGTTCGGGGCCATCATGGCGAAGGTCCGACCCATCTGAGCGAGCCGAGGAACAGCCCGGCGTCGCTGCGAAGCCCAGCGCGCCGAATTTCGGCTTCGCTGGCCCAGCGCGCCGAACCGTAGGTCGTGTACCTCGCCCGATTGGCGTGCGCGCCATAAGGATACCGCGACCGCGGCGCCGCAGCCCAGAAAGCCGCTCGCCCCGGCGAAGGCGCCCGCCTTGGCGAAGACATTGGCGCATAGGCGTCATAGTGGAACCACCAGGGGAACAGTGACCACGGGCGATAGACGGGAAGGTGGCCAAGCAAGAACCACGGGGTGCCGAGCTCGGGCTGGTGGGCGAGCATCTCGGCCGCCCATTGGGTTGCAGTCCAGACGCCGAAAAGGATGATCGCAAGAACGCCCAGGATTTGGCCGATCAACAATTTCGTGGGCGTCATCCGGCAGCATTCGAGGATCGCCTCGATTCGGTCCTATGGCTTTTCGGACGCAGCGAGTGCCTTTTTGATGAATTCCAGGGCCGCGAGCGCGCGCGGATGAGGATGACGAGTGCGCCCTTTACGAGCAGCGACGCGAGGACCACGCAGCGCGCCATGCTCGACAATCGCGCTCTGTTCGTTTCAAACATATTCATGACGCTTGCCTGGTATGGCCAGCTTCGCTTTCCCAATTGGTCGATTTCGACGGCTATCCTCGTCGGCTGGTGCATTGCCCTGCTCAATATTGCTTCGCGGTTCCTGCGAACCGGATCGGCTATGCCCATGGCTTCACGGGCGGCCAGCTGAAGATCATCCAGGAGATGGTGACGTTGATCGTCTTCGCGCTGTTTGCGGCACTTGTCCTGAAGGAACCGCTCAGCTGGCGCTACGCCGGCGCATTCGTCTGCATCATCCTCGCCGCGGCCTTCATGTTCGTCGGCCGAACCTAGGTCCGGTTTAGATTTCGAGGCTGCGCTCGAGCTCGAGCGACCAGGAAATTTCACGGCCGCGACAGGCGACCCCCGAAACCCGCCGTCCCGAGCGCGCGCTCCAGGACCGGCCGCCACGGGACCAGGGCAAACTCGCGAGAGTTTTCGATCATGACGAAACGTCCAGAGGCGAGGTCGACGCGCCGACGAGCGATCCCGCTTAGCGTTGTGCCCGCGATCGGCTCGATCGGCTCTTTGCCGGTTTCGCCGCCGAGGCGCGCAGCGGTCGCGCCTGAGCTCGCGCCGCTCGAGCTCGGCGATCAGGTTGCCGGCAGGCATCAGTCGCCCCTCCTCCTCTCGTGCACGAGACCCTCAGCAACGAGCCACGTACGGCGGACAGCAAGCGCGGCGCAGACTTCGCGACCGAACCCTGATTCGCGCAGCGATATGGGCTCGTTGGAGATCAGCTGATGGTCGAGCCAGGTTGCTGCATCGACAGTTCGCAAGAGCTCGAGCGGGATCGCGGACAGCAGTTCGACCGTGACCGTCCGATCCTTAGCCCGCTCCGCTTCGTGAGCTTCGACCCGTTTCAGATAATCAGGGGTGATCCGCCAAGCCCCGTCCGGATCGCGTTCCACGTTTCGCGCGGCCCCTTGTAGTCCTCGAGGCGCCGCACATGACTTGCGACGAAGGCGTCGGATGCGGTCCTATCGTATTGGCGGTGGAGATCCTCGAATAATTTCCGCCGTTCGCTCGCGCGATGGCGTCGATCGTCCGATCGACATCGCGGACGCCGGTTGTCCGCGGCACGACGCGAACGATCGCGCCTGCCGCAAGCGGTTCGAGCCCATCGCCCTTGCCGAAATCGACATAATGGATTCGGCCATCGATCCCGTCGACAATGAGGTAGCGAAGATCGCGATGCTCGTCGTAAAGGCCGAATGCAATTAGCCGGCCGGTCAGAACGCCGCCGTTTCTGGAATCGTAAATACAGCGATCGGCCATCCCCCGCTCCACCCCTTTGGCCGCCAACGCGCGCTGCATCGTTCGGATGATGTCGCCGCGCTCGCCGAGCGCTCGAAGGACTGCCTCGAGATCCGTCGAGAGACGCCAGCGGCCCTCGCCTATGGACTCGGCCAGTCCGAGCGCGGCGAGCTTCTTCAAGCGGCCGGCGCGGATCGCAGTTTTGAACATTTCCCCCGCAGGGGCCGCAACCTCGCGCTCGCCATTCATGTCGCGAAGCAGACCAAGGTCGGTCGCGGTCAGGCGTTCGGCGCTGATGTCGACCCGCAGCCGCCGCGCGATCTCGAGCTCAGTGCGCGGCCCAAGATCGAGCGACACCAGCTCTGCGAGCCGCTCGCGCATTCCGCGTTGGATATACTCGGGCGCGATCACGAGATCGCCGCCATGCTGGTCCTTGCCCCGGAGCATGATGTGGGTGTGCGGGTGGAACGTGTCGTGATGGTCGGCCGCGACCCAGTCTAGCCTTGTCCCCAGATCCTCTTCCATCCGCGCCATGAAACGACGGACGAGCGGTCTCAGATCGTCATATTCGGCGCCGTCATCGGCCGAGACGATCAAACGGAATTGATGCCGGTCGCCATCGCAGCGCTTGAGGAACATCTTTCCGTCGGCGACTTCCTCGCGCGCGGAATAAAGACGGCCATGCTCGCCCTCCGGCGACACGCCGTCGCGCTGGATGTAGCGAAGGTGCGAGCGCGCGGCAGCCATCCCGTGAGGCCAAATACGAACTATGCGCGTCTTGACGATCGCTTGGCGCGACCACGGAGCGTGAAGCGTCAGCATTCTTGCCGCGACACTTCCTCGACCGATCCGGCTTCCCGTGAAATGCCGTCCTTTTCCCGATCGCGGCGCGCCAGCCCGAGCCGCCGAGATCAGCACGGCGTGGAGATATTTACGTTCGTGATTCGAAACTGACGAGCGCAGCTTTCCGATCCGCGGCTCGAATGGTTGATCGTCCATTTCCCTTGCCTGTGAGCGCTCTGTAACGCCGAAGCGTTCGCACAATGGAGAAGCGCGGCAAGGCCCTCATTGGGGATTTTCAGTGACGATTCGTTACATTCGAGGCGACCTCAGACCAGGCAAGCTCGCGATATGCCCGGATCGCCGCGTCATTGGCTGCCACCAATCAAGAACGGCTCCGGCCGCTTATTCGACTGAAGCGCCGATCGTCTCGATGGCGCTACTTTCAGGCTCCAAATGTGCTGATGAGCGCCGCAAACGTTGAGCACTCGACGGCTTCGAGCGCAGGAATCTTGTCAAGCTCTCCGGCCGGACGTTCCTTGCTCACGTGCACATCGCGGTCTTCCATTAAGCTGCCGCGCGACCTCTTCCAAACGCCCCTGTGAGTGCACTGCGAGATTAATCTGGGTGGCGGCGTCAGAAGGGGCAACGCTCTCACGCCCAGCATTTCACCTTGCGAGAAGATTGCCAGAGCTCCAACGGCCGGTCACGCCATCGTGTAATAAAATCGGCCGCGTCATCATCGTTGGGCGCGGAAAATTCCTGAAATCAGGCTGAAGTTGCCTTGGCCGTCATGGGAAAAGAGGCGATATAGAAGCAATTTGCAGGCTCCCCGGCAACCGAGACGCGCCTCAGCTCTCGCGTCAATGGATTCTGCGGAAGAACCGCTGCTGGGGTTTAAGCAAGCATACATACGCCAGAGTTCGTTAACAGAAGTGCGCCCTTTGGGTTGGGCGGTTTTGGATCGTAAGGAAAGATCGTGGAAAACGAGGCCGACGAAGGAGCACTATTCTACATCGAAGGCCCGGACGAGCGTGGGCTTGTTTGGATCCATGGCGCCCACTCGCACGATCCATGGGCTCGAAATCTCGGTTCACAGGACAAGGTGGCGGAACTGCTGTCGCAATGGCTCGGCTCGATCGAGCGAGAGAGGGACTGATGGAGGTTGGCACGGTCAAGCGCGCTTACCAATTGGCGCCCGAATGCAAGACGATGGAAGAGCTGCGCGCGAAATTGATCAAAGAGCATTGTACCAATATCGACGCCCACCTTCAGGGGTCGCTTCGACGAGACCTAGCAAAACTCCTCAAACGCTAGGCCTTGCTCAAGGCAATGGGTCCAGGGCAGATCTTCGCTCCGTGGATGATCGAACTACCCCCTCGAACGCCGCCGAGCGCTTATTTCCCGCTCGAGATCGCTTACGAGCTCGCGAGTCTTAAACGACTGCATTGCCGTCTCATCCTTTTGGGCGGCCGCGACAATACCTGACCAATGATGGACCGTGTCCGGATGCACGGGACCATCTTTGAGGCGACGAGCGCTTTGGAGCGCTGCCCGCAGATTGGCGTGAATGCTGCCGTTGAGCTCCATCACATTTCAATATCTGTTTGCTTGAGCGAGCGATCCGCTACGACCTCAAATGGTGTAAACATCGGTGGGGATCCTTGGAATTGAATTGATTATCCGGGGGAAATTTTCGTCTCGCCGCCTTCTTAGGCCTGACAGGCCTTGAGGTCATGGGCTTCCGTGCTTGGCGTCCTTGCTCCTTAGTCCGCTGCGCAGAGCAGCCCGCGCGCGCGGCTCATATATCGAATGTTCGGCTGGTGCGCAGCACGTCGGCGATGCGATTTGCGTAAGCCGCCGCCATAATCCGATGAGGCATCGCGGCTACGCTCGCAGGCGGCGTTTGCAGCCAAGGAGAGCGACACTCCGTGGCGGTGATAGAGGTAGTCGAGTTCCATTTAGCTCCCATCAGTAAGCGGGAGCACATTTGGTCTCTCAGCCGCGCGTTGGCCTACAGTGCAGATGTCGCGCGATGCCAACTCATAGCATGCTGGTCGGCATTCACATAACGACGGGTGCAAATTTTGGCCAAGGTTCGGAAGCCATAATTCGAGCTTCGGGACGATGCCCTATCGACGCTCACCCGGGGCCCAGCCGGGGCGCGCCGGTAAAGGCGGCGTCCAATCTTCCAATCGAAGCCGAACCGGCCTCGAAGCTCCGAAATGGTGCGATCGTTTACCAAGTCTTCTGGACTGCCGGTTTACGCAAGAACGGGGATGGGCGCGTGTTGCGTCGCTTAGGGGGACGATCGGACGCTCATGCTGGCTCGCGCGTTTCAGCGATACCTCGGTGTCGATCTATCGACCGTGGCGGGCCGCGCCCTGATCGAAGAGCGATATTGGTCGCTCCGCCAGCAGGTCCCGATCATCTACGTACTCGGGCTCGTCAATCTGTCGGCGATGGAACTCGCCGCCGACCGAAGCCTTTCGCTCGGATTCAATCTCCCAACCTTCATCCTCATGTGCGCGCTCCTCCGGCTTCGAAGCTGGTTCGGCGAGGGAAGCGAGACGGCGAGCCATGAACTGATGGTCTGGCGGATGACCCAGACTGTGCTTTTCGCAGCCGCCGTCTGCGCGGCTGTGTGCTGGCGCTGCCTCTATCTCCTAGGCGTCGGCGACACCGCCTCGCACATGGCAGTCATATTGTTTGGCGGCTTGACCGCAATCGGCGTCGCTTACGGATTAACCGCGCTCCCAGCCGCGGGCCGTATTCCCTTGGTCCTCATCATTGGACCGATTTCATTGGTCGCGGCTTATTCGAAGGAGCGCGAATTCGTGGGCGCCGCCTTCGGACTCGTCGTGGTTGCGGGACTGACGGTTCAGCTCCTGAGCGCGCACAGCAAGCATTTCACGAGCGTCGTCCGCTCACGGTCGAACATTGCCTTAGATCAGAAGCGCGCCGAGCGCGCCCATCAGGAAGCGATGATCGCTGCCTCGACGGACTTCCTGACAGGCCTTCCGAACCGTCGTGCGTTCGTGTCCGCGCTTGAAGACGCCATTGCGGCGCGTGCGGGACGCTTCTCACTCGCCATCCTCGATTTGAACCGGTTCAAGGCGGTCAACGACACCTTTGGACACGCGATCGGCGACAAACTGCTCGAGGAAGTTGCGCTTCGCCTCGGGAAAGCGGTCGGAAGCAAAGGGATGGTCGCGCGCCTCGGGGGCGACGAGTTTGGACTGCTTCTCTATCGCTGCCATCGCGTCGAGGACGCATGCCGGATCGGCGCGCAAATTCTCGAGCGAGTGAACGGATCGGCGATTCTCGAAGGCCGCGAGTTCATCATCTCGGCGTCGTGCGGTATCGGCGTGTCGCGAACCTCGGGCGAACTCTCACCCTCGCGCTTCATGGCCGAGGCCGACCTCGCGCTTTACCAGGCCAAGGATAAGCCTGGTACTCGCTTTGCAGTGTTCGAACCCTGGATGGAGGCGCCGCGCCGTCGGCGAGCGGAGGTCGAGCGCGCGCTGCAGCTGCCTCGGCTATTCGCCAACCTCCGGCTGGTCTTTCAGCCAATTTTCGATCTTGGGACTGGCCAGATCATTGCCTATGAAGCGCTCGCGCGCTGGAACGACCCGGAGCTGGGTGAAGTCTCGCCCGCCGAATTCGTGCCTTTGGCCGAACAGCTCGGCCTTATTGACGGCATCAACCATCATCTGATGGCAAAAGCCTTCGCGGCGGCACGCCATTGGCCCGAAATTGTGCGGTTGTCCTTCAATTTGAGCGCGATTCAGCTTTGCTCGCCAGGCTCGGCGGAGCTGGTGCTGGAAGCGCTTTCGACCGCGGGTCTTGATGCTGATCGGCTCCAGGTCGAAGTCACTGAGACCGCGCTTCTGGCCGACTTCGAGCGCGTTCGCGAGAATCTTAACAAGCTCAAGCATGCGGGCGCGACGATCGTGCTCGACGATTTCGGCGCCGGCTATGCATCGATCGGCTACTTGCGCGAGCTCCGTTTCGACCAGATCAAGCTCGACGGTGGACTAGTGACCGCCGCGCAGCACAGCGAGGACGGCAAGCGCCTTCTTCGATCGGTCATTGGCTTGTGCGAGATCCTCGGCGTGTCGAGCGTCGCGGAGCATATTGAGAGCGCGGAGCTGCTTTCGCTCGTTCTCGAGCTCGGCTGCGCCGCCGGCCAGGGTTACTGGCTCGCGGAACCCCTTTCAGCGGAAGAGCTAGCCGAGCTTTGCAAGCAAACCTCGCGAACGGCTTTCTCGTTGTGGGCCGCCTGAACTAGGCCCTCGCAGCATCCTCAAGGACTTTGATCCGCTCCATGCAGATCGTCTGAACCACACTTCCAAGCTCCTCGATCCGCGCACCGAGCCAAGCCAGCTCTTCTTCCGAGATGCGATAATGCTTTGAGTAGCGAGCCTTCACGTAGGCGTCCTTGAGCTTCTCGAACATCGCGCGCTCTTTGCGCGTCTCCATCGGCCAGACGTAAGTGAGCCTACGGTCGAGCCGTTCGGCCTGTATGCGCAGGAAGCCCAGATTGTGGATGTGTGGCGTGTAGAAGGTCACGACCAGGAGCACGCAATGGTAGAGATATTCTGTCGTCTGATGGAGGTCGAACGCAGCCGGTTTCAAGCAACCCTTGTTCGACTGCGATACCTTGCGAGCTTCGAAGCGCTGCGTTGCTGTTGGAAACCACTCTTCAAAATATTCCTTCGCCAGCGCGAGCGCCTGGTCGGGCGTCTTGGGCCTGGGCTCGGCAAGATCGCTGTCATCGCTCTGGTAAAGCGCGATGCCATCGCGGGCGACATCGATGAAGAAGAAGCGGCCATGGGCCAGGCCATCGTTCACCTCGTGAAGCGTGTGGACGATGAAGTTCGCAGGGGTCTTCAGAGTTTTCGTGATCGCGAGCTCGCGGTTGAGCCGCTCCTCGGCCCTCGCCCAATATTCAACCCGGTCGGTCAGGCGCTTGTCGTTGACGATGATCAGAAGGTCGAAGTCGGACTGATAGCCCTTGGCGGTATGCGGCTCATCGACCCATCCACCGCGCGCATAGGAGCCATAGAGAATGATCTTTTGAACCCGGCCCTTCTTCTTCCAGTCCTGGGTCGCAAGGCTGCGCGCCTCGTCGAACTCCTCGAACAGGATTTGGACCACGCGCTCGAGCTCGCGCTGCTTTCCTGGCGGAAGATGATCAAGATCGGTGCGCATTTTGAAAGATCGATCCTAGGGCCTGTATGACTTGCTGCAAGGCGAGGCAGAGGGAAGACTCTAAGTCCATCCGACCCCATGATCTGGCCCCCGTCAGAACCATCGTTCCCACCAGCGAAGCGGACGGCCATCGATCGCTCTTGAAAGCTCGTAGATGGCTTTTGCCAGGTGCCGCTCGACCTCACTGATCGAAAGGCCGGTGAACCTCGCGATCTTTTCATAGGACATGTCACCGAGCCGATGAGCGCGGAAGATCTCGCGCTGCCTTCGCGGCATTCTTGCGAGCGCGTCCTCGAGCCTCTCAAGCCGCTCTTCATCCCTGTCCATTTCTCCGCTGTCCATTTCTCCCTTCGCTCCTTTCAACACCGCACCGGAACCCCGAAGTGGGATGGGCGGCGAGAAGCGAGCGAAGAGGCCCGACGGATGAGGCGGGCGGCACCTGACAAGGCCGCAACAAGGTGGAGGACCCGGCACCAAATGCCGGGTTGCGGCACGCCGCGGCGGGCCTAGCAGGGAGCGCCGGCCATCCCGCTTCCGGGGATCCGGCCACAAACAACGCCGCCGCGCGATGGCGCGGCGTCCGCATTCAGGCCCTTGCCTTAGACCGATTCGGTCAAGCCTTCCCCATGAATCGTGTAAAGCACTGAATCTTCGATAGATTATTTCCTCTACTTTTTCGGGATGAAAATTAGTGTGGCGGTGTGGACTTCACCGCCGAACCGCTAGCCAGCGTCGATTCCGACGTCGCCGCCACAGCTCCCCCGAAGTGCTGGAGTGTCGGCAACCAGACCGTGATGCAGGGCGATTGTCTCACGCTCCTGCGCTCGCTTGGCAAGCACACGGTGGATGTGGTCGTGACATCTCCGCCGTACAACATCGGCATCAATTACAAGAGTTACGACGATCGCCGCCCGCGGGCCGACTATCTCAAGTGGCTCACACGGATTGGCGAAGCGCTCAACGACGTTATGAACGATGGCGCGTCGTTCTTTCTGAATGTCGGTGCGACCGGATCCGATCCGTGGGTAGCGATGGACGTCGCCAATGCTTTCCGCGACACATTCGTTCTTCAAAACCATATCGTTTGGGTTAAGTCCGTCAGCATCGGCGAAGACACGGTGGGCCACTTCAAGCCCATCGTCAGCAAACGCTACTTGAACAACAACCATGAAGCGGTCTTCCACTTCACCAAGACCGGGAATGTTGAGGTTGACCGCCTCGCAATCGGCGTCCCCTACAAGGACAAGTCGAACATCGGGCGATGGAACCACGCCAAGAGTGACCTTCGATGCGCCGGGAATACCTGGTTCATTCCCTACCCAACGGTCCAATCGAAGACCCAGAAGTTCAACCATCCAGCGGGCTTCCCGCCGGGGCTACCCGACCGCTGCTTGCGGCTTCACGGCATTAAAGATGCCGTTGTTCTGGACCCCTTCCTTGGCGCTGGAACAACGCTTGTGGCGGCGCAGCGACTTGGCATGCGCGGCATCGGCTTCGAGATCGATCCTGATTACGTGGAGGTCGCAATCGCTAGGCTGAAGTCTGACTTTCCGTAGTGGCGAATATCAGCTGACGGCATTCTCAGCGATGCCCTTCGTATCTCACCCGATGAGGTCATCGCGAAGTTTCGCGATGCGCGCGTGAGGTCGTGGTTCGCCGAAATATTGAGCGAAAAGGCTGATCACCCCAAGAGAGACATTCATACACAGGGCGCCGAACAGGGTGGCCGCCCGCTGCATCCGTACCGCTCAATGCTCCGTATCTCCTGATGGCAGCCGCGTTGAGCTGCCCAATAGGAGCAAGAATCATGTCGGGCTTACGAATGACTCTAGTTGCAACTGGCGCCCTCACGCTCGCCTTTGCCCAGGCCGCCCTGGCCAATCCGAATGTCGGCGGCGCGGCGATGTATTCGACAAGGACAATTGTCCAAAATGCGATGAACTCAAAGGATCACACGACGCTCGTCGCCGCGGTCAAGGCCGGCGGCCTCGTCGACACATTGTCCGGAAAAGGACCATTCACCGTCTTCGCTCCAACTAACGAGGCGTTCGGAAGGCTTCCCGCCGGTACGGTCGACAATCTGGTCAAGCCAGAAAACAAGGCGATGCTCGACAAGATCCTCACCTATCACGTCGTTCCGGGCCGGATCACGGCCCAACAAATCGCTGCCATGGCGGCCCGCCATCATGGCATGGCGACGCTGAAGACGGTCGAAGGCGAGGACCTGATGTTCCGAAAGGCTGGCGCCAGCTGGTGGGTGATCGACGCCAAGGGCACAAAAGCGAAGATCACCATTGCCAACGTAATGCAGTCGAACGGCGTGATCCATGTCGTCGACGCCGTCCTGATGCCCTAAACGGTTTGGGACCGTAATTTGGCTGAAAAGCTTATGGGAAAGGTCGGGCATTGCGCGGCGCAACTTAGGCGCTTTCGTTTTCACGCTCGCCCTTTCCTCCGGGTGGACGAGAGGGCATGAGCCTCGGCATGGAGCTCGAGACGAGGTTTGACCGAGGCGAGTTGATCGCCCTGCTCGAGCGCGTCTCGAGCGGCGAGCGCGAAGCCTTCTTCGCGCTTTACCAGCGAACTTCAGCCAAGCTTTACGGAATTTGCATCCGCCTTCTCGGAAGCGAAGCGGAAGCTGAAGACGTGCTGCAAGAGATTTATCTGACGGTGTGGCAAAAGTCCTCCCGCTTCGATGCCGAGAAAGCGAGCCCGATCACCTGGCTCGCGGTCATGGCCCGCAACAAGGCCGTGGACCGGCTCCGCCGCCGCCCGCGCGCGAGCGAGCAAATCGAATCGGCTGCGCTGATCGAGGATGAGCGCCCGTCCGCGTTCGAAGCGGTAAGCCAAGCTGACGACGCTGCAAGGCTCGGCCGATGCCTCGAAGAACTCGACGAGCGAGCGCGCGTCATGATCCGCGCTGCGTTTCTGGACGGCGTGACATATCCCGAGCTTGCGACGCGCGAAGGCGTGCCGCTTGGAACGATGAAGAGCTGGATCAGACGCGGCCTGCAGCGGCTGCGCGGGTGCCTGGAACGATGACCGACGAACGCAAACCACTCGGAGAGTCTGGCGATCTCGCTGCCGAATATGCGCTCGGCGTGCTGACGGGCGACGAGCTCGTCCGCGCGCAAGCGCTCCTGCGCAGCGATCCTGCCTTTCGAGCGTCGGTCGAGCGCTGGGCCGGACGGCTTGCGCCGTTGCTCGACGCGGTCGAGCCGGTCGCGCCGCCCGCTTCGGCTTGGCCAGCAATCGAGCGTGAGCTTGATCGAACCGAGGCCAATGGCTCGGTCATCTCGTTGACCCGGCGGCTTCATCGCTGGCGCGGAATCGCGGCGGGAATGACGGCGCTCGCCGCCAGCCTCGCGGTCTTCGTCGCGGTAAGGCCTTCGCAGCAACCGCCCGTGGTGGCCGCGCTTTCGCCCTCGCCGCCGATGGTTGCGATGCTCAACGATCGGCAACAATCGGCCAAGGTCGTCGCGAGCTGGGATCCTTCGACGCGGCAGCTGGTGCTCGCGATTGCCGCAGACATGCCAGTCTCCACTCACCATTCGCACGAGCTTTGGGTCATTCCCGCCGACGGCAAGCCGCGATCGCTAGGGACGATGCCAAGCAGCAAGCGCATGCACATGCATCTCGCTCAATCACTTGCTGCACTTCTAAAGGAAGGGTCGACCGTTGCCATCTCGCTCGAGCCCGAGGGCGGGTCGCCAACCGGCGCACCGACCGGCCCGGTCGTCGCTGCGGGACAATTGAGGCAGGCGTGAGGCTGCATCCAAAAGGCTAGGACGTTCGTATCTCGGCTAAGCAATTAGCCCGAAAGACGATTTTCAATGACTGACGAGTTTTTATCGCGAAGGACCTTTTTCGAGCTTGCTGGAGGAAGCTCCCTCGCCTTCCTCCTTTGGGGACGAACCTCAGCAACCGCCTCGGTTCCGAGTTCATTTCGAAGTCACTCGTTCGCCGGCGCAATGGCGCCAGGCGCTCGGTGCCGAACGCTATGCCGTACTTCGTGAAGCAGCGACCGAGCGAGCCTTTTCGAGCCCGCTTCTCAATGAGCATCGCAAGGGTATCTTTGTTTGCGCGGGCTGCGCCCTGCCCCTGTTCAGCTCAGCAACGAAGTTTGAAAGTGGCACCGGTTGGCCAAGCTTCTGGAAACCGCTCGCGCATGCCGTGGTCACGAAGCCGGATCACAGCTTGCTGACGGAGCGCACCGAGGTCCTGTGCGCGCGCTGCGGAGGGCATCTGGGACACGTCTTCGATGATGGTCCCCAGCCAACCGGACTTCGCTATTGCCTGAATGGGCTCTCTCTTGCCTTCCGCCCGGTGTGAGGGAAGCGGAAGTGCCGCATCGCGTCGCGGCGGCGCTGGGCATCTTCGCTCTCGCAAGCTGCAGCCCGCTCGGCACGTTCGATGCGCTGGTTCCCAAGGACCGAGAAGGCGTTGTCGTGGTCAAGGATGCCGCCTTCGGAAACAATCCGAGGCAACGGCTAGACGTCTACCGCCCGCGCACGATTGGACCGGCCGCGCTTCCAATCATCATCTTCTTTTATGGAGGTTCGTGGAGTTCGGGCTCGAAATCCGGCTATTCGTTCGTTGGGCGCGCCCTTGCCTCGCGCGGCTTTCTCGTCGTGATTCCCGATTATCGTCTCGTTCCCGAGGCTCGCTTTCCAGTCTTCCTTGAGGATAATGCAATGGCCGTGCGCTGGGTCCGCGCGCACGGAGCAGCACTCGGCGGAGAACCCGGACGGCTTATCCTCGCCGGCCATTCCGCCGGCGCATACAATGCGGCGATGCTCGCGCTCGACCCGCACTGGCTCGGAATTGACAGGCAATGGGTTTGCGGCCTGATCGGGCTTGCCGGCCCCTATGATTTCTCAACCTCCAGCGGTCCAGTGGTACGCGCCGCCTTTGCCGGGGTTTCGAAGCCCGCAACGACGCAGCCCGTCAATTTCGTCGCCGCCGGCGATCCGCCGGCGTTTCTTGCGACGGGCGAGAAGGACGATGTGGTTCGACCCGCCAATAGCAACAGCCTGGCCGCGCGGCTAAGCTCGCTCGGCATAAGGGTCGAGCGTCGAACCTATCCGGGCGTTGGTCATGCCGGCCTCCTCACCGCGATCGCACGGCCGCTGCGCGGTCGGGCCCCGGTTCTTTCCGAAATGACGGCTTTCGCCCGGGTCGCTGCTGAAAGCTGCCCGGACGCACGCCGATCGCTGAAGGGGCTCTTGGCGTCTCCCCTTTTAAGTCCGACCTTCACCGATCTCGAGGCCGGACCCACTTTCACCGAAATGATGCAGCGGGGGCAGCGTCCTTTCGCAATTGCAAAAAGGCCCGGTCGAGCCGGGCCTTCCCTTGGAGGGTCGCGCAGCGACTAATTGTCGCTATCGCTGTCCTTATCTTCGCCGAGTGTTTCGCGCGCTTTGTCCTTCGCGCTGCCCCAGGCGTTCTGAAGCTTGCCTTCAGCCTGGTCGGCGCGGCCTTCATTCTTCATCTTCGCATCGCCGAAGAGGTTGCCGGCGCCTTCCTTGAGCTTTCCGCCCATCTGCTTGGCGCTGCCTTCGGTGCGATCTTCATCGATGCCGGTCGCTGTGTCGGCATGTTCATCATGGTCGTTCATGGCGTTTCTCCAGTCCTTGTGTGAGCTGTTCAACGCATCAAACGGCTGTTCGTTCGGGGCATCGCCGCCTGGGCAAGTTCGCGGGCGCCGGCGGCGTGCTTCCCCGGATTTTCAATTATTGGCCGGCTTTGGTGGTCAGCTGAACAAAGAGGCCCGCAGCCACAGGCTGGAGCGGCGCCTCGTCGACGGATAGGCGGGGTCCGTTTCGAACAGCGAAGAGCTGGCGCCTCTCGTTCCTAATCCCGGGCCCCTTTAATATCGCAGCGAGATAGGCTCGCGTCTCCGAAGGAAGAGGTCGTGTTGAGGCCAGGCCCGCAGAATAACGGCGAGGTCCGGCGTTGTAGGCGGCGAACAGGCCCGGATAGCCGAAGCGGTCGTACATCAAGCGGAGGTAAGCGGCGCCGGCGAGGATATTGTCGTGAGGATCGTTCGGATTGGACCCGAGGCCGAGCATTTTCTGCATGTCGCGCCAGGTACCCGGCATCAGCTGCATCAACCCAACCGCGCCGGAATGACTTACGATCGGACGTCCACCGAGCATCGTTCGCCCTCCGCTCTCGATCGTCATCACGCGCCGGATCCAGTCTTCAGGAATTCCGAACCGGATCGAAGACTGCGCAATCTCCCCGGCCCACCGGTCGACTTGCTCGGCCGTGGCGGGGGCGCTCCAAGCAAGCGCGGCAGCGAGGAGCAAGTCTTTCACCGGCGCCACAGAAGCGACGCCTTTCCCACCACCTGATCCCCGTGCGTTGCTCCGAAATAGCGCCCGTCGAAGGCCATGGGCTGGTGCTGTGAGAGGAGGAAGACGTCGCCGGAGGAAAGGCGGATGCAACCCGTCCAGGAAGGCATTTGCCGTTTGCGGGAGTCGCGGATCTGGCGCCGCGCCGCGAAACGGCCGTTGATGCGCACGATCGCTCCTCGCGCGCAAACCCGATCTCCTTCGCCTGCAGCAACAGATTTCACGAGCGGAACTTGCAAGGGCAGATAGCCGCGCGCCGCTGCAAGGCGCCGGGCGTATCCCGGCGCCCAGGCAACGGCCATGTCGCCGGATCGCAACCTCGCATGAGGATCGATCGCATAAAGACCGATCGGGCTGCTTGCGCTCGCATTCCACACCAGCCGAGGACAAGGCGGATAGGCCGCGGTCAGCCCGAGCGAGAAAGTGGCAGCGGCAGCCCACATGGAAATGGATCTTGTTGAGGCGATCCTGAGATCGGCGCGGCCAGCTCTTGCCGCTGAACCTGCCCAGTTCTGAATTGCTCTCACGCACCGTGCCGACAGGCGGCTGATGCGCTCGACCAGGCGTCGAGATCGTCGATATGGTAGCGCACGTAATGGCCATGCCGCCGGAACGGGGGACCGTCAGTGTCCCGCCTCATGGCCTGCAGCTTTCTCGGGCCGACGCCGAGATAGAATGCCGCTTGATTGGTCGAAAGGAAGGGACTTCCCTTCTTTGCCTGCGCCGCCCTCGCGATCTCGTCTTCCATCACGACAACGCTCCTCGCGAACCCGTTGTGTTCGTTCAGCAAGGCGCCTTGGCAGCGATCGGCCGCGGTGCAGAGGCTCGAAAATCCGGCTAGGCAAATTGGAGCCCTTCAATGCGAAGGCCTCAAACTGGTCATGCAAATTCGTTGGCAGGGCCGCGATCGATCTTGCCTGAATTCGAGCGTCGAGGCTGCATTTCGCCAAGATCCAGCTCGGGGAGCAATCGCTCCAACCCAATTTCGTCAAATCGGGCCGCCAATCGAGGATTGCCGGGAACGATAGCGCAGCGCGATAATTCATGATGCTTGACTTCAAGGAGACTGAAAGATGCGTAAATTGATCCTTCTTGCGGCGCTTGCGGCGACGGCCGCATCCGGCACCGCGATCGCGCAGCAGCAGCAGCGCGACTGGCGGCACGATCACAGGGACGTCCGGCATGACAGGCGCGACTGGCGGCACGATCAGCGCGACATGCGTCAGGATCGCCGCGACATGCGCCGGCATAACGCTTATGTCGCGCCCCATCGCAACTGGACCTACCGGCCGGTGACGGTCGGATACCGCCTACAGCCGGCGTTCTACGGAACGCGATATTATATCACTGACTATGGTTCCTATCATCTTCGCGCGCCGGGACGCTGGCAGCGCTGGGTCCGCTATGGCGATGACCTGCTGCTCGTGAACGTCCGCACCGGACGTGTGCTTCAGGTCATCCACTACCGGTCCTGGTAATCGCTAATAGCATGAGGCCCCGCATAGCTGCGGGGCCTCTCGTTCCAAGCTCCTAACGCGGCCATAAGCTATTGATATTACATCTATTATTGGTGCCACTTGAAAACGCAATAAGCCCTCATTTACACCTCGAAGCGATCGATACTGTTGCGAAACGCTAGGCACTTCAGGGACCTAGCCTCGTTACAAAGGGCATGGAACAGGAACGGATTGTCGTCGCGAGTCCATTGATTTGCTTCGAGCACGAAATGCTGGGGCCAACGTTCAGGCGCGCTTGGCCGGTCGAGGAGGCGCCACGCTTCTCCGGATTGCTGGAGGCCATCGACGAGGCCGACCGCGAGCTATGGCCAGCGCCCCAGATCGCGACTTGAAGCGGGCGAAAAGAGTATCGAGCGGAATGTTGCATCCTACAATGGTGGGCGCGAGAGGACAGATCATCGCAGCATCGCTCGATATCCACCTCCAGCGATGATCCGAGCGGATCGGGCCAAGCGCTGGACCTGCGAACGGATACTGGCCACTCGGCTACGCCAGCGCGGCCCGCCTGCCGATCGGCTGAGCAGGGCTTCAGCAATCTCCCGCTGGCTGGCGCCAGCCGACAGCGCATCCCAGGCGCGAAGAATCAGGATCCACCGTCTGGCCCGGACTTCGGTGCGATGCAGGACGCGCGAGAACCTACCAGTCTTGCAGACCGCCATGAAGCGCCGTAGCGCGAGGGACCGCGGTTCCCCCGATGCCAAGCCGTAAATCGTGTAACGCAAGCAGACCGGCCCGTTTGTGAAGGTGCCAGTCGGCCCATCGAGCCGAACCGCGTGAAGTCCGTCGCACAGGAGCAGGCTCTCGCGAGCGACTGATTTCGAAAGGCGCGCCAATCTGGCAAAGCGTCTTAGATCGAAAAGGTCATGGGGCTCGCCTGTTGCTTCTCCGACGACCGTAAGCACATGCGGACTGACCTCCGAACGCCACAAAGGCCGCGCGAACGGCACTTTGAGGTTCGGGGTCTCAAATCGAACAAGGCCGAATGCGGCGGCGCTTTCGCTTTCAGCGCTATCCGCTAAAGCCGCCTTTGCAGCCGTTCGATACGCCGGATCGCGCCTCAACCATTCCCAGGCGAATAGTGTCCGATCAGCCTCCAGGAGCGGCGCGTAGAGCGCCGGGTCCCGCCAATCGATCTCAAAGTCCGCGATCGCTTTCACCGCGGCAGGGAAGCCCGCTCGGGCGCGGCAGCCCATTCACCCAAATGGGGGAATTGCCTCATCGAAGCTGATCCACGCGTCGCGCAAGGCGTGCACGACGAGCTGCGTTCGGGAGACCACGTCATAGGCCGACCGGGCGCGCTTCACATAATGATGAACTGTCTCGATGCTCAGCCCGAGGATCGCTGCAATCTCCCAATCCGTCTTGCCGAGCGCAATCAGCCTGAGGCACTGGATCTCGCGCCGGCTGAGCTGCGGCCGCGCCTTGCCAACTGGCCTAAGTCGCCGCGCTGCGGACAGCGCGCGCGCTCCCACCAGCTCGGCGCAGTGAAGCCGCTCGATGGGAAGCTCGCCGCCACCCGCAACCGCGAACGAGCAGGAAGCGCTTGGCTCGCCGGGGACATTGGCTGGAACCGTGAACCCTGGACCGAGTCCGAAGGAACGGCTGCGCGCGAGGATGTTCCGGTGGCGCGGTTCGAGCTTTACCAAAGCTTCGATGTCACGCCAGATGAAGCCAGCGTTGGAACGACGGCTGGCGAGATGGACGGGATCGTCAACGGCAAGGCCGCCACCGACTAACTCGCGAACCCAGAGGTCGGGATAATTGTCGATCCTCAGGAACCTTTGGTTCGCGCCTGCGAGGCTCGCATGATCGAGGAGCGCAAAATAGGTAAAACCGAGCTCGCGTGCGACGCCTTCAAGGAGGCCGCGTAGTTCCGGAAGCCCGGGACAGGCTGCCGCGGCGTCCGCGAAGCGATCGGCCAGCCTGCTCACAATTCCTGCCCCTTCGAATGCCTAATTTTGCCGCGACGCAAATCTAAACACCGCTACTGACCGCAGCTCAAGGTCGTTGCAAAGCTGCTACTATCGGGTGAATATATTTGAATGCGCATAAGGCGCTTGTTACCCCGGAAGTAGCTCGGAGCCGCGCTTCGGCCTCCGCTGATTGAGAAACGGAGACCGCGCGCTCGTGAGAAAGGGCGCTGCGGGACAAAAGGTGACTTGGACCACCATCCCGCGGCGGACGAATGCCGGGGATGTTGGATCGTGTAGATTCTTTCGTGAAAGAGATTCGCGAGCTCGAGAGCGAGGCGGAACTTGGCCTTGCGCTTACCAAAATCGCAGCCGATCTCGGCTGCCGTTACTTTGCGTTGACGCACCATTTCGATGTTCGCAAGGCGAGCGAAGCGATCCGAATCCACAATTATCCAAAGCAATGGGCCACCTGGTTTGACGAACAGGATTTGGGACTGGTCGACCCGGTTCATCGCGCGAGCCACATGACAAACGTCGGCTTTCCCTGGTCGAGGCTTGAGGCTCTGATCCCGCTGACCCAACGTGACATCGGAGTACTCCAAGCAGCGCGCCGTCAGGGTATTGGCGACGGTTTCACCGTTCCTGCCCATGTGCCAGGCGAAGCCCATGGCTCCGTTTCATTCGCCACCGAAGCTGGCAGTACCTTGGACGGCGAGCATTTTCCTCTCCTCCAACTCGTCGGAGGTTTCGCCTTCGAGGCCGCGCGACGCATCCGCCACCTTCGGGAGCCGCCGGCGATTGTGCCGCGGCTGACGGAGCGCCAGCGCGAATGCCTGACATGGGCGGCCCGTGGAAAATCGGACTGGGAGATCTCGCGGATCCTCGGCATTAGCCACGAAACCGTGATCCGGCACCTGAAGCAGGCGCGCGAGCGCTATGGGGTCGGCAAGCGCACTCTGCTGGCGGTGCACGCCTTGTTCGACGGAACCATCGCCTTCTTCGACGTCATTCGGCCATGATGCCCATTTCTGGGAATTTCGCCGAACTCATGACCTGACGATCATCGCTCCTCGGCAAATGAGAGGAGCGGAAACGAGCGATGGTCATCGTCAGAAGCGCTGTTTCGAAACCGTTCGAAGACCACGTCCTCGCATCCATGTTCGAAGCCCGCAAGCAGGTCTTCGTCGATCTCTTGAAGTGGGACCTTCCGGTGATCGGCGGCCAGTTCGAGCTCGACCAGTTCGACGATGAGCATGCAATCTATGTGATCGTCGCCGACTCCAACGGAACGCATCTCGGCTCAGCGCGCCTCCTCGACTCGAGACGCCCGCACATTCTCGGGCTCCTTTATCCCGAACTTTGCGCCGGTCCGATCCCGAGGGGGCGGGAGACATTCGAGATCACGCGCTTTTGCCTGAGCCGCGGCCAGGGCGCCGTGCGGCGTCGCGACACGCGCAACCGGCTTGTCAGCGCGCTTGTCGGCGTCGCGCTCCAGCGCGGCATTCGAACCTACACTGGAGTTGCCCAAATGAGCTGGCTCCAACAGATCCTCGCGTTCGGCTGGAACTGTCGCCCGCTCGGAGTTCCACGGGCCCTCGCCTGTGGGCTGACTGGAGCACTGTCGATCTCAATCGACACTAGCACCCCTGCCCTTCTCGCCGCGAACGGCATCTGGAAAAGTCGAGCCCAGCCAATGTCCGCGCTCGCCGAAGCTGCCTGAGGAACGGGAGCATGGTCGTGAATCAAAAATCCGAAGTCCTTGAGTTAGCGGCCGAGCGTTGGACCGCGGAACTCCTCCGGGAAGGCTATTGCGTCATCCCTTACCTTGTTCCGCAAGGCTCGATCCGGGCGCTCGACAATGACCTTCGCTCCGATTTCAACGAAACTCCATTCTGCACCGGCGGATTTTACGGAGCTCGCACCAAACGTTTCGGGCGACTTCTCACCCGCTCGCCGCTCGCCGCCCACCTCGTCCAGCATCCCCTAGTTATGGCGATCGTCACGAGGCTTCTGTCGCCCTGGTGCGACACCATCCAGCTCAATCTGACCCAGGCTCTGGCGCTTTATCCGGGGGCGCCGCCCCAACTGCCGCATCGCGACCAGGATATGTGGCGCGGCGCGATCGGCGAGGCCGAATATCTCGTCAACGTCATGTGGCCGTTCACGCGCTACACTCGCGAGAATGGAGCGACGCGCGTTTGGCCAAAGAGCCATGGAGCGCGTGCGCTCGATCCCGATCCTCCGAAAGGCGAAATTCCACCACAGCTCGAGCCTGGCTCCGCCTTGCTGTTCCTCGGATCAACGCTCCACGGAGCTGGCGGGAATGCAACCGGCGAAGTCCGTCGCGGCGCGATCGTCAGCTACTGCCTGGGTTGGCTCAAACCTTATGAGAATCAGTGGCTCGCCTACCCACCGGAGGTTGCACGCACCTTCAGCCCCGCGCTAGCGGCGCTCGTCGGCTACCAGCAGCACCGGCCCAACCTTGGCAATTACGAAGGCCAATGCCCCTCGATTCTGCTTGGCAGCGAGGTGCCGGAGCGGATCGGCGCGGTCGATGCGCTTCGGCCGGACCAGGAGGCGCTGGTCGCCGAGTTCGTGCAGAGCCAGGATTGGCTTTCCGAGCGCGCTGAGGCGCGATGATCAGTGAGCCGGCCACGCACCTTCGAGCGGGTCTATGCGGCGATCAGAGATCAGCTGCGCGAAGGGCGCTTTCGTCCGGGAGACCGGCTCGAGCCAGCGTTCCTTTCCGAGAATCTCAACGCAAGCGTGACCCCAGTCCGCGACGCCCTTCACCGCCTCGCGGGTGAGCGGCTTGTGGAGGCACCCCGGCACGAAGGCTTCCGAGCGCCCGCGCTGACCGAGACAATCTTGCGACATCTTTATGCTTGGCATCTGGACTTGCTGCTGCTTGCAATGATGAAGCGGAGCGCCGAGCGATTACCCCCAATCGAGGAGCCGGGCGTCCCCTCGTCACATTTCGAACAGCACAACCTTGTGTTCGAGCGGCTGGTGCAGGCTGGCGGCAATCCCGAGCATGTCCAGGCTTTGCGAAATGCCGCGGAACGGCTTGAGCCCGTTCAGCGGCTCGAAGCACTCTTCCTCGATGCAGTTGAACCCGAGACCGAACGGATCGTGCGAGCGATCCGCGACCACGACCGCAAGGGCTTGCGCAGCAGCCTGGTACGCTATCATCGGCGGCGTCAGCAGATCGTGCCCGAGTTGATCGCAAAGCTTTACGAGCAGCGAGCGGATCCATAAGCGAATTGCCATCAAGCAAGAGCGATAACCATCGTTTCATCTCTACCCCGACAGATGGCAGGCAATTGTGTCCGATCGCCCGAAAGCCACTTACGTCGAAGGAAACGTCAACAGATGGGAAAGCGAAACCAACCCAGGCGATGGAACGGCGGCTGTCCGCGACGGTTGAAGTGCGCGTTGCCGAAAAGGACAATGTGCTATGCGTGCCAAGGTTAATTCAACAGCGAGTGTCCTTGGCGCATTTGTCGCGCTTCTTCTCAGCGCGTGCAGCTCCAAAAATCCGGACAGTCTCGTCGGCATGAATGTCGACGAAAATCTAGCGATCATGGACGCCAACGCGAGTTCGAACGCTATCGCGGCCGCAACCAATGTCGAAGCCCACGACGCATCGGCAGAGGGCGCGTCAAACCGGCCCGAAATATCGGGCGAGGCGGGCCCTCCGCGGGCGAGCGCTCGAGAGAGCATGGACGCTCAGGATCGATCTACAGCGGTGAAGGCTATCGAATCTGAACGATGCAGCAGCCGATCAGGATCAGGCCGGCGCGACCCTCAACACCAACGATGAAGCGACGCCGAACGCCATTTGATCGCTCGGATTAGCCTGCCGATTGCTCGTCAGGTCATTCCATGCGCGGCTGGGATCGGCGACGGTGGCCCAACGGGCTGAATCAGTAGCCGGTCCTCCGATTCACCAGCCTCAAGGCGTGCCAATAATTCGTCGGGATCGAACATTACGCCCGCGGGATTGGCGGCGAACTCAGGCGTTCTCATTAACGCCGTTGCCTCCTGGACCGTGCCGACGTCTACCTGAAACTCCATCCGGTTGCCGTCCGGGTCCGAATAATAGAGCGACAGCGTCGTACCGTGATGCACGGGCCAGTAGGGGGTGATATCGGCCCGCTTCAGCCGAACATAGGTGTCGAGCAAGTCTGCTACGTTCCGGTACGTGTAAGCGACATGATTGACGCCGATCTCCCCTCGATCGTCGCGAGACTTGCCGCCGGGTTTCATGAGATCGAGATTGGCGAATGCGAACCGATGGTGCTCATCATCGTAGGTGAGAAACGCCAAAGCCGGGTTTTCGTACACCACCTCGGCCTCGAAGACATTGCGGTACCACGAAAGCATCTCGTCAAAGCGACGAGTTATGTAGACGACATGAGCGAACTTCACCGGCTTCACCATGGCTCGCCTCCCACTCAAGAACGACGTGCGACGCAACGCATTGGACAGGCCCGGCCCGGCGCAAGACTGGCTCGCGGCGCCACTAACAGCTTGGCGCGGCGAAGTCGTGCAGTTCCTTTTGGCAATCTTTGCACCATCACCACAGCAGTCACCCTAGGATCGGCTCCAACACATCCGGGCATGTTGCAGGAGCTGGCGAACGCGAGACACTGCATGCCTGAGATGTTACTGACCAGTCGACGAACGCGTTACTTTCCGCTGCCTGAAGGGGGGAAGCATCATGGCAACCGGCATACGACGAACATCCAATGGCTTGGACCACCTCAAATATGCCTTTTTCGCAGTCGTCGGACTTTGTGTACTCTTGGTCTTGTGGACGGATGAACGCTTCTGGATCAATCCTTCCGATCCTCACTGGAAGCACGTTGCGCAGGTCAAATGGCTGCTGGTCTTCCATGGCCTGGGCGGCGCGACGGCGCTCAGCACAGGCGCCTTTCAGATGTCGAGCCGGATACGGCGGCTCCGTCCGCGGCTTCATCACGCTCTTGGCAGGACTTATCTTGCGGCGGTCTGCGTTTCCGCGCCGGTTGCAATCTATATGGGAACGAGTTCACTCGAGCCCGCGAGCATCCATGTGGAGCAGATTTTCCAGGGCGGTCTGTGGCTGCTCAGTGCGCTCGTCGCTTGGGCCTGCATCCTTAACGGGCAAATGGTGCTGCACAAAGCATGGATGATACGAAGCTACGCATTCACGCTGATCTTCGTTGCCAGTCGCGTGCCCGACGCCTTTATCAGTTCCTACAGTGACCAGTATCTCTCCGACATGCTTTGGTCACTCGTGGTCGCTGGATTGATTGCGCCGGAGGCCATTCTGACTGGACACACATTGTTGCGCATCCGCGCCGCAAAGTCTCGATCAGTGAAGCCTTCATCATCTAGCGCTGCCGAAGAGCCACTCGCGATCTGAAGCATCTGGCCCCCGATGGAGTTTCTCCAATCGGCCTCTTATCAAGCTCTGTCCCGACGTCGAGCAGCGCGATCTGAAGTCGTTGGCGCCCCGACGGGTCAACGGACTGCGGACATTCGAAGCAAGCTCCGCTAGGCTGCTTGCATGACATCCCCTCGGCCGTCTCTCTCCGCGCAATCCTTTATGACGCTGCAGGCCACGACCGTGAGGTTGGTCTCGAGGACGTCGATATCCCAGCGCTCGACAATGACCAGCTTCTGTGGGTCGACGTCAGCGGGGACGGCTCGGTCGAGCTTCCGGAACCCCTGCAATCCGCCTTGGGATCGGTCAAAGGTGTCGGGCAGCTTGAAATCTTCGACAACTTCTATCGCTTCTGCATACCGGCACTCGACAATCACGGATCCTGTTTGCGGTTTGTGGCTGGCAAGTCATGGTTGTTGACGGCAAGCGAGGCTCGACCGAAAATCTTCGACGAGTTTGTTGAAGCTGATCAGGGCGAGACGCTCAAGGGCCGGATGAGCGCGAGCGCCTTAACCGCTGCCTTGCTCATGAGGCATCTGGATGGGTTTCGGGAAGAAATCGCAAATGTCGACGTTGCGATCGACAAACTCGATGAAACGATCCTACGCGGAAGGGAGAAGCGCTCGCCCTTGAAATCGCTCGCCGCGCTTCGGCGCAGACTGGCGGTTCTGCGGTCCACGTTGAGCGGACAGCGCAGCATTATCCACGGATTGATCGCGCCCGATTTCCTCGCTCACGTTGCTGCTTCGGATCGGGAGTTCTTTGCCGAGGTCAATCGCGTATTTGAAAAGCTTGAGGACGATATTGCCCGCGCCCGCGAGACCGTTTTGGGCAGCTTCGAGCTTTATGCGAGCCGCGTTGCTCAGGACACCAACCAACTCGTAAAGGTGCTGACGATCGCAACGGTGATCACCGGCGTGATCGGAGCCGTTGCGGGCATTTTCGGAATGAACTTCAGCACGCCATTTGCAAATTCGGGACTGAAAGGATTTGCCTTCGTCACTGGGGCGATGATCGCCGTCTCGGTAGGCATTGTCGCGCTGGCGATTTGGCGCAGATGGGTGTGATCTTCATCACGTTCTGGTTGCGCTTCGGATATGCCCTATGATCCTCCGATGCTCCCTCGGCTATACTCCCTAACATCGCTAGCGCGTAGAATTGCTGCACAGATCCTGCGGCTCGTTCCTGGATCCGCGGCACTTCGTTTGAAAGCGCGAGCTTCGAGACTCTGGCGTGGCTCGAAGAAGCGGACGCGGTCATCGTGTCGTTCCCCAAATCAGGGCGTACGTTCGTCCGCGCCATGGTCGCCCGATTCTACCAACGCCGCTTCGGAATCGACGAGCGCAACCTACTCGAATTTCCCGTTCTGAGGCGTTCGTCAGAACGCGTTCCGAAGGTCTTGTTCACCCACGGCGGAGATGCGATGCGCCGCCCGAACGAGATTCTTATCAATCCTCCCCATTATGCTGGGAAACGCGTGGTCCTGATCGCTCGGCATCCCGGGGACGTCGCCGTCTCGCGCTACCATCATCTGAAGCACCGCAGTCGCGACAAGGCGAGACAGCGGCTCGCGCAGCAACCGCTCGATATGTTCGTATGGTCCGACCAAGGCGGCATTCCCTCGGTCATCAGTTTTCTGAATCACCTCGCCGCGCTGCCAGGCGTGACGATCGTCCGATATGAGGATTTCCTGACCCATCCGCGGGAATTGTTGCGAAAGCTCAGCGAGGCAATTGGACTTGACTCTTCTAACGAGGACATTGCCGACGCGGTCGAGTTTGGAAGTCTTCAGAACCTCAGAAAGCTCGAGGAGGAGAGCTATTTTAATTCCTCCCGGCTGCAGCGGTCGACCAAGCATGACTCGCGCTCGGGCAAAGTGCGAAGCGGCACGAGCGGAGGCTACCGAGTAGCGCTTAAGCCTGACGAAGCGGCAAAGATCGATGCCTATGTTCGCGAGCATCTCGATCCAAGGTTTGGATATTCAGGACCTCGGTAACGGACGGCCGCGATTTACCCTCACCGGCGATATTGGAAAATTCGCGATGCCGTCGCAAACGTAGTTATTCAGCCCGACCTTGGCACAATTTCATACATCGGCAACCACTTCCCCATGCTGACCTAGCCAAACACCGGCCATGCCCGGCGTTTCGACGGCGAATGACCCTGCCTACTATTTATGTGCGGTCACAGTATTCAAGGACGAGGCCCTTTACCTCAATGAATGGCTCGCCTTCTGCGTTCTGCAGGGCGTCGAGCGGCTGCTGCTCTATGACAATTCCAGCACGGATAACTCGCGCGAGTTGCTGCGGCCCTGGATAGAAGCAGGCATCGTTGAGGTGATCGACTGGCCGTTGCACTGGAAGAGCGGGGCTCAGACCAAGGCGTTCAGCGACGCTCTGCATCGCCTCCGCGGCCGTGCCCGATGGACCGCATTCATCGACATAGACGAGTTCCTCTTTTCGCCGACCGGCAAGCGCGTCGCCGAGGTCTTGAAGGATTATGAAGAGCACGCCGGAGTCATCGTCAATTGGCAGTGCTACGGCAGCTCCCGCCACAAAGTGCGGCCGAACGGACTGACGATCGAGAACTATGTCCTTCGCGCAAGAACCAACTGGGCACGAAATCGTCGGGTCAAGACCATCGTCGACCCTGCGCGGGCGATTGAGCCGCAGGGCGCACATTTGTTCAGCGTCCAGCCTGGCCAGTCGCTCGTGACCGAGGACTTCAAGAAGGTGAAGGTCGTTCGAAAGATGATCGGCGGACGCAGGCTCAGGCACCTCGCAGCCAGATTTCCTTACGTTCCTTTCGATCCCTACTCGACGAAGGAGCCCTCCATTCGGCAGATTTCGGTGTCAAAGCTCCGGATCAATCATTACGTCACTCGGTCAGCGGAGGAAATGCCGCTCAAATATAAGGATCGCAACTCGCTCGGCGATCGCGATCGGCGATCTCACGCCCTCTATCATGATCGGAACGAAATCGAAGATCCGGTGCTGGCAGCGGAAGGAACGCGTGTGCGCGAAATCATCGCGGCCGTGCGCGCCGGCACATGGCGCAAAGCTGGTTGAATACTTGCCGATTTCCCGTCGTTTCCGAGCGACGTCGCCGCTCGAAATCAAGTGTCGGACACATTGGCAAGCCTTAACTTGATTGATGGCACGATCGAAACGAACACAAGGCAGTGCATGGAGCACAGACGCCTCGGGCCATTCTAGTTTATGGCGGCCTCCTCGCCAGCGCTCTGCTCATCTCGCTTGCAGGCATCGCCGAGCACCAGCGTGTCCAGCAGATTGGAGTTGCTCTCGCACTCTGCCTTCCCGCGATTTTCTATTCGCTAAGCAGCTTCACGCGTCTCAAGAGATAGCGCTCTCGAAGCGGTGCCCATCGGTCAACGCTTGAATCGCTTGAACCGAACGTGTCCACGCAACGAATAGAATATTGCAGGTATGCACAACACAAGCGCCACTACCACCCGCTCGGCGTGCTCATGCTCAACAAGTCCAGCAAGCAGGATGAATATTCCACCTGCGCAAAGGACGACTGAAACGATGACTGCTGTTGGAGAAACCGTCGCACGGCTCATAGCGCGATCGGAAATCCATCCGCGGCGCGAATCAATCAAGTTAAGGATAGCCAATGTGCAGCCACCTGCATCTCACAATGACTGCAGCACCACTCTAGCAGGCTTTGCCAACACGTCTGTTCAACTTACTATCGGGGGAGATCGACAAACCGTTCGTGAGGCTGGGTCGCAATGGAGGTCCCGCACGAGACAGTTCTTGCCGACGAATTGAGAATCAAGCGAGCAGCCTCAGTCTCGAACGTTGAGAAATTTCAACGGACCATCTGCTCATCGCCGAGTGTTTGCCCTCCTACGGAGTGACCATGACCAAAGACCAGATGCACACGCTCACCAAAGTACCCGCTGTTACATTAGGGTTCTGGATCATAAAGATTCTCGCGACGACGCTTGGCGAGACCGGCGGTGATACAGTCACCATGACCTGGCTCGGGGAGACGACGGATCACCCCGTTCCCAACGGATACCTCATCGGCACTGCCATCTTCGGCGTTCTCTTGATTGGCCTTGTTATCGCACAGATAAAGGCCAGCAAGTTCAATCCGTGGCTCTATTGGGCCACGATCGTCGCTTCAACGACCTGCGGAACAACTTTGGCCGACTTCGCCGATCGATCTCTAGGGGTTGGCTATCCCGGCGGGTCACTGGTTCTTCTGACTTGCGTTCTTTTGTCGCTGCTCGCCTGGCATAAGACGGTCGGAACCGTCGATGTGAACACAGTCGCCGAGCCGCGCGAAGAGACTTTCTATTGGATCACCATCACTTTCTCGCAGACGCTCGGCACAGCGCTTGGTGATTGGATCGCTGATGCAGGGCTCGGCTATTCGGGGGGTGCGCTGGTGTTTGGCGCAGGGTTGGCGATCCTCGCTGTTCTCTTTTTTACAACCAAGGTCAGCCACGTGTTTCTGTTCTGGGCGGCGTTCATCCTCACCCGACCGCTCGGTGCAACGGTCGGGGATTTTCTTGACAAGCCCGTCTCCAAGGGCGGCCTTGAATGGAGCCGGCCCGCTCGCGTCGGCGGTTCTGGCGGTCGTGATTTTGCTGCTGGTTGTGGTGCTTCCACAAAGGCCAGGAAAACATCACGGACAGACGAAAGCTCAGGTGTGAAATTTCTTCTTCGGGTGGCCGCCCTTGCGCTAGCGGGGGCGGCAAGCCCTGCCTACGCCGGACCGCCTTATCTGACGGATGATCCCATCCCGACCGATGTCGGCCATTGGGAGATCTACGCATTCACGGCCGGCGATGGTCATCGCTCCACCCTTGATGCGGATGGAGGTTTCGATCTCAACTATGGGCCGATCGAAGGCGTGCAATTGACTGCCACTCTTCCGCTGAGCTTCACTCACGAGCCAATTGGAGGTTGGCGAAGTGGAACGGGCGATGTCGAACTTGGCCTCAAATACCGCTTGGTGAAGGATGAAAAGCGTGGCCTCTCAGTAGCGATCTTTCCGCGGGTGATCCTGCCAACATCGAGCATCGCAACCGAGGAGAAAGCGCGAATGCTTCTTCCGCTTTGGGTTGGAAAGGACTTCCCGGACGGCACGAGTCTGTTCGGCGGCGGAGGCTATGAAGTGAATCCGGGGGCCAGTAACCGAAATTTCTGGCTGACGTCGGTCGCCGTCACGCACGACCTCGATGAGAGGACTTCAGTTGGGGCCGAGGTTGCGCACCAGAGCGCCGACGTTATCGGAGGAACCGGTCAGACTAGCGCCGGTGTCGGTGGCATCATCAAGGTCGGCGGTCCGTATTCCCTCTTGCTTTCGGGTGGCCCCACCTGGGCCGACAACCAAACGGGCTACCATTTTTATGGAGCCCTTGGACTGAATTTCTGACCGCTTTCTGAAACATCTCACCGGCGATCGAAAGGCTGTCGGCCGATAGTTCAGAGGATTGCTCGTTGGACGGCGGTCCGGCGCCACACTGAAGTGACCGCGCGCCAGTGACAGCGCGCGAGGCCGAGCTCGCCCTTAGTCCTCACTGGTTGTATCAAAGCCGCGCAAATGGCCTCTTGTATCTTGGTAACCTATTGCGATTACTATACAATTATCCAATAATCGGTCGCTTGGAAGGCCCTCGACTTCGCTCACCTTGGGATAATGTAACCAAGCGTCAATTCTCGCCGAACTCGACCACGCCCAGGACAGAATGAATGTGCGGTATCTTCGGAACGATCGGGTTCACACTTCCAAAGAGCGTTCGTGAGAGCATATTTCAGATGCTTCACCACCGCGGACCGGATGATCGCGGCGCGTTTGTCGACAGCTCGGCCGGAATCACCCTTCTTCACACTCGTCTTTCCGTAATCGATCTCGAAACAGGTGCTCAGCCGCTTGAAAGTGAGGATGGGAACGTCGTCCTTGCCGCAAACGGCGAAATTTACGATTTCGAACGGATCAGGAGTTCGCTTGAGGGCAAAGGCTATCGCTTCAAGACCAAGAGCGATTCAGAAGTCATCCTCTATCTCTACCAGGAATTTGGACTGAACTGCCTCGAGCATTTGCGAGGTGAATTCGCGTTCCTGCTTTACGATAAGGCTAATCAGCTATTCGTGGCCGCACGCGACCGATTTGGAATCAAGCCGCTGTTTTTCTCGCGTCTGGACCGCGGCTTCGTGTTCGCATCAGAGATGAAGGCGATCTTCGCGAGCGAACTCGTTGCTCCCGAACTCAACGCCGCCGCGTTCGACCCTCTGGTCGACCAGGAACCCGGCCACGCGCAGTTTCCATTCGTTGGTATCGAGCACGTACCTCCAGCGTCTTATCTCCTGGTCGACCTCAAGACAGGTAAATCCGAGACCCGCAATTATTGGTCTGGGGAGATTCCTGCCGCCACCGCCCAGCGGGTCGCCGATGACGAAGGTGAAATGGCGGCGCACGCAAAGGCTGTCTTGAAGGAACTGGAAGAAGCGGTTCGCTTGCGGCTCCGCGCAGACGTGCCCGTTGGCCTGTATCTCAGCGGCGGCATTGATTCAGCACTCATCGCCGCGCTCATGAAGCGCAATCTTCTCTCCGTGCCGCATTCATTCTCGATCTCATTTGAAGGAAGCGACCGGAGCGAGAAACAGTTTGCACGCCGAGCAGCCGACTTCGTCCAAACCCAACATCACGAGCTTGTGGTGACCAAGCAGATGCTCTGGGACAACCTAGAGGAATGTCTCTGGCACTCAGAATTGCCTTTTGTCAGTCTTGCGCCTGTCGGTAAGTTCCTGCTCTCGCAGGAAGCACGAAGGTTCGTAACCGTTGTGCTGACTGGAGAAGGCGCCGACGAGGTGTTTCTCGGCTATCGGCAATTTTTTGCGGACGCGATCCGAGATACCGACCGATCGAGCTCCAAGAGCGCGACATCGTCCGTTCAGTCCAGGCGACTGAAGCTTGGACGATTTTCCGGAGCGAAGGGCCGGAAGATTTCACTTCTGATGTTTGCAAGAGCCCGACGGCGCGAGATCGAGCTGGCGCGCGCGAATCTTGCTCGACGCAAAGAGCCCGAAGTGCCGGTGATCAATGCTGTCCAGGAAGCTCGGATCGCAGCGATGCCGTTCGATATTCTCTGCTTCCTTGGTGACCGCGAAGAGATGGCCCATTCGCTCGAAGCTCGCCTGCCGTTCCTCGATCACGAGCTCTACGAGCTAGCCAAACACATTCCAGTCCAATTCAAGATGAGAAATGGCGTTGAGAAAGCCGTCCTTCGTAATGCAGCAAGGGGCATCCTTCCGGAGGATATACGGACGCGGCGAAAAAGTGGGTTCATGCTGACGAGCGAGGCGGTCGATCTGTTCGGGACGGATCGCGCAGCTTCAAGGCAGTTTCGGCGCTATCTTACAAAAGACGAATTCAAACGTGCGGGAATCTTCAACTTTCGCGCTTATCTGCTGGTAAGCATGATGGCGCGCCTGCCGCGGTGGAAGCGGTTTGGGCTGAGACGCCTTCGACGCAATGCGAACAAGGTCATGATGTACATGATGCAGACGCACATGCTTCATCAGATGTTCGTTGAAGATCAGCGATGGACCCAGTCCAATCGCGAGCAGACTGACACCCCAAGAACCGCTGTGAAGCGCCCGGAACTGGCCGCGCTCTAGAACAGCACCTTCCAGCTAAACGAGGCTCAGCGCAGTCCTTGAGGGTTGTTGGAAATGAGCACCGGCGCGACCTGACCTGGCAATCTTCGCTGCGTGTCTGCGCTCGAGCGGGCTACCGCGGGCTCATAAGGCCAGCATAGCGCTGCGCAATTCTGGCAAGCATTGCTCCTTTCCGGACCTGCAATATACGAGCGTGTTGCAACAACAACACAGATCGAGCTCGAAATGTACGTGTTGGGGAAAAGTAGGATTGCTTGTTTGACTGCCGAAACTATCCGACCGACGCGGACCTTCCTGGTCCGATCACAGCTGCCGCGTCCGCGGCGCCGAAAAAGGGGTTATTGATGAGGAATTTGCACCGCCGCCTGGCGCTGTTGACCGGCGTATCCGTTTCTGCACTTGGGATTGCAAGCCCCGCATTCGCAGCCACCAATCCGGGGATCGATCATTCGATCAGCGCCGCGAGCGTCAATGATGCGCTGACCATCTGTCTCGCCGCCGACAATTGCGAATTCGGAACGACCGCGAGCGGCGCTGGGACCGTCAGCGCGGTCGTGAACAGCGTAGCAAGCGGGGAAATCCGCCAAGTCGGAACCGCAACCGGCGCGGGCGGAGATGTCGTTCTCGACATGCTCAATGACGGCGCGGCCGCGATCTCCGCGATCGCCACCGCCTCGGCCGCCGCTGGTCATGCGAGCGCCGTCGCGGATCTCGCGTCGGCGATCGTGCAAAGCGGTTTCGCGGCGGGTGACGCGACGTTGGACCTAACGAATAACGGCACGCTGCTGATCCATGCAGCGGCCTCGGCCAGCGGCACGCAAGCGCTGGCCGCAGCAAGTGTGAATGGAGCGATCCATCAGTTCGCCAAGTCTACCGGAACCGGCAATGCGTCGGCGTCGATCACAAATACCGGCACGCTCGGGATTTCGGTCGCCGCAACCGCTCAGGGCGAGACAGGCGCCACGGCCGTTGCGATCATCGATCGTGGCATCGGCAACTATGCCGCCGCGCTGGGCTCGGGTGATGCCATTGCCTCGATCGCCAATGCTGGCGACATCAATGCCTCTGCCGACGCTGAAGCGATCGTCCATGGCACGGCGGGGACAGCGGACGCGGTCGCCTTCATCAGCAATGCGGTTCAGCAGACCGTCTATGCGCAGAGCGGCCTTGCATCGGGCAATATCGACAATAGCGGAACGATCGAAGTTGCTGTTCATGCTGTCGCGTCCGGTCTCACCACTGCGCCGCTCGCCGCTACCAGCGCGGTGAACGCGACCGCCTACGCTTACAACAGCTTCGCGATCGACCAGACAGGGACCGCCGCGTCGGGCGACGTTGCCCTCGACCTTACCAACAGCGGAACGATTGCAATCAGCGCCAGCGCGAGCGCCGTCGCTGCTAAGACCGGCGGCGCGAGCTTCGCCGGCTTTGCCTTCGCGAGCGCCTATATGCACGACCCGATCTACCAGAAGGGTTATGCGCCTGGCGGTGACATCGATCTCGCCGCGGTCAACGACGGCACGGTTGACATTTCAGCTGTCGCCAACGCGACCGGGGCGATCGCTATCGCCCAGGCACAAATCGAATATGCGATTTCGCAATATGCTTCCGCCGCCGGCGGGGATGCGCAGGTCAGCTTTACCAACACCGGCGCGATCAATGAGACTGCAGCTGCAGCTGCACATGCAACCTCAGGCTTCGCCTTCGGCCTTGCTGATCTGACGTCTGCAGTGTTCCAGCTGGCAAGCGCTGCTGGCGATGCCAACGTCAATCTCGCCAACAGCGGCACTCTGAACGCGCATGTGACCGCCGAAGCTAATGGCGTAAGCGGCGCTGGCGCCGGCGCGTTCCTCGCCCTCGCGATCAATCAGTTCGCGATCGCGAGCGGGGCCGCGGCAGCGACAATTACGAATTCCGGAACAATCGACCTTGGCGCTGCAGCCGACGCCCATGCCGCGACCGGCGCGGCGACCGGAATCGCATTCGTCTCTCACGCGATGAGCCAGCACGCCTACGGCGGCTCATCGGCGAAAGTGTCGCTGACCAACGACGGCAAAATCACCATCGCCGCGACCGGGACAGGCGTTGCCGACAATTTTCGCGCGTTCGGCGAAGCCGCCGTTTTCCAGGGAATCTTCCAGTCCGCGTCGGCAAGCGGCGCTGCAACGGCATCCTTCGTCAACAGCGGCACCTTGGAAATCTCGGCCAACGCCCACGGCAGCGGCGGCGACATCGGACGCGCCATTGCTGTGGTCGCGCCGGCGATCGTTCAGGAGGCGTGGGGACCGCCGCCCGCGTGGAGCTGACAATAGCGGCAAGATCGACGTTTCAGCGATCGCGCAGGCGAGCGGCGGATTTGGAGCGCCGGCCCTCGCGGAAGCGACCGGGATCGTTCAACTCGCACTCACCGGAACCGACAATCTGGTCAACAGCGGCACGATCGCAGTGACCGCCTCGGCAAAGGCGACCGACACGGGATCGAGCGCATTCGTCGGCGTCGATGCGCTCGGAATCCTGCAGGTTGGACACGATAGCCTCAACCAGCTCGACAATAGCGGCAGCCTGACCGTGAAGGCCGTTGGCGAGGCTGGAGGCCTCCGCGGCTACGAAGCAGGCTCGGCGACGGGATTCTATGTGCGCGGCGACAGCGCCGAGCTCGATGTCTCCAACAGCGGAACGATTGACGTGGAAGCGCTTGGCACCGCTCCAAACGGCGCTCGCATGGAGGCCATCGGCATTCGCGCAGATGCGATCGGCGGAAGTGCGGCGACGGCGACCCAGCCAGCCCTCATCAGCGGTTCGATCGTCAACTCTGGAACGCTCCATGTCATGGCAAGCGCCAACGGCGCCGGCCCCCTGGTGACGACCACATTCAGCGGAGCGACCCTGACCCTCGATCAGAGCAGCGCCCAGGCAATCGGTGTGTCTATGTATGTCGGCAGTACCGACCGCGACGATCACCAACAGCGGAACGATCGACGTCGAAGCGGTGACTGCCAACGGCGGCCCCGCAACCGCTTACGGCATCTGGGTCCAGAACAACCAGGACCGACTTCCCGCCGAGCGCTTCGGATGTCCTCACCATTACCAACGATGGCGGGACGATCATTGCCCGTCAGTCGGTAGACGGTGGTTCAACCTGGCAACGGGGAATGGCGATCGACGTCGCCACCGCGCCGAACGCAACCGTGATCAACCTGCTTGGGCAAGGCGCCATCTATGGCGATATCGCTGTAAAGTCGGGTGACCAGATCAACGTCGAGGAGGCGATCGACGTTTCGAGTGACCGGAGTCATCAACCTGATGGGCGGCACATCACCGGCAATATCGAGCTTCAGAGTGATGCGGACGCGATCAACGTCACCAAGGCCGAGACCAACTTCAACGGGACGTAAACTCGGGTTGCACGATGGTGCGGCGATCGCTGCGGCGGAGACAACCCGGCTCGAGCTCGTGCGGAGTTGGAGTTCCTGACGATTGGCGACGGCGCGGCTGCGGGCGGCAACCTGCACCTCAACATCGATGCCGTCGACGGTCCCTCCTACGTGTTCGTGAACACGCTCGATGTTGGCGCTGACGGGACGTTGACGTTCGACCTTCCGTCGGTCTCGGGGGCTGCTGCTCCTGGCACCTACCCGCAGGTGTTTGCGGACACTGCGAACCTTGGCGGGACGCTGGTTGCGGACATCCAGTCGGCGAACGGCCTCTATACGTCGGCAACCTATGACAATGTGATTGACGCGAACACGCGCAATGGCACGTTCGACCAGTGCCTGCTGGGCGGTCCGGTTGCGGGTTCCTTGCTGCTCTCGATCGCCTGCTCGTACGATGCCAATGCGAACGTCGATTTGACGCTGACGCGCAAGCCGTTCGACCAGGTCGCTGGCCTCAACGGCAATGGGATTGCGGTCGGAACGGGTCTCGACAGCTACTATAACGTCAATCTGACGGGCGGTGCTGCGACGATGTTCGGCAATTTGTTCCTGATGACCAATGCGGCCAACTACAACATTGCGCTGAACATGCTGTCGGGTTCGGTCTATGCGAACTACCTGAACTCGTTCCCGAGCCTTGGGGTTCACGAGAACGACCTCACCGATCATGCGACCAACTGCGAGATCCCGGCGCTTGCCGGCTCGGTTCTCGAGTGCCGTTCGTCGGCTCCGATCCACGTCTGGGGTCAGCTCGACTATCAGACTCGCAAGGCCAATGGCGACAATGAGGCGGGCGAGAGCCGCTCGAAGCGCTTCAGTGGGCTTCTTGGGATCGACTTCAACGCCGGCAACTCGGCGATCTTCGGGGTTGATGCGGGCTATCTGTCGAACAATGTTCACGACAGCCAGTTCGGTGACAGCGCCAAGGGCAATGGTTGGACCGCAGGCGCTTATGCGGTCTACGATCCGGGTGCGTTCTTCGTGAAGGGCGTGACGACCTACAGCTCGCTCAACGGCAACTCGACCCGGCACATCAACTTCGCCGGGCTAGCCACCGGAGCGACCTTCGCTGCGACCCCGACGGGCAGCCCCGACGTCAGGATGTGGACCTTTGGTCTGCATGGCGGCGCCAGGCTCCCGATGAGCGCGACCTCGGTGCTGACGCCGTACCTCAACTACGACTATGTCAATGCGAAGCTTGACGGGTTCGATGAGAACAACGGCAATGGTGCCGGGCTGACGGTCGACAGTTCGAAGTCGAACCACAGCTTCCTCACCGGCGGCGTCAAGTGGGCGACCCAGATGGGCGGCGTGGTTCCGGAAGTGAACCTTGGCTATCGCTACCGCTTCGGCAGCAGCTATTCCAAGTTCCACGGCTGGTTCACTCCGGATCCTGCCAACGACTTCGACATCGTCTCGGCCTCGCAGAAGAAGGGCACGTTCCTTGCCGGCCTCAGCGTTGGCGGGAAGATGGGTCCGGTCGACATCCGGGTCGGTTATGAGGGCGAGTTCAACGGCGACGTGACCAGCCACAGCGGCAACTTCAAGTTCGTGGTTCCGCTGGGCGGCCATGCGGCTCCGCCGCCGCCGCCGCCGGCTGCAGCACCGCCGCCGCCGCCACCACCTCCGCCTCCGGCAACTCAGACCTGCCCGGACGGCTCGGTGATCGATGCGACGGCTGCCTGCCCGCCGCCTCCGCCGCCGCCGCCGGCGCCGGTCGAGCGCGGCGAACGCGGACAGTAAGTCAATGGGTGGGCGCGAGAGCGCCCACCCTCTTCGAGAAAAGACGTGGCCGGCAGCCCCCCTGTTAGCCGGTTACAGTCAGGATGATCGGCCGATCATCCTGGGCTTAGGGTCCGCGCTCGGTCGAGGGCGGGCCCTAAGATTATTGGTTTTCAGGCCCAGGCGCGCCACAACGCGACACCGAACAGGATCATGTTGAGATAGATCGTCGAGGCAAACCCGAAAGCCCGATAGAGCGGATTGACCCTGTAGCCGATCCAGAAGGCGAACCGGCAAAAGACGAAGATGATCGCGGCTGCTGCGACGATCGAAAGCTGGTCGCCGCGCGATGTGGCCGCGACGGCAATCGAAGCGGCGATCAAAAGGACATATTGCTGCAGCGTGTTGTCGACCACTCGTCCGTCGATGATCATTGCCTTGCTTTCCTTGCGCGCGGTCGGGTCAATCGCCTTGCTGTCGAAGCGAGCGTTGCCCACTGCGACGATCGAAACGAAAAGCGGAATTGCCGCCAAAGCCACCCATTTGGCCACGAACGCGAGCCTCTCGCCGGCATCAGATGTCGCAGGCAGGCTGATGGGAAGTCTCAAGAGCGCGAACAGCGCCGCGAGCATCGTCAAGATCCCAGCCGCTGCGCCAGCAGCAACGATTTTTTGATCCTGGCCCATATTTCCCTGTCTTTCGTTTGCCTAGCGGTCAGAGCTTATGAAGGAAGGTATCCCTCGAACGGCGCGGGCGAATACGAAACAGACCGAAGCCTTTCATGTCACGCCGGAATTAGACGAAGCAATCCGGCTTCCACTACCTGGTCGCCACTGGGAGGGCATTGAGCCGTCCCAGCGCAAGAAGCGCTGAGTATCAGACTTCGAGCCGGTCGCCTTCGCGGGCGACGAGCGTGTAGAGCGCGGGCATCAAGAAGACGATGATCGCGAGGCAGGTAATCAGCCCGCCGACGATCACGACGGCGAAAGGCCGCTGCGTGTCCGTGCCGACGCCGGTCGCGAAGGCGGCGGGGAGGAGACCGAGTGCGGCGACGAGCGCGGTCATCATGATTGGTCGAAGCCGCAAGATAGCGCTCTCGCGGATAGCTTCCCCAATGGGCATTCCACCTAGGCGCAGCTCGTTGACGTAGGAGATGTAGACAAGCGCGGTCTGCACCGAGACTCCGAACAACGCGAGGAAACCAATTCCCGACGAGACGGAGAAGGCGGTTCCCGTCAGCCACAGCGCCAGGATTCCGCCGACCGGCGCCGACATCAGGACGCCGATCAGAGCGATCGCCGGGAATTTGAGGTTCCGATAGAGGAAGAAGAGCAAGAGGAAGATCAAAAGCAGGGTCAGCGGGACGATCGTCATCAGCTGCGCACGCGACGCGGTATACTCGCTATATTCTCCGCCCCAATCGGCACGATAGCCTTGGGGCAATTCAACTTTTTGCGAGACCTTGGTCATGGCGTCCTCCACGGCGCCCGCAAGGTCACGTCCTTCGACCGAAAATTGCACTCCGATGAAGCGGCTATTGGCCTCGCGATAGATGAAGGATGCGCCGTTGCTGACGGAAATGGTGGCGAGCTCTTTCAATGGAATGTGCTGCCCGGCCGGGGTCGCGACGAGAATGTTGCTGATGGCGACGGGGTCGTTCCGGTATTGGCCCTTCAGGCGAACGAGGAGGTCGAACTCCTTCTCCTGCTGGTACGACCTGGGTCGCGACGTCGCCGCCGATCGCGGTTTGAATCAGCCCGTTCACGTCGTCGACGTTGATTCCATATCGCGCGATCCTGTCGCGATCGATCTGGATTGAGAGGCTCGGCTGCCCGAGCTCCTGCACCAAGGTCACGTCCTTGATGCCGCGTACATGCTCGAGCTCAGCCTTGATTGCCTTCCCCTTAGCCTCGAGCACGTTGAGGTCGGGTCCGAACACCTTCACCGCGAGCGCGCTCTTAAGACCCGTCTCCGCTTCATCCACCGCGTCTTCGGCTGGCTGCGTGTAATTGAAGGTGACCCCGGGGAAGGTCTGAAGCTTGCTATTGAGCGCGGCGATCAGCTGCGGCTTCGTGCGGATCGATCCACGCCATTTTGAATATGGCTTGAGGCCGACGAAAAACTCGGCGTTGAAGAAGCCGGTCGCGTCCGTGCCATCATCGGGGCGGCCATGTTCCGATCCAACAACCGTCACTTCCGGAAACGACGCAATGATCGAACGGATTTGCGGGACGATCTTCGCCGATTTATCGAAGGAGATGGTGTAAGGCATCGTCGCGCGGACCCACAAGGCGCCTTCATCGAGATGCGGCATGAACTCGGCGCCGACGTCCGCGAATAGCAATAGCGAGGCGAGCAGGAGCAGCGCCGATGCGGCGATGGTTCCGAGCGGGCGCCTGAGGCTGTAATCGAGCCCGCGTACATAACCGCTACGGAGGCGCTCGAAGATGGCATTGCGCCGCTCGCGCACGCCACTCCGCATCAGCCAGGAGCACAGCACCGGAAGCAAAGTCAAAGTGACGATCAGCGAGCCGATCAGGGCGAAAATCATCGTGTCGGCCATCGGCTTGAACAGAACGCCCGATGGCCCGGAGAGGACGTAGATCGGCAAGAAGCTGACGACGATCACGACGACCGAATAAAAGAGCGGACGGTCGACTTCAGCCGCCGCCTCGCGGATGATTCTCATCATGTCGCCGGGCCGCTCGTCGCTCTCTGCGAGCCTTCGGTAAATGTTCTCGACCATGATCACCGCCGCATCGACGAGGATTCCGAAATCGATCGCGCCGATGGACAAAAGGTTCGCCGACGCGCCCTGGAGATCGAGACAAGCGAAGGCGAAGAGCAGGGATAATGGAATGGTGATGGCGACGATCAGACCTGAGCGCACATCGTAGAGAAAGAAGATCAGGATCGCGACGACGAGCAGCATGCCCCGCAGCAGGTTGTTCTCGACGGTGACGACGGTTTCGTGGACGAGATCGGAACGGTCGTAGAAGGGTACGAGCTTCACGTCTTTGGGCAGAATGCTGGTGTTGAGTTCCTGCGTTTTCGCTTCGACGCCCCTGAGGACGTCCTGCGTCTTCTCGCCGGTGCGAAGCTTGATGACGCCTTCGACGGCATCGTTCTGCTTATCGATTCCAAACTGCCCGAGCCGAGGTGCGATGCCGAGTGTGACTTGCCCAACGTCTTTCACGAGGGTCGGAATGCCGTTGTGAACCGCGACGACCACATTGGCGATGTCGTCCGGGGTCTGCAATCGGCCAAGTCCGCGCACGTAATAGAATTGGCCGCCTTCCGAATAAAAACCACCTCCGGCGTTCCCGTTGTTTGCGCCTAGCGCGCTCTCAACCTGTTGCGGCGACACGCCCGCGCCGGCCAGGCGATATTGGTCGAGAAGCACCTGGTACTGCATGGATCCGCCGCCGAATCCGAAATCGTCGGCAACGCCTGAAACCGAGCGGAATGCCGGCTCGACCGTCCAATCCTCGAAGGTCTTAAGCTCGGTCGGGGACCGGTCGGGACTTTGCAACGTATAGCGATAGATCAGCCCCGACGGCGAGGTCAGCGGTTCAACCTCGGGGGCAACCCCGCTCGGCAAGCCGAGGCCAGCGAGGCGATTGAGCACCTGCTGCCGCGCAAAATTGCGGTCGGTGTCCTGGTCGAAGGTGATGTCTATGCTCGACAAAGCGTAAAGCGAGACCGAGCGGAGATTACTCTCCTTTGGAATGCCGTTCATCTCGCGCTCGATTGGAACGGTGATCAGCCGTTCCACTTCTTCGGCCGAATGGCCGGGCCATTGCGCGCTGATCGACACCATTGGCGGCGACAGGTCGGGATAAGCATCGACCGGCAACCAATTCCATGCACGGATTCCAGCGCCGATCAGCAACATCGTCAGCAACGCGACCAGGATTCGTTGCTCGAGACCGATCGCGACGATTCGGTTGATGAAGGAGGAGCTGGTTCGGGGCGGCTCCACGGGCTTGATCGGACCCTCGGTCATTGTCCCTGCATGAATTGCAGGAAGATTGCGCCGTTCGTGACGATCTTGTCGCCGGTCTCGAGGCCGCTGGTTACGGCGTAGTTCTGACTGTCGCGATAGCCGAGCGTGACATGCCGCCGGACGAAGCTGCCGTCGGGAAGCGCGAGATAGACAAATGGCAGATTTTCGTCGTCGCGGAGCACCCCCGAGACCGGCACCAGTAGGCCGGTGCTGACACGTCCCGCTTCGATCGAGACGTGAACGAACATCTGCTTCTTGAGGAGGTCGCCGGGATTGGGAGTGACGATGCGGGCCACGACCGCGCGCGTGTCGGGATCGACGGATGCCGAAACGTTGTCGACGGTTCCGTGGAAAGGCCCAGTGCCGTTGCCGGGATCGATCTCAACGGCATCATGGACGCCAACCGATGAGAGATCATTGGGAGAGATTTGCGCTAGAACCCAGACCTGCGAGAGGTTAGCGACGGTGAATGCTGTCGATGAGCCCGCCTGAAGCAGCTGGCCTGGAGTGATCTGCTTGTCGACGACTATTCCGGAAATTGGGGCACGGATCACGCCGGCGAGGCCTGCCGATGAGCTTCCGCTCATGGCTCTGCTGATCGTGCCGCGATCGACGCCCATCGAGACGAGCGCCTGAAGCGCTGCATCGCGGTCAGCATCGGCGCTCGCAGCGTCAGTCTGGGCTTGCGCGGCCTCGCGTTCGGAAATGCTGTTGTGGGCGGCAAGATCCTTGTCGGCGGTCGCGACACGGCGCGCGTTGACCGCGGCTACGGCCGCCTTCCGATATGCTCCAATGGCGGTCGCGAAATCCGCGGAAGAAACCAGCGCGAGGGGCTGTCCCTTCGCGACCGCTTGCCCCTGCGCCACCAAGATGCGCGTGACCGGGCCGGTAAAGGGTGACACCACCGAGGTCGCTTGGTTGTTGTCGAAGTCGACCGTGCCCGGGGCCTCGATGCGTTCGCGATATCCCAAGGGAACGACAGTGTAGAGCTGGATGTGGCTTCGCTGCGCGTTCGTCAGGCGGACATTGGCTACAGAGTTTGAAGCTGCATTGTTGTCATCCTGAGATGAAGAGCAGCCTGATACCAAGACCAGCGCGAGAGCGGCGGCGAATGCCGTTAAGACTCTATTGGGCATTTGCGTCACTCGCGAGCTCGGGTTGGTGCCACCAGCCACCGCCCAGCGCCTGGAACAATGCCACGGTGTCGGTGAAGCGATCGGCTTCCGCCTGGACTTGGGTCAGGCGCGCCTGCTGGTAGGCCTGGTCGGCATTGAGGACGGCGAGATAGGCGGCATAACCGTCCTTGTACCTGCAGCCGGACCAGGTCGAGGCTGGCCTTCGCCGCATCGGTCGCGGCGGCGTCCGCCTGCAGCGTTCTCGCATCCTGCTCGATCGCCACCAGCGTATCGGCAACATTCTGGAACGCGGTGAGAAGCGTGCCTCGATATTGTTCGGCACTCTGAGTGTAAGTCGCGCGCGCAGCCCGCTCCTGGTGGAGCAAGGTCCCACCATCGAAGATCGGTGCGAGCAGGGCGCCTCCAATGTTCCAGAAGCCAGTGCCGGGTCCGAAGATCGAGCCGATCGTGAGCGCGTTGGTGCCCGCATTAGCGCTGAGCGTGATGTTCGGGAGGCGGTTCGCCCGAGCAATTCCGATGCCGGCGCTTGCCACTTGGAGATTGGCTTGGGCCTGAAGGACGTCGGGGCGCTGCTCGACGAGAGTCGAAGGGAGGCTGAGCGGAAGGTCGCTCGGAAGCGTTAAGCCCGTCAGCGAGAATGTTTGAGCTCCAGCCTGAGCGGGATAGCGGCCGGTGAGGACGGCGATGAGGTTGTTCTGCTGATCGCGCTGTTTGACCAGCGGCGGCAATGACGCCTCGAGCTGCGCGAGTTGCGCCCGCTGCGCTGCGATGTCCGCGCCGCCGACATAGCCTTTCGATTTTTGGTATTGAAGCAGGCTAAGGATCTGGCGATTGATGCCGATCAGCTCATCGGTCGTTGTGACCTGGTCTTCGAGCGAGGCTTCGGTGATCGCGGCTTCGGCGACGTTCGCGCTGAGCGTGATGTCGACGGCGACCATCTGGTAACGGGTTGCTTGCTCCTGTGCCGCCAGGCTCTCAACCGTGCGCTTGTTCAGGCCGAAGACGTCGGGAACGTAGGACACGCTGACGGTCGGAGTGATGAGAGTGTAGGCGAACGCGTTGTTCGCCGGGACTGGGGCGAGCGTCGCGGACGGGTCCTTCTCGCGCGTAACGCTCGCGCCGGCACTTACGTGAGGCGCATAGGAGCCCTTTTGCGCGCGCGTATTTTCATGCGCCACGAGCAGAGCCGCCTGCGCTGCCTTGAGGTCTGGATTATGAGCGAGCGCCTGCTCGATGAGATCGTCAAGCGCATGTGAGTGGAACAAGGTCCACCAGTCCGCTGGAATGTCGGCGCCCGCGATCAGATGCTGCGCTTCGCCGCCGGGAACGCCGGCTGTTGCGGCAGTGGCCTGCGGTTGATGCTGCGCCGTATAGGTGGCGACGGTCGGAGGGGCAGGCGGTCTGAAGTTCGGACCGACGACGCAGGCCGAAGTCAGCAATGGCGCGAGAAGCATCAAGCGCGATTGTCGACGAGATGGCATTGTCATCAATCTCCAACACCCGCTCTTACGTGATAATATCACATTACATGGGCATGCAAGTGCCTAATTCGGCGGCTCCGCACGGGCAAATTACATCGCTGACAGAAATTTCGGCGGACTCGTCAGCCCGCCGTCACGTCCTTCACATTGTCGTCGCTGTTGCGATCGACGTAGAAATTATAGGGATCGACGCCGGCGAATACGGGCTTTGCCGTACTATGCAGCGCGATCTTCTGGACCCCATTGTGAAGCGGCTGCCGACTAAGCTCAATGACGTCCTTCGATGAGAATTCACCAAGCCCCGGGCGCGCCGTGAACAGGCCGATCTCGATCGGCTCATGCAGCGCTGTCCTGGTTTCATTGCCCTTGCCGTCCGCATAATATTTGTCAGCGTCGACCGTCAGCGTCGTGGTCCAGCCGGTCGCGTCCTTTTGGGTGACTGCGTCGGCGACCTTGAGATCGTAGAGCGTGATCTTTTCGAACAAGTCGGTAATCAGCTGCTGCTGCTCGGGAGTTCTCGCTTCCTTGCGGAACTCGCCGATCAGGTCGATCGAGCGAAGATAGGGCGCCCCCTTGAAGCGGAACTTCGCGTCGAATCGTGCGAGCGCGCGATCAACCGCGTCCTCGCCCAGCCGTTGTTGCAGCAGGTACATCACGACCGAGCCCTTGTTGTAGTGGATGTAGGGCTGGTTCTCGACCCGCTCGAGCGGAAGTTCCTCGACGGCCTCGCTCGCGCGATTCCTCAAATAAGCATCCAGTTCATATTTCAGAAAGCGGCGGATCTTGTCGGGCCCATAGAGATGCTTCATCACCATCAGCGCGGAATATTGCGCGAGCGTCTCGCTGCTGATCGTGCCGCCTTGCATATCCGCACCTATCACCTGATGCGCCCAATATTGGTGCGACATCTCGTGACTGACGACATAGCTCGTGAAGTCGATCTTGGTGGGATCGTCTGTGTTGGCGTTGAAACCGATCGATTCCGAATAAGGCATGGTGCCCGCAAACGCCTGAGCGAAACTGGCGTAGCCGGGAAATTCGATGATCCTGGCGTAATTGAACTGATAGGGGCCGTAGTGCGCGCGATAATAATCGAGCGCCGAGCCCATCGCGTTTAACATTTTGCGCACGTTCCAGTCGTGCCCGGCGTGATAATAGACCGACAGCTTAATGCCATGGTTCATCCGTGTCGCGACCTTGTATTCGGCTGACTGGATTGAGAAGAAGTTGAGGATCGGCGCAGGGCTGAGGAAGCGCGCTGTCCGGCGGTCATTCTGAGTGTAGTCCGAGACTTCGTTCCCTGGGGCAATTGGAGTCTGGCTAGCATCCGTCGACAAGGTGATGTCGCTCATCACCCAGTCGGCGTGAATGTAGTTGCGCACCGTCGCGCTCATATCTTCAAGCTTGGCCGGGCGAAGCTCGGCCGGGAGTCCCTGGCGGCGGCGCTTGGCCCGATCTTGGAGCAGGCTGTTGCGGTCCATGCCGATGGTCGGAGCGAAGTCGGAATTATTCGCGAAGGTGCCGTTCTCGATGATGTCGGTCGCGGGCGATTGCGCGCGAAAGCCGCGGCGCCACAGCTGCGAGGTGAATGTCATCGTCGTGGTCGAGCCCGGTGCGAGCGGCGTTTCGAAGCGGTAGATCCTGTAACCGAACATGGGGTCGTCGTAGACGAGCCGCGCCCCGTTGATCTCGAGCTTAAGAAATTGGGTATCGCGGTCACCGCGCCGGATGTGGATGTCGCGGATTTGCGCATTCGTTTTGTTCTGCAGTTCGTAGCGGCCCGTGGCGAGGAGGCGACGCTCCTTGGGGAACAGCTGCACGTCGAGTGTGACGCGTGTGACCGCGGGCATCGGCAGGTTTTCGAATTTCAGATATTTCTTTTCGTAATCGGCCAAATATTTCTCGGCGTCGTCCGAGGTTTCATACCGATTGAGCTGCGCGAAATTGTGCCACGCATAGGCGCCGGTCGCGGCCATCGCTACGGCGGCAATTCCCGCGATCGCAAGTGTCGGAGTGGTTGCGAACTTGCGTGCCCGCTTCAGGCGGACGCGAAGGCCAAGATCGGTGCCGCGCGGCCAAATAAGGTGCGCGGCAACGGCGAGAATCACGGCGAAGCAAAACCAGTAGAATTGGAGGACGGCTGCCCCCTTCCAGAAATTGCCTGCTCCGACGAAGTCGCTGAGAGGAACCGAGGGCGACGCGTCGTAAGTGTAAAGCGGGTTCGAATAACCCATGTTGCTGAGGAAAATCCCGCCGACGAACCAGACAAACAATATTCCCCAGCCGACATATTTGTTCGGGCTCAGCACCTGAACGAACACTGCGAGCACTGCGATCAAGAGGCCGTCGATGGCGGCGGGGATGATGAACCAGCCAAGATATTGCGCGATTCCGATTTCGCGAGCGCCCTGGACCAGCTGGTAGAACAGGCCGGTAGCCATCGCTGCCAGGTTTACGATCAGCAGCACGACGAATATCGCTACCATCTTTGGAAGCGTGACGACCCAGCTTTGGACGGGCGTTGAATCGATCAGCTCGTTGAGCTTGCGGTCGCGCTCGCGCCAGACGAGCTCGCCGCCATAGAAAGCGGCGATCATCAGAAGGACGATTGAGAAGTTTCCTCGCACCGCTGTGACCGTTGCGGCCAGCGTTGGGTGATCCGGTGTTCCGTAAGCCGAACCGGCGAACCACAGGAATGCTGCGGTGTTGCCGATCGCGAAAAGGGTGAGAACGATGAGCCCGGGGCTGGTGAGCACCATTCTGACTTCGATCCGGAGGCGGGCGAGCAGCTGCGCCCGCACCGACGGGCGACAGTCGCGAGCCAATCACGTTGCCGCCGTCGAGCGACGGCGGCGACGGCGGCAAGCTTCACCTCGCGCGCCTGTCGCTTGGCCAGCCTTCGAAGGCGCCGTTTCGACGGCGCGCGCTCGGTCATCGAAAACCGCCACACAGGCGATCGCGAGGAAAAGAAGGGCGAGGATGACGGCGTAGGCGCGATTGAACGCAAGCGTGCCGCTGAAGTCGACCAGGCGGGTGTTCATCTCGCTCTGGGTCCAGTAGCGGGTCGCTTCGCGGAGCGCTCCGTTCCCGAGCGGCTCAAAGCGCGCGAACGCTCTCGATATTCGATCTTCTGGCCGAGCACGCTGACGGTGACGAGATAGCCCATGACCAGCAGCACCGCGCCGATGTAGGCGGCCATCATCGAGCGCAGGACAGTCGCAAGCGCAAATAAGACGGCGCAGGTCAGCAGCACGTTCGGAAGCGCGAAGATCGCGAAATTCCAGGCATAGAAAGAAAGGTGCTGAGGCCCGATCGTCTCTGGATCGACCCATGGCATCATCGACCCGACCGCCATGCCGAGCGGCACTGCGAGATAGCCGAGCCACGCTACGATCAAACCGCCGAGGAAGCGGCCAGTGACGATCTGCGGGCCGGTCACGCGGGTCGAGCGAACGATCGGCGCGAAGCCGCTGCTGTCGTCACGAACGATCGCATTGGCGACGAAGGCGGTGACGACGAACAGATAGAAGAGCGTCAGGATCGCGGTCGCGACCGCGATCGCGATAGGGCGCATTCTCGTGGACCGCGCCCGGCGTTCCGATGCTGACGTTTTCGCTCGCTGTGATCCCGAACCCGATGAGGAAGAAGATCGCGATCGAAACCCAAAAGACCGGGTTTCTGAGCTGGTAGCGGATTTCGAATCCGGCGATTCCGAGGAACATTTCGGCGCCTCCGCTCAGGCAGCGCGGCGGAGGTTGGACAAGGTCGTAAAGTAGACGTCCTCAAGCCCGCCCTCGACCGGCTCGAAGCCTTCAGGCTGCTTGTCGGAGAGGACGTGGACGATCGTCGCCCCGGCGAACAGTCGTGTCGAGATCACCTCATATTTCTGCTGATATTGCTCGAGCTCAGAATGGGAAATCTGCCTTCTTCCAGATCTTGCCGCGGCTCGATGCGATCAGGTCGGCCGGCTTGCCCTCTAGCTGGAGGCGGCCGTTGGCGAGCACGGCCATCAGCGGACAGAGGTCGGCGACGTCGTCGACGATGTGGGTCGGAGAGGATCACGACGACATTGTCGCCGATCCCGGCGAGAAGGTTGAGGAAGCGATTGCGCTCCTCCGGGTCGAGGCCGGCGGTCGGCTCGTCGACGATGATCAGCTCGGGATTGCCGATCAGCGCCTGGGCAATGCCGAAGCGCTGGCGCATGCCGCCGGAGAAGCCGGCGATCGCCTTGTTGCGGACGGCCCAGAGGTTGGTCTGGTTGAGCAAGGTCTCGACGACGCTCTTGCGCTCGCCTGAGCCGGTGATGCCCTTCAGCAGCGCGAGGTGATCGAGCATCGCGTACGGCGGAGATCCGCGGATAGACGCCGAAGTCCTGCGGCAGATAGCCGAGCGTCCGGCGCAGCTGCTGCGGGTCGGCGAGGACGTCGATATCGCCGAAACTGATCGTGCCCGCTGTCGGCTCCTGAAGCGTCGCCACGGTCCGCATCAGCGTCGACTTGCCCGCGCCATTCGGCCCCAGCAGGCCGAACATGCCGCGCGGGATCGACAAGGCTCACGTCATCCAGCGCGACGGTGCCGTTCGCGTAAGTATGCGACAGATTGGCTATTTCTGAGCATGGAGCCCCCTTTACGGAAGCCACGCCTAAGCGAGACCAAAACGAACGGCAAACGACTGTTCGACTAACGGACAAACGGTGGAACAATTGCGCTTTCACTTGACCGAACACTCGTGACGCGATGTAAATCCTCGCCGAGCGGTTTCGTTTTTGACCGCTCGACAGGGGGTATATCGATGAACAAGCTCAGCCTGTTGGTCGCGAGCGCCAGCGTGGCCTTGTCAGCGCCGTCCATTCAGCGCAGCACCGGTAAAGTCCGTCCGGCACGCCGCCACCGCCAATCGCGAGCTACTGGATGGACGTTTCGACCACCAGCGGGTTTGGCGCCGCGATGATGGGCGGCGGTCGTGCCCAACGTCGGGCAGATGATGGCGATGATGAACGGTGGCGGATCAGCCGTCGGACACATGGTCAACCTGCGCCTGTCATCGCGCGAGAAGCCGAGCGGCGCTCCGCAAGCGAACCACTTCATTCCCGCCGGCATGGCTATGGGGCAGAGCCTACCGCTGGTCACGCCCGAGCAGGTCAAGCGCGAGCCGAGCGTGCCCGGAGCGCCCGGGACTTACGAAAAGCCGCGCGGGCGGATGCTCATCTATTGGGGTTGCGGCGAGCATGCGCCTGCACCGACCGTCATCGACTTCGCCAAGGTTGCGGAAGGGCAGATCCCGCCGGACTGCAGGCGCTGCTCGAAAATGGGGCGACGCGATGGGCAGGGTGTCGATGCGCGAGCCGACGGCGGAAAACTCTGCTGGTTTCGGCGAATGGCCGAATGTTCGGGATTCGCGCGCTGTGCCCGCGTCGGCATCGCTTGTCGGCGCCCATCGGATCGAGGGCAATTATTCGCCAGCGATCGCCTTCACGCTCGGGCAGGGGCAGGACTTCATGCCGGGCTCGGACTGCATGAAATGGGGCCCTTCCGTCCGGCGCCGTCCGGCTCGACTGGACCCCGGCGGCGCAGGCGACCGGATACGCGCTTGCGATCTTCGGCGGCAACCCGAACGGCGACATGATCATCTGGACCTCGGCCAAGAGCGCGTCGATCACGCCGTCGTTCGATTACGAGACGCCGTCGACGGTACGGCAGCTGGTTGCTTCGGGCGCTGCTTTACCTCCGAACGCCAGCGAGTGCGTCCTTCCAAGCGAAGTCGCACAGGCGGTTCCGCAGGGCATGGTGATGCAGGTCGGCTATGGGCCGGAGGCCTATTTCTCCGATGTCGCCCAAGGCGCCGAAGTGGACGGCTCGTGTGCGCTTCAAGACAACCGACATGATGATGCGCGGAATGGGCAGAGGCATGGGTGGCGGCTATGCGACGCACCCCAGCCGGATCAACAGCCGCAGCAGCAACCCCCAAGCAAGCATCACCGGATCGGCCTCGGCGACGTCCTTGGGTCGATCCCGCATTAGGCAGAGAAAGTTACGCGTCGCCGCTTTTGCAGACGAGCTTGTTGATCTGCTCGGTCAGTTCGGTGTTCTGGCGAAGCAGCTCGTTCATCTGCCCGGTGAGCTCGACGTTCTGCTTGACGAGCTTGTGCATGTCGTCGCTGACCTGGAGCAGCGCCTCGGCGTCATAATAGGTCTGCTCGAGCTGCTTGTCCGATTTCGCGGCGGCGACCTTCTGGCCGACCATGATGATCGACAAGAGCACGAGCTGGAGGAAGGTCTGCGCGAACCAGGCGACGAGCACCGCCGTGCCGGCGCGTAGCGCGGCGGGAAGCTGATCAGCGCGAGGCAGGCGAAGGCGTAAGCGCACCACATCGTGCCGACGACGTTCGTGATGTGCACCGCAAGCTTGCTGTTGAAGCCGTTCGCTTCCTCTTTCGCCTTCAGGAACATCTCGCGCCGCCGCTCGAGATGCGGATGCGGAATGTGCGTGAAGTCCGGCATGTGAAACTGCATCGCTCAGCCCCCTTTGCGCTGTAACTCGCCGAGCATCCTCACGCGGATCCGCTCGCGGATCAAATTACTTTTGCAGCAGCCTCCTTACCCGCGGCTTTCGAGCGCTGCGGCGGCTTCGTCGATCAGCTCCCGGATGATCGCGGCCACGGGCTCTTCGCGAGTGACCATCCCGACCGACTGGCCGGCCATGACCGATCCCGTCTCGATGTCGCCGTCGATCACCGCCCGCCGCAATGCGCCGGCCCAATAATGCTCGATCTGTAATTGGGCCTCGGCCATCTCGACTGCTCCGGAATCGAGCAGGTTTGCGACTTCACGCTGCTTGGCCGCGAAGCGCTCGGTCTCCTTGTTCTTGAGTGCTCGGACAGGAATGACCGGAAGCCGCGCGTCGATCTGCACACTGAGCACGGCGTCGCGCGCCGAGGCTCGGATGAATGCGCGCTTGAAGTTCGCATGGGCAATGCTCTCGTGCGCGCACACGAAGCGGGTGCCGAGCTGGACTCCGACCGCGCCCATCTCGAGATAGGCCGCGATCGCCTCGCCGCGTCCAATCCCTCCAGCGACGAACACCGGGATGTCCTTCGCGACGATGGGCAGAATTTCCTGTGCAAGCACCGACGTCGAAACCGGGCCGATGTGGCCGCCAGCTTCCATTCCCTCGATGATGAGCGCGTCCGCGCCGGAGCGCATCAACTTCTTCGCGAGCGCTAGTGCCGGAGCGAAACAGACGAGCTTGGCGCCATTGCGCTTGATCCGCTCGATCGCGCCGCCTGGCGGAAGGCCGCCGGCGAGCACCACATGGCCGACATTGTGCTTCGCGCAGACGTCGATGAGTTCGGACAACTGCGGGTGCATGGTGATGAGGTTAACTCCGAACGGGCGGTCCGTCCGCGTCTTCGTCTCGGCGATCTCCGCGTCGAGGAGCTCGGGCGTCATCGCGCCGCAGGCGATCACTCCGAACCCGCCGGCGTTCGAGATGGCGGAAACGAGGTTGCGCTCCGAGACCCAGCTCATCGCCCCGCCGAGGATTGCAACGTCGCACCCGAAGAACTCAGTGCCGCGGTGCATCAGCTCTGCAAGGCGAGCGTGTCCATCAGTCGGATGAACCGCGCGAGGTTCGGCGATCAGCCCTTCACCGCTCATGCCGCTTGCTCCGCGTCGAGGCCGAAGCCGGAGTGAAGGACGCGGACAGCAAGCTCCAGCTCGGATTCGGCGATCAGCGCGCTGACCTTGATCTCGCTGGTCGAGACAGCGAGGAGGTTGATCTGTCGCTCGGCGAGAATCTCGAACATTCTCGCGGCGAGCTGCGGATTCGACCGAATTCCGACCCCGACGATGCTGACCTTGGCGACCGCATCGTCATGAATGAGCGCTTCATAGCCAATCTCGCCCCGGCGCTCCTCGATCACCGACATCGCTTGCGCGAGGCTCGCGCGCGGGACGGTAAAGGTGAGGTCGGATGCGCCCGCATCGGGAGTGGCTGCGTGAACGATCATGTCGAGCTGAATTCCCGCATCTGATAGTGGGCCGATGACCTTTGCAACGGTCCCCGGCTTGTCGGGCACCCGGGTTAGCGTGACCCGCGCCTCGTTCCGGTCGGCAGCGATACCGGCAATGAGGTTTCGTTCCATCTCAACTCCTGAAAGCTCGGCGACGATGTCGGTGCCCGGCTCGTCCTCAAACGCCGAGAGCACGCGCAAAGGCAAATTCTCGCGCATCGCAAGGCCGACCGAGCGCACCTGAAGCACTTTTGCTCCAACTCCGGCGAGCTCGAGCATTTCCTCGAACGTGACCTCGTTCAGCTTGCGGGCGCGCGGAACGATGCGCGGATCGGTTGTGTAGACGCCGTCGACGTCGGTGTAGATGTCACAGCGGTCTGCCTTGACGCCGGCGGCGATCGCAACCGCAGAGGTGTCGGAGCCGCCGCGGCCGAGCGTCGCTAGGCGGCCTTCGCTCGATATTGCCTGGAAGCCAGGGATCACCGCGACCGTGCCGCCGGTCAATGCTTCGTCGAGCATGGTGGCCTCGATCGACTCGACGCGCGCGTTGCCATGAACGCCCGAGGCTCGAACCAGCTGCCAGCCCATGAAGCTTCGCGCCTTCAGGCCCATGTTCTGAAGGGTCATGGCGAGCAGGCCTGCTGTCACCTGTTCTCCGCTTGCGACAACAACGTCATATTCCTTCGAGTCGTGGAGCGCGGCGGCTTCGCGACACAATTGCACCAGCCGGTCCGTCTCCCCGGCCATAGCCGAGACGACCACGAGCACCTGATTGCCGGCCTCGGCCTCGCGCTGAACTCGCCCGGCGACGTTGCGGATTCGCTCGATGCCCGCCATCGACGTGCCGCCGAATTTCATCACGATGCGAGGCAAACGGGCTCCTTGGGTCCAGGGTCGCGGACTGTTAGGAGGCGCGCATGGTGCAGACAAGCATCCTTCCCGAGGAAGCGGAACGGTTCGGCCGCCTCGCCAGCGACTGGTGGGACCCGAACGGTCGCTCCGCAATGCTTCACAAGCTCAATCCGGTGCGGCTGAAATATATTCGCGACCAAATCGACCGGCACTGGCAGACCGACGAATGCGGCCGCACACCGCTCGAAGGGAAGGCGGCGCTCGATGTCGGCTGCGGCGCGGGGTTGCTGGCCGAGCCGCTGGCCCGGCTCGGCGCCCGGGTGACGGGAATCGACGCGTCGGGCGAAGTGATTGCGGTCGCTCGGGAGCATTCCCGCGCAATGGGTCTCGAGATCGACTATCTCGTGGGTGACGTTCAGGAGCTCGAGGGTCGGTTCGACCTCATTACCGCAATGGAGGTGATCGAGCACGTTAACGATCCCAAGGCATTTGTGCATGCGCTTGCAAAGCGGCTCGCTCCGAGCGGCTTACTGATCGTGTCGACCCCGAACGCGACCGGATGGTCGAAGCTGCTGATGATTACGATCGCAGAAGGACTTGGCCAGATCCCGCCTGGGACCCACGAGTTCGAGCGGTTTATCGGCCCAGACCGGCTGAAGCTGCTGCTCGCGGACGCCGGCCTCAATTGCCTCGACCTCCAAGGCATCGCCTGGTCGCCAACACGGGGACTTCATCTCAGCGAGGATCTCCGGCTTAACTACCTGGCGACGGCCGCAATTTAGGTCGCGAGCATTTAACGTTTATCGCTTCGGCGCAGGCGGTCCACGGCCTGTGTTTAATATGGTTAACATGACTATCGCTCACCCGTCTCTTACGTAAGCCTTTCCGCTTCGAGCTTGAAGGGTGGGATTAACAATGCGTCCGTTCAGTTTTTCGTCGCGCGGGATCGCGATCGATCTCGGCACCGCGAATACGGTCGTTTACGTATCGGGCACCGGTATAGTCGCGAGCGAGCCATCCGTGGTCACGATCGAGACGATCAACGGAATGCGGAAGGTGCGTGCCGTCGGTGAAGACGCCAAGCTGATGCTCGGCAAGACGCCGCAGAACGTGCGCACTATCCGACCGCTTCGCGCGGGCGTGATTGCGGACCTCGAGGTCGCCGAGGAGATGATCAAGCATTTCATCCGCAAGGCGCATGGCGGACCGAGCCGCTTCGCACGCGGACCCGAGGTCGTGATCAGCATTCCGTCCGGCGCGACTTCGGTCGAGCGCCGAGCGATCCGCGATGCGGTGACCAACGCAGGAGGCGACCGAGTTTCGCTGATCGAGGAGCCGATGGCCGCCGCGATCGGCGCAGGGCTTCCCGTTGCTGAACCAATTGGATCGATGATCGTCGACATCGGCGGCGGAACGACCGAGGTCGGCGTGATCTCGCTCCAGGGTCTCGCCTTCTGCCGCTCAGCGCGCGTCGGTGGCGACCGCATGGACGATGCCATCACCTCTTACGTTAGGCGCAACTACAATCTGCTGATCGGCGAAGGAACCGCCGAGCGGGTGAAGCTCGAGATCGGGTCGGCAATTCGACCGGGCGACGGAACGGGGGCGACAACTCGCGTCCGTGGGCGCGACGTCAGCCGCGGCATGCCAGGCGAGATTATCCTGTCTCAAGCCGAGGTCGCCGAGGCGCTGAGCGAGCCCGTGAACCAGATCGTCGAGGTCGTCCGCTCGGCTCTCGAAAATACCGAGCCGGAACTGGCGGCCGATGTCATCGATCAGGGAATAACACTCACTGGCGGCGGATCTCTGCTGCGCGGCTTCGACACCATCCTCCAGGATTCGACCGGGCTGCCGGTGACGATTGCCGACGACCCGATGAGCTGCGTCGCGCTTGGTGCTGGACAGACGCTCGAAGACAAGGTGCTCCGCGGCGCGCTGATGGCCGCTTAGAAGTCGACTTTGTCGTAATGCGTGGGGGGCACGATGACCTCCATCCGCTCGCCGAGGAGCGGCCGGAAGCAGGGACGGGACTTCATCACCGCATACCAATCTTTGGTCTGCTTGTGCCCGCGCCAGTCCAGCGCGCCGAGATAGTCGATGACGCTAAGATGCGCAGCTGCGGTGAAGTCGGCGAGGCTTAGGCCCGGCCCGGCCAGCCAGCGGCGGTGGTCGAGCAGATAATCGAGATAATCCATATGGTCGCCCGCGGTCCGCATAGCTTCGCGGAGAACCCGCGTATCTGGACTTTCCTTGCTCACCAGCCGTTTTCGCATTCGCTCGTGCATCAGCGGCTCGACCGCCTCGCGATAAAGCTTGATGTCGAACCATTCGGTCATCCGACGAATTTCGGCGCGAAGAGCGGCATTGCCGTGGATCATCGGCATCCGGTCGACCGTCTCTTCGAGATATTCGACGATGGGCTGGGAGCCAATGAGGGTCACGCCCTGGTCGGGTTGAACCATCACCGGAGTCTCGCCGGCGGGGTTCAGGTCCATGAACTCGTCGCGCTTCTCCCACGGGTTCTCCCGAACGAGCTCGTGGCCGATCCCCTTCTCGGCGAGAACCAGCCGAACCTTGCGGGAAAAAGGGCAAAGCGGGAATTGGAAGAGCTGCCACATGGGGGGCAGCTTTAGCGCGCGGGCGCGGGGCGTCTAGCGCTTCGGATAATTCGGGTCCGGCATATTTGCGATCGCGCGCTCGACCGCCTGCTGCGCGCGCTGAAGGCTCGCAGTGATCTCGGGAAGCGCCTCGTTCACGGCCTTGATTCCCTGCTCGATCTGGGGCTTCGCCTCGATGATCCGTTTCTGGACATCGCGGCCGGTGGCTGCATCGCCGCGACCGGCGAGATCATGGACAGCTTTCGACACGGACTGCATCGCATCGGCGACGCGGTCAGCGGTATCGGGCGGGAGCTGGAGCACCTTGACCTGCGCAGGTGCCGCTTGCGCCAACGCGGGCGCGCCGCACAACGATAGCGGCAGGAAGATCAGCCCAATGCGCATACTAAGCTCCTGATTTTAAGGAGACTCTAATCGATTCGACGACAAAAAGAAATTCAGCGGGCGAAGAGCCAGACGAGCGCCGCCGCTCCGACGATGATCCGGTACCAGGCGAACGGAGCAAAACCATGGCGAGAGATGTAGTGAACGAACGCCTTCACGACGACGATCGCGACGAGGAAGCTGACGATGAATCCGACCGCAACGGTGCTGAATCCGACACCGTGGGCTCCGGCAAGGATGTCCTGGCGATGCTTCAGGAACTCGAGTGTGGTTGCGCCGAGCATCGTTGGGATCGCGAGAAAGAAGCTGAACTCGGCGGCGGTGCGCCGCTCGACGCCCATGCCAAGCGCGCCCATGATCGTCGCACCCGAGCGGCTGACGCCCGGAATCATCGCCAGGCATTGGGCGATTCCAATCCCGACCGCGGTGCCGACCGGCATTTCAGCGACTCCGACCACGTCGGAGCGCTTCGCTATGCGCTCAATGACTAGGATCGCAATTCCGCCGAGAATGAGGGCGACGGCGACAACTTTCGGGTCCCCGAGCAAAGCCTCGATGTGCTTGAGGAGGAGGAAGCCCAGGATCGCGGACGGGAAAAAGCCCAGCAGGACATTGCGGATGAAGCGCCACGACGTTGCATTGCGCTTCAGAAGTCCTTCGAGCACCGCCCAGAAGGTCCGCCAGTAAAGCGACGACGATCGCTAGGATCGCTCCCAACTGAATGATGACATTGAACGCAGACCATTTCTCGGAATCGAAGCCGAGAAGCTCGGTCGCGAGGATCAAATGACCGGTTGAGGAGACGGGTAGGAATTCGGTGACGCCCTCGACGATGCCGAGGATGATAGCGATGAGCAGCAGCGGCATCGCTTAGGCGTGACGTCTCAAAAGGTTGCGGTCAAATTGATTCGGCGGGAGGCGAATTTACCCGCTCGGTTGAACCTTCCGAGCCATTCATAAGCGACCGCGGCGAGCGGAGTCGGCTCGATCGAGAACGCCTCGAGCCCCGAAGCGCCCTTGGACGGAACATTGTCACTCTGAAGCATGAGCCACTGGTCGCGAGTGAGCGGTGCCCCAGGCACCGCGCCGAGCTTTGCGATAAGTGCCGCGATGAAGTCCGGCACTTGGACGATTTCGGGATCCTGGCCGGTCAGCTGGAGGATGGCGCGGTGCAGCTCAACCATGCTCATTAACTGAGGGCCGCCCATCTCATAGGTCTTGCCCCCGAACCGGCCGGCATCGAGCGCTGCAATGGCGATCGCCTTGGCGAGGTCGCGGACATAGATGGGCTGGAAGTTGCGCTTGGCCGCGATCACCGGCAGCACCGGCAGCCGTGCCATTCCAGCGAAGCGGTTGGTGAGGTTGTCCTCCGGCCCGAAGACAAGCGACGGCCGGATGATCGTCGCCCCCGGAAAGGCTTCGCGCACCGCATCTTCGCCTTCGCCTTTGGTACGGCCGTAGTTCAATTCTGCGTTGGGGTCGGCGCCGATTGCCGAGACGTGCACTAACGCCCCGGCGCCTGCCTCGCGGGCAGCTTCAGCGACATTGCGGGCGCCCTCGACATGCGTCTCGCGCATTGCTCGACCGAAGACGCCGCAGAGATTCACGACTGCCGTCGCGCTCTTCACCGCATTGTGGACGCTGTCCATGTTGGTGATATCGGCCAGCTCGAAACCAAACTGCCCGACTTGGGCGAGCGGCTGGAGGAAATAGTCGTTGCGTGGATCGCGGGTCGCGACGCGCACCCTGACCCCGCTCTGGAAAAGGAATTCGCACACGTAGCGCCCGATGAAGCCGGCTCCGCCAAAGACCGTGACGAGCTGTTGGTTTCGGTCGATCATATGGGCGGCGCGATAGCCTTCTCGTTCCTAGATTGACAAGGCGGGGCGGCGACCCTTAAGCGCCGCGACCTGCCAAAAGCGACAAGTGCCCAGGTGGCGGAATTGGTAGACGCACCAGCTTCAGGTGCTGGCGCTCGCAAGGGCGTGGAGGTTCGAGTCCTCTCCTGGGCACCAATTAATCGCTTCTAAGATATTGATTTTATTACGCTGTGGGAATGATATATGTGATTACCGCACCTCCTGCACCCCCGCAGCTCGACTAACTGAGATGGACCGTGACCTCTCAAAGGGGGTGCTCATGATCGTCTCCCATCAATGGTCGGCTCGGACGGGCGCCGAACGGCGACCTTCGGACCGAACATGGGTGACAGTCGAACTGGTTGAGCTCCGGGATCCGGGCCTGGCATCAGCATCGTGGCAGTGACCTGGACGCCGTAATAGGCGCCGTCGATCGGCAATCACCCTGCGCGGGTCGGACAATCGAGGACCTTCCGCACGGTTTGGTCGAGCGTGTACCTCCGGTCCGGCGATTTCGATCATCCCATTCGCGGGGTCGCCGAGCGCGATGTCCGCGATCGCGCTCGCGACGTCCTCGGCCGCCATCGGCTGGAATTGGACCGGCGGCAGACGCACGGTGTCGCCGACGGTCGCCTGGGCTCGACGCATGAACTCGAAGAACTGCGTGGCGTGGACAACGTAGGTCTCGAAGAAGTCAGCGGTCCTGACGATGGCGAGTTGGAAACGTCGACGACGACGCGGGCACAGTAAGTCCGCATTGATTAGGTCGGGATGGGTCTGGCAGCACCCGTGAGGCAGATCCTTGTAGGTCTTGAGCCTGCCGTTCTTCAGCAGCTTGGCGGTCAGTGGTGCCGAGTCCGCATAAGGCACGATTTGGTCGTCCTCGCTGTGGATCACCAGCACCGGCACGTCGATTGACTTCAAATCGTCGGTGAAGTCGGTTTCCGAAAAGGCCTTGATGCACTCATAGCCAGCCTTGATGCTACCCATCATGCCCTGCCGCCACCAGTTGCGGACCAGGCCTTCCGACACCTTCGCGCCAGGGCGATTGAATCCATAGAAGGGGCCGGTGGGAATATCGAGGTAGAGCTGCGCTCGGTTCGTGGCGAGCGCCGTGCGATAGCCGTCAAATACTTCGATCGGAGTCCCGCTTGGGTTTGTATCCTTCTTGACCATCACCGGTGGTACTGCATCGATCAAGACAGCCTTCGCGACCCGACCCGATTCCGCCCGAGCAACGTAACGGGTGACCTCGCCGCCGCCTGTCGAATGTCCAATGTGGATCGCGTTCCTGAGATCGAGCGCGGTTACTAGCTCGTCGAGATCGGCCGCGTAGGTGTCCATGTCATTGCCGCCGTCAGTCTGGGTCGAGCGGCCATGCCCGCGGCGGTCATGGGCGATAACCCGAAAGCCCTTGTCGAGGAAGAACATCATCTGGTTGTCCCAGTCGTCGGCGCTGAGCGGCCAGCCATGGTGGAACACGATTGGCTGTGCGCCTTTGGGACCCCAGTCCTTGTAGAAGATATGGGTGCCGTCTTTTGTTGTTATGTGGGTCATGGCGATTGTTTCCTTCGCCAAGTTGCCGGCCGGCAGGACCGACGCTGGTATCTATCGATTGGGTCGGTGGCGGGCTCGCGCGCGTCCGTCGAAACAGTTGGCCCGGAGAGGCCCTGCTCCCACGGTTGCGATTCGGTCAACCGAACGAATCTGCGTTATCGGCGAACTGAAAGTTACCCATGTCAGTTTCAACGGTGCGGCTAATGTCAGTTTTCCACTGCCGTCTCGGTCCGATCCATTGCGGACAGTCCGCTGCTCGTCCATCAATGGCGATTGTGAAGACTGGACTCTTGATCCTCGGCATTGGAGCAGTGCTGATCGGGTTGCTTTGGATCGGCCAAGGTACAGGCTTCGTCCATTGGCCCGCATCCAGCTTCATGATTGATCAGCGTCCTTGGGCTACTCGCGGTGCAATCCTCGCGGTGATTGGCTGCCTTATCGTAATCGTCTCTCGAAGACGGTAATTCGCTTTAGAACGTCCAACTATCCTTCCGTTCGCCGGTTGATTGTCGCTCCTAGCCAAGGAGCGATCCATGAACCGACCCCCGCAAGCGATAGTGGGTGCTAAGCTCCCACTCCGCCCCATGCACGTTTGCTGGTGACGGTCGCGCTTGCCAACAAGACCGCGCGCATCGTTTGGGCCGTGCTCGCCAAGGGAGGAGCTTATCGAGCTCCGGCAGTCGCATGATGCGGCGGGCGAAACTGAACTCTGCCTACACGCCGACATCCGTCAGATCGGAGGATGTCCAGTATGTTTACTTCGGAACTGTGCGCTGGCCGAGGGGAAAGCGCAGTCGGCAAGAGATGGCCTCAGCGATAGACATCAAGAGGGGGTGATCGGGGGCTATTTTGGAAGCCCCTTGAGAATCGGGAAAGATTTTTCCTATGGAAATCAATTTGCTGAGACGTCGAGATTGGCTGAAATCGGCTGTTTTCTGGATTGCTATGTCCGTTCCTCTCCTGGGTGAAGCGAGGTTGCTGCACAACTATGCCGCTCTACGCGCTGAATGATTTTTCACCCCAGCTCGGACACTGCGGCCTGGGCCGCACCGTCCGCCGACCTGATTGGTGATGTTCGGCTTGGCGCCCGGGCCAGTGTCTGGTTTGGCGCGGTCCTGCGCGGCGACAACACACCGCTGATCCTGGGTGAAGAGACGAACTTCCAGGATGCCTCGGTCGGGCACAGCGACGCCGACTTTCCACTGACCATTGGTGCCCGAGTGACAGTCGGGCATCAGGCGATTCTCCATGGCTGCACGATCGCCGACGACTGCCTGATCGGGATGGGCGCGCGCATCCTCAACGGCGCAGTGATTGAGACCGAATGCATCGTCGGTGCGGGCGCGCTCGTGACCGAGCGCAAGAGGTTCGAGCGAGGCAGCCTCATCGTGGGGACACCGGCGCGCGTGGTACGCCAGATCACCGATGAGGAGCGGCGGTTACTCCGAGAATCGGCCGCGCATTATGCGGAAAAGGCGAGGCATTATTCGGAAGAGCTTCGGACTATTTCGAAGTGACGGTCCGCGATCGAGGTCTCCTCAACCTTCCAAGAACTAGAGGCTAACGCGGGATTGGAGCAACGAAGCTCCACGAACTTCCCGTCGAGTTCGATACTGGTCGATCGCCCAGCTTCTAATACACGCGCTTCTTTGGCTTGATGTAGCCGATATCGTCAGTGAGCGTGAACTCGTGCACCGGGCGGTAGTCAATTTTTACGCCGCCGCCCTCGCCGCCCCAGCCTTCGAACCAGGCGATGGTGTGCTTCATCCAGTTCTTGTCGTCGCGGTCTGGATAATCCTCCTGCATGTGCGCACCGCGGCTTTCCTTGCGGTTTTCGGCGCAATGCATGGTCACCACGGCCTGGGCAAGAAGGTTGTCGAGCTCCATCGTCTCGACGAGGTCGCTGTTCCAGACGAGGCTTCGATCAGAAACATGGACGTCGGCCAACCTGTTGTAGATCTTGTCGATCTTGGCAGCGCCGTCCGCGAGGGTCCGGTCGGTTCGGAAGACGGCGCAGTCAGCCTGCATCGTGCGCTGCATCTCCAAGCGGATCTCGGCGGTCGGACTGGCGCCCTCGGCATGGCGAAACCTGTCGAGGCGGGTGAGCGCGAGCTCGGCCGAATTCTCGGGCAGCTGCTCTGGAAGGGCGCCTTTCTTCACCACGTCATTGAGACGGATTCCGGCCGCACGGCCGAACACGACAAGATCAATCAAGCTGTTCGAGCCAAGACGGTTGGCGCCATGAACGCTTACGCAGGCCGCTTCGCCGACTGCGAACAAGCCCGGAACGACCGAGTCGGGATTGCCGTCCTTCAGGGTCACGACCTCGCCATGATAGTTCGTCGGAATGCCGCCCATCGTGTAGTGAACCGTCGGCGCGACCGGCACCGGCTCGCGAGTCAAATCGACCCCGGCGAAGGTCCTCGCGGTCTCGGTGATTCCAGGCAGCCGTTCGTGCAGAATCTTCGGGTCGATATGGTCGAGGTGAAGAAAGATATGGTCCTTGTGCTCGCCGACGCCTCGGCCTTCGCGGATCTCCATTGCTTCTGAGCGCGAGACGACGTCGCGGCTCGCGAGGTCCTTCGCGCTCGGCGCGTAGCGCTCCATGAAGCGCTCGCCTTCGGAATTGGTAAGATAGCCACCCTCACCGCGGGCGCCTTCGGTGATCAGCACCCCGGCTCCGTAGATGCCGGTCGGGTGGAACTGGACGAATTCCATGTCCTGGAGCGGCAGGCCCGCGCGAAGGACCATCGCATTGCCATCGCCGGTGCAGGTGTGGGCGGAGGTCGCGCTGAAATAGACTTTTCCATAGCCGCCGGTCGCAAGGACGACGGCCTGGCTGCAGAAGCGGTGAATCGACCCGTCGTCGAGGCACAGGGCAATCACGCCGCGACAGGCGCCGTCCTGCATGATGAGATCGATCGCGAAATATTCGACGAAGAAGTCGGCGTCGTGCTTGAGGCTCTGGGAGTAGAGCGTGTGGAGCATCGCGTGGCCGGTGCCGGTCGGCGGCGGCGCAGGTGCGCTGCGCCGCCGGGCCTTCGCCCATGTTCTGAGTCATTCCGCCGAACGCTCGCTGGTATATCTTGCCTTCGGCCGTGCGGCTGAAGGGAAGGCCCATATGCTCGAGCTCGATGACCGCGGCCGGAGCTTCCCGGCATAAATATTCTATCGCGTCCTGATCGCCGAGCCAGTCGGAGCCCTTGACGGTATCGTACATGTGCCAGGTCCAATGGTCCGGGCCCATGTTACCGAGGCTGGCGGCGATCCCGCCCTGCGCGGCAACGGTGTGGCTGCGGGTCGGGAAGACCTTGGTGACGCAGGCGGTCTTTAGTCCGTGCTCAGCGGCTCCCATCGTAGCGCGAAGGCCGGATCCCCCGGCTCCGACCACGACGACGTCATAGATATGATCGACGATTTGGTAAGCGGTCACGCGACCGACCCGAAGACGAGCGTCGCGAGGGCGAAGAGGGCGATTGCAGCGCCACCGATGGCGAGGAACAGAAGCAAGGTGTTGACCACGAAATTGCTTCCCGGCTCATGGACGTAATCATCGATGAACACCTTCATGCCATCGAGCGCGTGCTTGAATGCGACGATGATCAAGAGGGCCATCGGGATCGCTCCGCTCGGTGCCCTCAGCCATTCGGTGAAGGTCGCGGGTCGAGCTTTGGAAGCAGGAGCAGCGAGGCGATGAGCCAGCTCCCAAGCAGCAGGAGCGCAATGCTGGTGACTGGCTCGGTCAGCCAATGCTCGCCGCCCTCGCGCGCCGAGCCGAGGCCGCTAACCTTGCCAAGCGGCGTTGAGCTTTGGCCGATGCTCATGGCCGCACGCCCCATCAGCCATGCCCAATGAGGATTGTGAGGAGGATCGAGCCGACGATGGTCAGGATCGCGGCGATCTTGTTCACCCGAAGCTCAAAGGCTGCGCCGGTGTCCATCACCAAGTGACGGATGCCCGAAAGCAGGTGTTGGAAGAAACTCCAGGTGAGCCCGACGAGGACAATGACGGCCGATCCAGCTGTCCGCCGCCTTTTCGAACGTCGCATAGGCGTCCGGACCCTTCGACAAGGCCGTAAGCCACCACGCGAGGACCGCCAGACCGGCGATGGAGAGCGCGATCCCGGTGGCTCGGTGGAGGATCGAAACAGACCATGTGCGGGCCCCAGCGCCAGATTGTGAGGTGGGGTGAAAGCGGGCGGGATCTCGTTGTTGACATGCTGCCGGCGCTTAAGGCGCGGTCACGAGGCACGCAAGTTTCGGCGCCGCCCTAACCGGCTCTTAACCATTCATGCGGCAAGACCGGCCTCAATCAGCGCGAATAACGGAGCGGACGACATGGGTGGCGACACTGCACAGCTGCAGCGGCTGACTGACGGTCAGGTGAGCAAGAGGCTTGCAACCTATAATGCCGGCGGCTCGCTCGACCACGATCTCCAGATGCTGAATTCGAAGGTCGGCGACCTGATCGAAGCCGAGGTAGATGATCAGTTCGGCCCGACGGCAGCTTCAATCGTGAAGGCGCATTATGCTGGCAAGGTCGACGCCGACTGGATGCAGAACGTCGCCGAGCACGGACGCCGCATCTTTCGCGAGAAGTCATCCGTTCCCGAATATGTTGCCGCGCGCGACCGACTGCAGGCTCGCGTCGTCGCGGGCATGTTCGAGCGGTTCGGCACCGACGTGGATGCCCTCCAGGAATGCGTCATCGCCTTCCAGCGTCTCAGCACGATTGAAACCGACATCATTCTTGCTCAAGTGGCGCTTCTCGAAGCGATCGAGGCTGCGGACCTGCGCGGACGCGAGAGCGAGCAGTTCGAGCGTCACGTCACCGAGTTGGTTCGCGCCAGCACCGACCAGTCTAAGTCGTTGACCGAACGCACGCGTTCCACCGCTACTTCGGCGCGCGGCATGCTGGGCAAGACAAGCGAGGTTGCCGCCGCAGCGGAGCAGTCTGCGGTCGCGATGCGCGAAGCGGCCCAGACCGCAGCCGGCCTCATCCGAGCGATCGAGGATGCGCGTGCGGAGGTTGAGGTCGCCGCGGGTGTTGCGACCCGCGCCGGCGGTCAGGCGAGCGAGGCCGTCAAGGTCAGCCAGGCGCTGTCGGCGCATGTCGAGGCGATCGAGTCGATCCTTAGCCTTATCCGCGACATCGCGGGCCAGACGAACCTTCTCGCGCTCAACGCGACAATCGAGGCGGCGCGCGCGGGCGATGCCGGCCGCGGCTTCGCGGTTGTCGCTCAGGAAGTGAAGAGCCTAGCTTCTCAAACGGCTCGTGCGACAGACGACATCACGGCAAAGATCACGGCGATTCAGCAGGCGACCAAGCAGACGGTCGAGGCTAATGGCTCGATCCAGGGCACAGTCGAGGAAGTGCAGAGTTCTGCCGACCGAATCCGTGAGGCGATGGAGCTTCAGGCCCAGACCGTGACCATGATCACTGCCGCCGTCGACGAGACCGCGCTCGCAGCGGATTCGATGAGCTCGACGATCGCGGCGATTCGCACCGACACCGAAAACGTCGCCAAGGACATCGACCAGGTCGAGCAGGGCTTCAACCGCTTCTCGGATCAGATCGCAACCTTCAGGTCGACCGCAAAGGATTTCGTGAACGGCATGGTGGCCTGACCAGCCTTTCCTCGCTTTCAAGGGAAGGGTGAGGAGGTTAGACGGTGCTCGCAACCCGCGCCTCGTTCAGTCCCTCTCCCCAGCAACTGCTGGGGAGGATAAGAGATCCGTATGAAGATCCTCATCACCGGAGCGAGCCGGGGCATCGGTGCGGCCGCCTATGCACTTCTCAGGAAGACCGGCCATAAGGTCGTCGGTCATTCAACCAAGGGCACCGATCAACTGATCGCCGGTGACCTAACTGATCCCGCCGCGCCACGAGATATTTGGGACACTGCGCTCGACGAGCTCGGCGGCGAGATCGACGTTCTCATCAATAATGCGGGCATTTACGAAGGCGTTGCCGACAATGTCCCTGATGAGGAATGGAACGCCGCCTGGCACCGAACGATGACCGTCAACCTCCAGTCCGCAGCGGACCTTTCGAGGCTTGCCGTCTCGCACTTCCTGGACCGTGGTGGGGAGGGACGAATTGTCAATGTCGCGAGTTCGCGCCGCCTTCCGCGGCGATTCGCCCCAGCATTGGCATTACGCCGCATCGAAGGGCGCGATGGTCAGCATGACGAAGACAATCGCGCGGGGATATGCGTCCGAGGGAATCCTCTGCTTCGCCGTAGCTCCGGGGTTCACCGTCTCGGATATGACGGCCGATTATCTTCAGGGAAGGGGCGGGGCGCAGATCGTCTCCGACATCCCGCTCGGCCGCGTCGCGAGCACCGACGAAGTCGCGGAAGTCATCCGCTGGCTCGCGATCGACGCGCCGGCATCCGCGACCGGAAGTGTCATCGACGTCAACGGCGCCAGCTATGTTCGCTAGCGTAGCGCTCGCCGCCGCCGCGCAAATCCTCCCGGTCGTGGTCCCGCTCGGTCATCCGAAGACCATCGAGCAGCCGCGGTCGCCGATCGAGACCGCCGGTCCGCTTTGGGCTTCGACCTGCAGTGATTCGACCGATTATAATCAGGCCGCGCCGCCGGTCCGGATCTTTGGCAATACCTACCTGGTCGGCAGCTGCGGCATCTCGTCTATTCTGATCACCGACCCGGCAGGGGACATATTAATCGATGCCGGAACCGAGCAGGACGCCGACCTCATCGCCGACAATATCCGTAAGCTCGGTTTTCAGCCGACCGATGTCCGCTATATCCTCGAGAAGTCACGAGCATTACGATCATGTTGGCGGACTGGCGAAACTGCAGCGTCTAACCGGGGCGCAGGTTCTTGCCTCGGCGGCCGCCGCGCCGGTTCTGAACAGCGGCACTGCCGGCAAGGACGACCCGCAATATGGCATCAACCCCAGCTTCCCTGCCGTTCATGTCGACCGAATCGTGCAGGACAGCGAGGAAGTGCGGGTCGGCAACACGATCGTCATCGCAGCCACGACTCCGGGGCATACTCCGGGGGCTCTCACCTGGCATTGGGGAAGCTGCGACGGCGGTGTCTGCCGGCAGATCGTCTTTGCCGACAGCCTGACTCCGGCCAGTAATAAGACTTATCGCTTCAGCGACCATCCGGCCTATCTTGCGGCCTTCCGGACGAGCATCGCCAAGGTCGCGGCGCTGCCTTGCGACATTTTGCTGACGCCTCACCCATCGGCGAGCGACATGTCCAACCGACTTCTGCGGGCGCAGGTCTACAATTCCAACGCCTGCAAGGACTATGCTGCGACACGGACGAAGGATCTCGATGATCGGCTGGCGAAGGAGAAAGCTGGGGAATGAGCTTTCGCGTTACCGTTGCCTGCAGCCGCGCCCAGGGCGAGGCGGTGGCGCAGGGTGACGGGCTGTTCTGTGATCATTCGGATCCACCCGTGCTTGTCGCCGACGAGCCCGACGAGAGGCGGCCGGACGATTGGCTGATCCACGCCTATTTCGAGCACGCGCCGACTACTTCCGAGCTGCTGCTGCTGCGCACGCTCGGCTCGGGCGAACCGCGAATAGAAGAACTTGGCGAAGCCGATTGGGTAACGATGAGCCAGGCCGGGCTACAGCCGATCCGCGCTGGTCGCTTCTACGTACACACACCCATGTACCGAAGCGTCCCGCCCGGCGCGATGCCGTTCGAGATCGATGCGAGCCTAGCCTTCGGCACGGGCCAGCACGCGACGACAAGCGGCTGCCTGGAAGCGCTCGACCGCCTGGAACTCGAGGGCAAGCGCTTCGTGAATATCGCAGACATCGGATCGGGCACGGGGCTCCTTGCCTTCGCATCGCTTGCTTTATGGCCCGCGGCGAGGTGCATCGCGACCGACATCGATGCCGTGGCAATAGCCGTCGCTCGAGACAATGCCGCGATCAACGGCGTGACGCTTGGAATGAAAGCGAGCGAGCTGCTGCTGGCAGTCGCGGATGGCATGGACTTACCGCTGATTTTCGCACGCGCGCCGTTCGACCTCATCATCGCCAATATTCTGGCAGGCCCGCTGATCGAGCTTGCACCCGCCTTCGCGCAATCGCTGGCGCCGGGCGGAACGGTGATGCTTGCTGGACTACTCGACACGCAGGCTGACGCAGTGATCGCAGTCTACGAAAAGCTCGGCTTCGTCCTGAACGATCGAAGCCCAGGCGAGTGGCCGGCCCTGGTACTCATCGCCCCGCCAGCTTGATTGCAGTCCATTGACCATGTCCGCCTTTGTAAGCGCCCTCCGACCCATTCATCGATTGAGCCAGGACGATTGACGGAAGTGCCGATTAACTGGCGCGCTGATCGGCCTAAGCCGCGGCAACGATCTCTGCCCATTCCGCTTCGTTGATAATTCGGATGCCAAGATCTTCGGCTTTCTTCAGCTTCGAGCCCGCGCCTGGCCCGGCGACGACGAGATCGGTCTTCGCGCTGACCGAGCCCGCCGCACGCGCGCCCAAGCGCTCGGCTTGCGCCTTCGCTTCGTCGCGGCTCATGGTCTCGAGGCTGCCGGTGAAGACGATGGTCTTGCCGCTCCACTCGGTCTGCTTTGCGTCGCTCAAAAAGGGTTGCGGCGATATTTCGGAAAGGAGGTCGTCGAGCGCCTCGCGGTTATGTTGCTCATGGAAGAAATCGACGAGCGCCGCTGCGACGACCGGGCCGACGCCCTGAACCGATGACAGCTCGGCCTCGCCGCCATTAGAGAGCGCGCTGCGGCGAAGCTCCTCGATCGTTCCGAAGCATTTGAGGAGGTCCCTGGCGGTGACGATGCCGACGTGGCGGATGCCGAGGCCGAACAGGAGCCGCGGACCGTCCGGCTGGCGCTTGGCCTCAATCGCGGCGAGCAGGTTGTCGACAGATCTCTCCTTCCAACCCTCACGTCCGAGCAGCTCGGCGCTGTGGTCACGCAGTCTGAAGATATCCGCGGGCGAGCTCAGCCAGCCGAGCTCGATGAACTCGCCAATGCTCTTTTCGCCTAACCCTTCGATGTCGAGCGCGCCCCGCGAAACGAAGTGCCGGAGTTGTTCGAAACGCTGCGCCGGGCAGATCAGGCCACCGGTGCAGCGGACGTCGACCTCGCCTTCCTCGGCGACCGCTTCGCTGCCGCATTCGGGACAATGATCGGGGAAGAAGTAGGCCGGCCGCGGCTCGTCGCGGGTAAGATTTTCGATCACTTGGGGGATCACGTCGCCGGCCCGCTGGATTCGCACCCGGTCGCCGATGCGAAGTCCGAGGCGCTCGATCTCGTCGCGATTGTGGAGTGTAACGTTCGCGACGATGACGCCGCCGACGCCGACGGGCACGAGACGGCCGACGGGCGTCAGCTTGCCAGTTCGACCGACCTGAATGTCGATCGCTTCGAGCGTCGTCTCCGCCTTTTCCGCCGGGAATTTGTGCGCAAGACCCCAGCGCGGCGCGCGGGCGACAAAGCCGAGTCGTTCCTGAAGATCGAGGCGATCGACCTTGTAAACGACACCGTCGATATCGAAGGGCAGGTCGGCGCGTGCTTTCTCGATCGCGCGATAATGGGCGAGCATTTCGGTCACGCTGTCGCAGCGAACAAGCAGGTCGGCGACGGGAATCCCCAAGCTTTCGATTCGCTTCATCGCCGCATATTGCGACTCGGCGAGCGGCTCGCTGAGCTCACCCCAGCCGTGAGCGAGGAAGCGAAGCGGACGCGATGCGGTGATGCTCGGAACCTTCTGGCGGAGCGAGCCGGCGGCAGCATTGCGCGGGTTGGCGAAGATCTTGCCGCCGGCCTCTTCCTGCCGTCGGTTGAGCGCTTCGAAGTCGGCCTTGGACATATAGACCTCGCCGCGCACCTCGAGCAGCTTGGGCGCGTTCGCGATGCTCTCCGGAATGTCAAAGATGGTTCGAGCGTTGGCGGTCACATCCTCGCCGACCGCACCGTCGCCGCGCGTCGCGGCCAGTGCCAACTCGCCCTTCTCGTAGCGGAGCGAGCAGCTGAGGCCGTCGATTTTCGGTTCAGCCGTGAAGGCGACGAAAGCATCCGCCGGAATCGCGAGGAAGCGCTTCACGCGCGCGACAAACTCCTCGACCTCTTCGGGCGAGAAGGCGTTCTCGAGGCTGAGCATCGGTCTGGCATGAGCGACCTTGGCAAGCCCGCTGGTGGCTAAGGCTCCGACCTGCCTCGAGGGCGAATCCGCGCGAACAAGGTTCGGGAAGCGCTCTTCCAGCTCGTGGTTCTCGCGCACCAACGCGTCATAGTCGGCGTCAGAAATTTCCGGCGCGTCATGGTCGTGGTAGAGCCGATTGTGCCGGGCGATCTCCTTTGCGAGCCGCATCAGGCGGTTGGCGGCATCGGCCTCGCTGAGCTCAGTGGCCATTCGCGCCGAACAATTCCTCAAGTAAGTTCACGAAGCTCGTCCACGACCGTTCGGCCGCGAGCTCATTGTAAGCGACGCCCTCAATCTGGAGCGAGCTTGCATGGGGGTTGGTGAAGCCGTGGCCGACATTGCCATAAGCATGGATCTGCCAGTCGCAGCCCGCCTCGGTCAGCTCCTGACCGAGCGCGACCACCTTCTCCGGCGGTACCATCGGGTCGTCCCAGCCATGATAGGCGACGACCTTGGCGCTGATCTTCTGCGGCGGTAGGCCGGGTGGATCGAAGAGGCCATGGAAGCTGACCGCCGCGGCGATGTCCGCGCCGCTGCGCGCTAGGTCGAGCGCGCATTGGCCGCCAAAGCAATAGCCAGCGATGACGATCTCATCCTTGCTGACCTCCGCCTGCGCTCGAGCAATCTCGAGCACGTGCTGAAGCCTTCGACGGAGCGCGGCTCGGTCACTGCGGAGGCGGGTCATCTCGCCGAACATCGTGTCGCGCGAAGCGCCGTGAAATGCCTTGCCGAAAAGGTCGACGACGAGAGCGTTGTAGCCGAGCTCGACCAGCTGCCGGCCGAAGCTTTTCTCAAGGTCAGAAACACCCATCACCGTCGGGACCAGCAATATCGTCGGAAGCGACTTGCCGTCGCGCCTTCCGACGAACACGCTCTCCAGGCCTTCGCCCTCGAACTCATGCGAAATCGGCCGTTCGTTGCTCATGCCATCTCCCTTGCAAGCTCCGCGAGCCTGGCGACTGTGTTCATGTTGCGCGCAGTCCCGGCTTCAGCGGCTGGAATGCGCATTCGCGACTGGCCGATACCCCTTTCGCCATAGGCAACAAAGACCTCTCTCGGTCCCACCGCGATCAGCTCGTCGTCTGCCTGATTGCGGACGGTCGAGAGCAGGTCCTTGGGCGGGGATCTGTCCATGAAAAAAACCTGGACTCGATTGCCCGGCTGGCCAGCGAAGGGGTTCGCTTTCACGACCGCGGCCATTTCCCTCGCCGTGCGCAACATGACCCGGACTTCCTTGGCCATCTGGACCTGAAGCGCCTTTTCAAGCTTTCGCCTGAGGCTCTCTTCGGGCTGGTTGCTGAGGAACAAGAGATTGCCGCTCGCGATGTAGGTCCGAGCGGACGCGAGTGCCAGCTGGTCGGCAATAGCCTTGAGGTCGTTCATTTTCAGCGTGCTCTTGCCGACCAAATTCACGCCGCGAAGGAGAGCGACGTAGCTCGTCACGCGGCGTCCAGCAGGCGCGACGCCTGAGCCCGCGCTTCGTCCGTGATCGAAGCGCCAGAAAGCATTCGCGCAATCTCCTCGCGCCGCTCGTCGGCCGAAAGCTTCCGAACGGTGGTCACCGTACCACTTGGCCCGTGATTCTTCTCGATCCGATAATGATGCGAAGCGCGCGCTGCGACTTGGGGCGAATGGGTTACGACCAGCACCTGCAATTCCTGCGCGAGCCGAGCGAGCCGTTCCCCGATCGCGCTTGCGACCGCACCGCCGACGCCACGGTCGACTTCATCGAAGATCATCGTCGCTGCGGTCCCGGCTTCGGCAAGCGCAACCTTGAGCGCGAGGATGAACCGCGACAGCTCGCCGCCCGAGGCGATCCGGGTGAGCGGACCGAACGGAGCGCCCGGGTTGGTGGAAACCTCGAACTCGACGCGGTCGGTGCCGGTGGGCCCAGGTTCAACAGCTGCAATTGCGGTACGGAAGCGCGCCGCATCGAGCTTCAACGGGGCAAGTTCCGCGGCGACGCTGGTATCCAGGCGCTCAGCGGCATCGCTGCGCATCCTGGCGATGAGAGAGGCCGCTTGGCTATAACGCTCGCGCGCTGCAAGGAGCTGTCGCTCGAGCTCTTCGACATGCTCGCCGCCAGCCTCAATCGCAGCGAGCTGGGTTTGCATCTTTTTTCCGAGCTCAGCGAGCAAATCCGGTTCGACCCGGTGCTTGCGCGCGAGCCCGCGAATATCGAAGAGTTCTGGCCTCGGCCTGCTCCAGTCGTGCTGGATCGAACGCCAGAGCGTCGGCTGCGCGCGCGATCCGGTCCTCGGCCTCGCTCGCCTCGATCAGAGCTCGGTCGAGCCCTGCTAGGGCTTCCGCGAGCAAAGGATGGTCTCCTGCTGCGCGCTCGATCCGCCGGGCCGCCTGCCTCAGCAGCGATAGCGCGCCCTCGGATCCGCCAAGCAGCTCGTCGAGGCCGCAAAGCGACTTGCTTGCCTTCACGCTCGACTGCATCGCAGCGCGTTCCTCGGCGAGCCGGGTTTCCTCGCCTTCCGTGGGCGCCAGCGCTTCGATTTCGGCCGACGCATGGGTGAGCCAGTCTCGGTCGCGCTCCGCCGCGGCGAGCTCGGCGTGCGCTTCGAGAAGCTCGGCCTCGATCCGAACGACTTCGCTCCATGCCGATTCCAAATCGCGCGTCTCAATCCGGCCGAAAGCATCGAGCAACGCCCGGTGACCCTTGGGATTGAGCAGCCCGCGATCGTCGTGTTGCCCGTGGATCTCCACCGCAAGCGCGCTGACATCGCGGAGAAGTCCTGCCGGCACGCTGATTGTGCCAAGGAAGGCCCGGCTTCCGCCGTCGCTCTTTAGAGTGCGCCGCACGATCAGCGGCTCGCCCGGGTCGAATTCGATCCCTTGTTCCTGGAGAAACAAGGGGACGGCATGGCCTGGGGGCAGCTCGATCTCCGCCGAAACCACTGCCGAATCCTCGCCCGCGCGCACCAGTCCGGCGTCGGCACGAGCCCCAAGTGCGAGGCCGAGCGAATCGAGGAGGATCGATTTGCCTGCACCGGTCTCGCCGGTCAGCACACCGAGGCCGAGCTCGAATTCCAGCTCGAGCTGTTGGACCAGCACAATATTGCGGATCGCGAGCTGCTTCAGCATGCGCGCCCGCCCATGCTGGATATTATTGCTTCGGGGGCTTGCGACCCTGCGGGTAGCTGGTCGCGCTCGGGCGGTCCGAATCGCTGCTCGAGCTCGCCGGCTTGGACGCTTTGCGCTTTGCCGCGCGCTTGGCACCCGGGTAGTTGGTAGAGCCGGGATAGCCAGCGGCGCTGGCTGCCTCAGTCGCCCCGCCTGGAACTTGCGTTTCGCCGGCCACCGCGAAGGCGTGACCGCCCGTGTGCCTGCGTTCGGCGATCAACAGACGAAGCGACTGGCGGTACCAATAGGTGCCGGCGTAATTCTTCCCAAGCACCGCAGACGCCTTCCACGCCTCATCCGGAATGCCGAGCGCGAGATAGCATTCAACGAGCCGCTCCAGAGCTTCGGGTGCGTGGGTCGTGGTTTGATATTGGTCGACGACGTTGCGGAAGCGATAGGTTGCAGCGAGCCATTGCCCGGAACGCTGATAAAAGCGTCCGACGTCCATCTCCTTGCCGGCGAGGTGATCGGTGATGAGGTCCAGCTTTAGCTTGGAATCGATTGCGTAGCGGCTGTCGGGATAGCGGCGGATCAGTTCGTTGAAGGCCTCGGATGCCTGGCTGGTCACGGTCTGATCGCGCGCCACGTCCGGAATCTGCTGATAATAGCTCATCGCGAGGATATATTGGGCGTAGGGTGCCTCTTCGCTGCCCGGGTGTATGGTCAGGAAGCGCTGCGCCGAGCTGATCGCGTCAGTATATTTGGTGGCCAGATAATAATTGAAGGCGCTCATGATTTGCGCATGACGCGCCCAGACCGAATAGGGGTGTTGGCGCTCGACCTCGTCGAACAGCTTTGCGGCTTGCTCATAGTCGCCCGAGTTCATGGTGCGCTGGGCGGCGCCATAGAGCGAGCTTACGTCTCGAGCGACATAGGCCGTATCTGTCTTGTTGTTTCCGCCATGCGCGCAGCCGGCGAGCGGGGTGATGACCGCTGCGGCGGCGAGCAGTGCGGGGAGACGTGAGACTTTCAGCATTCAAACCTCATTAGCGTGGCCGCCAGAGCAGGCCAAGCGTGGCATGGCGATGCAAAGCTTGGCCGCAGCTGAACGGAACTTCAGGCAGTTTCAGGCTGGCCAGCCGCTTTGTCGTCGGACTTGAGAAAGCTGTCGGGCTTAACTCCGAGCCACACTAGCACAGGGGCGGAGATGTAGATCGAGGAATAAGTGCCAATCAGCACGCCCAAGAAGATCGCTATCGCGAGCCCGAAGATCACCTGTGGCCCGAACAGCATCAGCACGCCAAGAGCAAGCAGCACGGTCAGCGACGTCACGACCGTCCGTGCCAGCGTTTCGTTTAGCGATAGGTTGATGAGCGGCAGGATCGCCATCTTGCGATACTTCCGAAGGTCCTCGCGGATCCGGTCGTAGATGACAACCGTATCGTTGAGCGAATAACCGAGAATCGTGAGGAAGGCGGCGACGACGTTCAGGTCGACCGGCAGCCGGGTAATGGCGAAGAAGCCGAGCGTCATCGAAATGTCGTGAGCGAGCGTGAGCAGCGCCCCGACGCCGAACTGCCATTCGAATCGGAACCAGATGTAAACGGCGATCCCAAGCATCGCCAAGGCGACCGCGAGCGCGCTGTTGTCGGCCAGCTCCTCGCTGACCTTGCCCGAGACCGATTCGCCCGCGTCGACGCGGGCGCCCGGATATTGTTGCGGGATCGCCGCTCGAAGCTTGCTCACCTCCGCATTCGAAGCGGCTTCGGGGCCGGAGGGCTTGGGGAGCCTGATCTGATAAGTCCGGTCGTTGCCGAGCGCCTGAATGCTGGCCTCTCCGACCCCGAGGCGATCAACTCGCGCGCGCAGGTCATCGATGTGCACAGGCTGCGCGAACTCGGCGCGAATGACCTCTCCGCCGACGAAATCGATCCCGAGATTCAAGCCGCGATAGATGGTGTAGCCGATCGAAGCGATCGTCAGGAGGGTCGAAATCACCAGCGCGACATTGCGCCATCGCATGAAATCGAGGTTGGTATTTTCCGGAACCAGCTTGAGCAGCTTCATCGCTTTGACGACCTTAGATATGGAGCTCGCGCGGTCGGGCGCGGCGAATCCACAGCGCGACCAGCATGCGAGTGAAATAGACGGCGGTGAACACCGAGGTGACGACGCCGATCAGGAGCACCACGGCAAATCCGCGGACCGGCCCCGAGCCGAAATAGGCCATGATCGACGCCGAGATGACGTGCGTGACGTTGGCGTCGAAAATCGCCCGGAAGGCCTCGTGATAACCGGTCTCAACTGCGTCGATAAGTCGCCTGCCGCGCCGTATCTCCTCGCGTATTCGCTCGTTGATCAAGACATTCGCATCGACCGCAGCGCCGATCGTCAGGATGAAGCCCGCGATCCCCGGCAGCGTCAGCGTGGCGTTGAAGAGCGCCATGATGCCGAGAATCAGAAACGCATTCACGATCAGCGCGACCGTCGCGTAAACTCCGAAGCGGCCGTAGGTGACGAGCATGAAGATGATCACCGCAACGACCGAGACGATCGATGCGATCACGCCTTTGTGGATCGAAATCCTGACCGAGCTCGGCGCTGACCGTCCGTTCCTCAATGACGTTGAGCTTAACCGGCAGCTTGCCCGAGGCGAGGCTGACGGCGAGGTCGTGCGCGCTCTGGACAGTGAAACTGCCCGCGATCTGCGCCCGGCCACCGAGGATCGGCTCGTTGATGTTCGGCGCCGACAAAATCTTGTCGTCAAGGATGATTGCGAATGGCTTGCCAACATTCTCCTGGGTCACCCGCCCGAAGCGGCGCGCGCCGGCGGTGTTGAAAGTGATGTCGATGTCTGGCCGGCCGTCCTGGTCGAAACTCTGCTTGGCGTCGGTCAGCTGGTCGCCCGAGACCATCACTCGGCGCTTCACGGCCATGAAGCCGTTACCATCGGCCATCGGGAGAACCTGGCCGCCTGGAGGCGCGTGGCCCTGCTGAACTTCTTGCGGATTGGCCGACAGATCGACGAGCTTGAACTCCAGCCGCGCGGTTTGGCCGATCAGCTTCTTAAGCGCTTCCGGGTCCTCGACGCCCGGCACTTCGACGAGAATACGATTGCCACCTTCGGTGATGACGGTAATTTCTTTCGTTCCCGAAGGGTCGATGCGGCGCCGGACGACATCGCGAGCGACTCCCATTGCGTCCTTCAGCGCCTGCGCGGTCCCGCTCGGCGTCGGAATCATGACGATCCGGGTCGAATCGACGACCTGGACGTCCCAATCGCGGTTTCCGGTGAGCGCGACCGGCTTGGTCAGGTTCCGAAGCCGCTCGACCGCGGCATCGACCTGAGTCGCGTTTCGAACCATGAATGAGAGGCGTCCCCCAGCGATCGAAATGTCGCCGATATCGATCCGAGGATCGCGCCGAAGCTCGGTCTGGACCTCGTCCTCCATCGACTGGACGCGCTGCTTCAAAGCATCGGATAAGTCGGCTTCAAGAAGCAGGTGGCTGCCGCCGGCAAGGTCGAGCCCCAGGCTGATCTTATATTGCGGCATCCATCCCGGCCAGCCGCGCGCCGCGGGCGTTCCGGCAATCAGGCTGGGAATTGAGAGGATGATGCCGATCGCGATGACGATGCCGATCAGCCAGATTTTCCACTTGGGAAATTCGAGCATCAGTCGTTCGCCGGCTTCGACTTGCCGTTGACGACGGCTGTGATGGTCGATTTAACGACTCGGATCTTCACGCCCTGCGCAATCTCGACCTCGGCTTCATCATCGCTGACCTTGGTCACCCGCCCCCGGATTCCGCCTCCGGTGATCACCTCGTCGCCCTTCTTAACCGCGGCAATCTCAGCCTGATGCTGTTTCACGCGCTGCTGCTGGGGCCGGATCATCAGGAAATAGAAGATCACGAAGATTAGAAGCCATGGCGCAATGCCCATTATCATTGCCGCAGCGCCGCCCGAGCCGGCGCCGGGCGCAGCCTGCATCATCATCAAGATCGGTGGGCTGGACATTGGGGAATGGTGACTTTCTGATTGAAAAGATGATGGTCGGGGCGACTGGATTCGAACCAGCGACCTCCACACCCCCAGTGTGATGCGCTACCAGGCTGCGCTACGCCCCGACGGCTGGCGCATCTAGGCAGCCCTTCTAATCTAGGCAAGGTGCGACTGGAGAGTGGATGGCTCGGCGGCGGCGAAAAAGCAAAGGCGGCAAGTGGGCTGGGCGCCTATTGAGCGCCCTCATCGCGCTGCCAGCACTTTACCTTTTAGCGGCCCTCGTCGGCTCACTGTTATCCGTCAATCGAGACTGGACGGAGCCTCATAAGGGTATCGCCGTCTACATCGCCAGCAATGGCATCCACGCAGATATCGTCGTTCCGGTGGAAGCGCAGGGTCTAAGCTGGACGGCGCTCCTGCCAAAGGGTGACTTTGCAGCGCCTGACCCGCAGGCGGCCTGGATCGCGTTCGGCTCCGGCGAGGAACGGGTCTATCTCAATACGCCGACTTGGTGGGACATCACGCCCGGCACAATCTGGTCCGCGCTAGCCGGCGGCAAGCGCGTGATGCACGTCGAATATGTGTCGAACCCGACCTACGCGTCGCGACAGATCGTGCTACGCCCTGATGAGTATCGACGTCTCTTCGCCGCAATCCGCGCCGATTTCGCCATGGATCGTCGCGGCCGGCCGATCCGAATCCGGCACGGGGGATATGGACCGTCCGATGCGTTCTATCGAGCGGTCGGCAAGGAGAGCGCGTTTCGCACGTGCAACACATGGGTCGCGCGCTGGTTTCGGCTCGCCGGGGTCAAGACCAGCCTCTGGCCGCCGTTCGTCAACGGCCTGACCTGGCGATATCGCAAGGCCGGGGCTTAGCTCGGCTTCTTCGGCGCCTTGGACGGGGCCGCTTTCGGCGCAGCTTTCTTGGCGCTCGCGTCCAGTTCGGCCTTGGTCATGTTCATGACCAGGCCTTTGTCGTTCTTGGCAAAGCTCGACACCGGAATTTTCGCTCGAGCGACGCCGGTGTCGACGACTGCGTCGGTGCCGCTGACCGACTCGATCTTACCGATGAGGCCGCCCTTGGTGTCGTAGACCGAAACGCCCGCCTTCACATCGGACGCTGTCGCGGCTGCAGTGGCGCCGGCACTTGTCGTGGTCGTCGTCGTGGACGTCGACTTCTCGGTCGGACCGACCGGCAGCCCGGTCGCGCTGTCAGTCGGCGTGGTCGCCGTGCTTCGGGTCGTGGTCGTCTGGGTTTGCGCCGGCGTGAGCGGAGTGCCCGGAACCGCCGTCGTACTGCTGTTGGTGGTCGTCGTCTGCGTTTGGGTTGGCGTTTGCTGGGTGGTCGTCGAACTGGTCTGCTGGGCCTGCGCGACAGCTGCGCTCGACAATAGAAGCGCAATGCTGCCCGCAGCGCCTTTCAATCCGAATTGCATGATGATCTCCAATCTTGGGACAAGTTAGAGACGAAACGAAACGGCTCCGGCTGGGCTGCAATCTGATCGGCGAGCTGTGTCGCCTGACGGACGGATCGCCAGGACCGTTTACAGCACGTAACGACTGAGGTCGGCGTTTTTGGCGATTCCGCTGAGCTGCTGCTCGACGAACGCGGCGTCGATGACGAAGCTTTCGCCGCGACGGTCCTCGGCCTCGAAGCTCACATCCTCGAGCAACTTCTCCATCACGGTCTGGAGCCGGCGAGCGCCGATATTCTCGACCGCTTCATTGACCTCGGCGGCGATGCGGGCGAGCGCGACTATACCGCTGTTAGCGAACTCGATCGTAACACCTTCGGTACCAAGCAAAGCCTGATATTGCTCCGTGAGGCTCGCACGGGTTGCCGAGAGAATGCGGACGAAGTCATCCTGCGTCAGCGCCTTCAACTCAACGCGGATCGGGAGGCGGCCCTGAAGCTCGGGCAGAAGGTCGGCGGGCTTGGCGTTGTGGAACGCACCCGAAGCGATGAACAGGATATGGTCTGTCTTTAGCGGACCATATTTGGTCGCGACCGTGGTTCCTTCGATGAGCGGAAGCAAGTCGCGCTGGACGCCCTCGCGGCTAATCGAGCCGCCGCGGACGTCGCTGACCGCGATCTTATCGATCTCGTCGATGAAGACGATGCCGTTCGCTTCCGCATCGGCGAGGGCGACCCGGTTGATATCGTCAGGATCGACACGCTTGTCGGCCTCTTCCTCGGTGAGGCGCGCGAACGCGTCGGGCACCTTCAGCTTGCGGCGCTTGCGGAGGCCCTGGCCCATAGCCTTGCCCATGATCGACTTGAGATCGAAAACCTGTGCGCTCATTCCAGGAATTTCGAAGGGCATGGAGCCCGCTTCATCGACCTCGATCTCGACCTCGGCCTGGCTGAGGCTGCCGTCGGAGAAGCGCTGTCGGAAGCTCTGGCGTGTCGCTTCGCTCGATCCTTTGCCGGTAAGCGCGTCGAGCAGCCGCTCCATCGCGGCTTCCTCGGCCGCTGCACGAACCTTGTTGCGGCGACGATCGCGTTCCAGCCGCACCGCTTCCTCGACGAGATCGCGGGCGATCTGCTCAACGTCGCGCCCGACATATCCGACCTCGGTGAACTTGGTCGCCTCGACCTTCACGAACGGCGCGTCGGCGAGTTTCGCCAGCCGCCGGCTGATTTCCGTCTTACCGCAGCCGGTCGGGCCGATCATCAGAATGTTCTTGGGCGTGACCTCATCCCGCAGCTCCGGCGAGAGCTGCTGACGGCGCCAGCGGGTCCGCAACGCGACGGCGACCGCTTTCTTCGCGTCGTCCTGGCCGACAATGTGATTGTCGAGCGCTGCGACAATGGCCTTGGGTGTCAGATTGTCCTGTCGCACTTCGGCTTGCTCCCCGTCTTGGGGAATAGAGGTCTGATAATTCATTTCTGCAGGAATGTCGGGAGCGCCCCTGGGCACTTCAAGCGGTGCAGCGGAAGCTTCGGAAGAAGCGCTTGTGGTTAGCAATGATGCCGGCGATTGCCGCCGGCTCGGGCGTGGGGTCCCAGGTGTCGAGTTCGAAGGTGCCGCCCAGAAGGATTCCGTCGGCTCGAGGGAACATATACCCCGAGCTTCCGGTGTAGGCGTAGCGAACCGCGGGCTGCGGTTCGAGAATGGCGAGCTGGCCGCGGACCGACTGAAGCTCCTGGTCGCCGAACAAGTCCCGGCTTCCAAGGCCGGTGCAGTTGAACACCAAGTTCTCGGGAATAGCGGCGATATCCGCCGCAGCCGCGAACTTGTGCACCTCGATCCTGCCCCCGGCGATCTCAAAGTCGCGGATCATCTGCCTCAGATATCGCCCGGTCTCGACATACATCGTGTCGTAGCGAAGCACGCTCTCGACCGGGAAGGGATGTTCTGCCCGACTGAGCAGGCGATTGAAGGGCGGGAAGGTGTCGAGCAACTTAGCTTCCGGAGTGTCTGCCTCGACATAGGTTGGAAGCCAGTGGATCCCGTAATCGTCTCCGACCATGATCTGAAAACGGCGCCAGCTATAGTCGAGAGCCCGCGTAAACTGCGCCTTGAACTCGTCGCTGGCGAAACGCTGGCTGAAGACGGCGAAGGGATGGAACTGACCGCCGGCGATATTGGAGGTCGTTTCGGGTGGCAAGGCGGCGGTGTAGATCGTGACCGGGAAACCCGCTTCCTGCACCAGCCGTGCCGTCGAGATGCCCATCACCCCGGAACCAAGAACCGCGACCGACCCGAAATGCCCCTGGAGGCCGAGCTCGGTCGCGAGCTTGGAGCTTCCCCAGCTCAAGGTAATTCCGCCGCCGCCGTGGCCGTAATTGTGCACCAGCCTCTTGTCGCCGAGCGGCTCGGCGCGAACCACGAAACCCGACCGGCGGTAGGGCCGCAAGCCGGCGACGGTGCGTATGACGAGGCTTTCGTCGACGTCCACAGGAGCAAGCGGCGTGCAACCCTTGACCGTTCGAGCTCCAATCGTCGCGCAGCCCGAAAGCAAGGCAGCAGAGCTTGAAGCAAAGGTCCGGCGGGCGATCAACATGCCGGCAGCCTAGCCGCTTGGGCTCAGCCTTCAATCACTTCGAGCGTCAGCTGATCGTTGGTGAAGACGCAAACTTCAGCCGCGATCTTCATCGCCCGTCGGGCAAGCACGTCCGGGTCTTCCTCATAATCGGCGAGCGCGCGTGCCGCCGACAAAGCGTAATTTCCACCCGACCCAATCGCGGCAATTCCGCCCTCGGGCTCGAGGACGTCGCCGTTCCCGGTAAGGATCAGCATTTGCTCGGAGTCGGCGACAATCATCAGCGCTTCCAAATTGCGGAGGTATTTGTCCGTGCGCCAGTCCTTGGCGAGCTCGACCGCAGCGCGCAGCAGCTGGCCATTATATTGTTCAAGTTTCTTCTCGAGCCGCTCGAAAAGCGTGAAGGCGTCTGCGGTCGCGCCCGCGAAGCCGCCGATAACTCTTCCTTCTGCACCGATGCGCCGGACCTTCTTCGCGTTGGGCTTCATTACGGTGTTGCCCATCGTCACCTGACCATCGCCGGCAATGACTGTCTTGCCGCCCTTCTTGACGCCCAGGATCGTCGTTCCATGCCATTGTTCCATTGCCGACATGTGGGAAAGCCCAGTGACTGCTGCAACTAGAGGTGCGGAACGAAACGGCGGTCAGGGATGATCCAGACGATCGAGATCGTCACATAGATGGCAATCGAAATATAGGGCGAGACGAAGGCAAGCGGCACCGAAAGGACGTAGCCGGCGAAGCTCCCCCACTCCTTGAAGCCGTGGCCAAGCGCCCTTTGCACGTCCGAGTCTTCGCCCTCGGCCGCGATCAGAGCGCGTTCGAGAAGCACATAAGCGACGGCCGCTCCGACGAGGACGACGCCGAAGGAAGCGACGGGCCAGGAGGTGATTCCTGCTTCGTCGATCCAACGGATCATCAGTGGGAAAAGGGTCAGGCAGAACAGCAGGGCATGATTGGCCCATAATACCGCGCCGGTCACTTTTTTGGCTGACTGCATCATGTGATGATGGTTGTTCCAGAAGATGGCGACGTTGACGAAGGCGAGCAAGTAAGCGGCGAGCAGCGGCAGGACCGCGAGAACTGCCTGAAGCGTCGGCTGAGCGGGGAACTTCAGCTCCAGCACCATGATTGTGAGCACGATCGCGATCACCCCGTCGGTCAGGGCATTGAGCCGCTCCGGCCTCAACCGATGAGTCTTTCGAAACGCTTGTCAGGGACCAGCCAGATCGCCGCGACACCGACATAGATTGCAACTGACAGCCACGGCCAGAAGAAGGCGAGCGGGATTGCGAGCAAATAGGCGATAAACGTCGCGATGCCCTTCCAACTTCGCCCGGATGCCTTGACGATAGGAGCGTCCGCATCGTTCGCCGCGAGCAGGGCTGCGCGCAGCAAGACCGACGACAGAAAGCAAAGCAGCATGATCACACCGAACGCCACGATCGTGTCCCGAGTGATCCCTGTCTCCCCCACCCAGCGCACGACGAATGGGACCAGGCTCAGCCAAAAGAGGAAGAAAAGGTTTGTGAGCAGGACCTCGCCGTTCACCCGGCGCGCTGCGGCGAGCATGTTGTGATGCTGCGACCAGTAGATCCCGACTTTGACGAACGAGAGGGCATAAGCGGCGAACAGAACCGTCAGCGGCGCCAGCGCGGCCATTCCGGGCGCCTTCGGCACCGGCAGTTCCAGCACCATGATCGTAATGATGATCGCGACCACGCCGTCGGTGAAGCTGTTGAGCCTGTTCGTATTCATGCGGCGCCCCCACCAGTCATTGAAAGAGATTAAGCGACGAAACCAGCCAGTTCCAGCTTGGCATGCAACCACTCGGCAATTGGGATGTTGAGGGAAGTCGCGGGGGCGTATGCCCGCGCTTTGCGTACAAAAGCGGCGGCTGCGCTTGGAGGCGGACCTGCACGAAGTGGATGTTGTGAAGTCCGACCCCTTCAGGCTGCTTGTTCAGTCGATCGTCGACTACGCCATATACATGCTCGATCCGAAGGGTTTCGTCACCAGCTGGAACGCGGGCGCAGAACGGATCAAGGGCTTCCAGACAGAAGAAATCATCGGGAAGCATTTCTCCGCCTTCTATACCGAGGAGGACCGCAAGTCGGACATGCCGCGCAAGGTCCTCGAAACCGCGCGCTGCGAAGGGAAATATTCGGGTGAAGGCTGGCGAGTTCGCAAGGACGGATCGCGTTTCTGGGCGAGCGTCGTCGTAGACCAAATCAACGACGAAAAAGGGAAGCTGATCGGCTTCGCGAAGATCACTCGCGACATGACCGAGCAACGCGAAGCGCAGCAGGCTCTGCTAGAAGCCGAGCGGAAATTCCGGATGCTCGTCCAGGGCGTCACCGACTATGCGATCTTCATGCTCGATCCCGAGGGACGGGTCACAAACTGGAATGCGGGTGCGCAGCGGATCAAGGGTTATTTACCGGAGGAAATCGTCGGCGAGCATTTCGGCCGCTTCTATTCGCGTGAGGATTTCGATGCTGGTGTTCCTCATCGGGCGTTGGAGACAGCACGCGAGACCGGGCGCTATGAGTCTGAAGGATGGCGAGTTCGAAAGGACGGCACCCGTTTCTGGGCAAGTGTGGTTCTCGACGCGATCGAGGATGACGATGGCAATCTGATCGGTTTCGCCAAGATCACGCGCGACATGAGCGAAAAGCGCGAGACGCAGCTCCGGCTCGAGCAGAGCCGAGAGCAATTGTTCCGATCTCAGAAAATGGAGGCGCTCGGCCAGCTGACCGGCGGTCTCGCGCACGACTTCAACAATCTGCTGACGGCGATCCTCGGCGCGTGCGAGCTGGGTCTCAGGAACATCGGCGACGAGAAAAAGGTGCAGCGGATGCTTGAAGGTGTCCGCGGCTCGGCGCAACGCGGCGCCAGCCTCACAAAACAGCTGCTCGCATTCGCGCGAGCCCAGCCGCTCGAGATCAAGCAGATCGACCTTCGGCAGTTCTTCGCCGAAGTCGCGACTCTCGTCCGGCCGTCGTTGCGCAGCGACATCGACGTTGTCACGGAAATTTCCGATCAGCTTTGGCCGGTCGACGCTGACGCAGGGGCGCTCGAGCTGGCGCTCCTCAACCTCGCCTTCAACGCGCGCGACGCGATGAAGTCGGGTGGGACGCTCAAGATCAGCGCGCATAACGAGGTGCTTCACGGCAGCCCCGAAGGGCTTAAGGGGGCGCACGTTATACTGCGAATCTCCGACACCGGCAGTGGCATGTCGAGCGAGGTCATCGAGCGCGTGTTCGAGCCTTTCTTCACGACCAAGAGCTTCGGCGAGGGCACGGGGCTCGGCCTCAGCCAGGTGTTCGGCTTCGCCAAGCAGATCGGCGGCGCCGTCACCGTGAAGTCCAAGATCGGGGAGGGTGCCACCTTCACGATCTACCTGCCCGCAAGCCACGGTTCGGACGCGGAGCAAGGCTCGATGAAAGGTTCTCGCTCGCTTGGACGCGTCCTGCTCGTGGAGGACGACACCTTTGTCGCCGAGCTCGCCGCCGACATGCTTGCCGAGCTCGGCTTCGAAAGCACCATCGTGCACAGCGCGAAAGAAGCCCTCGCGAAGCTCGCGGCGGGGGACAAGCCGAAACTCGTCTTCACCGACGTCGTGATGCCGGGCGGGATCACGGGCATCGAGCTTGCCCGCAAGTTGCGCGATCGCTTCCCCGAGCTGCCGATCCTGATCACCACCGGCTATAGCGAGCAGGTTGGAGCGATGCAGGACTTTCCGGTTCTTCAGAAGCCCTACGAGCTGACTTCCCTTGCTTCCGCCTTAAGCGAACTTCTGAATCAAGAAATCGACGCCCGTTGAACGACTTGCCAGCGCGGCATTGACACCACCTACAATTGAGAGCCTCATCGACCAGCTGCGCAAGACACGGCGCGGTTCGGAGGGGGAAATCCGATGGCAACGACAGTTCAAGGCCGCACGCCGATTCACCTGTGGATCGTCGGCGTCCTGTCGCTCTTGTGGAACTGCTTCGGGGCGTACGACTATACGATGACCCGAACTCACAATTTGGAATATCTCAAGGCCTCCATGCCCGGTGTCGATCCGAATGCGGCGCTCGCCTGGATCGAGGGCATGCCAATGTACGCACAGATCGGCTGGGGCCTCGGCGTATGGTTCGCCCTTCTCGGTTCGGTGCTGCTGCTCTTCCGCAGCCGCTGGGCCGTCTGGTCGTTCGGCATCTCATTGCTCGGTGCGGTGCTCAGCCTCGGCTACCAGCTGGTGCTCGCTCCGCCGATGCCGGGCGCGGCCGACAACTCGATGATGAAGGTGATGCCGTTGGTGATCATCATCGTCGCGATCGGCTTATTCTATTATGCCCGAGCGATGGAGAAGAAGGGCGTGATCGGGCTGAGTTGACGAGGGACGCGCGACGGCGACGACTTCTATCTATTGCTGTTGCGCGACTGCCTTCAGTCGGCTGCGAACCCCGCCGTCGGCGCGTGACAACACACTAGCTAGCGCTTTACGCCGAACCTAGTCCGCTGCTGCTTGCCGAAGCGGCCCTTGCGAGTTCCGGGCTTGCCCTCGGTGGAATTGCCGAGCGGTCTCGGGGCGACACGCTCGAAGTCGGGGATTCCCAGATCGTCTTCCTCAAGCCGGCGAATTTCGTCACGAAGCCGCGCGGCTTCCTCGAACTCGAGGTCGGCGGCAGCCTTTCGCATCCGTTCCTCGAGATCGGCGATATAGGCTTTGAGGTTGTGGCCAACGAGATGGGGACGCTCATCGTCGCCGGTATCGATCAGAACATGGTCGCGTTCGGATACGTCGGCAAGAAGATCGGCGATGTTGCGCTTTACGCTCTCCGGGGTGATCTTGTGTTCAACATTATATTCGAGCTGCTTCTCGCGGCGGCGGCCGGTCTCGGCGAGCGCGCGCTCCATAGAGCCGGTGACGGTGTCGGCGTAGAGGATCACTCGGCCCTCGACGTTCCGGGCAGCGCGTCCGATCGTCTGGATCAGTGAAGTTTCGGAGCGAAGGAAGCCTTCCTTGTCGGCATCGAGGATCGCGACCAGCCCGCACTCGGGGATGTCGAGACCCTCGCGCAGGAGGTTGATTCCGACGAGCACGTCATAGACGCCGAGCCTCAGTTCGCGGATCAACTCGATACGCTCCAGCGTTTCGACGTCCGAGTGCATGTAGCGGACTTTAAGGCCAGCTTCGTGCAGATATTCAGTCAAATCCTCGGCCATGCGCTTGGTCAGCGTTGTAACGAGCGTTCGGTAGCCCTTCTTCGCGGTCAGCCTCGCTTCGTTGACGAGGTCGTCGACCTGATCCTCAACCGGCTTGATCTCGACCGGCGGGTCGATGAGGCCGGTGGGGCGGATTACCTGTTCGGAGAAGACGCCGCCGGTCTCGTTCATTTCCCACGGGCCGGGAGTCGCCGAGACGAAGGTCGTCTGCGGGCGCATCGCATCCCATTCATTGAAACGGAGTGGGCGATTGTCGATGCAACTGGGCAGGCGGAAACCATATTCGGCGAGGGTGATCTTGCGTCGATGGTCGCCGCGCGACATCGCGCCGATTTGCGGCACCGTCTGATGGCTCTCGTCGATGAATAGCAGCGCGTTGTCGGGGAGATATTCGAACAGCGTAGGCGGCGGCTCCCCGGGAAGTCGGCCGGTAAGGAAGCGCGAGTAATTCTCGATGCCAGCACAAGAGCCGGTTGCAGCGATCATCTCGAGGTCGAAATTGGTCCGCTGCTCGAGCCGTTGTGCTTCCAACAGGCGCCCCTCCGCAGTCAGCTCCTTCAGCCGCTCGGCGAGCTCATGGCGGATCGCCTCCATCGCCTGCTTGAGCGTTGGGCCGGGCGTCACATAGTGGGAGTTCGCATAGACCTTGATGCTGTCGAGCGAGGCAATGGTCTTTCCGGTCAGCGGATCGAACTCGCTGATTTCCTCAATCTCGTCGCCGAAGAAGCTGACCCGCCAGGCCCTGTCCTCATAGTGCGACGGGAAGATCTCGAGATTGTCGCCGCGTACTCGAAAGCTGCCGCGTGTGAAGCTCTGGTCGTTGCGCCGGTATTGGAGCGCGACGAGCTTGCGGATGACCTCGCGCTGGTCGTCGACCTGATCCTTGTTGAGGCTGAAGGTCATCGCCGAATAGGTCTCGACCGAACCGATTCCGTAGAGGCACGACACCGACGCCACGATGATCACGTCGTCGCGCTCGAGGAGGGAACGAGTCGCCGAATGGCGCATACGGTCGATCGCCTCGTTAACGCTCAACTCTTTCTCGATATAGGTGTCGGTGCGCGGGACGTAGGCTTCGGGTTGATAGTAATCGTAGTAGCTGACGAAATATTCGACCGCGTTGTCGGGAAAGAAGCTCTTGAATTCGCCGTACAGCTGCGCCGCCAGTATCTTGTTGGGGGCGATCACCAGCGCCGGCCGCTGAAGGATTTCGATGACCTTGGCCATTGTGAACGTCTTGCCCGATCCGGTGACGCCGAGGAGAACCTGGCTCGCCTCGCCATTTTCGCCGATTCCCTCGACCAGTTCGCGGATAGCCGTCGGCTGGTCGCCGGCGGGCTCATAGGCGGCAACTAGCCTGAAGGCCCTGCCGCCTTCCGCCTTGTCCGGGCGCGCGGGCTTGTGCGGGACGAAGGTTCCGCCCGTCTCGGGTTCCGCCAGCGATGTCCGGATTTGAATCGCCATCAGGACCTATATGGTCGGACTCATGGAGCGGACAACTGGCGAACGCTGCTAGCTGTGCCAGCGAAGGCCCGGCCGCCGCGGTCTGCACAGGAGCTTCAGAAACAAGGCCCAACTACCGCCGCTAGTGCGGCGGGTCACCATTGAGTATGGTCAGACCGCCAAATGAAGGGGGCTTCATGAAAAAGACGATGATTTTGATCGCCGGCGCGACCGTGCTTGCATCGTGCAACAAGGGGCCGGAGGTGAACGTCAGGAACGCCACCGGCAACCAGGTGAGCGAGGCTGTGAAGCAGTCCGGCGTTATGACGAGCGGGGCGATGATCGAGCCGGGCCTGTGGGAATCGAAGGTGACGATTCAGGAAATGAGCATTCCCGGAATCCCCGCCCAATATGCCGCCAAGATGAAGCAGTCGATTGCCGAACATCAGCAGCAGGCATCGAAGCATTGCCTGACCGAAGCCGACGTGAAGAAACCAAAAGAGGACTTTTTCGGGGCGGACAAGTCATGCCGGTACGACCATTTCACGATGGGCGGCGGAAAGATCGATGTCGCTATGGTGTGTCGCTCAGATGAGACGACGCAGAACATGAATGTCAGCGGCAGCTACACGCCGACGAGCTATTCCATCGATACGTCGATGAACGGCTCGGGCGGCCAGCAACAGGGTATGTCGATGAAGATGCATGTCGATGCGAACCGCGTCGGCCAGTGCACCGGCAAGGATGACGAGGGATAGTCTACGGCTGATGGCGCGTTAGCGCTTCGTAATGTCCAATATCCTAGTTCTCCTCAATCGCGGCGGCGGCGCTATCGCAGCTGATGAAAGCCTCCCCGATCGCGTCCGCCACGCGCTCAAGTCGGTCGGGTTGGACGTTGAGGTCGAGCTCATCGGTGGCGGCGACTGCGCAGTTCGCTGCCGCGCCATTGCTGAACGAAAGGACCCGCTGCTGATCGTTGGTGGCGGTGATGGAACGATCAGCGCGGCAGCCTCGGCACTCGCCGGAACGGATACCGTTCTGGGAATCCTGCCTTTAGGAACGCTCAACCATTTTGCGCGCGATCTCGGGATTCCGATGGATCTCGACGAGGCCGCGCAGCTGATAGCCGGTGGCAAGCATCGGAGCGTCGACATCGGCGAGATGGGCGAGCGTGTGTTCATCAACAATAGCGCGATCGGACTCTATCCGCTGATGGTTGTCGACCGCGACCTGCAGCGCAAGCGGCTCGGCCGAAGCAAGCGCGCCGCGATGATCGTCGCCTCGCTGAGGACACTATTCCGGTTCAATCACCGCCGGCTGACGCTCACCGTAAATGACGATCTCACCGGCCGCGTCGACACACCGTTGCTGTTCGTCGGCAACAACGAATACCGAATCGATATCGGAGCGCCGGGCAAGCGCGAAAGCCTCGACTCCGGCGAATTGTGCGTGCTTGTGATGCGCAAGAAAACCCGCCTTGGCCTAATCGCGGCCAGCATTCGCGCCCTCGTCGGGCGCAGCCGTCCGGACGACATGGTGAGGCTGGAGGGAGTCGAGAAACTGCTTGTGTCAGCCTCTGGACAGCGATTGATTGTCTCGCTCGACGGGGAAGTAGTTCGAAGCAAGCCTCCGCTGGAATATCGGATCCGGAAGCAGGCGCTGCGAGTGATCGCGCCTTGATCGCCGATACCGGATTTGGAACAGAATCCCCTGCTTTCGGGTTCGCGACAGGAGAATGAAGGGGCGCGACTTGGCTAGCCAGGCCCATCGATCGCTTTCCGACCGAACGCGCGCGCGCGGACTGCGCGTAGCCGCCATCGCGATCATCTTTCTTAGCGCCGGTGCGCTTCTGCTCCCGGCGGGTAAGCGAATCTCGTCCGACATGATTGGCGCATTGCTTATCGCGGCGGGGCTGATCGAGACCGTTGCCGGGTCGCTGCGGCGCGAGGTGCGCGCATTTGCGATGGCGACGGGCGGGGTAACGACGCTGGCCGGGCTGATCTTCATCCTCAACCGACAGACCCATTTCTTTCCCACCGCCACGCTCGTCATCGCCTGGCTCCTAGTCCGAAGTGTCATCCTCGCGATCGCCAGCGTGGAATCTCGAGGGTCGGTCCGAACCTGGACCGCGATCGCCGCGGCGACGGACTTCCTGCTCGCGGCCGTTCTGATTGCGGGACTTCTCGATCACGACGATCGTCATCAGCTTGTTCGGTCCGACGTCGTGGCTGATCGCGACATTCGCATGGTTCGTGGCGGTGAGCTTCGTGGTCAACGGGTTGCTCCTGCTCGAGGTCGCAAGCTGCGAAAACTCGACCGGTTCTTCCTAAGCTTGCGGGATGGCGGACCGCCTCCGATAAGGCGAGGCGATGTTCGAAGGGACGAACTATCTGTCGGTCAGCACGGTTGCGGACGTGGTCCGGATCGCCGTCGCGCCGGTCTTCCTGCTCAGCGGCATCGCTTCGTTCGTCAACGTCTGCACGACGCGTCTATCGAGGATTGTCGACAGGTCGCGCGAGATCGAGCCCATGCTGCTCGCGAGCCGCGGTGCGGATCACGATCGCTGGATCAGCGATCTCAAGGTTCTCGACCGCCGAATGTCGCTCGTCAATTGGGCGACGGGTCTGTCGGTTGTTTCCGCGCTTCTAATCTGCCTCGTGGTCGTCCTTCTCTTCGCAGCCAGCCTCTCGCGCTTCCATTTCGGCAGCGAGATCGCCTTGCTGTTCATTGCCTCGATGCTTGCGATCGGAGCCGCGTTTGCGGTTTTCCTCTACGAGACGACTATAGCTGCGCGGGCCGTCCGGGTCCGCTCCGAGCTCCTCCAGCACAGGGTGGACGAGGCCAGCTAACATATCTTTTGTACGACCTTCCTCAATGCGGACGCTCGTACAAGGTGTCCTCCTGGTGTAGATAATGCGCGGCCGAAGCGGGGGCCGTGTACCGAGTATCCACAGAATAACGTGACGCTGAGCCGCGCAGCCTCTAGACCGCGAAAATCGCTGGTCCATAACCTGGGGCCATGCCGGCGGCGCTAAATATCGAGAAATCCGTCACCGGGCAGGCATGGCGCTGGCGTCGATCACCCGACGACAGTCGTGGCCTGGATTCGCTGGTCGACGAGCTGCTGCTCGCGAGGGGCGTTGGGCGCGAGGACCTGGCACGCCACCGCGAGCCGAAGATCCGCGACTTCCTGCCCGACCCGAGCTGCTTTCAGGACATGGACAAGGGCGCCAAGCGCCTCGCTGACGCGATCCAGGCCGGCGAGACAATCGCCATCTTTGGCGATTACGACGTCGATGGGGCGACGAGCGCAGCGCTCCTGACGTTGCTGCTCCGGCGTCTCGCTGTCGAGCCGATAGTCTATATCCCCGACCGGCTGATGGAAGGATATGGGCCGTCGGGCAAAGCGCTGGTCGAGCTCAAGACGAGGGGAGCGAGCCTTGCGGTGTGCGTCGACTGCGGAGCCCAGGCGTTCGACGCGCTCGAGGAGGCCCGCGCCGCTGGGCTCGACGTGATCGTCGTCGATCATCATCAATGCGCCAGCCTGCTTCCGGTCGCCTATGCGCTCATCAATCCGAACCGGTTGGACGAGAGCGCGGACGGAGCGGCGCACGGTCACCTGGCAGCGGTGGGAATGGCTTTCCTGCTTGGCGTGGCTCTCATCAGAGAGTTGCGCGGTCGAGATTTCTTCAAAGCTCTCGAAGAGCCGAAGATTCTCGATCTGCTCGATCTGGTAGCGCTCGGAACCGTTGCTGACGTTGCGCGGCTCAAGAGCCTCAACCGCGCTTTTGTCACCCAAGGCCTTCGCGTGATGGCGACGCGACAAAATGTCGGGCTTTCGGCGCTGGCTGAAGCTGCTCGGCTGGTGAAGCCGCCGAGTTGCCGAGACCTGGGCTTCGCGCTTGGGCCGAGGATCAACGCGGGCGGAAGAGTTGGCAAGTCGGATCTCGGCGTGCGACTTCTGACTTCCACCGATCTCGAAGAAGCACGCACCATCGCCGCCGAGCTTGACCGCCTCAATGAGGAGCGACGGGCGATCGAGATGCTAGTGTGCGAACAGGCTGAAGCGAAGGCGCAGGATCAGCGAGATTCGCCCGTGATCATGGTCATGGGCGCCGGCTGGCACCAAGGCGTGATTGGAATCGTCGCTGGTCGAATCAAGGAGCGGTTCGGGCGCCCTGCCATTGTCATCGCCGAAACCGAAGACGGCACGGGCAAAGGTTCTGGTCGTTCGATTTCGGGCGTGGATCTTGGCGCGGCGGTGCTCGCCGCCAAGGATAATGGGCTTCTTGTCGCTGGCGGCGGCCACGCTATGGCGGCCGGCCTCACGCTCCCGTCAGGCGGTCTCGATGCCTTTCGTGATTTCATCAACCAACGTCTCGCCGTCGATGTCGACAAATCGCGGAGCGACCGGGCGTTGCTCCTCGATGCGCTGCTTGCACCGGGCGGGGTCGCAGGCGGCCTTTGCGACGCGCTAGAAGCAGCAGGTCCTTATGGCGCGGGTTGGCCGAGCCCGCGCGTCGCGGCCGGACCTGTGCGCCTTCTAAAGGCCGGCGTCGTCGGCGACGGCCATGTTCGCGGAATCGCGTGCGGTGACGATGGCAAGAGCTTCAAATGGATTGCCTTCCGAAGCGCGCGTAATTCGCTTGGTGATGCACTGCTGGCATCGACCGCCGATGCACGATGGTGGCTCGCGGGCTCGATCCGTCGCGACGAGTGGAATGGGGGAAATGCTGCGGAGATGCATCTCGACGACGCCGCCCTTGCTTGACGCTTCGGGGCCTCTCGCCTAACCGGCGGGCCGCTTCACGGCCCCATCGTCTAGCGGTCTAGGACGTCGCCCTTTCACGGCGAAAACACGGGTTCGAGTCCCGTTGGGGTCACCAATGACTTCAATGTTTTTGCAGCCAGAAATCGGTCGAAAATCTGCTGCTTCAAAGTCAGAAGTGCGCCGACGGATTTGTCCGAATCTTGCCCCGTGCTGGATCATGACCGGCGTGCAAATTCACCGAGCTCTGTTACGCGTCGTCACCTCACTCGCCGCTCCTGAATGGGAATGGCGAGATTGACTTGCGCGTGCAATCTACAGCCAGCATCCGCCCCGCGGGCGGAGTTGCGCGGTAGGCACAGTCGACGCGCGGGCACACCGCGCAAGCCGGTCCCACTGGAGTGACGGGCGCGTTCGAAAGATCGTAGACCTCCGCGCAGGCCAGCTTGTGCGCATGGCGGATGTCACAGCCGAGGCCGATCGCGAGCAACCCGCTCTGAAGCTCGGCCTTGATCGGACGTTCGATCGTCCGCGCGACCGTGAAATAGCGTTGGCCATCGGGTGTTTCGATGATCTGCGTAGTCACTTGGCCCGCGGTCTGGAAAGCCGCGTGAAGGTTCCAGCGTGGACAGGTGCCCCCGAAACGAGAAAACGGGAAATTCTCGCCGGCGTAGCGCTTGGAAATATTTCCCGCCGGATCGACCCGCAGCATGAAGAAGGGAACGCCTCGAGCGCCGGGCCTGCTTAACGTCGTCAGCCGGTGAGCAACCTGCTCGACATTGGCGCCGTATTCGCCGGACAGGCGATCAATCGAGTAACGATAGTTTTCGGCGCTCGCGAGGAAACGCCCATAGGGCATCATGATCGCGCCTGCGGCATAGTTGGCAAGGCTCATGTGCAAAAGCTGACGAACACCCTCGTCGGGCGGACGAGCGGCCGTCACCATTCGCTCGATCAAGTTCGAGAACTCGATCAACGACAGCTGGTAGGCGAGGGCGAAGGTGCGATTCTCGGGCCGCAGCTGCGACGAAATCGAGAGGATCCGGCGGTCGTGATCGTAGAACTGGCTGACATTTTCTAGCTCGGACTGCGATACGACCGTGACCCCAATTCCCCACGCCTCTCTCAAACGGCGCTGCAGCGGCACCTGCATGGAAAGCGGATCGCTCAAGGCACCGCCCAGCGTTTCGGCGGCCTCCTCAAGCTCCGGGTAATGGTTGCGGTGCTGCTGGATATAGTCGCGCACCCAATTTTCGGGGGTGACGAGGGTCCGCGCGTCCTCACCACTGGCGAGTGTCGGATGACGCCATGCTTCTTTCACCGCCGTGTAGAGCCGAGCGATCGCATCGGCGACCGCGGGCGTATTGTTGGCGAGTTCGACGAGTTCGTAGCGCGGTCTCCAAGATCGCTCAGCATTTGATCCGAGAAGATTTCGGTTAGTGCTTCGGGGCTCGTCCGCGTTCCGCCGCCGGCGGCGAACGCGCGAACGTCCACATCGTAGAGCTCCGCTAACTTCAATAGCAGCCCGGCCGTCACCGGCCGCTGGTTTCGCTCGAGATGATTAAGATAGCTCGGGCTGATGCCCAGCGACTGCGCCATGTCCGTCTGCGACATATCGCGGTCGCGGCGGAGCCGGCGCATTCGGTTACCGACAAAGAGCTTCGAAGTCATCGCGCCAGCAGCCTGTCAAGTTAGGACTAAAACACAAGTAAAGTTGTGACAAATGCACACTTTTTGCCGATGCCGAATTGATGCGGGTGATGTTTTGTCTTCTCCGAAAGTCGCTTCAGTTCCGTCGGAGACTTCGGCATGGCAAATTTTGACGAATTCGTTCCGGCGCCTTCGGGCCGCTTCCACGGGATAGATCGCCCATACACGCCGGAAGACGTTGCGCGCCTTCGTGGGTCAATTGCGATCGAGCATAGTCTCGCGCGCCGGGGTGCTCTGAAACTTTGGCAATTGCTTCAGGAACATGAACCGGTGCGCGCGCTTGGCGCACTCTCAGGAAACCAGGCGATGCAGATGGTCCGAGCCGGCCTGGGAGCCATTTATCTCTCCGGCTGGCAGGTCGCCGCCGATTTCGAACGTCGCCGGCGCCATGTACCCGGATCAATCGCTCTACCCGGCCAATTCCGGTCCTGATCTCTGCCGCAAGATCAACCGAACTCTCCAGCGCGCCGACCAGATCGAGCATCTCGAAGGTGGCGGCCAACTGAACTTCGTTGGACGCGACTGGTTCGCGCCGATCATTGCCGATGCCGAGGCCGGCTTCGGTGGTCCGCTCAACTGCTTCGAGATCATGAAGTCCTATATAGAGGCGGGAGCCGCGGGGGTGCATTTTGAGGATCAGCTCGCGAGCGAGAAGAAGTGCGGTCATCTGGGCGGAAAGGTGCTGATCCCGACCCAGGCGGCGATCCGCAACCTCGACGCCGCGCGCCTCGCCGCAGACGTCTGCGGAGTGCCGACGATCCTGGTCGCTCGCACCGACGCCGAAAGCGCCAAGCTCATCACCAGCGACGTCGATGAGCGCGACCGCGCGTTCATCACTGGCGAGCGGACCCCCGAGGGCTTCTATCGCCTGAAGAACGGGACTGGCCTCGACCATTGCATCGCGCGCGGGCTCGCTTTCGCGCCTCACGCCGATCTGTTGTGGTTCGAGACGAGCCATCCCAACCTCGACGAAGCGCGCACTTTCGCGGAAGGCATTCACGCTCGCTTCCCCGGCAAGCTGCTCGCCTATAATTGCTCGCCCTCGTTCAACTGGAGGGCGAAGCTCGGGGACGAGGTGATCGCCCGCTTCCAAAATGATCTCGGACGGATGGGCTACAAGTTCCAGTTCGTGACGCTCGCCGGTTTCCACAGCCTCAACCATGCGATGTTCGAGCTGGCGTCTGATTACCGCGATCGCGGGATGGCGGCTTATTCGGAGCTGCAGCAAGCCGAGTTCGCGAGCGAGACCGCGGGGTACACCGCAACCCGCCACCAGCGCGAGGTCGGCACCGGTTATTTCGACGCGGTCGCGACCGCCGTCGCTGGTGGAGAATCATCCACCGTCGCCCTCAGGGAGTCCACCGAAGCTGCGCAATTCGTGGCGCAGGCAGCCATTGCCGCAGAATAGAGGAGGAACTGATGGGACAACGCTACTGGGTCGTCGGCGGCGATTATTACGATTGCTGCTTCAAGGACCTCAAGCCCGGGTCCGAGAAGGTCAGCGGACCGTTCAATGACGAGCTGAAAGCCCGCATGGAATGGCAAAGGCTGACCTTCCGCGACCGTTGCAGCGCGACCGAACGCTACTCGATTTGCGTGGAACCCAAGCTACAATGAACCAAGTGATCGACCTCCCGCGGATCCTTGCCGAACCATCCAGCGTTCGAGGCTCGGACGAAGTCCTGACCGAGGCTGCGCTCGACTTTCTGGGTGAGTTGCACGAACGTTTCGACAGCCGCCGCCTGGCGTTGCTCGAGGCGCGCGAGGAGCGGCAGGACCGCTTCGATTCAGGAGAGCTGCCGGACTTTCCCGAAGATACCCGGGAGATACGCGAGGCGGAGTGGACCGTCGGAGCGATCCCGCGCGATCTCCTCGATCGCCGAGTCGAAATCACCGGTCCGACCAACGCGAAAATGGTGATCAACGCGCTCAACAGCGGTGCTCAAGTGTTCATGGCCGATTTTGAGGACGCGACCTCGCCGACGTGGGACGAGCTGGTCGGGGGTCAGGTCAATCTGCGCAACTACTGGCGTGGGCGGCTCGCCTACACCGATCCGGCCAGCGGCAAGAATTATTCAGTCGGTGACGACCCCGCGGTTCTGATGGTTCGTCCGCGCGGCTGGCATCTCCCTGAGGACCACGTGACCTTAGGGGGCGAAGTGGTTGCCGGAGCGCTGTTCGATTTCGCCATCTATCTCTGGAATAACGCTCGAGCCGCGCTGGCCAAAGGCGCGGGCCCATACTTCTATCTGCCCAAGCTCGAGAGTCGGCACGAAGCCGCGCTATGGAGCGACGTCTTCGCCTTTGCGGAGAACCGGCTTCGCCTCGAGCGTGGAACGATCAAGGCCACGGTGTTGATCGAGACGATCCCTGCGGCGTTCGAGATGGACGAGATTTTGTACGCGCTTCGCGAGAATATCGTCGGCCTCAACTGCGGTCGTTGGGATTACATATTCTCCTATATCAAACGGCTCGGTGGAAGCCCCGATAGGCTGACTCCCGACCGCGCTCTGATGACAATGGATAGGGCATTCCTCGCCGCATATTCGTTGCGACTGGTTGGGATCTGTCACCGTCGCGGCGCTTTCGCGATGGGCGGAATGTCGGCCTTCATCCCGGTTAAGGGCGACGAGGAAAAAAACCGATCGGCTCTAGAAAGAGTTCCGCGCGGACAAGCTGCGCGAGGTCGGCAACGGCCACGACGGAACCTGGGTCGCACACCCGGATCTGGTTCCGGTTGCAAGGTTAGCCTTCGAGGCGATGCGCGGTCCCAACCAGCTCGAAACAATGCCTGAGCACATCCCCGGCCGCGACGAGATGTTAGAGCTTCACCAGGGGCCGCGAACCGAAGCCGGCGCGCGTGAGAATATCCGCGTCGGCGTACAATATCTCGCTGCGTGGCTTGGCGGCAAAGGCGCAGTTCCACTCTACAATTTGATGGAGGACGCCGCGACGGCGGAGATTTGCCGGACCCAGTTATGGCAATGGCTGAAGTTCGAAGCTCCGCTCGAGGACGGACGCCGATTCACCCTCGATCTGTTCGAGGAAATGTTCGGCGAGGAAGGGGGCCTGCTCGCCGACTTGCCGAACTTCGCCGAAGCCGCGCGCCTCATGCGCGACATGATCATCTCGCCGAACCTGGTCGAATTCCTGACTTTGCCTGCGTACGAGCTGCTGGACTGAACTTTCTAGAGCAGTTCGCCAGCTGCGATAGCCTCTGGCTAGGGTGTAGCGGGCGTGACATCAAAGGATTCTCAAGTCGATGGTGGATGGGCGAACCAAAGCGGCTTCGCCGCTAGGAAGGTTTGTCCCCACCTACCCGAACGACGAAATCACCGAAGCTTTCACCATCCATGCGCGCCTCAGAATAGGCTTGGAACTTGGCCGCAAGGATCTCGAGGATGCGATCTTCACCAATATTCTCGGCGTAAAGTGTTGCTAGTCGTTCGCCGTGAAAACCGCCGCCGAGATAGAGATTATATTTGCCTGGCGCCCGGCCAGTGAGCGCGATCTCGGCGACATAGGGGCGTGAGCAGCCGTTGGGGCAGCCACTCATGCGGATCGTGATCGGCTCGTCGATGAGGCCGTTAAGTGCGAGGATCGCCTCGATCTTATCGACGAGGGCCGGCAGGTAGCGTTCCGCCTCTGCCATCGCCAGCGGGCAGGTCGGAAACGCAACGCAGGCGATCGAATTGGCACGAAGGGCGCTCGCCGCGCCTTCTGCCAATCCATGCTCGGCCATCAAGGCCTCGATCAATGGCCGGTCTTTCGCCTTCACCCCGGCAATGATCAGGTTCTGATTGGGGGTGAGCCGAAAATGACCTCGATGCACCCTCGCGATCGCTCGGAGCCCGCTGAGGATCGAGCGTCCGGGCAAGTCGCTGATCCTCCCGTTTTGGATGAACAGGCCGAAATTGAACAGGCCGCGGTCGGTCTCGCGCCAGCCGAACCGGTCGCCGTTGGAGGTGAGCTTGAATGGCCGTGCGGGCTCCAGCGCCGCGCCCATTCTCTGCTCGATCTCGGCCTTGATGAAGTCGAGCCCCTTATCGTCGATCGTATATTTGAAGCGCGCCCGGGAGCGGTACGGCACGGTTCCCATAATCGCGCTGAACGCCCATGACCGCATCGGCGCAGGCGACCAGCCGGCTCTTCGGGATGAAGCCGATGACATTGGCGAGGCGCGGATAGGTGTTGGGCTCATTGTCGGTGCGGCCCATTCCACCGCCGATCGTGACGTTGAATCCCTCGACGCCGGAATCTCCGGTAATGGCGATGAAACCCAAATCCTGGGTGTACACATCGATGTCGTTCGACGGTGGGACGACGAAGCCGATCTTGAACTTTCTCGGCAAATATTGGCGCCCATAGAAGGGTTCCTCGTCATCGCTCGTCGCAACGCGTTCCTCGCCGTACCAGATCTCGTGATAGCCGCGAGTCCTTGGAATGACGTGGTCGCTCAGCGACTTGGCGAGCGCCGCAATCTCCGAGTCCACTTTCGAATCCGAAGGATCGCTTGTCGCCATTACGCCGCGCGCATCGTCGCCGCAGGCCGCGATCGTATCGAGCAGCACTTCGTGAAGGCCCTGAATGGTAGGCCGGACATCTTCCTTCACAACCCAGTGAAACTGGAAGGTCTGCCGCGTCGTTAGGCGGAGCGTGTCGCCACCATGCTGGCGGGCAAGTTCGTCGATCCTCAGCCATTGCTCAGGGCTCGCCAGGCCTCCGGGCAAGCGCACTCGAATCATGAAAGTCAGCGCCGGCTCAAGCTTCTGTCGTCGCCGTTCGTCGCGGATGTCGCGATCGTCTTGCTGGTAGATGCCGTGAAACTTCATGAGCTTGTTGCTCTCGAAGGTCACGCCGCCGGTGATTCGATCGATAAGATCGACCGCGATCTTGCCGCGTAGATAATCGCTCTCGAACTTCAGTCTTTCGTCGGGCCCGAGTTTTTCGAGCGGCTGCGAAAGGTCAGAGTCCCGGTTGATTGCGCGGCTGCTCACTAGCGGGCTCAATAGACATCGCGCTGGTAGCGATGATCAGCAACCAGTCTTGCGACATAAGCCTCGGCTTGCTCGCGCTTGCATCCGCTCTCGCGTCCGACAAGCGTGATCAGCGCCTCATGAACGTCGCGCGCCATCGCTTTCTCGTCGCCGCAAATATAGAGATGCGCGCCCCGCTCGAGCCATTCGTAAAGTTCCCGGCCCTGCTCCAGCATGCGCTTCTGGACATAGACTTTCTCTTTTCCGTCGCGCGAAAAAGCAACGTCGAGGTGGCTCAAAACCCCGTCCTTCAACCATTGCTGAAGCTCGATCTGGTAGAGAAAATCGCTGCGCCGGTTGCGCTCGCCAAAGAACAACCAGGACCGGCCGGCTGCGGCGCGAGCCTCGCGTTCCTGGAGGAATGCGCGAAATGGAGCGACCCCAGTGCCGGGGCCAATCATGATGATCGGTACGTCGTCGCCGGGTAAGCGGAAGTGAGGGTTGTCCTGGATATAAACGGGGATGGTCGCGCCCATTTCCAGGCGGTCGGCGATTTGTGTGGAGGCGACGCCGGCGCGGGGAAGGCCGTGAAGCTGGTAACGGACCGGAGCGACGGTCAGGTGCGCCTCGTCACCAACGGCCACCTGGCTTGAGGCGATCGAATAGAGTCTGGGGCTGGAGCGGGCGGAGACTGGAGAGCAATTGTTCGGCTTCCACCCCCGGCACCGGGTAACGGCGGAGGATGTCTACGACGTGATGGTCGTGAAGGAACTTGACGCGCTCGGCAGCTGCACTAGCGGGCAGCAGCGATTCGAGCTCACTGGCGCCGCTCAGCTTCGCCCATTGCTCGAGGAGCCGCGGGCTTGCCGTCGTGATCTCGAAGCGGCCGGTCAGCGCCGAGGCAAGCAACATCAAAGAGCCTTTGACGCTGACTTCGGTCGTTCCGTCGAGACCCGCGACGTCCAGCAATTCTTCGACCACTTGGAGGTTGTTGGATGCCGCTAGCCCGAGTGAATTGCCGGGCAGGTAGCGGAGCCCTGAGCCTGACAGATCGAGCTCGACATGGCGCGTTTCCTTCGTCGAGTGACGGCCGACGATGCGGATATTCTCGAGCACCGTTGCGGCGAATGGGTTGCGCTTGTCGTGGGCCGCTGCGGGACTGGCCGGGCCGACGGTGGCAGGCACAAATGCCGCCGACAACGCGCCGTAATTCTCCGCCAGAAGGTCGGCAAGAGCTGCGCTCCAGACGGCGGCCGGCTCCTCATAATCAATGTCGCAGTCAACCCTTGGCGCGATGCGCGAGGCGCCAAGTTCTTCCAGTCGACGATCGATTCGTTTCCCCGCCTCGCAAAATTTCTCGTAGGTCGAATTGCCAAGAGCGAGCACCGAATAGCGAACACCCTCGAGCTTCGGCGCGCGTGGTCCTTCGAGAAACTCGAAGAACCCGACCGAAGGCTGAGGCGGGTCGCCCTCTCCATAAGTGCTGATGACGAAAAGGATGTCCTGCTCATCCTTCAATTGCCGCACCTTGTAATCGGACATGTCCGCGACCGTCGCGGCGAGCCCGCGTTCGCCAGCCTCGGCGGCAACTCCCCGAGCAAGATCACGGCAATTGCCAGTTTCGGTGCCGTAGAGGATCGTGAGGGTTCTTGCCCGGGGGGCAAAGAGGGGCGCGATTCCGACGGCGCCAGAGCGGAGCAGGCCGGCGTCGAGTCCCGCAAAATAGCCGCTAATCCATCGCGCCTGCTCGGGCGATAGGCTGGCGGCCAGGCGTTCGGCGTGCTGCCATTGCTCGAGGGTCAGGATCCCCTCTTGCAGAGGGAGCTGTACCGTCATCTCGCCGCTCCGTGGGAGCCTGGGGTCAGATTACCCATTCTTCACCTGCGTTCGGGTCGGTCTCGGAATCGATGCACGTACCGGGATATGCCTCCTCCGGAGCAGCGCCGAGGGTGACGAGAACAATGGCACCGGCCTCGGCGAGGAGGTGCGCCGCCTGTCGCGCAACGCGGGTCAGATCCGAGGCTCCGAAAGCAACCAGGGCGGCATGGTCAAGGATCACGACACGATGCCCCTGCGCTCTGAGGCGTTCCGCGGCTTGAGCCGCCCATGTGGATCGCCTTTTCCCCATTACCCAACGGATCGTGCGCGCCGGCTCCTGCGAAGCGAGCTTTGGAGCGGCCGGGAAACCATCGATCAATCCACCGGCGACGGTAGCTTTGGTCAACGTGTCGATCAGAATGAAGCCGCCAAGCTTTCGATTGTGCGCATAGCGTACGGCGGGGATCGGACGATCGAGATCGATCACGACCCTTCCGACATCATTTAGTCCGATCTTGGCGTGGGCGCTCTCATCAAAGCTATTGACGTCGATGACGGAGCGGACCTTGTCGATCCTTGCCGAGATGGTCTGAGATCCGATCTTCAACCAATAAGCCCGGTGCGGGATAAGCTCGCTCTCCGACATCCACACCAGGCTCGCGTCAATTCTGGTGGTGGTGTCGGGAACTGCGCCGGCCCAGACTACCACATCGCCGCGTGAGCAATCGATCTCGTCGGTGAATGCCAGCATCACCGACTGGCCGGCTCTCGCCTCGAGGAGGTCGTGACCGCCAACAATGATTCGCTCGATGCTCGTTCGACGGCCTGAGGGAAGAATCACGACTGGATCATCACGCCGTAATCGGCCGCTGGCGATGCGCCCGGCATAGCCGCGGAACGTGTAATCGGGCCGGCTCACCCATTGGACCGCCATTCGGAAATGGCCATCCGCCTCCTGGCGGTGTCCGGCCGGTACACTTTCGAGATGCTCAAGCAGACTTTGTCCCTGGAACCATCGCATCCGTTCCGACCGGACAGTGATATTGTCCCCCTCTAGGCCGGAGAGAGGGATGGCCGTAAAAAAGTTGATCCCGGCTGACGAAGCGAAGGCTTCGTAGTCGCCAACGATCCGACGAAAGACGCTCTCGTCGTACCCGACGAGGTCCATCTTGTTCACGGCGAGGACGATATTGCGGATGCCGAGCAAGTGAACGAGAAAGCTGTGGCGTCTGGTCTGGGTCAGGATTCCCTTGCGTGCATCGACCAAGATCACCGCGAGGTCGGCGGTCGAGGCGCCGGTCACCATGTTCCTCGTATATTGCTCGTGACCCGGCGTGTCGGCGACGATAAACTTGCGATTCTCCGTCGCGAAGAAACGGTAAGCTACGTCGATGGTAATCCCCTGCTCGCGCTCGGCCGAGAGGCCGTCGACAAGCAAGGCAAAGTCGAGACCTTCACCTTGCGTGCCGTGCTTCCTGCTATCGCTCGTCAACGCGGAAAGCTGGTCTTCAAGAAGTAGCTTAGAATCGTAAAGCAGCCTTCCGATCAGCGTCGACTTGCCGTCATCGACGCTGCCGCAGGTGATGAAGCGCAAGAGCGACATGCTTTGCGTCGTCTCGATCCAGCGCCCGAGCTGCTCGTGCGCTGGATCTTCGGGAAGGGCCTGTTCGAGGAGTGTCGCCATCAGAAGTAACCCTCCTGCTTCTTTTTCTCCATGCTGCCCGAGCCACCATCATTGTCGATTACCCGTCCCTGTCGCTCCGAGGTCGTCGCGACGACCATTTCCTGGATGACCTCGGGCAGGGTTGCGGCTTCGCTCTCGATTGCTCCGGTCAAGGGGTAGCAACCAAGCGTCCGGAAACGGATGGAGCGTTCGACCACCTCTTCATTGGGAGCGAGCGGAAATCGCTCGTCATCGACCATCAGGAGCGTGCGATCGCGGATCACGGTTGGCCGCCGAGCAGCCAGATAGAGGGGAACGATCTCGATCCCTTCGGAATAGATATATTGCCAGATGTCGAGTTCGGTCCAATTGGACAGCGGAAAGACACGGAGCGATTCCCCCGAGCCTTTTTTGACATTGTAGAGCGACCATAGCTCCGGCCGCTGGCTCTTTGGATCCCAGCGATGATTCCTATCGCGCAGGCTGAACACGCGTTCCTTGGCGCGGCTCTTCTCCTCGTCCCTGCGGGCGCCCCCGAAGGCCGCATCGAATCTGTGCAGCGCGAGCGCCTGCTTCAGGCCTTCGGTCTTCCACATGTCGGTATGGAGGGGGCCATGATCGAAAGGGTTGATCCCAAGCCGCTCGGCTTCAGGGTTCCTGTGAATAAGGAGCTCGACCCCAGGTTCGGCGGCAACCTTGTCTCGAAGGGCGTACATGTCCCTGAACTTCCAGCCTGTGTCGACGTGAAGGAGCGGGAACGGCAGGGAGCTTGGGAAGAAGGCCTTCTTAGCGAGGTGCAGCATTACGGCGCTGTCCTTGCCAATCGAATAAAGCAACACCGGCCGCTCAGCTTCCGCAGCGACCTCGCGGAAAATCTCGATGCTCTCCGCCTCGAGCTGCTCGAGATGGGTAAGACTGGCGGTTTGAAACTCGAAGCGTGCGTTCATGATGCAACAGCCCTGCGAAAGGGGAGAACGGATGATGCGGGGACGAGCCGTCGGCCGACCCACCCGATGATTACGGTGACCGGCGCGCCGGCGGGAAGAATCGCCAGCGCGCCGATCTCGGCAACCTTCCCGACAGCGTGCGTCTCATCGGGAAGGGTTGCCGATGCGACCGCGATTGCCGGTGTTGCCGGGTCGAGACCTTTTGCGAGCGCCTTTCGAACGAACTCGTCTAGCGTCCGGCGGGGCATGTAGAGGACGGTGGTGGCGGCTCGGTCGGCGACGCTCGCCCAGTCGATGTCGGCTGGAAGCTTCCCGTCAGCGCCATGGCCGGTGACGAACTGCACTCGGCGTGCATGCCGCCGCTCGGTCAGCGACAGGAGGAGCGACGCGGCTGCGCCCTGTGCAGCTGAGATCCCCGGAATGACCGTGACCTCGACACTTGCCGCGCGGCAGGCGTCGATCTCTTCTGCGGCTCTTCCGAAAATCATCGGGTCGCCGCCCTTTAGCCGAACGACGGTCTCGCCGGCGAGCGCGAGCTCGACCATCATGCGGTTGATCTCTACCTGCTTGCACGAAGGCCCGTGGCCGGTCTTCCCGACCCCGATCCTGCGGGCCTCGCGCCGAGCGAGCTCGAGGATTTTGGGTCCGACGAGCTGGTCGTGAAGGATGACGGTCGCCGCTTGAAGAGCGCGAACTGCCTTCAGAGTCAGCAACTCGGGATCGCCGGGTCCGGCGCCAACCAGGATGATGCGCCCTTTGTCAGCTCGCTCGCCGCTTGCAAGGGTCTCGAAATCGGCATCCGCTGGCATCCTGTCGGGGTCGGCCCAGGCCGCGGCGGTGAAGCGCTTCCAGAAGGCTCGGCGCTCACCAAAGTTGGGAACCGATAGCTTAAGCCGCGAACGCCATCGTTTGGCGACCTCGGCCCACGATGACAGCCCAACCGGTAGAACGCTTTCGATGCGCGCGCGGATCGACTGGCCGAGCATCGGAGCCGCGCCATCGGTGGAGATCCCGATCACCACCGGCGAGCGATTGACGATCGTTCCGAACCGAACGTCGCTGAACTCTGGTCGGTCGATGATGTTGACGAGAGCAGCAGCGCGATGGCCCGCGTCTACAAAGCGGCGCGCCTCCTCATTGTCCGCGAGATCGCCAATGACGAGCGCGGCGCCTGCAAGCTGGCCTTCTCTCCAAGCTCGCGCAACCTGCAGAACTTTGGCCCCTGCCGCGGTCAGCAGCTCGGCTTTCCACCGAGCGGCTTCGGTGCTGCCGACCACAACGATCTTCCGACCCTCGAAATTGTGGAACAGCGGCAGGTTTGCAAGCGGCGCGATACGCGATGATCCGGTCATGCCGCTTCGGTCCTGACCAGGCGGCCGGAGGAGCCGACGTGAAGACCGCACTCTCTCGACTGGTCGCGTTCCCACCACCAGCGGCCGGCGCGCTCGGACTCGCCGAACCTAATCGCGCGCGTGCACGGCGCGCAGCCGATCGAGAGAAAACATTTCGAATGGAGCTCGTTCACCGGCACTTCGAGCTTGACGCATTCGGCGACTACGCGGGCGCGATCATAGTCGGTGAGCGGAGAAATCTTGATCAGCAAGCGGTCGCAATCCCATTGCGCAAACTCCATGTCCGAGCGTTGTTCGGACTGGTCCGAGCGGAGGCCGGTGATCCAGGCGGATGCACCCGCGAGCGCCCGGCCGAGCGGCTCGACCTTCCGTACCGAGCAGCAGGCAAGACGCATGTCCTTTGAATGATAGAAGCCGTTGATGCCCTGGTCTGCGACGAGAGCCGCGAGCGAGTCGGAGTTCGGGATAATAAGCGCGAATCCGAACCCCGTAGCGTTCCTCGGTCTGCTGCCAGAGCGCGTAGGTTTCGGGGAACAGCCGGCCGGTATCCAGAGTCACGACCTCGATAGGCAGCCGCTCGGAAAAGATATGATGGGCGATCAGCTGATCTTCGATACCGAAGCTGGTGGTGAAGACGATGCGTCCATCGATCGTGTCCACAACCGCATGCAGCCGATCGGCTACGCCCTCTCCGGATAACCGCCCGAGCCCTGCAAGACTTGTCGCGGCCCCCTTTCGGAGTGCAAGATTTGCTTCGCTCACGGCAGCTCCGTTAGAATAATATTCTATTACAACATGTACAGCGCACCCACGATCATCGGCTTTGGGGCAGCGCCGACTTTTCGATTGCAGAGGTGGAAAGATGGGTCAACGGAGCGGAGCGAGATAAAATCAATGTTGCAATGCAGCATGCAACATGTAGAAGATAATTCTAATTTCTGCCGGAGGAACGAATGGACTTGGTCGATCGGAAAATCCTTGCGTTGCTCCAGGAGGACGCCTCGGTCTCGGTCGCCGACATCGCCAAGCGAGTGAATTCATCCAGACCCCGTGCTGGCGGCGGATTCAGAAGCTGACCGACAATGGCGTGATCCAGAAGCGGGTCGCTTTGGTCGATCCAGATGCCATTGGCCTTGGGCTGACGGTCTTCGTGGAGATCGAGACCGGCGACCACTCGAAAGACTGGCTGGAACGCTTTTCCAAGGCCATCGCGGAAATGCCCGAGATCATGGAAATCTACCGGATGGCGGGCGATGTCGACTATATGTTGCGAATCACCGTTCCGAGCATGGCCGCCGTTGACGATTTCTATCAGCGCCTGATTGCTTTGGTGCCTCTGAAGAATGTGACATCGCGCTTCGCCATGGAACGCGTCAAATATACCACCGCCTATCCGCTCGAGGGGGTCTAGGCGTGCGGGGAAAACGCCGATCCGCCACCCAGCTCGATCGGTTGGCCGGCGACGCGCTCCTCCGGGCCGGCGATACGCCGCGCGGGGCTTTGGATCTGGTCCGTGCGGCCGGCCGGATCACCGTGAAGATCTGGTTCGTCATTGCTAGTCGACGCTGCAAAGGGCGACGTCCGTCAGGCGTGGCTTCGAGCGCTGGCCGAGGATATCGCCGAGCTTCGCGGAGAAGGCCGCAAGGTGGTGGTCGTCTCGATCAGGCGCAGTGGCTCTTGGTCGCCGCCGCCTGTCGCTCAAGCATTCGATGCGACTCGCTCTCAAGCAGGCGGCTGCAGCGGTCGGCCAGCCGCGGCTCATGCAGGCATGGGAAAATGCCTGTTCGGCTTGGGGGATGGAGAGCGCTCAATTGTTGCTCACTCTCGACGATACAGAATCGCGCCGACGCTGGCTCAACGCGCGAGCGACGATCGAGGTGCTACTTGCCCAAGGCGCCCTGCCAATCATCAATGAGAATGACACAGTTGCAACCGAGGAGCTGCGTTATGGCGACAATGATCGCCTGTCCGCGCGAGTCGCTCAGATGATCAGAGCCGACCTCCTCGATCCTCCTCTCGGACGTCGACGGCGTCTATACCGGCGATCCGGCACATGATCCTTCAGCCGTGCATGTCCCGAACGATTGGCACGATCACACCGGAGGTCGAGGCCTGGGCGGCGGGGGCGTCGCGAACCGGGATCGGTTCTGGAGGAATGCGCACCAAGCTCGCCGCCGCACGGGTCGCTCAAGGCTTCGGTTGCGCGACGATCATCATGGCCGGCCATGAGAACGGTCCCTTGAGGCGCGTCGCGAAGGGGAGCGCCCGAGCAACGATCATCGAGGCCGCCGGAACTCCCGCAAGGGCCTACAAGCAATGGATCGCCGGCACCCTGGTTCCGGCTGGAGCATCACGATCGACAAGGGTGCCGAGCGTGCGCTTGTCGCCGGGAAGAGCCTGCTCCCGGCGGGTGCGACCGCAATTGACGGCGAGTTCGAGCGGGGAGTCTGCCTCAGAGTGCTGGATAATGAGGGCCGGGAGCTTGCGCGGGGAATTACCGCTTACACCGCTGCGGAAATGCGGCTGATCTGCGGCAGGTCGAGCAGCGAGATCTGGGTTGCGCCTGGGCTATCGCGGGCCGGACGAGCTCATCCATCGCAACGATCTGGTGCTGATGTGAGCCTGCGCCATGACATGGAGGCAATCGGAGGTGCTGCCCGAGAAGCTGCAAGCGTGCTTCAAACCGCTCCGGCCGAGCAGCGGAGCGCTGCAATCCGCGCCATCGCACGCCAGGTCCGTGTCCGCTCGGCCGAGATCCTTAATGCCAATCGCAAGGACGTTGCCGCCGCCACCTCCCTGGTCGACCGCCTGATGCTTGACGAAGGTCGGCTAGGGGCGATCGCTCAGGCGCTCGACGAGATCGCCGGTCTTCCCGATCCCGTCGGCAAGGTCATGGATTGCTGGGTCCGCCCAAACGGTCTCGAGATCAGTCGCGTGAGGACTCCGATCGGAGTCATCGGAATGATTTACGAAAGCCGCCCCAACGTCACCGCCGATGCGGCGGCCATCTGCCTCCGCTCGGCCAATGCGGTGATCCTAAGGTCAGGGTCGGAAGCGTGGCGAAGTGCGATGGCGATCGGGAACGCGATTGACGCTGGCCTTTCTGAAGCAGGCCTTCCTGCGGGCTGCGCGCAGGTCGTCCCGACCGCCGACCGCGACGCCGTCGGTCTGATGCTCGATGGCTCGATCGGCATCGACCTCATCATTCCTCGCGGCGGCAAGCGATTGGTGGAGCGGGTGGCGAACGAGGCTCGAGTTCCGGTTCTCGGCCATCTCGAAGGAATTTGTCACGTCTATGTCCACAAATCCGCAGATCCTGACATGGCTGTCGAAATTGTTCGGAACGCGAAATTGCGGCGCGTCGGCATCTGCGGAGCCGCCGAAACGCTGCTTATCGACGAGGAGCGCTTGCCCTTACTTGAGCAGATAGCCGAGGGGCTGAATGGGTGCGAGCTTCGCGGCGACGAGCAGGCGCGTTCGATCGTTCCGATGGAGATTGCGACCGATGCGGACTGGGGAACCGAATATCTCGCGCCCATCCTTGCGATTAGGACCGTTGCGGACATTGACGAGGCGATCCTCCATATCCGCCAATTCGGGAGCGGGCACACGGAGGCGATCGTCGCCAATGATGCGCACGCCGCTGAATATTTCCTGGATCGGGTCGACAGCGCGATCGTGCTCTGGAATGCGTCGACGCAATTTGCCGATGGCGGAGAGTTCGGGTTCGGCGCCGAAATCGGGATTGCGACAGGTAAGCTTCACGCGCGCGGTCCAGTCGGTCCCGAGCAGCTGACGACATTCAAATATCAGGTCCGCGGAGACGGCCAAGTGCGGCCGTAAGCTCGCCCAAGACCGTTCTCGATTGATCGTTTGGCTGATGCTTCCACTTTGATTCTTGACCGGCTAGAGAGGCGTCATGAACGACCCTGAACAATGTCATTCCATGACTGAAGTTCGCGAAGGCGTGGACATGGTCGATGGTCAGATCGTTGCGCTCCTTGCGAAGCGGTTCCGCTTCATGACTGCTGCAGCCCGGATCAAGCCATCAAGGAGCGAGGTGCGCGATGAGGAACGCAAGGCGGCGGTGCTCGATCAGGTTCGGAGGCAAGCCCAGAGTGAAGGAGCACCCGCGGGGTTGATTGTCGAGATTTACGAAGGCTTGGTTGAAGCCTCGATTGGATTTGAACTGGAGCAGTTTGACAAGCGCTCGGCGGTTGGCGCGAAACCGGAATGAGAACTGGCGGGCCGGCTTTGGAGGCCGGCCCGCGGTCACGCTGGGGAGCTATCAGAAATTGTAAGCGCGTTCTCCATGCTCGTTGATATCGAGCCCTTCGCGCTCTGCGTCCGCGGTCGGACGAAGCCCGATCGACTTATCGATCGCGAGGAACAGGATGAGCGAAACGCCGCCAGACCAAACCAAGGTCGTGCCGATCGCCCAGAGCTGGGAAACAATCTGAGCGCTTAGCTCGAACTTGCCAGGCACCGCTGGTGCCACCGAATAATCGATCCAGCCCTGCCCCCCCCACGCGGGATTGGCGCAGAAGGCTGTTCCGAGAGCGCCGACAATGCCTCCGACGCAATGAACTCCGAACACGTCCAGGGCATCGTCATAGCCGAGCCAATTCTTCACCTTGGTGACGAAGAAGAAGCAAAAGCCGGACGCGATGGCGCCGAGAATGATTGAGGTGACGGGGTCGGCAAAACCCGAAGCCGGCGTGATCGCGACGAGGCCGACCACGGCTCCGGTGGCTGCGCCGAGCAGTGACGGCCGCTTGTGGAGGACCTGCTCAATCAACGACCAAGCGAGCCCCGCCGAAGCAGTCGCGACAAAGGTGTTGATGAATGCGAGGCCGGTCACGCCGTTGGCCTCGAGGTTAGACCCGGCATTGAATCCGAACCAGCCCACCCACAGCAGGCATGCGCCGATATAGGTCATCGGCAGCGAGTGGGGTGGCATCAGGTCCGTCTTGTAGCCAAGCCGCTTTCCGAGGACGAGGCAACCCATCATTCCGGCGATGCCGGAGTTGATGTGGACGACGGTGCCGCCGGCAAAATCCAGTGCGCCCTTTCCGAACAGGAAGCCATGATCGCTCGGATTGGACGGAAGGAAGTCGGGGCCTGCCCAATACCAGACCATGTGCGCGATCGGATAATAGACGATAATCGACCAGAGGACGATAAACAGCATCAGCGGCCAGAATTTGATCCGCTCCGCAAGTCCGCCCACGATCAACGCAGGGGTGATGCAGGCGAAAGTCATCTGGAAGATGACGTAGGTATATTCGGGGATGTAGACCTTGTTTGAGAAGGTCGCTGCGAGCGTGGTCGCATCGACCCCCTTGAGGAACGCCTTGCTAAGGCCGCCGACGAACTCGCCTCCCCCGGTGAAGGCCATCGAATAGCCCCAGCCGACCCACATCAAGGTGGTGATGCAGACAATCGCGAGAATCTGCATCAGCACCGAAAGCATGTTCTTGGCTCTGACAAGACCGCCGTAGAATAAGGCGAGGCCCGGCACCGACATCATCAACACCAGCGCGGAGCTCACCAACATCCACGATGTGTCGCCCTTGTTGACCATGTCGGCGGTCGGCTGGAACGCGGCAGTGCCAGCCGGCGCGGCCTGGGCGAGAGCGGGCGCCGCGGCAAGAAGCATGGCCATGCCGCCAGCGGCCGCCAGCTTCGAGATCATTGGAATTTTCATCTGCACCTCTTCAGAGCGCGTCATTGTTCTGCTCACCGGTCCGGATCCGGACCGCGTGCTCGACAGGGATGACGAAGATCTTGCCGTCCCCGATGGAGCCGGTTCGGGCGACATGCTGGATCGCTTCGACGACGCTCTCGGCTTGGCTCTCCTCGACAACCACCTCGATCCTGACCTTGGGGACGAGGTTGGTCACATATTCTGCGCCGCGATAGATTTCGGTGTGGCCCTTCTGCCGGCCATATCCCCGGGCTTCGCTGACGGTCAGGCCTTGGACGTCGATCGCCCCAAGAGCCTCGCGCACCTCGTCGAGCTTGTGCGGCTTGATGATTGCAAGCACCAGTTTCATGCACCCTCCCTTGTCAGAATGTGACGCCGAGCGACGCGACCACGCCGCCCTTGCTGATGTTCCGGCCCGTCGGGCTAAAAAGCGACTTGTTGGTGTCGACGTAGCTGAGCCCCGCGGTCAGCGCCTTTCGGGAGACGGTCGCGCCAAGGCTCCAGTCGCTATATTCCTTGCCGATCGTCAGGTAGCTCGGCCCAAGCTATGCCCGAAATGAGCGGTCAGACTGACGGGGGTCTTTGGAATGGCGTAGGCGAGGTCCCCGGCAAGGTAGAGATTGTCCTCGCTGTGGACGCCGTCGACGGTCAGCGCCTTCTGCTTAGGCGCACAGGCCACCGAGCCCGTCAACGAAACGGGTCCGAACGCTTGAGTCAGTCGGACGTAAGGCTCTGCGAAGTCCGTGTTCGCGCCGCCCGACCGGGTAATAATAATAGAGTATTCCGACATCGACGGTCGTCGACTTGAACGCCTTTTTGTAGCCGGCGATGAGGTCGACCTCGGCGTCGCCCCCATTTGCGACATAATCGTCGATCGAAGAGCCCCAGACCGTCGCATAAAGGCCCGAGGCGTGGCTAATCGTGAACGTCCCTGGATCGCGAATTTCCTGTCGGTCTGGGAAATCCCGCGGAAGCGATAATCGGAGACCAGCGCAGCGCCACCGTTCACGGCGAGGCCTCCGCCAAGATCATCGGCGGCCGCTGGAGCCGCCGCAAGCGCAGCGAGAAACGGAACGGTACGAACAATCAATCCAAAGCTTCGTCTCATCGAGGAACTCCCAACCTATCTGGTTTCGGCATTCCTCTCCCCTCAACAATCGCGAAATGGACACATTTATGCTGCAGCGCACAATGCGAAATGTTCACTCCGCTCTTTGAGAGCGCATGTTGAAGACCTTCAATTCGAAGGAAATTGGATCCCGTTCAGGGCGCCAGGGCAGCGAAAGCTCGGCTGAGATCTTGGATCAGATCGTCGCCGTCCTCGAGCCCGACGGAGATCCGCAAGAGCCCCTGAGAAATCCCGGCTTCTCTCTGGGCTTCTGGGGACATGCCGCGATGGGTCATGGACGCGGGAGTGCAGATGAGGGTCGAGAAGCCGCCCAAGGAAGGCGCCAGATTGATCAGCTTGAGGGCCGCGACGAAGCGTTCGGCAGCAGCCTTTCCGCCAATGAGCTCGAAACTCAGCACGAACCCTGGTCCGGATTGCTGCGCTGCAACAATCTCACGGCCGCGGGAGGTTTCCAAACCGGGGAAATGGATCGCCTCGACTTCGGTGCGGGCGCTCAGCCACGCGGCGAATTTGGCCCGCGCTCGCTTCCTGTCGGTCGATCCGCAGCGGCAGGGTTCGCAGACCGCGGACGATCTGCGAAGTGTCGTCGCCGAGCCGTTGAGCCCAGCCGCTTCGACCACCATTCGAGCTCCTCAACCAGCGCCGGATCGCGCGAGGAGCGCACCGCCGAACAGGTCGGCGTGGCCGTTGAGCACCTTGGTCGTCGAATGAATGACGAGATCGCAGCCGAGATCGAGCGGCCGCTGGCGGCAGGGCGAGAGTAGGGTGTTGTCGGCAGCACAAGCGCGCCCGCTCTTTCGCCGGGGCGGCGCGCTGCGGATGTCGGTGATTCTGAGCAGCGGATTGCTTGGAGTCTCGATCCAGAGCAGTGCCGGATCGTCGCCGAGTGTCGCCGCGAATGCGCATCGTCGGTCTGGTCGACGAAAGTGCAGCGTATCTTCCCCTGTCGCTCGAAGCTTCGAGCAATCGGTAGGTGCCGCCATAGCAATCGTGCGGCGCGACGACGCGCGCGCCGGCCGGGAATCGCAGCAGGGCGAGCAACGCGGCGGACTGGCCGCTACTGGTGACGACTCCTCCGTCCGCACCTTCGAGCTCGGCGAGGGTCGGCCGAGCATCGCGCTATTGGGGTTGACCGTTCGCGCATAATCGAATGCCGGCTTGTCGTCCGGATTCGTCCAGCGGAACGTGTCCGAAACCCAGATCGCCGGAGCCGACGCTCGCCGTAGGCCGGATCAAGCTCCGGGATGCGGCCGCTGCGACAATGGTCGCCGGCTTGGCCATCTTGCTCATCAGGCAATGGTCAGGAACGGCGCGACGATTTCTCCGATCCGTGTCGTTTCCTTGAGGAACATGTCGTGGCCGTAGAGGGAGTTGAGCAGATGCAGTTCGCTTAGCTCCCGCATAGCTCCTCGAGCGAGGCGCTGAGGTGCGTCGGCGAAGACCAGGTGATCGCTGTCGCTCCGATGAATTAGCGTAGGCGCATCGATGCGCCGTGGGTCGACCCGGTGTCGGTCAATCGAGGCCGAGAGGCTGAGGAATCGCTGCGGCGACATGATCGTCCTGAACGCCTCGCCCCGGGCCCGCAGATAGTTACCGGGCTCGGAGCAGCCGAAGCGAGCAGGCTCCGTCGATGCCGCCAGTGAAGCGCACCGCGGAATTCCGGCAGGGCGTGCGGTAGGTCAGCATGGCCATACCGCGCGCGATGGCCAGAGCCTCGTCACCGCGACCGGACTGGAGGCCGAGTTCGACGACCCGGCGCTGCAGCTCGCGGGCGGCGGTCGCTTGCGGGTGCGGCTCTCGGCGAGCCCGAAATCACAACCAGCCGATTGACCGCGATGCGGCTCTGCCTCGGCCAGCGCGAGGCTCACCATTGCGCCATAGGATGCTCCGACAAAGCTTGCGGGCCGCTCGATTCCGATGACCTCGAGCGCAATTGCCAGCACCTGCGCCTGCTCGGCCGTCGTTGGTGCCGAAGCGCCGGTTTCGTCCGCGGCGAAAACACAATCCAAGCACATAATGATGTTGCGGATCGATCGCTCGGCCCTCACCCACCAGGCCGTCCCACCAGCCGTTGCTTCCGTCGACCCTGACCGCGGGGAAGCAATCGGCCGAGATGCCGCCCATGGCGATGACTGGCGGCGAGGCCGGGTCGCCGAGGGCGCTCGCCTGCACCCGGGATCCGAACTTCGAAGCCGGCCGGGGAGCGGAACGTCGAACAGGACTGGCCGCGCGCGCTCACGATGGACATCAGAGACGTCTGCACCAGCACGTTGCATTTCTCGGCCTCGGGCGAGACGACAGCTCCATCTTCCTTCTCTCTGGAGCCGGATGATGCCGCCTGGATGGCCCGCTTCGTTGCCCTCTCGGCCGCATCGCCCCGCTCGGGACCGCCACCTTGCCCGGGCGGGCAGGTTGGCGTGGGCTCGACAGTCTCAACACCGTCTCGTCCACTCTTGATGCTCCGCGCCCCAAAGGACGCGTTGGATCCCAATTATGCTGCGCTGCAGCTAAAGGTCAAGTCATTCCTGCGAGCGGCCACCCTCCAACCCAAGCGTTCGCCTTGCCGGGGTTGAGTGGCCTCGCATCAGATTCTCGGCGACATCGGGCTGGCCCGATTCAATCGCGTCGACGATGGCGTGATGCTGCCGATGGCCGGACATCAGGATCGGATAGATTTCGTCAAGCGGGATCCGGTTCGAGGCGACGACATTGGGTGCAACGAAGGGCACCGAATAGACGCGTTGAATAAGGTCGCTCGAACAGGGGATCGCGAGCACCGCTCATGATGAGCTGATGAAACCGCCCGTTCATCGCCGCGTAGGCCTCCTCGTCCTCCTTGACGACGTGGCCTTTGGCGAAAATCCTATCGCCTTCCCCCAGACATCTCGCGGAGCGATGCAACAATGGGGCCGCGGTCGGCCGGGCAGCAAGCTCGCGCGCGGCATAGCCTTCAAGGACGCAGCGGATTTCGGTCGCCCGATAGCTGTCGTCGATCGTAAAGTGCCGAACGGCATAGCCGCGCTTGCCGGCGGGCTCGAGCAGTCCTTCGCTCGCAAGGGCCGGCAAGGCATTTCGCACCGGGGTCCGCGAGACCCCAAGGCGCTCGGCAATGCTTGCCTCGGCGACGCGGGTTCCAGGCTGGCAGCACGCCCTCGACAATCAGCTCGCGGATGCGTCGCGCTACGCGGCTATCCACGTTCCGCTTTCATCGATGTCCAACTTGAATAATCCCCTCTCTTGCCGGCCCAATAGACCCGAAGAGGGGACCTGCGTCCATCAGGCTGCCAGCAACTCCTGCGCTTCGGCGACGCCCGGATCGAGGTCCGCGAGCCCTTCGAGTTCACTGCACAGCAAGGCGAAGTCATTTGCGCGAACCAGGCTCAAGACATCCTCGAACCGGTCGATCACGAAATAGGTCTGCTGGAAGGCGTCGGTCCGGTAGCGGGTGCGCAGCACGCGCTCGAGATCGAAACGCGAGCCGGTGCGGCTTCGGCGCTTTCGAGCGAGTAATGCGATTCGCCGAAGCTCGACAGGATGCCGGCGCCATAGATCCTGGGCTCGTCCTGCTCGAGGGCGAGGCCGAACTCGACCGTGTACCAGTAGAGGCGGGCGACGCGATGCAGATGCCCGGTGCCGATCGCGCTTCAGTCCGAGGAAGCCGAGCTCCTGCATGAAATCGGCGACCGCCGGCTGAGCAAGAAGCGGGCACATGGCCGAACACGTCGTGGAAGACATCCGGCTCCTCGAGATAGTCGAGCTGGTTCGCCTTGCGGATGAAGTTGCCGGCCGGGAAGCGGCGATTGGCAAGATGTTCGAAGAAAACATCGTCCGGAACGAGGCCCGGAACGGCGACGACGCTCCAGCCGGTGCGTTCACCAAGCTTCCCGTTGAGCTCGCCGAAATCCGGAATCCCGGGTCTCGACAGCTGCAGGACCTCGAGCGCCTCGTCGAACGCCTGCACCGCGCGTCCGCGAAGCAAAGTCTTCTGGCGCGCGAACAACGTGTCCCATACCCAATGGTCTTCGTCGGTCAGCTCGTCCCAATGCTGCGGGACCGTCCAATCGGCAGCGGCCCCCGGTGGCGGAACGGGCGACGCCCAGGCGCCATGGCGTTCACTCGCGCTGTCAGGAATCTGCAATTGGTTCACCTTCAGGATTCCTTTTCGCAAAAAAGAACCCCGCCAGAGCGGGGCCGGGCGGGGTTTCGGACTGTTCGAGCTAATCGCTTAGCGTGTCAGACCGTCTCCGCCCCGGCGGCAAAATCGCCGTAATAGGTCGTGCGCGCGCAGCTGCCGGCCGCGCGCGCATGCGCCGGCGAAGGTCGATCGAAACAAGGCGCAAATATGCTTCATCTGGATCCCAAAAACCCGATTGGTAGGCCAATGTCAATAGATAAGACCATCAAATGTATCCCAAAACGATAATTCGGCGCCTTCATTGGGCCAGAAGGTCGCGCAACCCGGAGTAGGGCTCGGGCGGTGCTTCCAGGAAGAAGAGGCCGAAGGCGCTGGCGGCCTGACCGATGAGCATCGTCAACCCATCTGCGATTGTCGCGCCGCCTCGTCGGCCGGCCGCGATAAAGTCCGTCTCGCGAGGAGCGTAAACCATATCGAAGAACAAAGCGGTGGGCGCGTGTCGAATGAGCGCATCGAGCAACTCGGCGGGCATGGCTGGACATCCCAACATTCCGAGCGGGCTAGCGTTGATCACCGCCGCTGGTTCTGCGTCGAGAGACCTCGCCCCGGTCAGTGGAAGGATCTCGAGGTCAGTTTCGGGCACCAGCGCCTGAAGCCCCTGGGCCTTTGCGGGATCCCGAACCAGGATAGTCAGTCGGCGAACGCCGCAGCTCCCAAGATAGGCGGCTGCTGCGCGCGCCGCGCCGCCGGCGCCGACCATGACCACGGCCGAGCCCTGGATGTCGACGCCTTGGAGGGCGGTTGCGACCCCGTTGACGTCGCTGTTGTAGCCGGTGAGCCCGCCGTCCCTTGGGATGACGATATTGACCGCGCCGATCACTTCGCGCATCCTTCTCGACGTCGTCGAGACAGGCAAGAACTGTCTGCTTGTGCGGAATGGTGACGTTGCAGCCGCGCCAGTCGGGATCCGAACGGCGTGATCGAGGAAGCTAGCGGCCAGCTCGTCGGCTTGCGACGCGGCTTTCCGGCGTAATCGCCCGCGATGCCCAAGCTGCGATCGAGCCAATATTCATGGATCAGCGGCGACTTTGAATGGTCGATGGGATCGCCGATGACTTCGGCGATAGGGCATCATCAGTCGGTCGCAGCGTCGAGGAAAGCTGCAACCTCGCTCAGGTCGACTGACTTGTCGACGATACGCCTCGGCCAATTGCCGCGCGCGAGCATGAAGGCGGTCCGCCCGCCTTCGCGCTTCTTGTCGTGCTGCATGTGCGCCGTCAGCTGCTCGCCCTTCCTTGCGAGACCGAGCTGGGCGAGGACGGTGGGCAGGCCGACGACTTCGAACAGGCGCTCGCACGCGCTCGCGCGTCCGCGTGCTCGCAAAGTCCGCGCTGCGACGGAAAAAGCGAACGCCAGCACGCAGCCGAGGGCGACGGCCTCGCCGTGCAGAAGGACGGCCGGAATAGCCGGTCTCCGCTTCGAGCGCGTGACCGAACGTGTGGCCGAGGTTGAGCAAGCGCGCGCGCGGCCGACTCGTCTCGCGTTCGTCCTGTTCGACGATCCGCGCCTTGCCCGCGACGGCGGCGGCGATCGCCTGCGTCCCGCGCATGCGGGATCACCGGCGAGAACCTTCGCGCCATGTCGACTCGAGCCAAGCCGAACAGCGCGGCATCCTCGATCAGCGCATATTTGACGATCTCGGCATAGCCGGCGCGAAGCTCGCGCGGATCGAGCGTATCGAGCAGCGAAGGATCGATCAGGACCAGCGAAGGCTGGTGGAAGGCGCCGACGAGATTCTTGCCGGCAGCGACGTTGATCGCCGTCTTGCCGCCGACCGAGCTGTCGACTTGCGCGAGAAGGCTCGTCGGCATCTGCACGAAAGCCGCAGCCGCGGTTGACGATCGCCGCCGCGAAGCCGGCAAGGTCGCCGACTACTCCGCCACCGAAGGCGACGATCCGGTCGCTCCGCTCGACTCCTGCGTGCAAGCAGCGCGTCGACGACGGCCTGGAGCCCGTCCCAGCTCTTGCTCGCCTCGCCTGCCGGGACGAGGATCGGAATCGGCTCGATGGTCACCCAGAGCCCGCGGAAGCGCGCGGCCCGAGCGCGGTCCACACCGTCTCGTCGCTGACGACCAGCAGCCGGCCGATCGCGCGCGAGCGGCGCCAGATGCTCGCGAGCGCGGTCGAGCAATGCCGTGCTCGATCAGGATGTCGTAGCTGCGCTCCCGCCAGAGCGACGTGGACCGTCTCCATCGCGTCAGCCGCACTGCGCCCGGTGAAGCAGCTTCTGGTCGGCGAGCACGAGCGCCATCATCGCTTCGACGATCGGCGCGCCGCGGATGCCGACGCACGGGTCGTGCCGCCCTTTGGTCGACGATCTCGGTCTCGTTGCCGTCGCGGTCGATCGTCTGCATCGGCGTCAGGATCGACGAGGTCGGCTTGAACGCGACGCGCACGACGACCGGCTGGCCGGTCGAGATGCCGCCGAGAATTCCACCCGCATGGTTGGACAGAAAGGTCGGGCCCGGCGCGCATCGCGTCGGCATTCTCCTCGCCACGCAGCCGTGCCGCGCAGAAGCCGTCGCCGATCTCGACGCCCTTGGCGGCGTTGATCGACATCATCGCCGCCGGCGAGCTCGGCATCGAGCTTCGCATAAACCGGCGCGCCCCAGCCGGCGGGACATGCTCGGCGCGACGCATTCGACGACCGCTCCGAGCGACGAGCCCGCCTTGCGCGCTTCAGTCGAGCTTTCTGCTCCCAGCGCTCTGCGGCAGCGGCGTCGGGGCAATGAAACGGATTGGCTTCGATCGCATCGGCGATCGAACGACGTCGCGGTCGATCGCATCGCCCCCAAGCTCGACCAGATAGGCGCGGATCTCGACATCTGGAATGATCGAGACGCGCGACTCGCGCCCGCCGCGACTCGCGCCGCGGTCTCCCGCGCGCGAGCTGCGGCCGCCGCCGCGCCAGTCGCGAAAGCCATATTTGGCGTCATAGGTGTAGTCGGCATGGCCCGGCCGATAGGCGTCCGGCCACGTCGGAATAATCCTTCGAGCGCTGGTCCTCGATTGTCGATGAGCGAGGCTGATCGGCGTGCCGGTCGTCCGGCCTTCGAACGTGCCCGACAGGATTCGCACCTGGTCGGCTTCGCGGCGCTGGGTCGTGAAGCGGCTGGCTCCCGGTCGTCGCTTGTCGAGCCACGGCTGGATATCGCGCTTCGGAGAGGTCGAGCCCGGGCGGGCAGCCATCGACCACCGCGCCGATCGCCGGCCCATGGCTCTCGCCCCAGGTCGTGACCCGCAGCAGTCGTCCGAAGCTGTTGAAGCTCATTGGCCGATCTCGAGCGACGATCGCGAAAGTTGTCGCATTGTCCGGACGGTCGTGGACGTCGCGTCTGAGGATCGCCAGCCCGTAGATCGCCGCCGCCGCCTCGGACGCCAGCACCGCCCGTCTCGGATTGGTCGAGAGGCCTGGCTGCGAGCGCGGTGTTGGAGGTTTCCTCGGTATCGCAAGCCAAGCTCGGCAAGGGTCCGCGAGCATTGACGTAGGGCGATCGGATGGCTGACCACCGTCCGGATCTGGTCGAGGTGCGCGCCGGGCCTCCCGAGAAGATGCATGCGCACCGCTAGCACGGGTTCGCTAACGATGCGCAATCCGGCTTTGCCAATCAACTCGCGCGCGCCGGTCTCGCCAGCTTCATTATTGGTGAGCGGCAAAATTCCGAGCTCCATGCTCGCCAAGTCTGACCGCCGCGACGACATCTGAGAAGGTCGGGAAGGGCACCGCCTCATGGTCGAGCGAGGAAGCGTTGGCAGGCTTCGTGCGAGAAGGCTCCCGCGGCGCCCTGATAGGCGACCCTCATCCGATGCGCGCCCCCAACGACCTCATCAGCGGCAGAAAATCGGGAAAGCTGGTCGCGATCATCGACCCGCTGTCGACCGATACAAGCCGCTCGGTAGCGAGGCCCATGACGAGGAAGCTCATGGCGATGCGGTGGTCGGAGCGGGCGCGAACGATCGCTCCGCCTGCGGGAGCATTGCCGCGGCCATCGACGATCAGGCTATCGCCTTCTTCATGTGCGTCCACGCCGCACGCACGTAGCCCTGCAATGATTGCGGCAAGCCGGTTGCTTTCCTTCACCCTGAGCTCGGACAGCCCATGCATCACGGTTCGTCCCGAAGCGAAGGCCGCAGCAATCGAGAGAATGGGATATTCGTCGATCATCGAGGGAGCGCGCGCCGCCGGAACCTCAACCCCGCGCAATGCCGAGCTCGTGGCAATGAGATCGGCAAGCTTCTCGCCGCCCTCCTCACGCTCATTCTCGAGGCGCAAGCGAGCGCCCATCTCAATGAGCGTGGTGAGCAGGCCGGAGCGAAGCTTGCTCACCATGACGTTGCGGACAGTGATCGTTGACCCCGAGGTGATCAGCGCGGCGACGATCGGAAAGGCGGCGGAAGACGGATCGGCCGGTATGAGCACCGACGTTCCCGTCAAGTTTCGGTTTGCGCCTAGTCGGATCACTCCATCACGGCTTTCGATTTCACATCCGAATGCCCGAAGCATGTGCTCGGTGTGGTCGCGGCTCGGTGCCGGCTCGATCACTTCGACTGCCCCTCTTGCGCGAAGACCGGCGAAGAGGATCGCGGACTTGACCTGCGCGCTTGCCCGCTCGTTGACGAAGCGAATGCCGTTGAGGCCGCCGCCTTCGATCGTCACCGGAAGCACGGCGTTCTTGGTTCGCGCGCCCATCGACCGGAGCGGCGCGAGCACCCGCTCCATCGGCCGGCTGCTCAAGCGACTTGTCGCCGGTGAAGGTGACGCTGATTGGAAAGCCGGCTGCCGCGCCCATTAGGAGCCGCGCGCCTGTGCCGCTGTTGCCGCAGTCGATCGGATCGGCCGGACTTCGCCACTCGGCACCTTGGACCCGCCATTCCCCTGCATCGAGACGCTCGGCTGTTGCGCCAAGGGCGCGAACGGCGTCGGCCGTATGAAGCACGTCGTCCCCTTCGAGGAGGCCGCTGATCCGGGTTTCGCCATTGGCGAGGCCGCCGAGAATCAGCGCCCGATGCGACATGGATTTGTCGCCAGGAACCGCGATGTCACCGCTTAGCGCAGCCCCTCGCGAGCTCGTGAGAAGGGCTTCGCGCGGCTCTGCAACCCGGGCGCTCATGCGGCGTCAGCGCGTTTAGCGCCTCGATTTTCGAGCTGCTTCGCGATCGCTCGCGCGACATCGAGCGCCTGGCCTTCGTTCAGCCGAGGATCGCAATGCGTCAGGTAGCTTCGGCCGAGATCCTTGCGAGCGAGATGCGGGCTTCCACCGATGCATTCGGTCACGTCGGAGCCCGTCATCTCGAGATGCACGCCGCCCGGGTGGACTCCCTCGGAAGAAGCGATCTCGAAGAAGCTTTTGACCTCTTGGATGATATCGGAAACCATGCGCGTCTTCAGACCGTCGACAGTGCAGGTATTGCCGTGCATTGGATCGATGCTCCAGACAATACGGCGGCCCTCGCTGCGCGCTAGCCCTCATCAATCGAGGAAGATGTTCGGCGATATTGGCCGCTCCGAAGCGTCCGATCAGAACCAGGCGCCCGGCCGAGTTGTTGGGATCGAGCCGGTCGATCAGGCGCAACAACGCGTCGGGATCGAGGCTGGGACCGCATTTCAGCCCGATGGGATTGCCGATGCCGCGCGCAAATTCGAGATGAGCGCCATCGAGCTGCCGGGTGCGGTCGCCGATCCAAAGCATATGTCCAGTCGTCGCCCAATATTGCTCGCTCGCCTCGTCGAACCTGGTCAGCGCCTGCTCGTAATTGAGAAGCAGGGCTTCGTGGCTGGTGAACATCGCGACAGGCCGGGTCGGCTCGGCGAGTCCGACTTCACGATGCACCTTGGGTAGGTCCGCATAGGACGCGGACGCATAGGCGTTGAGCAGCTGGATGGTGACCTGCGCCTGCCGATGAGCCTCGAGGAGCCGCTTGGGATCGGGAGATCGGGCTGCGGCGGTGAAGGCCGGCCCGTTGACTGCATCGCCCCGGTAGCTCGGCAGGGTGACTGCCCCAATGGTCTCGGTCGGCGAGGAGCGGGGCTTAGCGAACTGGCCAGCGATTCGCGCGAGATGGATCACATCGCCGGCCCACGAGGCCCTGAGCATCGCGCCCATCCTCAGAAGCAGATTATAAGTAACGCGCACCTTGTCCGCATTGAATTCCGCGAAGCTCTCGGCGCAGTCGCCGCCCTGGAGGATGACGGCTTCGCCATTGGCTGCTTTTCCAAGCGCCGCTCTCAGGTGGATGATGTCGGCAATTTCGACGAGCGATTCGGACCCGGCGAGGCGCTGCTCGACGCGCTCAAGCGCGGCTCGATCGGGATAGTCGGCGATCTGTTGAGCCGGGCGCGAACGCCAGCTCGCCGGCGCCCATTCCGCCCGCAGACCATAGGAGCGTGGTGGCTCGGAAGTCGCCGGTCGGGACACAATCTCGTCGGCGGCAATCCGGCCCACTGCGTAGGCGATTGGCCGGCCATCCTCGGAGGTCACCGAATCGAACATGCGAAGCTCGCCCTGTGGTTCGGCAAGCGGCTCCGGAACGATTGCGATTGCCTCGCCGACAAGGGCGGAGCGAATCGCATGCGCAAGACTTGCTGCCCAGCGGATCGGAGGCGCCGAGCCGAAGTGCGCGCGGACCCTGGCTTCCAATAATTCGGGCTCGTCAGAGGGCGCGAGGATGATTTCCAGAGCCGCCTGCGCCTGGAGGCTGTGCGCCATGATCTGGCGCCAGACCGCCTCCACCAGTTCCGGCTTAGCCCGCTTCGCCCGCTTCTTGAGCCGCTCTAGAATGGCAGCCTGGCGGCGCGGCCTTAGCATCAGCCGGCGATCGCCCTCCGCCTCTTTGGCAGCGGCAATTTCGAGCGACACAGCGAGCCGCCGTTCGAGTTGATCGAGGATGTCGTCGTCGATCCGGTCTAGTTGGGCTCGCAGCAGGGCGAGCTCCTGAGATTGTTCGTGAGTCACGTTTTGTCTCGGTGTTGCCGCTTGTCGATCGCGGCGGGTTCATGGGTTCAGGTCAGCAAGTCTCCGGCCGCCCGCAGGCGTACCGGCCCATAAACGAGACAAAATAAAGGGTGCCGCCAAACCAGGTCGTGCGGATCGATCCGTTGTTCTTGACCGTGGTCATATCGAAGCTCCCAATGCTCATAAGGCTGCCGAAAGTGACTCCATCTGTCAACATGGGATCCAATTTTTTTGCAGCGCAGCATCGCCGCCGGGCCGCGTCTCAGTTCCGGAACGCAATCGAGAAACGCGCTTCCATGGCTCAGTTTCGCTCTTGATATTGCTGGAGAAATTCAACCCCATTGATCGGACAAGGCGCGAAAATTTCGGACCTGTTCCTTTTATAGGTTGACCGGTTACGCCTCTCCGTGCATTTTTGGGATCCCATGACGAATCGCCTGGCCATGACCGCAAAGTGTGCGCTCGACAGCGCCATAATGCCGCGCGCCGGCGCCATGTTCATGATTACGACCATTATGACGACCACGTGGAAACGGGGCGCGAGCGGCTGATAGAGGTCTAAGAAACCAGGATCATCCGACCCGCTCCCCGGCACCGGCGAGCGGGTTTTTTTTCGTCAATTTCATTCGAATTCGAAAGCGAGCAGCGAACATGGTCAGTCCATCAAGTGAGCAGGAAAACGGCGCAGAGGTCGTCGCCAAACGTCTCTGTGTCCTCAAGTTCGGAAGCTCGGTCCTGGAGCGTGAGGAGGATTATCCTCGTGTCGTTCAGGAGATCTACCGTCACGTCCGGGATGGCGAAAAGGTCGTTGCCGTCGTGTCCGCGCTTGCCGGCGAGACCGACGCTTTGCTTGCAAAGGCGAGCCGGGTGGGCGGCGAAGTGGCGCCCGATGCCCTCGTTGCACGGCTCGCACGCACGGGAGAGCTGCAGTCCGCAGCGCTGCTCGCTTTGGCCTTGAGCAAAGGAGGCCTCAGAGCCTGGACCCTCGATCCGCACGAAATGGCGCTCGTTGCAGAAGGCTCGCCGCTCGATTCCAATCTCTGCGGGGTCAACTCGGCCGCCGTTTGGGCAATGATCGATGCCAATGACGTCGTCGTCGTGCCCGGATTCATCGCCGACCATAATGATCATGGTGTGGTCACCCTGGGGCGAGGAGGCACCGATCTAAGCGCCGTCTTCTTCGCTGACCGGCTCGATGCTCACAGAGTGCGCCTGATCAAGGATGTCGACGGCGTCTATGACGAGGATCCCGCTTCCAATCATCATGCCGAGCGCTTCTCGCAGATGGGCTATGCCGAAGCCGAGAAGGCAAGCAGTGGGCTCATCCAGGTGAAAGCAATCCATGCCGCCGAGGAGAAGGACGTTCTGATCGAGGTAGCGGCCCTTGGCTCCGCCGAAGCGACGACCATCGCTCGCTTGCCTTCGATGAAATCACGGCCTGTTCGGCCGGAACGGCTTCGGGTCGCCCTGCTCGGGTGTGGCTCGGTGGGCGCTGGAGTACTCGCTTTGCTTCGCGCTGAGCCGGAATTGTTCGAGGTCGGGCCGGTGCTCGTGCGCAATCCCGAACGCCACCAGGAGCCTGTCCAGTTCACAACCCAGCTTGAGGAAGCGCTTGCCGGCGAGCCGGATGTCGTCGTCGAGTTGATCGGGGGTACCGAGCTTGCAGGAGAAGCCATGCATTCGGCGCTGGCGCGGGGTGCGCAAGTGGTCACTGCCAACAAGACCGCGGTTGCGAAACATTGGGACTCACTCCACGCGAGTGCCTTGCGCCATGGCGGCGCCTTGCGTTTTTCGGCGGCCGTGGGTGGGGGCGCCCCAGTGGTCGAGGCGCTGCGCCGGCTCCAGGGCTCGGCAGTGGCTCTTGAAGGAGTGATGAACGGCACTTGCAACTATCTCCTCAGCAAACTCGGCGAGGGCTGGAGCTTCGAGCGTGCGCTCCGCTCTGCCCAGGAGCTTGGCTTCGCAGAAGCCGACCCTTCGGCTGACGTCGACGGCCACGACGCCGCCGACAAATTGTCGATCCTCGTGCGCGAGGCGCTCGGAGTAGCCCTGCTCCCCTCGCGCATCGCCAAGCACTCGCTTCGTGACCTGGTGCCCGAGGCAGCGCTCGAAGCCCTGGAGCGCGGCGAGGTCCTGAAGCAGGTCGGGCGCTTCCAGCTCCTTCCGGATGGGAGCGTCGAGGCCGAGGTCCAGGTCCGCGCGCTTCCCGCCGCTCATCTCCTGGCGGCAGCTAGGGATGAGGAAAATCGCTTCCTCGTCACCGATTCCAAGGGCAATGTGCACGACATCTTCGGCAAGGGCGCAGGACGATGGCCGACAGCGACGGCGGTGTTCGCCGATGTCATGGACGCACAGCGGGCGCTGCTCGGCCGGCCCGCGCTCGCAAGCGACAGCGCCGATCGACTGAGAGCCTGACCATGATGCGAAGACCGACGCAGCTGCAAGCGCGCCGGCAAGCATCGGAAATGTCGGCGTTGGGTTCGACATTCTCGGCCAGGCGTTCGATGCGGCGCATGATGTCGTTACTGCGGTGCGCGATGACCGGCCCGGAGTGCGCCTGATGCAGGTCACCGGTCTGGTGAGCTCGCTTCCCGACAGTCCCAGTGCGAATACGGCGCTCGCCGCGGCTCAGGCGGTGCTCGATGCCGCTGGTGCGGGTGGCGGAATGCGCCTTTCGATCGACAAGGGCGTGCCGCTTGCCGCCGGCATGGGCGGGTCCGCAGCCTCAGCGGTCGCTGCTGCTGCGGCGGCCAATGCCCTCCTTGGCGAGCCCTTCACACTCGACGAGCTGCTGCCATTCGCGCTCGAAGGCGAACGCGTCGCCTCCGATCCGCCCCACTGGGATAATGTGATGGCGAGCCTGTTCGGCGGCCTCGTCCTTGCCGCGCGCGAGGAGCCGGTGCTGATCGAGCGGCTTCCGACGCCGAGGGGCCTCACGGCCGTCCTGCTCCATCCGGCAGCATCGATCGAAACCCGAATGGCGCGCGCAATTCTTGCCGACGACGGTGCCCCTGAAGCTTGCCGTCGAACATAGTCGGCGCGTCGCCGCCTTCGTCGCCGGCTGCGCGACCGGCAATCTGGAGCTGGTGCGGGCCGGGCTCGATGATGTGCTGGTCGAGCCGCAACGCGAGCGGCTGCTCCCGGCGCTTCCCGAAGTGAAGGCGGCGGCGCTCGAGGCCGGCGCGCTCGGCTGCTCCTTCTCGGGATCCGGGCCGTCGGTCTTCGCCTGGGTCGCTGGATGGCTGCGCCGATGCGGTCGAGCAGGCGATGGCCGGTGCCTTCGCGCGAGCAGGCATCGAGGCGAACGCTTATCGCGCGCCGGTTGCTTCGGCCGGGGTCCGGGTGTTCGGCGCCGACGACGCGCTCGTCGCCGCATGAGGTTCGTCAGCACGCGCGGCAATGCCGCGCCGACGAGTCTGAGCGAAGCCTTGCTCGGTGGCGCCGCACCCGACGGCGGCCTTTACATGCCCGAAGTGGTGCCTCCGGCGCAGCTCGCCGAGCTCGCTTCCGAACATTCTCTGGCCGATTTCGCGGCGGACGGTGCTAGGCCCTTCTTTGAAGGCGACCCGCTCGAAGGCGAGCTCGCAGCGATCTGTGAAGAGGCGTTCGATTTTCCGGTTCCGATCGCAAGCTCCGAGCGGCGGCCCACTTCGAGGTCGCTCGAACTGTTTCACGGGCCAACGGGCGCTTTCAAGGATTTCGGCGCACGGTTTCTTATGGCCTGCTTCGACCGGGTCGGCCGGGGTCAGCCGCTCACGGTTCTTGCCGCAACCTCGGGTGACACGGGCGGCGCGGTCGGCTGCGCGGCTGAAGGTCGGGCCGGGGTGGAGGCGATCGATCCTTTATCCGAAAGGTCGCGTTTCGACCGTTTCAGGAGCGGCAGCTCACCTGCTGGGGCGACACGGTGCGAGCGATCGAGGTCGACGGCGACTTCGACGATTGCCAGCGCCTTGTCGAAGGCCGCGTTCGCGCGATCAACGGCTCGCTGCGTGACCTTCAACTGACCTCGGCCAATTCGATCAACATCGGGCGGCTGCTGCCGCAACTCGCCTATCTGCGCCTGGGCCGCAGCCCAGGTCCAGGCCGACAGCGGGTGAAGTCCCCGGCTTCGTCATTCCCACCGGCAATCTCGGCCATGGATTCGCAGTGCTCCTAGCTCGGGCGATGGGGCTTCCGATCGGGCCGGTCGTTCTGGCGACCAATGCCAACCGCACGCTCAACGGATTGGCAGCGAGCGCGGCAGCTACGAGCCGCGTCCGTCGGTGCCGACGATCGCCAATGCGATGGACGTCGGCGAACGCCGAGCAATTTCGAGCGACTTGCCTTCCTCTCGCCAGATGTGCGGCAGGTCCGGGTCGAGCTCGTCGGCGACGAGGAGATTAGATCGCGCATTGCCTCGGAATATTGCGCCGAGCGACGGCTTTGGTGTCCACATTCGGCGACTGCAGTCGAGGCTTGGAGCCGGCTTGAGGAACGTGCGGAACGGCCATGGATTGTCGCCGCGACAGCGCATCCGTTCAAGTTTGCCGAAGTGGTTGATCCACTCGTTGGTTAGAAGTCGAACCGAGTGCAGCTCTTCAAGCAATCGCGGGCCGCGGGGGGCGGAATTTCAAATGAACAGCGCTCCCGCATCCGCTGCATGTTGCGCACGCTCATTCCGGCGATTTCGGCACCTCGATCCAGCTCAGCTTCTTCGCCATGGTCGGGGATCGTGAGTGGAGTGGTTGATGATGTGACGGTGTGTGTGGTGGTGGGGGTGGAGGTGGAGTG